>CAVVYR010000005.1:0-71911 GCA_963752475.1 uncultured Chloroflexia bacterium | reverse complement strand
AAGCTTGTGCGAGGTGGCCTATAATCCCCATTCCACGCGGCGTGCTTCGTCGTGTGTGTCCTTCTGTCGGGGCGTGGCGCAGTTTGGCAGCGCGCAGCGTTCGGGACGCTGAGGTCGGAGGTTCAAATCCTCTCGCCCCGACCATTCCGACGTACTTGTGCGGTGAACTCACCGCTCATGGCCGTCGCCCATCCTTGGGCGGCGGCTTCTTCACTAGGGTATAGCCAGACCTTCGTCGGGCCCAGCACCTCCACCCTCGCAAAGAGCGCCTGCGCTATGCGTTGGCGGGTCTCCGGCATAGCGCCGTCGTACAGCCGGGCAAGGTCGGCGAGGTGTGCCGCGACGTCAGCACGGGTGGGACCGCGATCCGCACTGGCCTCGGTGACATGGAGTCCCCGACCCTGAGCCCTACTGACCGTCGATGGGTGGACATCTGCTCGCGGCACGATGTTGTGCTGACGTGGCCGGGCCAGTTCGCCGTAGATCTCCCGTAGCCTCATGGCTGACGATCGGGTCGCCGATCTCCTCGTAGCCGCGTGGGATGCCGTCCACGAGAACACACCCGTGGGCTGGTACGTCGGCAAGCCCGGCTACGAGGACCGCTACCAGCAGTGGTCGATGTACGCCTTCGACCCGAGCGAGACGGCCATCGATGGCGGGCGCGAGCGGCAGTGGACGGCCGTGGGCAGGACCGAGTTGCACGTCGTGCAGGAAATGGCACGATGTTTGGGTGAGTTGAGAGCCGGGAGGTGGCCGCAGTGATTGACACCATCGCCATCATCGGCCTCGCAGTCCGTCACAGCGTCACCGTCCGCCCGAAGGACAGCGACGACGATGAGGTCGAGTGGCACTTGCGTACCATGGAGCACGGCTGGCTCCCGGTCGTCTACGAGCCCTACACAACTCACAGAGTCCGAGGAGATCCTCAGGTCCACCCTAACGCGCCGCTCACACCCGAGGGTCGCCGACGCCTCGCGGTCCTCATCGTCGACGAGAGCTGGACGGTACGGCGGGCCGCCGAGCGGTTCCAGTGTTCGCCCGCGACCGCGTCACGCTGGGCCCGGCTGTACCGCGAAGGACTGCCGCTGACCGACCGCAGCTCGCGGCCGCACTGCTCGCCCGCACGCTTGCCCCGGCGCACCGAGCGGCGCATCGTGGGCCTGCGTGTCATTCGCCAGTGGGGCCCGCACCGCATCGGCTACCACCTGGGCCTGCCCCGGGCCACGGTCGGACGGGTGCTCGGCCGCTACCGCCTGCCGCTGCTCGCACACGTCGAGTGGGCCACCGGTGTGCGGGTCCGGGCCGCGGCGCCGTTGCGCTACGAGCACGAGCACCCCGGTGATCTCGTGCACGTCGACATCAAGAAGCTCGGGCGCATCCCCGACGGTGGTGGCCACCGCCCGGGCTTCGCCCTTCTCGGCGCGACGGCCGCCGATGCCCTCACGGCAGGGTGATTGACCACCCACGGCCACGGCGGGGCGTACGGGCGTTCTGACGAGGGTAGCCAAGGCCACATACGACGAAATCTCATAATCCTGCCCCACATCGTCCCTCGTACCCTATGAGGGTCCGAACAAGGCCCGGGGGGTCCAGCGGTCGGATTGACCGCTAGCCAACTAGATGTGGTGGCATGGACCAAGACCTCGTGGTGCGGGTTCAGCAGGGCGACCAGCACGCCTTCGAGACGCTGGCGACCGCTGACTATCCACGGCTGTTCCGTGTCGCTCACGGCGTGTTGGGCGACCGGGCCTTGGCCGAGGATGCGACCCAGCAGGCCCTCCTCGACATCTGGCGCAAGATGCGTCGCCTGCGTGACCCGGCCAAGTACTCAGGCTGGTCGTACCGGCTGCTCGTTCGGGTCTGCTACGCCGAGGCCAAGCGTCAGCCGATGTGGACCTCCGACGACGAACTTCCCGTGGCCGACGAGCCTCGGGCGGGGGATGCCTACCGGGGCATCGCCGACCGTGACCAAGTGGAACGAGGCTTCCGACGCTTGTCCATAGACCACCGGGTGGTCCTCACATTGCGCTACTTACTGGGCATGACCCCGGACGAGGTCGCAGAGGCGCTGGACCTACCCCGCCAGACCGTCTACTCCCGCCTGCAAGCGGCGACCAAGTCGATGCGTGCGGTGCTGGAGGCAGATGCACGGAAAGTCAACGCTGCTCCGGTGCGGCAGGAGGCCCGGCGATGAACGACGAACAGCGACTTGAAGCGTGGTTCAGCGACCGTGAAGAGGCCCCGGAGAGCGTGCAGCGAGGCGTGGCCCGGGTCATGACCGAGGTGCCGCAGACCCGCCAGCAGGGTCGGTGGCTGCCCCTGCCCCTCCATCGACCGAAGGCGACCTCGACCACGCCCTCGACCACCGACACCACCGAGTACCAGCCCAGCCCCGTCCCGGCCACCAACGGCCATTCCCCCACCGCCATCGGGAGGACCCAGTCCATGTTCAGTCCAGTCAAGGCCATCACCGCAGGAGCCATCGTCGCCGCCATCGGAGGCGTGATGCTCGTCGCCCAGCCCTTCCAGCAGCCGAGCAGCGTGCCGGGGGCAGCGACCGATGCCGTCGCCGCGACGTGGGTCACAGGCACCATCGTGACGGCGAGTGGCTGCTCGGGTCCGGACACCGAGGTAGACGAGGATGTCACCCACAGGTGGAACTACGTGTGCAACCCACAGAGATGGACCGCCAGCGACCCTCGTCTCGCCGGAGAGGTGGCGTCAATCTGGAACGACGATGAGTACCGCGTAGCCGACGGAGGCAGCAAGGTGGTCAACACGTCGGCCCTCTTCATTGGGAACGATGGTGGCGGGTGGACGTGTTCGTCCCCCAACCTCCTCAACTCGGGCGGGCTCTTCCCGAGTGGGTTGACCGGTGCCACGTACACCTGCGTCGGGAGCGACGGGTACGCTGGGCTCTCGGCCATCCTCGTCCTCGACGGGGCCAAGGGCTATTCCGAGGAGTTCACCGGCCTCATCTTCTCCGGCGACCTTCCGCCGCTGCCCGAACCACCTGCTGCCGAGTAGGTCCCAGCACGGGTGATCCTCGAACCCATGGGTCCCTCGGTCTTCGGGCTGAGGGACCCGACGCTCGCGGCGATCACGCCGACATCTCGTCGGCGGACCCACTTCGTTCAGGCTCCACGAACCTGACCACCTGAACGTCGGAGATGGAGGCGCGAGTCCTCTCGCCCCGACCACCCTTCTAGCTCATTCCTACTCGTAGTGCGACCACATCCGTAGGACCTTGACGATCCGTTCCTGCGGGAGGACCTGGTAGACCAGCCGGTGCTGGATGTTGATCCGTCGTGAGTAGGCGCCGGCGAGGTCACCTACGAGCTTCTCGAAGGGCGGAGGGCTCCGAAAGGGGTCATCGGCCAGTAGCTCGAGCAGGGCCTGCGCCCGGTCCCGGAGCCCTGCAGCGGCGAGTCGCCTCGCATCCTTTTGCGCCGCGCGTGTGTAGACGAGGCGCCATCTCACCAGCCGGGCTCATCCTCGAGCTCGTCCGGAGGGGTTGCCATGCCCTCGAGGATGGACTCACGCATGCCGGGGATCGAGACCAAGAAGAGCGTCTCCTGCAAGGCCTGCCAGTCAGCTTCACTCACGAGCACCGCGTTGCCACGCTTGCCATTGATCTGGATCGGCTCGTGTGTGTCCTGGACCTGGTCGACGAGGCGGTAGAGGTCCTTCCTCGCCTCGGTTGTGCTGACGGTTGCCATCGGGCCCCTTCGCGTGCCTAGTACGTACGGCATAGCGTACGCAAGTCGATCCGCGCGGTCAAGCGTCGGACTGTGATGACCTGCGCGACGAAGCCGACCGCAGTGACGTGGAGGACCGCGTAGCGGTCGATGGCCAGCATGGGGTAGGCCACATGTTTGCCCTGCAGCGCGATGAGGGCGGCCTCCCCGTAGGCGAGCAGCTGCAGGATCACCCGGCACCGGTCTCGAGGATCGCGTACATCTCGCCGAGGAACGGATCACGGGCCCCTGCGGTCGTGATCCACCAGGTGAAGGGCTGCTCGCGTGCGAGCGTGCCGGTCGTGAGCGCAGTGAGCAGGGCACCGTCGCGGTGGGCGTGGAGCTCGTCGATGATGTTGGCGCTGGGGTTGAGCCCGTGCTGGAGCGCGGCGTCGGCCGACAGGGCGCGCATGACGCCGCCGTTGCGGTGGTTCTCGAGCAGGTGCGTCTGGACCCGCAGCAGCCGGCGCAGCGGTGGGCTCTGGAGAGCCATGCGCCGGGCCTGGCCGAGGACGATGCCCGCCTGGCCCCGCGCGGCCGCGGCGACGTACACCTCGGGCTCGGCCTCGCCGTCGGCGGAGAGGAAGTAATGGGCCGCCGCCGAGGCGACGCCCGACTTCCCGTTCTTCCGAGGCAGCCCCAGCCCGACCTCGGTGTACACCCGCAGGGCGGTGGCAGGGTCGACCTCGAGCGCCTCCCACCAGAACTCGCGTTGCCAAGGCTCGAGCACGAAGGGCTGGCCCGACCAGCGTCCCTTCGTATGGCGCACGAAGCGCTCGCAGAAGGCCGCGAAGCGGGGACCCCCGGTGCGCTCATCGGGGACCATCGGTCAGGCATCACCGACCACCCGGAGCCGTGGCGGGGGTCCGAGGACCGCGTCGATGTCGGGCGCCTCGGCATCGGGTGCGACGCGCAGGCTCGCCCTGGCCGCGGGCGACAGGCCCAGCTCGCGCGCCAGGAGCCGGATGGCGTGGCGGTCGTCGCGCACGATCTGGTGCATCGGGTTGCGCACGAGCTCGCGGCCACGACTGCCGGTGATGACCGGGCCGCCCCGCATGAGCAGGGGCACGTCGCGCTCGTAGGCCGCGACCGCCTCGCAGTAGCAGCGCAGGATGTCGGTGTCGGCGGCCTCGATGACGCCACTACCCGCCATCTCGCGCACGATCCGCCGCCACACCCGCTGTGCGGCCTCGTCCATGCCACGCGGCATCCGCGGTGCCGCATGCCGAGGCAGCGGCTCCATCCCGTTGAGGCGGCTCGGACGCGTCTCGCCCTTGCGGAGCTTGGCGGCGTCGGGCGCGCGGGTGGGACCCCTGCGGCCCATCAGGCGGCCGCCGCGGCTGCGGTGGGCCCGGATACCCGGTCGGCGTCTTCTGCGGCGCCTGCGGCGCCTGGGGCGTCGGAGGCCTCGAAACGTGCGGGAGACGCAGGATCGTGGGCGACCCTCGGCGCCTGCGCGAAGTCCGGCCACCACTCGGGGTACTCGGGCCACTCCGCGCCGTCGATGCGGCCGTCCTGGTGGCCGAGCGCGTACTCGGTGCTCCGCGCTCGTCGTCGCGTGCGGCGCTGGCGGTGGGCGATGTGGATGTCGTGCCAGCCGTCGCGGTAGCCCTGGTCGTAGGGCTCGAGCCGAGAGGTGGGGCCCGTTCCGTTGGCCATCCCAGCACCGCGCGTCCGAAGGCCCCGGGCGAGATGACCGAAGACCCTGCCGCCGGCGTCCCGGGATGCGCCAGGCTAGTGCTGAGGGGCGACCCTGGCCATGGGTGGGACATGGGCACCCGTGGACCGAAGGAGAGTGCGAGATGTCCGACGCGATGCGCTGGTCTGGATCGGGAGCCGGGGTGGGTGCGGCCCTCGGATTGATCATCGGCCTCCTCCTCGGCCAGCTGATCCTGGCGGTCGTGGTGGGCCTCGTCGTCGGCGGGCTCGCCGGGGCCCTCTTCGAGCGCCAGCGCTAGCTGCGACCTACCTACGCCGGGCCTCCTGCCCGCTGAACGCCTTCCAGCGTTCGACGATGACGTCGCAGTACGGCGGGTCGAGCTCCATGAGGTACGCCCGCCGCCCCGTCTGCTCGGCGGCGACGAGCGTTGAGCCCGAGCCGGCGAAGGGGTCGAGGACGACCTCACCTGACAGCGAGCTGTACTCGATGGCCCGTCGTGCCAGCTCCACCGGCTTCTCGGTGAGATGGACCATGGCGTTGGGGCTGACCTTCTTGACGTGCCAGAGGTCCGTGGCGTTGGACGGCCCGAAGAAGCGGTGGGCGGCGCCCTCCTTCCACCCATAGAGGGCCCACTCGTGCGCTCCCATCAGATCCTTGCGGGTGAGCACCGGGTGCTCTTTGTCCCAGATGATCGCCTGGCTGCAGTAGAGGCCCGCCGCTTTGAGGGCGAGGGGTGATTGCCGAGGTTGGCGTAGCCACCCCAGACGTAAAGGGAGCCGCCCGGGCGGAGGACCCGCGAGGCGTTGGAGAACCAGGCCAGGAGCAACGCCTCGAAGGCCGCGTCGCTGATGAAGTCGTTGACGAGGGGTCGGTCCTTGGCCCGCAGCTTGCGGTGGGTGGCCTGCGCCTTCTCGGGGTGGCGTTCGAGATCGAGCTTCTGGTGGTGGCCGGTCTTGCCGCGGGCGACGTCGAAGCCCGAGTGGTGCAGGCCCTGGGCATCGAGGGCCTTTGTCCCGCGCTTGCGGCTCGCGGACGAGGCGAGCGCGGCCTGGTAGGACTCGTCGTACGACGCGGCCATGCCGGCCGCGATCGCGTTGTTGCTGCGCGGCTCGACCTTCACGTTGTAGGGCGGGTCGGTGAGGAAGAGGTCGACCGTCACGCCATGCAGCAGTCGGTCGAGGTCGGCTTCGGAGCCGGCATCACCGCAGAGCAGGCGATGGTCGCCGAGGAGCCAGAGATCACCCGGCTGCGTGGTCGCCTCATCGGGTGGTTCGGGCACGTCGTCGGGGTCGGTCAGGCCATCCTTCGGCTCGGCCGGTGCCAGGGCTGCCAGCATCGCTGCCAGGGCCTCGGAGTCGACGCTGACCTCGGCGAGGAGCTCGCGCAGCTTGGCCTCGTCGGCCGTGGCCATCGCCGCGAGCGGATCGAGCGACGCCAGGACGAGCCGCTCCTCGTCGGGGGAGAGGTCGACGTAGAGGACGGGCACCGATGGCTCGCCGCGGCTGATGGCGAGGGCGACGCGGAGATGCCCGTCGACGACGTGCCCGGTGCGCTGGTTGACGAGCACGTTCTGGACCCAGCCGACCTGGTCGAGCACCCCGGCCAGGGCTTCCTGCTGGGCCTTCGGATGGACGCGGAAGTTGGCCGGGTTGGCGAGCAGCTGGTCAGGGGCTTCGGTGCCGGACCCGACGATGCGTGAGCGCCAAGCAGGGGCGGCGGACACGGCAGGGCTCGACACGTCCAGGTTGTCGCATTGCCCACGGTGCCGGGTCAATCACGACACCGCACGGCTGTACGGGAAGCCGAACAGAAAGACTGTGGCGCCGACCGTCGGGCATTCCGAACGCTTCCGAACACATGGTGTCGATCAAGGGTCGATGCGCCCCGACGCCTTGATGTCACGGCGGAGGCATGCCGTCATGGACGCATGCCCAACCCCACCACGAAGGAGACCCCGATGGCCATCACCACGACCCGCGAGCAGCGCCGCATCGAGAACCACGAGCGCGCGCTCGCCGCCTACATGGAGCACCATGCCGCCGCGGTGGCGCTCATCAACCGCATCCAGGTCGCCGTCGCCAACCACGACCTCGCCCCCGACCCCGAGTCCCTCAATTGGGGCACCGTCGGCTCGATGGAGAAGACGCGCCACGACCTCCAAGCCCTGAGCGACTGGCTCTTCAACGAGGGCGAGTACGCCGAATGACCCAGACCGACCCGACCTCCTACCAGCGGCGCATCGCCGAGCACACGAGCGACCTTGACCCCCGCCATGTGGAGGCCTGGATGCGCCTCGAGCACCCGACGCTCGACGGGCTGTCGGCAGCCGAGTTCGAGCGCGAGGTCGAGGAGGCCGCCGCACTCGTGCGTGCGGCCGGACCCATCGAGTCCGAGGCGCTGGCCGCCTCGTTCGGACTGTAGGAAGGAGCACACCGATGGACACCGACATGATTCGCAGCCACGGGTACGACCCACGTGGTCCCGGCGCCGACCGCCGCTACGGGAACATGCCCGACACGGGCACCCGCGACGCGGTCTATGACGCGCTCGAGGAAGCCCGCCAGGCCTGGCGCGACTGGCAAGACGCCTGGGCGGGCGTCCAGCGCGCGATGCGCTCCGCCGGCATGAGCACCGACCGAATCGAGGCCTACCGCGTGGGCACCGGCTACGACGAGGGCGGTGGCCAGTCGCTCGAGGGTTGGCTCGACGAGATCGAGGACGCACTCCAGTGACCGCCTCGTCTGCGACTCCAGAGTTCGACCAGCTCCTGCTCGAGGCCATCGCGATCGCCGGTCGCATCCATGACCGCCTCGCCGACGGCGAGTGGCCAGAAGGACTCCGCTGGGGCGATGTCGGTGACATGGCCGAGGCCGTCCGTGCCCTACGGGCCGTCTCCGATCGCCTGTTCGCGGAGGGCAAGCACGCGCCAACCGAGGTCCCCGACATCGTCGGCTACCTCAACGAACCATGGGAAGGAGACCACTGATGACCACGAAGAAGACCTCGACCGAACTCCGCCGCTGCACGGGCAGCGCCCGCTTCGGCATCGAGCCGCACGAGGCACCGGTGGCCGAGTTCCCGAAGCAGCCGTCCCGCAAGGACGGTCTGGGCACGATGTGCACCGAGCACTGGCGCGCGTACGTCAAGGGCCTGCGCGAGGCGCGGAAGGCCGCCACGGCTGACCAGGCCTCGGCCCCGGCCGCAACGGAGGCCGACGCCGCTTAGCGCGGCCGGCCGCCGCCCCACGGGCCCCGGGCGAACGTCCGGGGCCTTTCGCTTGGGCTGGCCACCGATGCCGCCTCGACCGGCATCGCGCCACGTGGGCGCCCCGTCGCGCTCGTGGGAGAACCGTGGCCGGCCCGCCACGCTCGGACGACGCTCAGCGCTCGGCGTAATTCCGCGAAACTCGGCCGCGCGTGCAACACGCTACGGGGTCCCCGTGCGCCCATCTCCGCGCCCTGTGGGTAGCCCGGGTCAGCGCCGGGCTACCCACAGGGCACAGCGCCGCCGCTGGCTCAGGGCCCTTGCAGGCGATGCAGTCGGAGCAGAGGACGCCCGGCCGAGCTGGCTACCCCTGCCTCCCTCCGGCGGGATGACGAATACGCCTACCCTGCCCGGCTACATCGAGATGGGCGTGGCGCAGGCCTTCGGCAGGGTCACGGTGCTGTCCGTGCCGACCTGGGTCAGGTCGATGCGCACGCTGAAGTCGCCGTCGAGGCCAACGGGCTCATAGGCTCCACTGAAGGCGCCCTCGTAGCGCACGGGGTAGCCCGTCTCGGTGTCGATGTAGATGTCCGCGTCGCCGGCGCTCCGCAGGGCCTGCCCGAAGGTCTGTACGGCGGGGTCGCTACTCTCCTGTGCCGCCGTCAGGAAGGTCGGCCCATCGATGACGTAGTGGTCGACTGCGACGCCGTCGATGGACTCGGCCCCGATGGGGATGCCGTTGGCCACGTCGCTATCGGTCAGGATGGCCATGAGGGTCCGTGGGCTGAGCTGGCTCAGGGCCTCCGTGACGTCGGTGTCCTCCGTCTGGATGCAGAGATCGGTAAGCCCGGATACGACGACGTAGTTGCCGTCCTCCACGACGTAGACGCTGACTTGCTTCGGCCGGAAGAGATTCACCAGCTTGCCGCCGACCTGGGCTGCGACCGGTCCGAGCAGGTCGCCCGTGATGTCGATGCGGTACTGCTGCTGCTCATCGCCGACGAGCTGCACCGTCAGGTCACCGGACATCTCCTCGCCCATCAGTGAGCCCGAGGCGCTCAAGGTGGCGGTCGCCTCCAGCGAGGTCAGGTCGCCAAGTGACGTGAGGGGGATGGGGATCGCGGTGGAGGCGTCTGTAGTGTCGCCATCCCCCGGCGCCGGTGACTGCCCCAGCGCGCTCGCTCCACTCGTCATCAGCGCGGCGACCACGACAGCGATGACAAGCGTTCGCTGACCAAGTCCGCCCTCTGGTCGGGGCACAGGTTGCTGTGTTGACATCTCGATCCTCCGCTAGCCGTCCGGCGCGTCAGGCGTAGCATGCACCTCCGCGGGGGCCCGTGTGCACCCGTTCGGTCCGATCACCGGCACCATCGCTCAGCGCCGCCGCTTGCTCAACCCCTTGCGCGCGTTGCAGCTCGAGCAGAGGACGCCGGGACGAACCGGCAGCGCCTCGCCCCCGAGGACGAGCGGCACCGGATGGTCGGCGGCGAGCTCGCCGGGTCGCACCGGGTGCGGCTCGCGGTGCCAGCCGGGACAGCGCCAGCCGTGGACCGCGACGTGGGCCTCGACCGTCCGCTTCGCCAGCCGTCGCCAGGCGGACGTCCGCCGCACCGGGTGGTCGGGTGTGCGGCGGAAGCGGTTCGCGAAGCCCGGGCGGCCGCAGCGGTCGCAACGGCGCTCGTTCGTCGTGGGCCAGCCGCAGGCGCCGGTGTGGGCCTCGCAGCCTCGACAGGCGCAGACGCGGGAGCGGGTCATCCATGCTCAGCCCGAGCCGCCATCCCGACGCTCGGTCGAGCCGGACACCTGCGCCGCGGTCTGCGCGGCGATGCCTTGTGCGGCCGCGGTGGCGAAGTAGAAGACGAAGGCGAGCTCGGCGAGGTTCCATTGCTGCTCGGAGGGGTCGGGCAGCTGTTCGAGCGCGGCCTGGATGAGGGTCACGCCGATGAAGCCGATGGCCAGGACAGACCGCACCAGGCCGAAGCGCCACAGCCAGCGGAACGTCGACTCCTCGCGCGGTGGTGCCTCAGCTTGGGTCATGGCCGCACCCCGTCGGCGGGCTCGCCGATGCTGGCACTGTCCTCACCCGCGGCCGCGCGGACGAGCTCGTAGGCATCCTGGAGGCCCTCGATCTGTCGTTCGAGCGCATCGAGGGCATCGGCGAGCCGGTCATCGGACGTCGGGGGCTCCTCCGGCTCCGGCTCGGTGTCGGGCGGCTCGGGCCGCTCCGCTGACGCGGCGCGCCGGACGACGACGCCGAGCCAGCGGTCACGCCCCGGGTAGATGCGCTCTCCGTCGCCGTCCTTGACGTTCGCCGCCGCGGCCCCGACGAGTGACCACGGCCACCAACGGGGGCCACGCACCATGCGCTTGCCGCCGATGGTGCGTCCGTCCGCGAGCGGGTCGAACACCAGGACCTCATCGCGACCGTCGCGTTCGCGGCTGCCGGAGACGAGGACGGCGTGGTTGCCCCGGTAGCTCGTGCTCGACCAGCGGCGCGGTGCCAGGCGTGCGACGGTGCCGTAGTCGATGGCGAGGAGCACGCCGCGGCGCTTCTCGGTCAGCAGCTCGTGGAGGTCCGACAGCTGGCCCCCGACGACGACGCGGCTGGGGATGGGCCGGAGGCCCTTGCGCGCCATGGCCCGCTCGAGGCCGTCGAGGGCACGTTTCCAGTCCCGCGGGTTCGTCGGTCCGCTGGGCACACCCATCTTCCTCCGCACGACCCGGATCGAGGGCCGTAGCCGGCCAGCCGAGGCCCGGTCGGCGGCCATCGCCGTCGTGGCCGGCCCGCAGTCGAACGAGGCGGTCCCCGCACCGGTCAGCTGGGTGACGAGTCGGACCATCAGGCCGCCTGCTGGCGGCGCCACCAGCGGAGCGAGCGGGCACGACTGCATTCGGGACAGCCACCGGCCGTGTACGGGTGGAGGCCGTTGCGACACGTGCTGCGGGGCTCGCGCGATGCCGCCTGCTTCGCGTTCGCCCGCTGCCAGGCCGCGCGGGCGCAGGTCCGACATCGGCGCGACGATCCCCGTGGGTACGCGTCCGCGAGGGAGTGGCCGCGCTTGCAGTGCGTGGCCGGTCCGTTGGCGGCCACTCGCCGCCGCATGTTCTCGGCTGGTGTGACGGGCTCGAGGTGGTCCGGTCGGACGCAGAGCCGGTTGCGGCAGAGGTTGTCGATCTGCAGGCCCGCGGGGATGGGGCCCACGAGGGCCTCGTAGATGGCTCGGTGAGCGAGCACCATCCGCCCACGGATGCTCACACGGCCATACCCTTCGCCTTCGCGGTAGCGCGTGCGAGAGCCGGTCCATACCCAGCAGGCGGGACCCACCTCGACCAGGTGGGCGAAGCGCCCGAGGAACGCCCCGGTGGCCGAGCCGTCGAGCTGTCGCTCGAGCCGTAGGGGTCCGGTCCGCTCGAACGTCGCCATCAGCCGCGCACCCTCGGCAGGTCGACCGAGAGCAGCCCAGCCGCGGTCAGGAGCAGCGGCACGAGCACCGGCGGGCTCACGTCATAGCCCTCGACGATGACGTCGAGGACCACGACGAGGACGACCACCGCGATGAGCAGGACCGCCGAGACCCCGCGAGCCCAGCGGTACTCCGACGGTGGATCACGGTCATCGCCCATGCCGGCGGACCGGGAAGAGGCCCCGGTCCACGAGCCAGGGGATGACGACGGCACCGGTGACGAGGCCGAAGAGGTAGCAGGCGACGCCGAAGAGGACGAACTCGAGCGGGCTCATCGGCGAAGGCGCGTCGGCCGGGCTCGGCGCACCGTCCCGGCCCGACGCGGATGGAGGAGGGGAGGACGTCCGTGCACGTCTCCGGTCTACGGGGCGGTCAGGGTGGCGTCAAGCGAGGCGTCGTACGGATGTTCGGGAAGCCGTACGGATGTCGTATGCGGCATGTGCGCTACGCCCCGACGAGGGTTCGTGCGTGGACACGGTACACAGCGCGCCGAGTCGGCGGTAGCGGAGGGGCCAACTACGCTCGAAACGCACATGCTGGTCTCCAGCCGGAGGCCGCTGACCGCACTCGCGCTCGGATCAGGGGAATGGTGGGGCCGATCGTCCGTCAGTGTCCGCCGGCGCTGCTTCCATCCGTTGCTTCCATTGATCCTGATGACCGGCCGGCCGATCCGGCTCGGTCCTCGGCCGGGCCGCCCTCGTAGAGGATCACCTCCGGCGTGCCCAGCTTGATGTCGGCGGCGAGGCGAGTGCCGAGGACCCTCTTCGCTGCCCTGTCACCACCCAGGGCGTGGATGTATTAGACCGGCTCGGGCCGTCGTGGACCGCCTCAAGCGCAGTGACAGCCTCGGCACGAGTGATCGCGCCGTCGAGAGGTCTTCGCCGAAGGCGACCGCGAAGGGCACGCTCTTGTATGAGCCAGAACGAGCGCGGAGATCTCGGGCCAGGCGATTCGGGCGACGACCACCCGTTAGAGTGACGCGGGCCACGGCATGATCGGAGAGGAGCGCAGATGAAGGTTCCCGCCTCGCAGGTCGGCGGGCAGGGCGCTCCGGGCGACCGCACACCGCGGCGTGCCGCCTTGCGCGCTGCGCTACCCAAGTACGTCCCGATCCTCGAGTGGCTGCCCAAGTACGACCCCGCCGACCTACGTGCCGACGTGCTCTCGGGGGCCTGGTTATGGGCCGTGGCTGTGCCAGTGGCGCTGAGCTACGGCGCTCTCGCGGGGGTCCCCCCCGAGTACGGGCTCATGACCGCGGCCGCCGGGCTCGCTTTGTACGCTGTCTTCGGTTCGAGCCGCCATCTCAAGGTCACGGCCACGTCGACGATGGCCGTGATGTCGTTCGCGGTCGTGCAGCCCATCGCCGGAGCCGATCCGGCACGCTTCCTGGCGCTCAGCGCCGCGCTCGCGCTCGTCGTCGGAGGGCTGCTCCTCATCGCCGGCGCGCTGCGCCTGGGCTTCATCTCGCAGTTCCTCGCCAAGCCGGTCGTGACCGGGTTCCTCATCGGTCTGGCCATCACCATCGTGGTCGGCCAGCTGCCCAAGCTATTTGGCGTAGCGGCGGTGGGGGGCAGCGTCTTCGACCAACTGGTCGGTCTGGTCGACGCGCTGGACCTGATCGACCCATGGACGCTGGCTATCGGCACGGGGGCGCTGGTCCTCATCCTCGGCCTGCGGCGTTTCGATCGGCGTATCCCCGGTGCGCTGGTCACGGTCGTGGCCGGTATCGCGCTCGTGGTCATCTTTGACCTGACCGACCGCGGCGTCGAGGTCATCGGCGAGGTCTCGGCCATCGTACCCATCCCGCGCCTTCCCGGGGTCGGCCTCGGGGACCTGACCTACCTGCTCGTCGGCTCCGCGGGGATCGTCTTCCTGGCAGCCGCCGAGTCGATCGCGACGGCGCGTACGCAGGCGCAGAAACACAAGTACGAGATCGACCCGGACCAGGAGCTCGTGGCCCTGGGCGCCTCGAACGTGTCGGCCGGATTGTTCAGTGGTTTCGTCGTGGATGGCAGCCTGGCGCAGACCGCCTCCGGCGAGTCATCCGGGTCGCGAACGCAGCTCTCGTCGCTGGTGCTGGCCGGGCTTGTCCTGATCACGGGGATGTTCCTGGTGTGGATGTTCCGGAACCTGCCCCTCGCCGTCCTGGGTGCCATCGTCATCAGCTCCGTCATTCGGCTCATCAGGATCGACGAGGTGAGGCGGTACTGGCGCTGGCGTCAAGCCGACGGGGTCCTGGCGATCATCACGATGCTCGGCGTCCTGACCACCAGCCTGGTCGGAGGCCTGATCTTCGCGATTCTCATCTCCATCGCGCTGCTGCTCTATCGCGCTAGCCGTCCCTATGTGGCCGTACTGGGGCGCCTGCCGAGCGGCGATCGGCTCACCTTCGGGGATGTGGCCCGGCATCCGGAGGCTGAGGAGGCGTCCGGGCTGCTCCTGGTGCGCCTGGATGCGCCGCTCTATTTCTTCAATGTCGATGTCGCTCGTGCAGTCCTCCTGGGCCATGTCGACGACAGATCGCCGCGGCCATCGGTCGTCGTGGTGGACATCGGCGCAACCGGTGACCTCGACGTGAGCACGGTCGAGATGTTGACGCAGTTGCTCGACGATCTGCACGACCGTGATTGCAGTCTTGTGCTCGCACAGGTCAAGGGCGCCACACGTGACCGGATGCAAGTCACTGGTCTCGTGAAGCGCATCGGCGAGGAGCACATCTATGGATCTGTGGCCGCAGCCTTCTTGGCTGAGGCTGCAGCGGCCGCTGATGCATCACTGGCAGACCGGAGCTGATCGCCCCATCGGTTCAGGTCGTCGGCAGCACCTGAGCCGCGCGGCCTTCGATCTCAGCCGGCACGGGCCCGGCCGGCAGTGATGCTCGCCAGCGCAGGAGCAGCTAGGCATACCGCCTGATCGTTGGTGACGATGCGCTTGGCGCGTACCGGCGACCTGGGTCCAGACTTGACTCAGCCGTCTGGCGCAACCAGTCTGCACACGGCAGTTCGAGGAGACACGCCGACCGCAGAGATCTACGACAGAGCACTGGAGTGACACTGCGCGCTCGGCTGACCCCAGGAGGTAGTCGACCTTTCGTGACCGACGGAACTGGCTCAGAGAACCGTTCGCGCAGCTCGGAGGAGTCGAGGTCGAGCGGGCCGCCGCCACCCCCGCTGAGTGACCATGACGACCGTCCGCCCGACTGGCTCCTCAGGGTCGACCGGAGACTCGCGGGGCAGCTCTCGGATTCCACGAGGCGACGGTTGGGTCTCGTTGTGGGCTTCGGAGGGGCGATCGTAGGCACCCTCATCGCTCTCGATCTCGCTAGGTCCCTAGAGCCTGGCATCTCGCTGGTCGCGTGGCTCGGCCTCTTCCTGGCGAACTGGATCGGCAACGGCGGACTCCTTGTGCCGATCCCGGGCCTCAGGCTCGTGGGCTGGACGATGATCGTGCACCAGGGCGCCGGCGATGCCACGATCCTTGTCGGCTTGGTGGGAGGTGTCGCCATGGCGCTAGGGCAGCTGTCGTTCTACGTCAGCGCAGCCGCAGCTGCGGGCCATGCGGTTGAGTCACAGACGCCACGGCACGCCGGCCGCGTAGCAGTGGCCCTACGCCGTGCGCAGGACCGGACAGCGCGGTTCGTCGAACTTCACGGCTTTCCCACCATCTTCACGCTCTCACTGCTGCCGAACCCGCTGACGACGTTCGCATCCATCACCGCGGGCACCATGGGCATGGGCTTCCGTCGGTTCCTCCCGGCCGATCTCGCCGGCCACGTGATCCTCGGACTGATCCTCGCACTGTTCGGGCGCTGGATGTCTAGCGGCTGAGGGGGAGCCTCGCAGGTCCTGCTCGTCACTCCCTACTGGGCTTCGAGCGGTATCGCCGGCGTTCGGCGCCGTGGAGGTGGTCGCGGCCAGGCGACGGCTACTGCCGAGTCCATCCCCACATCGCTTGGGGCCGAACCTGGCTCATCGGTCGACCCCCAACTTATCGCGAGCGGGACTGGGCCCCTGGTCGGCCGGCCCTACTCGCGAGCCATCATCGCGATCGCTTCCTTCTCGACATCGATGTAGGGCGCACCCGAGACATCGACGATCACGTGTTTGATCGAGCCGCCGGTGAACGACCATGGGCGCTCTCCCGCGTAGTCATCGGTCACCGGCTCTCCACCGTCCTTGCCCACATTCAGGCCTTCGCCGGCGAGCGAGAACGATCCCGGCTGCGTCTTGATCTGCGTCGAGCCGACGACCTTCTCATCGATGAGAAGGGTCAGCGTTCCGTGGGTCGGCATGTCCGAGCCTACTCGTTCGAACGCTGCGGCAAGGACATGCTCACCGGTCGGGACCTTCTCGCTCGAGACGACCATCTGCTCGTCCATCCCGGCGAAGTTGTAGAGGTATTTGAGCAGACCGTCCTTGAGGTAGAGGGAATGACCACCGAACTTGGCGCCTTGTGAGTAGATGACACCACCAGCCTCCGGCGTCTGCACATCTGGTTGCCCGGATACGTGCTCCCGCCGCTCGGTGCCATCGCGCCGCTGACATGTAGGCGCGACCACTCTCGGTGACCCGAATCGGCGCCGCAGACCGTGTCGGTGCGCTCCTCGGCAGGCGGTGCCTCTCGCGACCCCTGGATGAGCCCGCGGAGGACGAGCACCACGCATGCGCCAGGTGTGTAGGACGTCCTCGCTCCGGCCGCTGACTAGCGATTCGAGACCTCACGCACGTTGTCTGTGACCACGATGAGCGCCAGCCCGGCCACCGCGGCGAGCACGAGGTACAGGCGGAAGTCGTAGATGAGCAGCACCGCCGCGAAGATCGCCAGCACGAGCACGCCGCGCATCAACAGCGTGGTAAGGCGGCGCCGCAGCGCCGCTTCGATGACGATGTAGCCCGCGAAACCCACGATGAGGGCGACCCACCAGGGCACCAACCGGAAGAACACGAGCCCGACGATGAACAGCAGGAGCAGACCCACGCTGACCGCAGACCACAGCTCGACCACCAGGTTGTAACGCGTTTCCTCCGGGGGGACGGGACGATGCGGATGCCGCAGATGGCCCTGGGGATCACCCCGGTCGCCGGCCTCGATGGCCGCGAGTTCACGCTCCAGGGCGGACGTCGTATCGGTGATGCTGGCCTGGCGGGCTCGCAAGGTGGCCAGCTCGGATTCCCCGGCCGCGAGGGCGGCAGCGCGCTCTTCGTGGAGCTTGCTGGTCGCACCGTATCCGGCGAGGGCGCGGACCTCGAGTTGCAGGCCCGGCAGTTCGCTGCTCAGGCGCGCGACCTCCGCTTCGACCTCGTCAGCCTCGGTCCCCAGCTCATCGACCCGCCGACGGATCTCCTGCGGCTGCTGGAACGGGGGTGCCGTCTTGCCCAGCCCGGCGAAACCAAGGGGGTCGTTCCATGACTGGCGTACGGTCCCATCACGGTTGTACTTGGGTCCGGCCGGCGCCCGTTCGCCGGCGAAGCGATCGTGCGTATCGAGCCCGAACAGGCCGCGGTAGCCGGTCACCCAGTCGGTCGAATCGTCGATGAGGACCGGCGTCCAGGCATCCGGCTGACCTGGCCCGACGCACTTGCCGTCCCCGCGAGCATAGTCCACGAAGGGGACGGACAGCGCCGCCGACAGGGTCGCCCGCAGGTCGCCGGGGTCGGGCTGGCGCAGCGTGTTTCGCCAGAAGTCCCGGACGACATCAAGGAAGCTGCCCAGGCCGCGGAAGGCCGGGATGGGGACCTCGGTCAGGTACTCGCCACGCTCGAAGTAGGACGCGTGGGAGCCGGCACCGGCGCAGATGACCGGATGGTCCCCATCCTTCTCGAGCGTCGGATCATCCCAGCGACGTCGCAGCTCATCGCCGGTGTAGTCGTGCGCTGCCGCAGCGATCCAGACGGGCTGCACACCGTCGGGCGCGTCCTCGAGGTAGATGAAGACCTGCTCCCAGTCGGCCTCGTGGTCGTTCACACCGTAGAAGGTGGAACGGTAGTCGTTCATGTAGTGGAAGAACATGTAGTGCAGGCAGATCCATCCGTCCTGCCGCACGACGCGACCGTGGTACACGTAGCGGGGGTCCTGAGCCCTGGCTCGCTCATACTTGATCTGGGCCGCAGCGGCCGTGCCGCCGGGAACGGAGCCGCGCAACAGCAGCGAGGCCGTGAAGCCGGCGTCCACGAGGCGGGCGAACAAGCCCACCCGGGCCAGCCGGCCAGGCGCCCTGAACGGGACGCGATCGGGCCGATTGCGCCAGCGGCGCAGTTCGGAGCCGCTGAGCGGATGCTGCACGAGCCGCAGGTAGAGGCTCTCACCCACCGGCGAGCCGTAGGAGATGAGCCGCTCCGGCGTCAGTTCGCCCTGGGAGACCAGCACACGGGCGTCGTCCTGGGAGGTGCCCACCAACAGGTCGCACTCGGCCAGATAGCCCTCGACGGCGGTCGGGAAGAACAGCTCGCCGTCGGTGTAGCGGACGATGGGCTCGTAGGCCCGCAGCAGCTCGAGCTCGTCGCGGTCGCCTGTCATCGGCCGACCGGCTCGGCGGCGTCCGTCTGGCTGCCGCGCTCGAAGTAGACGCGCACGGCGCCCTGGTTGAGGTAGAAGGCCATGACCACGTTGAGGGCCATCGGAGCGTAGGCGGGATCGCCGACCCAATAGACGTAGAAGGCCAGGAGCAGGTTGGCGCCGACCGAGAGCATGGCTAGGACCCAGGCCCAGCGGTAGCCGAGCCACATGCCGACCGCGGCCAGCGCCTTCGCGACCGACAGCCCGACCACGATGGCCGGCATCCACGCGTTGATCTCGATGAGGGTGTCGACGCGCGTGCTCAGGTCGGTGTCGAGCACCACCTGGCCGATGGTCAGGGCCGCGTCGACCAGCAGGAACAGCGAGATGACGACCACACCGAGTGGTCGTTCGCGTGCGGTCGCCTGCTCCCCGACGTCCGTCATCGGCCTAGCCTAGAAGACCGCCACCGTCGCTCGCTCGGTCGCGAGCTGATTCTGCACGCGCCGCGAGGCAGTGTGCTGCCATGGCCGACGGCTGGCTCCGCAGCACGGTGATCGACGATGTCACGAGCGCCCCACCCGATGGCTACATCCTCCCGCCGGTCGAACTCGGCTCGGTGGTCTTGGGTGGGAGGAGCATATAGGCGCCCACGAAGAAGCACACCGCGCCCAGGAAGGTCCCCAGGTTGACGATGGTGATGTTCACCACCTCGCCGGTCGTCTGCAGCGTGAACGAGGTGATCGCCGCGGCCATGAAGAAGATCGAGCCCAGGTAGTTCAGGCCCACGATCCACCAGTCCGTGTCGTCTCGCCGCACGCACCACAGACGGCGACACACCATCAGCCAGGCCAGGTGGCTGGCGACGAGGAAGGCGATCGAGCCGAAGAAGTCGGGGGCCCACACGAGGCGGTTCGTCTGTTCGACCGTGAGCGTGGTGCGCAGCGCGTCGATGGTGTTCAGGTTGAAGAGCAGCGTCCCGATGAGCTGCACGACCGCCGACCACCAGGCCATGCTCCGCGGCTGCCAGTCCCAGTAGCGGGGTCGCGCACGGGCGTCCGAGCCCGGCTCGTCGGCACCGTTGATGACCTGGTAGAGCGTGCTGTAGCCGGCCGAAGTGAAGAACAGCGAGCCGACGACGAAGGTGAGACCGACGACGCGCGCGTCGACCAGGCCCCAGTACGGCGGGAACGACCCCAGCGCGAACAGGAACGAGCCGACCATGAAGAACGCGGCGATCCGCCATCCCAGGTCGCGCGGATGCCAGCCCAGCTCACGCCGCCAGCGCATCCCAGCCCCGCGAGCGCCCCAGCACCATCAGGTGGTCGAGGGTCAGGTGTGACTGAAGCCTGACTCCGGTTCCGGATGCGCCGGCGGGTACTGTTCGAGGTGCGCTACGGCCTTGGCGATGGCTGCCAGCAGGTTGTCTGCCAGATCCAGCCCGAAGCCCTCCCGCACGACGATGCGCATCACGGCCACGTCGGTGGCGTTCGCGGGCATGGTGTATGCAGGCACCTGCCAGCCGCCCATGCGGAGCTGCTCGGACACATGGAACACGGTGAACCTCGAGGGGTCCTTCACCTTGAATGCCAGCACCGGGATGGCAGAGCCGTCACTGACGACCTCGAAGGGCCCCATCTTCGCGATGGCGCCCGACAGGTGGACTGCGACGTCGCGCAGGTACTCCATGATGCGGCGGTAGCCGTCGAAGCCGAGGCGCACGAAGTTGTAGTACTGGCCCACGATCTGGTTGCCCGGCCGAGAGAAGTTCAGCGTGAAGGTAGGCATGTCGCCGCCCAGGTAGTTCACGTGGAAGATGAGGTCCTCGGGCAGGTCATCGGCCGAGCGCCAGATGACGAAGCCGATGCCGGGGTAGGTCAGCCCGTACTTGTGCCCCGACACGTTGATGGACTTGACCTGCGGCAGGCGGAAATCCCACTCCAGGTCCGGATGCAGGAACGGCGCCACGAAACCACCGCTGGCCGCGTCGACGTGGATGGGGATGTCGGTCCCATGCTCAGCGTTGTAGGCGACCACGCGATCGTGGATCTCCTTGATAGGCTCGAACTCACCGGTGTAGGTGGTGCCCAGGATGGGGATGACACCGATGGTGTTCTCGTCCACGTGCGCCATGACCTCGGCGGGATCGACCACGAAGCGGTCCTCCGCGACCGGCACGTAGCGGGGCTCGACGTCCCAGTACCTGCAGAACTTCTCCCACACCACCTGGACGTTGGAGCCCATCACCATATTGGGGCGATCGGTCGGCTTGCCAGCCGCTTCCTGTCGCTGGCGCCACTTCCACTTCATCGCCAGACCGCCCAGCATCACCGCTTCACTCGAACCGATGCTGGAGACCCCGATGGCGTCTCCGTCCGTCGGGGCGTGGAACAGGTTCGCGACGATGTTCACGCAACGGCGCTCGATCTCGGCCGTCTGCGGGTACTCGTCCTTGTCGATCATGTTCTTGTCGAACGACTCGGCCATCAGCCGCTGGGCCTCAGGCTCCATCCACGTCGTCACGAATGTGGCCATGTTCAGGCGCGAGCTGCCGTCCAGCAGCAGCTCGTCATGGATAAGCCGGTACACCGCTTCTGCCGGTGCCTCGCCATCGGGCATGCGGTACCTGGGGACGGGCACGTGGCTGAGGCGACCGGCGTATGCCGGATCGAGGAAATCGTCCTGAGAGGTGTGCTTGTGAACCATGTGTGTCCCTTTCAGGTGGGGTCTGCCTCGAATGGCTTGGTATACGAGGGGCACCGCCGATGGAGGGATCGCGTCAATGCGTTCCGGTCACGAACGTATGCCGCATCGGTTCTGTGCCTGAGATGGTTTCAACATCATGATATCCGCCCCGACGATCTCCATCGGCACAGTTGACGCGGGAGACCGTCGAACCTCATCAACCTTGACCGGTCGGGTCGGACCCGCCCACATCGAGACCGATTCGGCCGCTGCCCAGCCAATACGCTGCCTGCGCCGCATTCAGACAGCCCGTCCGCCGGTAGAGCCCAGAGAGGTGCTGGCGGACCGTCGTCTCGCCGATGCCGAGCTCGTAGGCGGCGGCCGCCACGGAGCCAGCCCGAACGTACGCGCGCAGGACCTCGAGCTGGCGGCGAGCGGGCCGCTGGCGCCTAGTCACGAGGCTGCTTCCGGTAGACGTCGGGCCA
Organism: uncultured Chloroflexia bacterium; assembly: GCA_963752475.1. Taxonomy (GTDB): domain Bacteria; phylum Chloroflexota; class Limnocylindria; order Limnocylindrales; family CSP1-4; genus JAFMJV01. The sequence continues at coordinate 50,181 of CAVVYR010000005.1, read as the reverse complement.
CATCTTCGGCGGCCCCGTCGCGGTTTCGCGGGGTCCCTCGGAGTGTGATCGGTCGGAACTCCCTGCGCCGACCCGGCCCGACGCGGATGCAGGAGGGGAGGACGGCCGTGCACGCCCTCGGTGCTACGGGGCGCTCGAATCGCACGACCACGCGCCGATGTGGACCGGCCGATGACCTGCCGGCCGCACGGCCTGTCCGTCAATGGTGAGCCCGATCCGGGCGGCATCGGTGGCGACGAAGCCCACTGGGGTAGTCTTGAGGTTCTGCTCGATCGAGATCAGCTCATCGCGCACAGCGCCTCGGCCGCCGGTCGAGTCGCGCAACGGAGACGTCCTCCGTCGCACTAACGACAGGTCGAAGGAGCAACGAACATGGCTGAGAATCAGGTGGTCTTGGGGGTCTTTGCGGACGAGGCTGCAGCTGACGCGGCGGTCGAGTCGCTGAAGGCATGGGACAAGGCAAGCGATGAGGTGAAGCTCACCTCCATCGGTGTGCTCGTCCTTGATGACAAGGGTGCGCTGAAGACCCACAAGATGGGCTCGCGCAGCAAGGCGAAGGGCGCCGGCATCGGCCTCCTCCTCGCGGTCGTGGCGCCCCCGGCGTTGCTGGCCGGCGTGGTCGGCGGCGGCATCCTTGGCGCCTTCCATCACAAGGGTCTGGGCATGAGCGATGCGGACAAGGCCCGTATCGGCGCGGAGCTGACCGGAGGCAAGGCAGCCGTCGGGGTGCTCGCGACCGCGGCAGAGGCTGGTGCGATCACCGGCAAGCTCGCTGAGCTCGGTGGCGCGGTAGAAGCCATCGACGTGACCGACGAGGCTCTGGAGGCTGTCGCAGAGGCAGCTCCGGAGGAGACCGAGGCTCCCGCCGAGGCCTGATCGGCCAACACCGATGCGCAGGCCTTCCGCCAGCGCATCTCGATGAAAGAAGCCGGCCTAGCGGCCGGCTTCTTCGTTCAAGGCGCTGGGGCCGACACTCGGATCTGGACCGAGGACCTGCCGTTTGCTGGCCTCAAGGATGGCCGGGGCCGCTGGCCACCGTCCTCATGTTGGCTCTCCCGTTCCTCCGGGTGCGCCAGCTCTGAGGTCCACGGCTTCGGTGTGCGTGGTGGGCGCAAACCGTTGGCAACCACTGAAGGGAGTGCTTCTGCCCGGCCTACCCACCTCTCACCCAGACTCTACGGGCCCGAGTGGACCGCCGTTCGCGCATGCTCATCCGTGCCGCCCGCGCTTCTCGCGTGTCAGCGTGGTGACCCGCTCATCGCCGCTCCCAGCCAGTACGCCGCCTGCGCCGCGTTCAGGCAGCCCGTCCGCCGATACAACCCCGAAAGATGCTGTCGCACCGTCGTCTCGCTGATGCCGAGCTCGTACGCGGCGGCCGCCACGGACCCTGCGGAGATGTAGGCCCGCAGGACCTCGAGCTGCCGACGCGTCGGTCGCCCCTTCGCTTCCCGCAGCTCGCACAGCAGAGGCGCAGGGCGTACCGGCCTTTCACGATGCGCCCCGGCGTCCTGGTCCTTCGGCGTTCCCGTCGGGTCTGGACGGTCGACCACAGCGAGGGGTCGACGATCGGGGCGATGGCTGCCACCTCCCCGGTGCGCAGCCGGCCGGCGTAGATGGGGTTGGCGAGGACCTCGGACACGTGGGTCTTGGCGAGCCCGGTCTGGGCGTCCACCTCCCAGTCGGTGGACCCGGCGGCCGCGAGCTGGTAGGCCTTCACGACGACGGCAGCCTGCGCCTCGTCCACCCGCAGGACCGAGGGCTTGCCCTCCCGGATGAGACCGTAGGGCATCTTGCTGCCGCCGGGGATGCCGAGCCTCCTCCGCTTGGCGGCGTAGCCCTCGCTCACACGCTTGGAGAGCTTCCGGCTGTACGCCTCGGCCTCGTGGGCCTCGCGGATGAACTGGTCCCAGGAACCCGGGTCCGAGGAGAGGAGGCGTTCATCGGCGAAGAGGACGACGACCCCGGCGGTATGGAGATGGTCCTCGACCGCGATGAGCACGGACATCCCCTCGACCCTCCCCCCGGACCGACCCCTTCTCGTGCGCTATGCCGGCCCCGACTTCTTCGCCGATGTCCCGACCGTCGCCGAGCGACTCCCGATGGCCGACCCTGCCCACCCCGGGATGCTCGTCCTCGACGTCGGCGTGCTGGACTCCTTCTCGAGCACGATGCTCAAGGAGCTGGGCAAGTACCACGCGAAGCTCGCCGCGCATGGGAGTGCCCTGGTCCTTGTGGGCATCAGCGCTGTCGCTCGTGAGACACTCGATCCGACCGAGTTCCTCGAGCGTCTCGGTCCCGCGAACGTCCTGTCCAGGGATTCGCACGTCGGTGCCGATCTCGAGCACGGCCATCGGCGCGGGCAGGAACTGTTGGCCGAGCTTCGCGCGAGCGAGGTGCATCGCTCGGCATCGACCGCAGCGGCCCCCGGACCCGGGGGCCGGAGTCCAAGCGCACCACAAGGAGACCCGCCCGATGGCTGACCGATCGTCCCCCGCGACCGCACTGCCCTTCGACGACACCGCCGACTTCGAGGACGCGAGGCGAGGGCTCCTCGGACGCTTGGAGCCCTGCGTCGTCAGGGCCGATGACGGGCGCGTCGTATGGGACAACTCGAGCTACGGCTTCCTCGAGGGGCCTGCGCCCGACACGGCCAACCCCAGCCTCTGGCGACAGTCGCAGCTCGTGGCCATGGACGGGCTCTTCGAGGTCGTCCCCGGTGTCTACCAGGTGCGGGGCATGGACCTCTCCAACATCAGCTTCATCGAGGGCGACACCGGCGTCATCGTCATCGATCCGCTCATCAGCACCGAGACCGCAAGGGCTGCGCTGGCGCTCTACCGCGAGCATCGTGGCGATCGGCCGGTCGTCGGAGTCATCTACACGCATAGCCATGTCGACCACTTCGGTGGCGTGAAGGGCGTCACCACGCAGGCCGACGTCGACGCCGGGAAGTGTGTGATCATCGCGCCCGAGCACTTCGTCGAGCACGCGGTCGCCGAGAACGTCTATGCCGGCACGGCCATGGGCCGGCGCGCGGGCTACATGTACGGTGCCGCCCTCCAACGGGACGCCACCGGTCAGATCGGTGCCGGCCTAGGCCAGACGACTTCGACCGGAACAGTCACGCTCATCATCCCCACCGACTCGATCACCGCCACCGGCGAGACCCGGGAGGTCGACGGCATCCGGATGGAGTTCCAGCTGACGCCTGGGACCGAGGCGCCCGCCGAGATGAACGTCCTCTTCCCCGACCGTCAGGCGCTGTGCATGGCCGAGAACGCGACCCACAACCTGCACAACATCCTCACCATCCGCGGAGCGCTGGTCCGCGACCCGAGGATCTGGTCGCGCTACCTGACCGAGGCCATCGACCGCTTCGGCGAGCGGATGGAGGTCGTCTTCGCCTCCCACCACTGGCCGACGTGGGGACAGGAGCGGGCCGTCGGGTTCCTCTCACTGCAGCGTGACCTCTATGCGTACCTGCACGACCAGACGCTGCGCATGCTCAACGCCGGGCTCACGGGCAGTGAGATCGCCGAGACCATCGTCATGCCGCCGGCGCTCGAGAACGCCTGGCACGCCCGTGGCTACTACGGCTCGGTGAGCCACAACGTGAAGGCCATCTACCAGCGCTACATGGGCTGGTATGACGGGAATCCCGCGCACCTCTGGCAGCACACGCCCGAGGAAGCCGGCAAGCGCTACGTCGAGGCCATGGGCGGGGCCGACAAGGTCGTGGCCGTGGCGCAGGAGGCCTTCGACGCGACCGACTACCGCTGGGCGGCCGAGATCCTCAACCACGTCCTGTTCACCGAACCGACCCATGCGGCCGCGTCAGCGCTCCAGGCGGACACTTTCGAGCAGCTCGGCTTCGGCTCGGAGAACGGCACGTGGCGGAGCGCCTACCTCGCGGGTGCCACCGAGCTGCGCAAGGGCAACTTCGGCACGCCCACCGAGGCCGCGTCGCCGGACATGTTCGCGGCCCTCTCGCCGCAGCAGGTCTTCGATGCCATCGCCATCCGCGTCGACGGCCCAAGGGCTTGGGGCGAGCGCCTCTCGATCGGTGTCGAGATCACCGACGCGGGAGAGTCGTATCGGCTGGACCTGCGCAACGGTGTGCTGGTACACCGTCAGGCACCAGCGGACGGTGCCGACCTCGTGCTCCGTCTGCCGAGGGCGGTGCTGGTGGGCCTGCTCGCCGGCAAGACCGAAGGCATGACCACCGAGGGTGATACCGGTGTGCTCGGGCGACTTACCGCGGTGCTCGAAGCTCCCGACCCGGACTTCGCCATCGTCACCCCCTGAGGCCAGCCCCTGCGCGGCCGGGATTTCTCGATGGATCCTCGGTCCTCGCGGAGGGCACGTTGCCGACGCCGTGGATGGCTGCGTCGATGTGCCCTCCACCCAACTGTCCCGACCCCAGCCAGTACACCGCTTGCGCAGCGTTCACGCAGCCCGTCCGCCGGTACAGGCCTGAGAGATGCTGCCGCACGGTCGTCTCGCTGATGCCGAGCTCGTAGGCCGCCGCCACCACGGAGCCGGCCCGGATGTAGGCGCGCAGGACCTCGAGCTGACGGCGCGTAGGCCTTCGCCTGGCATCGCTCATGACGCCGACCTCTCGCGTGTCGAGGCCAACCACCTGGCCCTTCCGCGGATGGGCACGCGGACGAGGGTGGTTGGTCCGCGCCCGGCTCTAGCCGGGCTCGCCGTAGCCCTGGGTGCGCCTGACGCCCCGGACGATCGTCGTGGCTAGCAGGGAAGCGGTCAGCGCGGGCGTGACGAGCTCGAAGGATGTCCCGGCGATGACGACGGCCAGCACTCCCAACGCCAGTGGCAGCGGAAGCACTGCCGCCGGGATCGCCGCCATCCCTGCGGTGACGGCCAGCTCCGCGGGGATGTCAGGCACGATGACGTTGACTGCTGCGCCGAGAGCCGCGCCGGCGAAAACGAGTGGAAAGATCGGACCGCCGATGAAGCCGAACGACCGCGCAGCCGTCATGGCCGCGAGCTTCGCTACCAGAGAGATCACCAGGACCGCCGCTCCGATCTCGGCAGCGTCCGCTGTCGTCTGCGGCAGCGCCGAGGCGCCGTAGAAGAGCGTCAGCGGCACGGCCATCCCCAAGAGGCCCAGGCCGAGACCCGCCAAGGCACCACGCAGGACGACTCGCTCGGCGAGTGGCGCAGCAAGGCGTCGGAAGAGCGAGGCGAAGACGGCGGTCAGTACTCCCAGGCCGACCGCGACGATGGCGATCACAGCGGCCGCCGCGAAGTGCCACAGCTCCAGCTGGTAGTCAGGCAGCGACAGCGACGCCAGCAGGCTGGAGAAGCCACCGACGGCGAAGAACACCGCGAATCCGAGTAGCGCCGCCGCGGCCTGGATGACCAGGAACGCGAGTGACACCACGTAGCGCGACTGCGCCAGCTCGAGCAGGAGCATCACCGAGACGAAGGGCGAAGTGAAGAGACCAGCATAGGTAGCCGCCACCGACGAGCCCAGCGTCACTTTCCGCGTCGTCAAGTCCCAGTCTCGCCGATCCGCGACGGCCGAGGCGGTGCCGCCGGCCAGCATCCCGGTCGGCACCTCAGGACCCAGGCTGAAGCCGCCCACGAGCGTGGCTAGCGCGACCAGCAGGCCCCCCGGCACCGGCCGCGGATCGAGTCGGCCCGTGACGATGGCCGCGAACACATCCGGGGCCCCGACAGCTGGTACGAACCGGTAGATCAGTCCCACCAAGGCTCCGGCCACGGTCATGATCACGACGATCAGCGGCGAGCCGCTGAAGAGGTTTGCCGACGTAGGGCCATCGGCCCAGACGATGTCGGTCCCCACCTGGACGAGCCCCACGAAGACGAGGGCGCCGATGGTGCTGAGAAGCCCGAGCCCAAGTGACAGGCCCAGCAGGCGCCACCACACTCGCGACCACAGGAACCCAGTCGGCGGTACCGCCGCCGGCCCTATACGCGGATCGGTTTCGGTCATCGTGCTCCAAGGCTCGGACTACCCAGCACGACCAGGCGGTGCATCAGATGGTCAGGTCGGACCCGGCCACATCGAGACCGATCCGGCCGCTGCCCAGCCAGTATGCCGCCTGCGCCGCGTTCAAGCACCCCGTCCGCCGGTACAACCCCGAGAGATGCTGACGCACCGTCGTCTCGCTGATGCCGAGCTCGTAGGCGGCGGCCGCCACTGACCCCACCCGGATGTACGCCCGCAGGACCTCGAGCTGCCGGCGGGTCGGCCGCTGCCTCGCCATCAGCCGGCCTTCCGGTACGCAGCGGGCCACGATCTCGCCGCCGGAGTCCGGTTCTCGAGCACGAATCGCGGCCGGAACCGCAGGTGGGTCAAGCTGGCGCCACCCCTCTCGCCCCGACCACCCTTCTAGCTCATTCCTACTCGTAGTGCGACCACATCCGTAGGACCTTGACGATCCGTTCCTGCGGGAGGACCTGGTAGACCAGCCGGTGCTGGATGTTGATCCGTCGTGAGTAGGCGCCGGCGAGGTCACCTACGAGCTTCTCGAAGGGCGGAGGGCTCCGAAAGGGGTCATCGGCCAGTAGCTCGAGCAGGGCCTGCGCCCGGTCCCGGAGCCCTGCAGCGGCGAGTCGCCTCGCATCCTTTTGCGCCGCGCGTGTGTAGACGAGGCGCCATCTCACCAGCCGGGCTCATCCTCGAGCTCGTCCGGAGGGGTTGCCATGCCCTCGAGGATGGACTCACGCATGCCGGGGATCGAGACCAAGAAGAGCGTCTCCTGCAAGGCCTGCCAGTCAGCTTCACTCACGAGCACCGCGTTGCCACGCTTGCCATTGATCTGGATCGGCTCGTGTGTGTCCTGGACCTGGTCGACGAGGCGGTAGAGGTCCTTCCTCGCCTCGGTTGTGCTGACGGTTGCCATCGGGCCCCTTCGCGTGCCTAGTACGTACGGCATAGCGTACGCAAGTCGATCCGCGCGGTCAAGCGTCGGACTGTGATGACCTGCGCGACGAAGCCGACCGCAGTGACGTGGAGGACCGCGTAGCGGTCGATGGCCAGCATGGGGTAGGCCACATGTTTGCCCTGCAGCGCGATGAGGGCGGCCTCCCCGTAGGCGAGCAGCTGCAGGATCACCCGGCACCGGTCTCGGGGATCGCGTACATCTCGCCGAGGAACGGATCACAGGCCCCTGCGGTCGTGATCCACCAGGTGAAGGGCTGCTCGCGTGCGAGCGTGCCGGTCGTGAGCGCAGTGAGCAGGGCACCGTCGCGGTGGGCGTGGAGCTCGTCGATGATGTTGGCGCTGGGGTTGAGCCCGTGCTGGAGCGCGGCGTCGGCCGACAGGGCGCGCATGACGCCGCCGTTGCGGTGGTTCTCGAGCAGGTGCGTCTGGACCCGCAGCAGCCGGCGCAGCGGTGGGCTCTGGAGAGCCATGCGCCGGGCCTGGCCGAGGACGATGCCCGCCTGGCCCCGCGCGGCCGCGGCGACGTACACCTCGGGCTCGGCCTCGCCGTTGGCGGAGAGGAAGTAATGGGCCGCCGCCGAGGCGACGCCCGACTTCCCGTTCTTCCGAGGCAGCCCCAGCCCGACCTCGGTGTACACCCGCAGGGCGGTGGCAGGGTCGACCTCGAGCGCCTCCCACCAGAACTCGCGTTGCCAAGGCTCGAGCACGAAGGGCTGGCCCGACCAGCGTCCCTTCGTATGGCGCACGAAGCGCTCGCAGAAGGCCGCGAAGCGGGGACCCCCGGTGCGCTCATCGGGGACCATCGGTCAGGCATCACCGACCACCCGGAGCCGTGGCGGGGGTCCGAGGACCGCGTCGATGTCGGGCGCCTCGGCATCGGGTGCGACGCGCAGGCTCGCCCTGGCCGCGGGCGACAGGCCCAGCTCGCGCGCCAGGAGCCGGATGGCGTGGCGGTCGTCGCGCACGATCTGGTGCATCGGGTTGCGCACGAGCTCGCGGCCACGACTGCCGGTGATGACCGGGCCGCCCCGCATGAGCAGGGGCACGTCGCGCTCGTAGGCCGCGACCGCCTCGCAGTAGCAGCGCAGGATGTCGGTGTCGGCGGCCTCGATGACGCCACTACCCGCCATCTCGCGCACGATCCGCCGCCACACCCGCTGTGCGGCCTCGTCCATGCCACGCGGCATCCGCGGTGCCGCATGCCGAGGCAGCGGCTCCATCCCGTTGAGGCGGCTCGGACGCGTCTCGCCCTTGCGGAGCTTGGCGGCGTCGGGCGCGCGGGTGGGACCCCTGCGGCCCATCAGGCGGCCGCCGCGGTTGCGGTGGGCCCGGATACCCGGTCGGCGTCTTCTGCGGCGCCTCGGGCGTCGGAGGCCTCGAAACGTGCGGGAGACGCAGGATCGTGGGCGACCCTCGGCGCCTGCGCGAAGTCCGGCCACCACTCGGGGTACTCGGGCCACTCCGCGCCGTCGATGCGGCCGTCCTGGTGGCCGAGCGCGTACTCGGTGCTCCGCGCTCGTCGTCGCGTGCGGCGCTGGCGGTGGGCGATGTGGATGTCGTGCCAGCCGTCGCGGTAGCCCTGGTCGTAGGGCTCGAGCCGAGAGGTGGGGCCCGTTCCGTTGGTCATCCCAGCACCGCGCGTCCGAAGGCCCCGGGCGAGATGACCGAAGACCCTGCCGCCGGCGTCCCGGGATGCGCCAGGCTAGTGCTGAGGCGCGACCCTGGCCATGGGTGGGACATGGGCACCCGTGGACCGAAGGAGAGTGCGAGATGTCCGACGCGATGCGCTGGTCTGGATCGGGAGCCGGGGTGGGTGCGGCCCTCGGATTGATCATCGGCCTCCTCCTCGGCCAGCTGATCCTGGCGGTCGTGGTGGGCCTCGTCGTCGGCGGGCTCGCCGGGGCCCTCTTCGAGCGCCAGCGCTAGCTGCGACCTACCCACGCCGGGCCTACTGCCCGCTGAACGCCTTCCAGCGTTCGACGATGACGTCGCAGTACGGCGGGTCGAGCTCCATGAGGTACGCCCGCCGCCCCGTCTGCTCGGCGGCGACGAGCGTTGAGCCCGAGCCGGCGAAGGGGTCGAGGACGACCTCACCTGACAGCGAGCTGTACTCGATGGCCCGTCGTGCCAGCTCCACCGGCTTCTCGGTGAGATGGACCATGGCGTTGGGGCTGACCTTCTTGACGTGCCAGAGGTCCGTGGCGTTGGACGGCCCGAAGAAGCGGTGGGCGGCGCCCTCCTTCCACCCATGGAGGGCCCACTCGTGCGCTCCCATCAGATCCTTGCGGTGGGTGGTCCATCGCCATGCGGACTCCGGGAGCGGCTCGCTGCCGACTGCTGACTAGGCGTCCGGCCATGGAATAGACCGCCGGGGCCACTGATGGGCCCCGGCGGTCCAGGCGTCCCTGGCAGCCCCGCGGCTTCAAGGGGCCGCGGGGCCGACGTGTCATAGATGTGAGGGACTAATGTCCGTTTTCGCGGCAGGTCAGCCTAGATGCGGATGACGGCCCGACACACCTCGCCCGTCCTGAGGCTCTTGGCACGTGCGACGATCTTGTCCTTGCCACTGCCATCGCGCGTGTAGCGCTCGATGTCGAACTCACCGGCTTGGTTCGTCCGACGCGTGCTGCGGTGGAACACCTTGCCGTCGTTCTTGAGGACGACACGCCACCTCTCACCGCGTCGTTCGCTGTCGACTTCGAAATCGACCTCGAGCCGGCTTCCGTCTTCGCGACCTACGTAGAGGTTCCACTCGCTTCCTGCGCGGCAGAACCCGTCCCGCTCTCGTTCCGGGGCCGCGACCGCGCTGGCGGGCAGGGCCACCGCGAGGATGGTCAATGACAGGATCGAGGCGAAGATGGCGCGTGGACGGCGCACGACTGACATGGAAGTGGACAGCCGAGGTCGAGTCATTTGGTTCAGGCTCCCTTCAAGCACTGTACAGAATGGTGCTGGTGTACATGGTTTGTCCAAGAACTCTAGCCTATCGTTTCCTGCACGTCAAGGGTCTGTAGAGTGTTTACGGGCGCAGCGCCTTTCTGGGCGTCCTCTCTAGTGGGACCGGGCGAGCGGTGTCGAGGCTCGATGACGATGTGGTCGCGCTCTGCGCGCTCGACGCTCTGGAAGGCGGGAACCTCAGCGGGGTCGACACCTCGGTCTGGGAAGGGCACATGGCCGCAGAGCAGCTCACGCGCGAGCATTGGCTGCTCGCCTCGGAGGCTCGCGAGCATAGGTGGTTGAAGAGCGTGACCGGGGCTGACTACATCGCGGCAGACCCCTTCTTCAATCACCTCAGGGCGACCGATGTGCGGTTCTTTGACTCGACGGCAACGCTACCCAAACCGCCGATCCGACTTCCGGCCGTGGCACCCGCACGGCCGTCCGTAGCGAGTCCGGCGAGGTCGCTCCGCTACGCGACGCCGGAACCCTACGGCCACGGGCTACCGCACAGGCAGACAGTGACTGTCCTCGCGGAGCGAGCATCCCGGCAGCCGGCAAGCGGCTCGCACAGGCGCTGGCCCAACAAGAGGGCTGTGTAGCCAAGCGCACGCTACAAGCCGGACCCCGGTGACCAAGGGCGGACGAACCGGGCTGGAGCCGCACACGTTGCGGCACCTCGCATGACGCGGAGAACTGCTCGTTACCTGTGTCGTAGACAGCAGGTCCTCGGTCTAGGCACTCGGTTCGTTTGACCCGATGGCATGGGCCCTTGATGCCACCTTGACGAGTATCGGGATAGTGAAGGGCCGAGACCTCTCGCCCCGACCAGTCCCACCTACCTGGGCTTGTGTCGCTGTACCTGAGTCTCGGTGAACTCGCCGATGAGCGCCCATCGAACCGTCAGCCTGGTACCTGACCGTGAAAACGGAACCTTGCGGCAGACTTCGCCCCCTTACGCTGTGACCACGCGCCGACGAGGCGCCCAGAGACACACGGGAGGCCGTCGGGGGGACGACATGCATACCGATGGATGTGGACCTCATCGTCCGGGCACAACAGGGCGACCAACAGGCGTTCGCCAGCATCGCTGAGAGCATCGCCATCCGCTTGCGCAAGATGGCGTACGGCGTGCTCCGCGATATGGACCTCGCCGAGGAGTCGGCGCAGCAGGCCATCGTCACCATCTGGCGTGAACTGCCACGGCTGCGCGACCCGGGCCGCTTCGACGCCTGGTGCTATCGCGTACTCGTCCGGATCTGCTACGCGGAGCGCCGTCGGGTCCAGGAGCACGATCACCATGTTCCGGACGCTCGGATGGCGCATCGAGAACGACGGTGGCGCCTGGTCCGGTCAGGGCACCGCCCTCGTTCACGGCGGCGATGAGGTGGATGACACCGAGATCAGCACCGTCGTGCTCACCGGCGAGGGAGACTACGAAGGGCACACCCTCTACCTCATCGTGGACTCGGGCGGCGACGGGCCGTTCCCTGTCGAGGGTGCGGTCTTCGTCGGTGAGGCGCCACCGTTCCCCGAGCCGCCTGCGCCCACCGAGTAACCCGATCGCGCTGCCTCGACAGATCGTGGTGAGGTCCTTCCCACGAGGGGCCTGCAACTCGAGTCCACTAGGCGGGTAGCGACCACAGTCACCGAAACGGGTCTCTCGGTCTTCGGGCCGGGGACCCGTCTTCGCGACAGCATCGGGCCTTTCGTCACGCGGTCTTCCAGTCGCAGTCGATGCGGCTCGGGACGTTCGTGACGGGGATGATCAAAGATGGTGACGGTGTGAAGGCTCTAGCCCTCTCGCCCCGACCATCCACTTGGCGCGCTTCATGCGCGGCTCGATATCCGGCGTCACCCGCGTCCCGGCCCTTCCTCGGCCTCGAGTTCCGCGAGCAGCGTACCCACCGTCCTGGAGAGCACAGGCAGATCGGTCGTGATCGCGTCCCACACGACCTCGTCGTCGACGACGTCATAGCCGTGGGCGAGGACGTTGCGAAACCCGACGATGCGCGCGACGTCCGGGATGCGCTCGGCGAGTCTTGGTTCCTCGCGGCTGAGCCGATTCAGCGCCTCACCGATGATTTCGAACTTGCGCTCGACGGCGGCACGCACCAACTCGTCGGCACGGAAGCCATCCAGGTCGAGGTCCCTCCGGAAGTGTTCGATGGATCGTGCGGCATCCTGAACGTCAGCCGAGAGCGCTCTCGGATCCCGCGCCATACAGGGGCTCGCGAGTCGCCTCGATCTCCTGCGCGAAGTAGCGGTTGCGTACACCAGAAGGCATGACCAGGTCGACTGGACGCTCCACTAGACGCGACAGCTCGCGACGCAGGCCCATGTACGCATGGAAGGTGTTGAGGTCGGGGTCCGACTCGAACTCGACGAGGAAGTCGACATCGCTCCGGCCAGGGTCGAAGTCCTCCCGGACGGCCGAACCGAAGACAGCCAAACGCTTGACTCGGTAGGTGCGGCAGAGCGTTTCGATCCCCTCTGGACATCGTCCGCCGCGCAGCGGTCATCTCATCGAGGGGGACTCCGGACGCCCAGTGACAGGCTTGGCCTGCAAGGGTCCGGTGCCTAGTTCGTGGAGCGCCCGACCAGACCCACCTGTGTGACCTCCGCCCTCGAGCTGCGCCGGTAGTGCTGCGTCGGGTCGTGATCGCGTTCCACGATCCGCGCGTGCGTGCTGTACGCCTCTGTCAGGTAGCGCCACGATCGACATGGCCGGGTGCCTCCGCGACGCCGATGTATCGACCAGCGCCTCCGACCATTCAGGTTGGCTGCTCCTCGTCGGCGGCGCCGGCATCGCCCGAGGGCGCGTCGACGGAGTCAGCGCGCTCCTCGCGGCTGAGGTGGCTCATCTCCACGATCGTCGGACGCCCGCCGCGGTCCTTCCACCGGGACTGGATCCGGACATCCTCGCTCTCACCGACGAGCCGTACGACCACCACGTACGCGGCTCCCCCGTGCTTGACCGACTCCACGTTTGCCTCCGTCGCGGGGAGCGGGAGGAGCGCCAGCACTTCGCCCAGGTTCTGTTTCAGCTCATGGCTGATGTCCTCGCTCATGCGTGAGATGTCCCCGGCGACGAGCGCGGCACACACGGCCTCGGCGCGCTCGCGGACTTGCTGCTCATCCATTCTTGGCCTTCCTTCCCTGGCTCTGCTGCCCCGACCTCACGAGGGACTGTACGACCAAGACGCCCTCCACGTCTCGGCACACCCCGGTCGTCGCCATCGGCCTGCTGAAGGGATGGCGAACGAAGCCACACCACCCGCCATCTCGGCTGCCTTCGACACGATGGGCGTGTGTCGAGGCGGTGGTTGACCCTTGGGTGGACGATAGAGACACGTAGACGCAAGGGGGTATCGAGATGCGTCGGCTGTCCACGTTCCCGCTCACGATCCTGCTGCTCGCGGCACTTGCGGTGCCGGTCACGGCCCAGACCCCGACCACGAACGAGGCACCAGCGACATCGGTCCGTACCGACCTCCTGCCCGGCGCCGAGCTGACCGTCGAGGAGGTCGAGCCGGGGGTATTCCGGGTCGTCAGCGATGGGGTACGAACGTGGTTCGGATACGACACCGACTTCAACGACATCGTCGCTGGACACGACGGGAGCATCCTGTTCCTCGAGCAGGGTGAGGAAACCCCGAGGCGACGGGCTTCGTTCTTTCGCCTCGGCTCTGAAGAGTCATTCCAAGTGCCAACGCCTGGGTATTCGAGCCTCGCGGTGTCCTCCGACGGGACCGTCTGGGCGTCTGGAACACGGAACGACCGCTATCTCATCCACTCGCTCGACGACGGGACATGGACCAGGCGGTTGCGTACCCGCGTCCCCGATAGTGCGCATGACCCCGACTTCACGGTCGCGCCCGACGGGACCGCCTGGGTCGCCATCGAGAAGGACGACGGCAACCGACTCGTCATCAGGCGACTGGGGACCGATGGGTGGCAGCGGTTCGCGAGGCCCACGCTCGGCGATTACACGGAGGGTCTGCCCTACGGCGACCTCGTCGTCACTGAGAGCGGGGGCATCTGGTGGGTTCCTCCCCATCTCGGCCATGAGGTCCTCTTCGACGACGAAGGCCCACGGTACGTGCGCGGAGAGGACAGGCTCTTGCGCCTCAAGAAGTGGGATGACGGAAGCGAATGGCTGGAGGTCACGCCCGATGCATTGGTGTACGCACTCGGCAACAGTGCGGTCGAGATCGGGTCCGACGGCACCGTCTGGTACGCGGGCGTCGAACCCCGCGTCGATGGTGAGACCGCGACGTGGGACGCGGGCATCGGTGGAGGAGGCACCATCGCGGCGCCGGGGGACTCCTTCCTCATGCGCTACGACGGGGCGGAGTGGCAGCGCTGGGGACCTGACGACGGCGTGCCTTCGCTGACGTGGAGCTGGAGCCCCCAGCTCGAGGTGGCCCCGGACGGCGGACTGTGGGTGGTGGCGCCCGAAACCTGGGTCAGGCGGGGAGACGCGAAGGACCTCCCCTTCGACGGCATCGCCCGGTTCGACGGTTCGACGTGGCACTACTTCCTGGCGGGTCACGACGTCGGTGACTGGGACGTCGCACCCGACGGCTCCGTCTGGCTACGAGCCGATGGAGCCCTCTATGTCATCACCCCTGAGGCCGTGGCGGGCACGGAGTAGGTTCGCGGTCACGTTCACAGTCAAGGCCCGTCCCGCGAGGGGCGGGCCTCATTCTTCGTGCCGCCATGCCGGTCGCGAGGAGTGGGTGAGTCAGGGCCGGGCCTTTGCGAGCCTTTCGGGCTCCGAGGGCAGGTAGAGTCGTGCGGTCGTGGGGGGTGGAGGTCGGAGCAGGAGGTCGAGCAGGCATGACCATCAAGCTGAACCACACCATCGTGTACGTAGCCGACAGGCAGGCCTCAGCCGATCTGCTGGTCGACCTGTTCGGGCTGACCGAGCCGGTCGCGTGGGGCTCGTTCCTCACCGTCGAACTGGCCAACGAGGTCACCCTCGACTTCTTCGACGCACGGGGGGCGGGATCTCCGCAGCACTACGCCTTCCTCGTCAGCGAGGACGAGTTCGACTGGCTCTTCGGCCGCATCCGCGAGCGAGGTCTGGACTTCTGGGCCGATCCGGGTCATCGCCAGCCAGGTGAGATCAACACCCATGACGGCGGCCGCGGCGTCTACTTCGATGACCCCAGCGGACACATGCTGGAGATCATCACCCGAGCCTACGGCGACGAGCGCTAGCCCAAGGGCCAGTCCAGGCGTGTCGTCGCGCTCGTCAGTCCACGTCAGATGACCGGCTGACGTTGCTCTCACCGTCCCACGCGCATCCACCACCACGGCGTGTCGGCTCCTAGCCCGCTCGCCACGACCGAGCTCGCTTCCTCGTCGAGCCGTGGACCGGACGGCCCGATCGGCGGGCATGGTGCCGAATGCCCGTGCGGTCACCTGGTGTTCGTCAGCGGCGCGCTCGAAGTCGTCGGACTCAGCTGCCCCCAAGGAACGCCAGTGATCCTAGACTCCCCCGTGTGCGGGCCAAGGCCCGCGCATCTGTTGCCCACTACGATCGAGGGGACACCGCTTGAGCCGACTCGCCACGTTCCGCCCGGCCCTCCAGCGCGACGCCGTGGCTGCGCTCGTGCTCGGTATCCAGAGCGTTCCGGCAGGGCTGGCGAACGGGTTGCTGGCGGGCGTGAACCCGCTTGCGGGGCTGTACGCGTATCTGGTGGGTCCGGCCGCGGGCGCCTTGGTCACGAGCTCGGCGTTCATGGCCGTCCAGGGCACCGGCGCGATGGCCGTCGTCATCGCGGATATCCCCGAGGTCCACACCGCCCTCGATCCCGCAGTGGCCCTCTTCACGCTCGCGGTGGTCACCGGCGTGATCATGCTCGTGGTGGGCCTGTTGCGCCTCGGTTCGATCATGCGCTTCGTCTCCAACGCGGTCATGGTCGGCTTCATCAACGCGGTCGGCGTCAACATCGTGCTCGGCCAGCTGGCCGATCTGACCGGCTATGCCGCCGACGGACCCAATCGCATCGCGCGTGCCATCGGCACGTTCCTGAGCCCGGCTGAGATCCATCTGCCGTCGCTCGGCGTCGGCCTCCTCACGATCGCGCTCATCGTCCTCATCGGACGCACGCGCCTAGGCGCCATGAGCTTGGTAGTCGCCGTCGTCGTCGCATCCGCCATCCCTTGGGCGCTGGGCTGGGGCGGCGTCGCCACGATCGATGACCTCGGCGTGGCCACCGGCTCCCTGCCGCTGCCAGTCATGCCCGACCTCTCGCTCGTTCCGGCCCTGTTGCTCCCAGCCATCTCCCTGGCGTTCGTGGGGCTGGTGCAGGGTGCCAGCATCTCGGCCAGCTTCCCCAACCCCGACGGCCGCTACCCGGACACGTCACGCGACTTCACGGGCCAGGGCGTGGCCAACGTGGCGGCTGGCGTATTCCAGGGCATGCCGGTCGGTGGATCGCTCTCCGCCACGGCCATCATCAAACACGCCGGCGCGGCCTCTCGTCTGGCCTTGCTGCTGACCAGCCTCGTCATGGCCATCGTCATCGTGGTCTTCGGGGATGTCGTCGGCAGCCTCGCTATGCCGTCGCTGGCAGGACTGCTCATCGTGGTCGGCTTCCGTACCGTCAAGCCCGCGGACGTGTGGTCGGTCTGGCGCACGGGTCCCATCCAGAAGGTCGTCGTGGCGACGACCTTCGTGCTGACACTGGTGATCCCGATGCAGCACGCGGTGCTCGTCGGGGTCGGCCTGTCTCTCATCCTCCATGTCGTACGGCAGTCGAACCAGGTGACGATGAAGCGCTGGGAGCTCGACGAGCAAGGGCATGCCACCGAGACCGAGCCCCCGGCTCGCCTGGCAGCCCATGAGGTCGTGGTGCTCCAGCCCTACGGCAGCCTCTTCTTCGCCGCAGCGCCGGTGCTGGAGACGCTCTTGCCCACGCCGGATGCGACATCGCGAGGCAGTGTCGTGATCATCCGCGTACGTGGCCGCGTGGAGCTGGGGGTTACCTTCCTGGGTCTGCTGCGCCGGTACGCTGTCAGCCTGGGTGCGGTCGGCAGCAAGCTCGTCATCGTGTCCACCAACGAGCGCGTGGAGGAGCAGCTCCGCGTAGCCGGGATCACCGCGCTCATCGGGTCCGAGAACGTGTATGCCGGCAGCGAACGCGTGGGAGCGGCACTCCGCCTCGCCCATGCTGACGCCGAGGCCTGGGTCGCTGCCCGGTCGGCAGCATCGAGCGAGGAGGGAGGCAGCCACGATGGCGCCGTTTGATCGAAGCGACACGCGCGACGCCTCTCGCGGGGCCGACATCGACGCCGGCGCCAGCACACCACACCTCGTCCTCCGCTCGGCCGGGATCGCCGGCATGGCCTTCTCGCTGCTCTTCGTCGCGTCCCTCTTCCTCGTCAGTGCCCGGCCACCCGAGGGCCTCGGCGAAACCGCCTTCGTTGACTGGTACGAGGCCAATGCACTCGCATCTGTGACGGTCGCGGCCCTCTATGTGGCGCCCTTCGCCGGCATCGCCTTCCTCTGGTTCATCGGCCTCATCCGCTCCCGCATCGGCACGCGCGAGGACCAGCTCTTCGCGACCGTCTTCCTTGGTAGCGGCCTGCTCTTCGTGGCCATGTACTGGGCCGGCGCCGCGCAGTTCGCCAGCCTCGTCGCGGGCAACCGCTTCGACGCCGCCCCGCCGCTCACGACCGCGGGGCTCGAGGCGGTCCGCTCATCCGCCTTCTCGTTCCTCTTCGTCCTTGCGGCCCGAGCCGCGGCCGTGTTCGTGCTGGTGACCTCGACGATCATCTGGCGTTCGCGTGCGCTGCCGCACCTCCTGGCGCTCGTGGGCTATGCCGTCGGCCTGGTGATGCTGCTGAGCCTCTCGTTCCTGCAGTGGGTCGTGCTGCTCTTCCCGCTCTGGGTCTTCCTGGTCAGCGCCGTGACGCTGGTGGTGGAGTGGCGTCGCCATGGCGCTGTCGGCCCTCCGTGATGCGGGTCTCGGTCCGGTCTCTGGCTCGTCGCTACCGATGGCGGATCGGCCTGTCCCTGGCGCTCATCCTGCTCGAGGGCCTCGGCTACCTGTTGGCCCCCCTCGTCATCGGCCTGGCGGTGGAGGACTTGCTGGCCGACTCGTACGCCGGGCTGGCGGCACTCGCGGGGCTCGCTGTCGCGATCGTCGCCGTCTCGGCCATCCGCCGCGTCTACGACGCTCGCCTCTACGCTTCGATGTTCGAGGACGTGGCCGGCGACGTCGCCGCCCGAGAGAAGACGGCGTCGAGCGACGTCTCGGTCGTCGCGGCGCGCGCGGGACTGGTCGAGGAGCTCGTGGCCTTCTTCCAAGTATCGGTGCCGCATCTGACGACCGGTGCCGTGGGCATCCTCGGGACCGTGCTCATCCTGGCCGGGATCGATACCAGGCTGCTCGTCGCCTGCATCGCGCTGCTGGTGTTGGTGGTGATCGTCTACGCGGCCACGGGACGCCTCAACCTGCGCCTAAACGAGGGCTACAACGATGAGCTGGAGCGGCAGGTCGCGGCACTCGGGCATGACGAGACGTCCACGCGCGAGCACTTCGCCCGCCTGGTGCGCTGGGACGTCAAGCTCTGGGACCTCGACACGGCCAACACCACGATCGTGGCCGCCGGGGCCGCTGTGTTCCTCGTTTGCTCGCTCGTCGTCATCGTCGGTGGCGAACCCGAGATCGGCCTCGTGATCTCGGGGCTCATCTACGTGCTGGCCTATATCGAGCTCCTGGCCACGCTCCCCGGCTATGCCCAGGAGCTCATCCGCCTACGGGAGATCGCGGTGCGCCTGGAGACGCCCGCCGGAGCACTCGAAGCGGAGGGCTAGGCCCCCGGGCTCCGCGGCCGCTGGGCGCTATGGCGTCACGATGGCGAAATCAGGGTCAGGCTCGTCGAGGACTGCCATTAGCCGCCCCAGGACACCCTGGTCGCCGTCGATGTCGATGCCGTCCATCTGCCCCGCGAGCAGGCTCGGCAGCCCGGCCGCGGGCAGCCGAAGTACGACATCCGCCCCTTCGACCCCAGTCTCGCGATGGATGAGGACGCCGTTGTGCAGGTCGAGGCGCCAGGACCGGCCCAGGTCCGCCAGGGTGATGCCGATGGACAACTGCTCGTCCCAGGCCTTGGGCCCGTTGACCCGGATGGCGATGGCATCGAGGATCATCTCGGGGGTGAGGGCGCGCAGCAGGTCCGGTGAGGTCGTGACCGGCGTCCCGAAGGGGCCTTGGCGGAGTTCCGTGGCGCCCGCGAGGTACGCATTGCGCCAGGACCCGTTCTCTGCCCCGAAGGCGAGTTGCTCGAAGGTGTCGGCCTGGAGCGCCCTCGCTTCCGCGTGCCCGGGATCGGCGAAGATGGCGCGGTCCAGCAACTCCGCCGCCCACCGAAGGTCGCCCGAGTCGTAGGCCGTCCGCGCCTGGGCGACGACGTCATCGATGCCACCCATGGCGGCGACATATCGCTTCGCCTGCTCCTCTGGCGTGTGCTGCCACAGCCGCGCGGGGTTGCCGTCGTACCAGCCCATGTAGCGCTGGTAGATGGCTTTCACGTTGTGGCTCACCGAGCCGTAGTAGCCGCGGGTGTTCCAGGTTTCCTCGAGGGCTGGTGGCATCTGGATGGCCTCGGCGATCTCGGCACCATTGAGACCCTGATTGAGCATGCGGAGGGTCTGGTCGTGGAGGTACGCATAGAGGTCACGCTGCTCCGACAGGAACCTGATGGCCCGCTCGCGACCCCAGGTGGGCCAGTGGTGGGAGGCGAACACCACGTCCATCCGCTCGCCGTAGAGGTCGATGGCCTCGGTCAGGTAGCGAGCCCAGACACGAGCGTCGCGCACGAGCGCGCCCCGGATGGTCAGGATGTTGTGGAGCACGTGGGTGGCGTTCTCGGCCATCCAGAGTGCGCCGTGGTCGGGGAAGAGCGTGTTCATCTCCGCCGGCGCCTCGGTACCGGGCGTGTTCTGGAACTCCATCCGGATGCCGTCGACCACGCGCGTCTCGCCCGTGGTCGTGATCGTGTCGGTGGGTGCGATGAGCGTCACGGTGCCGGTCGAGTTCGTCTGGCCCAGGCCGGTCCCGATCTGCCCCGCCGGTCCGCGCTCCAGGGCGGCCCCGAACATGTAGCCGGAGCGCCGCATCATCGCCGTCCCCGCGTACACGTTCTCCGAGGCGGCGTGCTCCATGAACCCGTCAGGAGCGAGCACGACGCAGCGGCCAGCGTCCACGTCCTCCTGGCTGGTCACGCCCTTGACGCCGCCGAAGTGGTCGACGTGGCTGTGGCTGTAGATGACGCCGACCACGGGTCGATCACCGCGATGCCGCCGGTAGAGCGCGAGCGCCGCGGCGGCGGTCTCGGACGAGACGAGGGGGTCGATGACGAGCACGCCGGTCTCGCCCTCGACGAAGGTGATGTTCGAGAGATCGAAGCCACGCGCCTGGTAGATGCCGGGGACGACCTCGAACAGGCCGTCGATGGCATTCAGTCGCGACTGGCGCCAGAGGCTGGGGTTGGCGCTGTCGGGCGCCGGGCCATCCAGGAAGGCACGGTAGGACTCGTTGTCCCAGACCACTCGACCGTCGGCGTCGTGGACGACGCATGGCTCGAGCCGACCGATGAGGCCGCGTCGGGCGTCCTCGAAGTCCTGGGTGTCGTCGAACGGAAGCTCGGCCAGGAGCTTCGCGTTGGCTGATCCGACAGACGGCAAGATCGGGTTCGATGCCACGAGCGTGTTGCCTCCTTCGTGCAGAGATGACGGGGCCTATCATGAGTCGTCGCCGCCACTGGCTAGCCACCCAGCGTTCGTCGTCGACGCTCGGCCGAAGCCCAGAGTGAAGCATATCCGGCCAGGTGCCGCGTCGGTCAGCCGTACTTGAGCGAACGACGAGTGATTTCGTCGTAGAGCAGCTGCTTGGCCATCGTGTCAGGACCCGTGGCCGAGCGCCTTGATATCTCGCTCCAAGCCTATCCGTGCTTATGGCCGCGCAATCGTTAGGCGCAACGCCCGAGCCTGTCCGACGTCGGCCCTGCAGATGCCCCAGCACCTGCGCCGGGCCACCGAACCTACCCCAACGACAGACGAGGTATCGACCATGTCTTTCTCGATGAACAGGCCAACCCGTACCCAGGATCGTGACCGGGGCACGGACTGGGATCCCCGAGACTGGACGGAGCCACCCGGCCGAGGCCGTAACGCGCTCATCGCCCTTGGCATCGGCGCTTTGATTGCCATTGGCGCAGTCGCGGTCGTGGGCGGCTCGAGCGGTAGCCCGCCGGCAGATGCGAGCGTGGCCCAGATCGTCGATGAGCCGGCCACGTTCGAGGGCGATCGGGTCGCGAGCGACGGCGAGGTGAAGGAGCTCTTGACCGACCGCACGCTCGTGGTCCAGGGCGAGGCAACCGACGAGCTGCTGCTGGTCATCCGCTCGACCGCCTTCGTAAGCGGCTACCCCACGTCCCCCACGGTGCCGTTCGCCCTCTCTGGCCTCGTCGGCGACGAGGATGAAGTGCGCTTCACCGGCGTGGTGGACGAGTTCGACCGGGAGCAGATGGCCGACGAGCTCGACATCGTGCTGCACGACGGCTTGTTCGGGCGCTGGGAGGGCGAGCCAAGCATCGTCGTCGACCGGCTCGTACTCGAGCCGCGGACAGCTGCCGGCGCCTGACGAGTGGGCGCCGTGATACCGCCGAGGCCTTGACGCACGGCGGTCTGTCACCGCATCGATGGCGGGCGCCCCAGCGTGGCGTCCGCACGCAAGGGAGCTCGCCAGCGGGCCCCGGACAAGCAGAAGGAGCATGAATGATGCTGAACCAGCAACAGGACTTCGCCACGCTTCCGGCCAGCGATATCGCGCGGGCTCGGACGTTCTACGAGGACACGCTCGGCTTCCAGGCCACCCACGCCACCGACGAGGGAGTGTCCTACAAGGCCGGCAACGGGAATGAGTTCCTCCTCTTCCCTTCGAGTGGCCAGCCGTCGGGCAACCACACCCAGCTCACGTTCCGCGTCGATGACCTCGATCGGGAGATGCGCGAGCTCAGGGAACGCGGTGTGCGCTTCGAGGCGGTTGACGTGGAGGGCTACGACCCCGATACATCGATTGCGCAGATCGGCGACTTCCGGGGTGCCTGGTTCCATGATTCGGAAGGCAACCTCATAGCCGTCGGGGAGGGCGCGAACGAGCCGTAGCCTCCGCCGCCCTCTGCGTCGTGCACCGCTCGGCGTAGGACACGGGCAAGTGGCCAAGAGCTCGACATGGATGCGAAGACCATGGGCGCGACGCGGCTCGCGAGCGAGATCAGCACGGGGCCCTGACCGCGTCCGAGGCTCTCGAGGCGCATCTCGATCGACCAGCCGATGCCGTTGGCCTGGCTATGTCGATAAGGCCTGGCCAAGGCCGCGATACGTGTCGGGCAAGTGGCCCCGGCTACGTTCTGTCGATGGATACCGACGCCCGTGAACGGATCGCCATCGTGCGGCAGGTGTTTCCCCACTGGTCGGTCGCTATCCCGCCCGCGTTCGAGGAGACCTACGTGGAGGAAGGCGCGGGCTACTGGCACGCGCGGGACAGCGAACGATCGGTCTCGCTGACCAGCATTGTGGTGCACGACGAGCACGGACCTGTGCCTGCGGCGTCGCTCGTAGAGCAGATGCCACCCCCAGAGGGGAACCGAGTCGAGATCCTGCCGAAAGGTCTTGCCGGCTGGGCGGTCGAGGCGGAGGCCGACCCGTCGTCGGTCGCCTCACGCGCCGTGTCTGGATTGCTGGCCGTGGACGGCCACCTGCTGCTGGCCACGGTCACCGGCGACGACCACGATTGGGTGAGCCGCACGTGGCGATCCATCCGCTATCTCGAACGTGGTTGGCCCGAAGGGCCGCACCGCGAAGGCACGCCTTGACTCATGTAGATGAGTCAAATAGGCTCAGGCTATGAGCAAGCGACTCCAGGTGCTGCTCGACGAGGACGAGCTAGCCGAGATCCAGGCCCTCGCGCGGCGGCGCCACCAGACGACGGCCGCGTGGGTGCGCGATGCCCTTCGGGCTGCGCGCGATACTTCCAGTCGGCCCGACGCACGCCGGAAGCTGCAGGCGATCCGCGAGGCCGTGGAGCACACGCATCCAACCGCGGAGATCGACCAGATGCTCGCCGAGATCGAGCGGGGCTACGGGGACACGAGCGCACCTTGATATTCGTCGACTCGAACATCCCCATGTACCTGGTGGGAGCGGCACACCCGAACAAGGATCGCTCGCAGTGGTTGCTGAGCCAGGCTGTGGCCGATGGGGAGTTCCTGACTACCGACGCCGAGGTGCTACAGGAGATCCTGCATCGCTACGCGGCCATCGGCCGGCGCGAGGCCATCGCGGACGCCATGTCGGCCATCCTGGGTGTCGTCGATTCCGTGCTCCCGATCGAGCGCTCTGACGTCTTGGGTGCGCAAACGCTCCTGGAGCGAACGTCGCTATCGGCCCGCGACGCGGTGCACGCCGCGGTCATGCGTCGGCACGGGATCACTCGCATCCTGACGTTCGACCGCGGTTTCGACGCGATGCCCGGGTTGACCCGCTTGACTGCCGAGGTCTAGGCCACTGCACCGGCACGCCCTCATCCGCATCCGGCTGGCGCTTGACGTGGCTCCCAGCATGGCCGCGAGGGCGTAGGTCATCGGCCCAGCCGTGGCATGGCTCGGAGGATGATCAGCCTGGGTCGCGGACCGCGGCGATGAAGGTCTCCACGTGGTCCATCGAGGTATCGGCCTGGATGATGTGGGCCGGTGAGCAGAGGTAGCCACCATCTTCGCCCAGGATCCGCATGCGTTCGGCCACAGCGGCCTTGATCGCTTCGGCCGGTCCGTGGGGCAGCAGGTCCTGCTGGTCGATGGCACCCCAGAAGGCGATGCGGTCGCCGAACCGGTCCTTCAGCTCCTGCGGCTCATGGCCGGGCACGTTGGGCTGGACCGGGTTGAAGACCTGCATGCCGATGTCCGCCAGGTCGCCGAGGATGGGCGACACGGCTCCGTCGCAGTGGTACGCGATGATGATCTCCGGGTTCTGGGACTTGACCTCCTGCCACATCTCGGCGTAGCGGGGCTTGAAGAGCCTTCGCCACATGTCGGGTGAGATGAGCATGCCATTCTGGGCGCCGAAGTCGTCGCCGAACCAGAGCACGTCCACCCCGACGTCCACCAACTGCTTCGCGATCCCGATGCTCCAACCCATCAGGCGGTCGATGAGTACCTCGACATAGGCCTCGCCCATGGACATGTCGAACAGGAACTTCTCCATGCCGGTGAGGAACCACGACATCTCGAACAGGCCCCACTCGACGTCGCCAACGACGGCGTAGTCGTCCTTGAACCGCCGCGTGATCTCGCGGGCATCATCGAACCGGCCCGGCGCGTACGGATCGGGGAGGGGATGGTCTCTGACGTCCTGGACGCTGGTGGTGCCGCTGAGCGGGGCCTCGACCGCCTGCAAGTACAGCGGACCTCGCTCCATGAGTAGGCCGAACTCGTCGATGAACCGCCCTTCCTGCGGTACTTCGTGGCCGTAGCCGCTGGGCAGGCCACCACCGACGATGACGACGTCGCTGCCCATGGCCGTGCGTAGCTCGTTGGCCGAGATGCGGTAGGTCAGGTCGTCGAAGTAGGACTTGGTGTAGTGGACCGGGATGCCGTGCTTCTCCCCGAACGCCTCCAGCAGCGTGCGGCACAGATCGAACTGTACCGGTACCCGGTCTGGCACACCGTCTCGCCTGAACGTGGTCAGTACTCGCTCACGTGCGTTCATCGGGGTCCTCCCATCGATCGGCTATGTGTCGAACACCCGCCGCGCCAGCTCGACCCAGGTGCGCAGGCGGTATCGCTCGCCACCGATACCATAGACGTCGCGGAAGAGCAGCTCGACGTTCCAGTCGTGGGCTCGGGCCACCTCGGCCGCCGCCTGCGCTCGACGTACCTGCTCGGGCGCTCGCGCGCGAGGTCCGACGACGCACGAAGGTCGTGGGCCGCTGGCCCGGGGAGTCCAGCTGCCTGACCCTCGCCTGGGCCGTCAGTGCCTTTCTAGCGAATGCCTACACCTGGCCGGCGGTCATACCCGAGCGCTGGCCGGGAGTCGGGCCGGCGCTCGGTGCGGCAGGCGGGGCCGACAGGGCCTGGGTCACGAGGATCCCCTGCAGGACGGTCACCGCGGTCACGATTCGAGTCGTCCAGTCGAAGCCCTCGCCGACCCGGGAGAGGAACGCAGCGATGGGGAGCAGGACGACCGCACCGATGAGTGAGCGGTAGCCGACGGCCCGCCAGGGCAACTCGCGCTCACTCCTCGGCCCTCTCGGCCAACCATCCGACCTGAAGTACCCGACTTCGCGGTCGGGCCTACGCGCGGGGTTCGAGCGGGTGAGCCCAGCGAAGACTCCGGAACCGGGCGAACCCCCGATCTGCGCTGTACCAAGTCGCACCGTGTTCCACCGCGACGGCCGCGTGATACGCGTCAGTCACATCATTGCCACGGGCGTCGATCTCGCGGCACAGCTCCATGAAGATGTCCCAGTGGCGCTCTCCCGGGCTGATCCAGATGGCGTTCGCCGACGATCGCAGCGCTTCGACGAATTCGACCGCCGTCGCCCGGGGTGTCGGCTCCCGGAAGACCCGGTGGTGGGTCACGACCCTCAGGAAGCCGGACAGGACGGGGCTGGAGAGCGCGAGAGGCTCGTCGTCGCGTCGGACCTGTTCCAGCCAGCCTCGGTAGCGCTCGTGGCCCGGGCTCTCAGGCCGGTGGGCGTACACGAGGACGTTGACATCAACGCATCGCATCGAGCGAGACGTCCTCGTCCATGGCCTCAGCGACCGACCGGTTCGATGTCAGGTCGACCCCGGGCATGGTCCCGCTTCCCCCGTACACGGGGAGCACCGTGATCGGCGTGTCGCTCCCTGTGGGCCGGAGCGCGAGCTGGATGGCATCTTCGATGACCTGGCCGATGGTCCGGTCCGACTCGTCGGCGGCCTGCTTCACCCGGCGGTAGACCTCGTCGTCGATGCGGATCGTAGTCCTCATGTGAGCACCATAGCATCAGTAGTTGGCATCTTGGTGCTCCAAGCGCCGTCCGCAGCCCGAACCTCCGGGCGCTACGCTGGTCGCCATGCGGACTCCGTGGATCGACCGACTTGATCGTGACGACGCCCCGCGCTAGGGCCTACCTCGCAAGGATCGGGGTCGACGAGTCTGTCGCGCGCACGGTCGAAGGGCTCGAACAGCTCCAGCGGGCACACCTCACGCGGGTGCCGTTCTACAGCCTCGACGTCTTCGCCGGACGGGAGGTCCGCACCGACCTCGACTGGTCGATCCCGAAGATCGTCGACCGCGGGCGGGGCGGTTGGTGCTACGAGCTCAACGGCGCCTTCGCCTGGCTGCTCGGCGAGCTGGGCTTCCGGGTCAAGCAACTCGGGGCGACCGTCTTGTTGGAGCCTGGAGCGATGGAGCTCGCGCACCTGGCGCTCGAGGTCACGCTGGAGCGCCCCTACCTGGTCGATGTCGGCTTCGGCGATTCGTTCATCCGCCCGCTGCCGCTGGACGATCCGGGCCCTCACGATGGCGGATCGGGCGCATACCGCTTCGAGTTCGCTGCGGAGCACACGACGCTCATCTTCGACGGTCCGGTCGGTCCCCAGCCGCAGTATCGGTTCGGGTCAGGCGCCTTCAGTGCCGTCGACTTCGTCGATGTGTCGGAACGCAAGCGGACCGACCCGCAGCAGAAGTGGCGCCAGAAGCGCTTCGCGACACGGCTCCTCGACGGCGGGCCCGATCGCGTGACGCTGCTCGAGAACAGCCTGAAGCTGCGCCGCAACGGCGAGTGGACGGAACGACCTGTCGAGCCGGGCGACGAATGGGAGCGCCTTCTCCAGCAGTGGTTCGACTTGACCCCATGATCCGCAGGACAGGCGCAGGGACGGGCAAGTGAGCTAGCGACCACCACGCGTCGGGTGACGAGCCTGAGACACGCGTCTCACGCCGGATGGACTGACCACTTGCGGGTGCCTGAGACACTTCGTGCCGTAGTAGGTATCTAACCTACATGGAGGCCATGGCAGGGACGGCTGGCGAACTCGCAGGGATCGTCGAGTCTGCCGCCGGTGGCGACGAGGTCGCCTTCGGGCGCATCGTGGCTGCCTGCGACGATGAGATGTATCGCATCTGCGTGGCCGTCGGCCGGGATCCGGTCATCGCTGCTGACGCAGTCCAGTCGGCCTGGTGCATCGCCTGGCGCAAGCTCAGGACGCTTCGGCAACCCGAGCGGGTTCGTCCGTGGCTCGTTTCGGTCGCGGTGAACGAGGCCAAGAAGCTGCTCAAGCAGCGACGGCGACGCTCGGGTGTCGAGTTCTCGCTCGAAGGGGCCGATCAGGCGGGCGGTGTCGATCCCACTACTGGCGTCGCATCCCTTGACCTAAGGCTCGCGCTCGAGCGGCTCGATGCCGACGAGCGGGCACTGCTGGCGATGCGCTACCTCGCGGGCTTCAATGCCACCGAGCTTTCGGTCGCACTGGGCCTCAGCCCCTCAGGCACCCGTACCCGGCTCGAACGCTTGCTCGCCCGACTCAGACAGGAACTCGAGTGATGGATGAGATGACCACCTTCGAGCGGCAGGTCGCCGGCGAGCTCGACCACATGGCCGGGCCCGGCCGTCGCGTCGATGTGACGGCCATGGTGCGCACGGTCGCGACCCCGTCCTCGCGCGGGTCACTCACCACTCGATGGCGCCGGGGCCGCGATTCGGCGCCCCCGACGGAAAGGGGGTACTCCATGTTCTCCGCAGTCAAGCTCGCTGCCGCGGGTGTCATCGTGGCGCTGTTCGGCGGTTTCCTGCTCGCTGGTGTCCCGACGAGCCCACAGGAGGTGCCCGTCCCTGCGGCTGAATCGGTCTCAGCCGAGCCGACCTACGAGCCTCCCGTGCCCGTCACCGGCACGGTGAATGAGGACGCCGAAGGCGTGGAGTGGGCGCCGGCCATGGCGGGCGCGGACGTCGTCCAGGAGGTCGATCGCATGACCAATCGGGGTGGCGGCTTCACGTGGACCGTCGAGACGGACGATCCACGTCTGAACGGCACGGCCTACGGGCTGAAGAACCTCGACATGATCGGCCCCAGGTACGAGTATCACCAAGGGGAGACCTTCACCGGCACACTCGAGCTCGTCAGCGCCGAAGGATCCTGGCTCGGCAGCCTTCGCGGCTACGCCACCATGGGCCCAGCGACGAGGCACTGGCACATCGAGTTGACCGGAACGGGCGGCTACGATGGGCTCTCCGCCCTTCTCGAGGGCGTCGGGCCCTTCGGCTCGGCCGAGATCCAGGGTCTCATCTTCCCCGGAGCGCTGCCCCGATACCCAGACCCTGTCGACGTATCTGCAGAGTAGCGACCTCCGACCTGCGGCACCGATACGACCCGGGCCAGCCACCGATGGCGCTCGTCGCCGCGAGCGTTCGTGACCTCTGCCTCTTGTGTCTCCTGCTAGCAGCGCGAGACACTCCGGAGCACGAGCGGGAGGCGTTGAGGCACGGCCCAAACCCTGGCCGCCGGGACCGCGTCTGAGCCACTGGCGAACCCGGCCCGCCGGTGTGATGCCGCGTGTGTACGCGGCAAGGGGGTTACCGATGAAGACGCGGACGAAGTCCCGAGCCCACACGCGTCGACTCATGGCCAGTGGGGCACTTGTCCTCGCGGCGACACTGCTCGTATCGGGAGCGACGGTCGCGAGTGATGCCGTTGGCCAGTCCGTCGATCCGGCGACCCAGGCTGCCTGGCTACACGATCACTTCTGCTGCGAGCATGCCGCCGACATGGCGAGGGTCGTACTCGTCGATCAGGCGACTCAGGCTGCCTGGCTCTACGATCACTTCTGCTGCGAGCATGCCGCCGACATGGGTGTCGTCTGACGGGGTGTAGGGCGTTGACGCGAGGGGCCTCCGGCGGAGGGCGGCTGATGGGTCGCATCTTGTCGCTTCGCTTCGAGTAGGGCTACTGGCCCTCGATGCTCATCATCGAGGGTCTTGCACGGGGCCGCCACGGGCAATGACCCCTCTATCGGGCTGCCCGTCGGTCCTGAGCCTGCGTCGGCGAGTCCGCGGCTGCCGGCGATGCGATCGCCGATGCGGTATGCAACGGCTCGCCGCTGGGCGAGCGTGTGGCGGAGGCCCACGTCGTGGCCGGACGCTATCGCAATGCTTCGCAACAGCGGTCTCTCGCACCTGCCGGTATCCTGCACGAAGACGCCGGTCACGGGCTGACCCGGCGGGTGTCGATCCGGTCACGCCGGTTGACACCACCCGCATCGAGCGAGTGTTGGAGGTCTTGCATGTCAAGTAGCAGCAGTGTGGTCACGGGCCGGTCGCGGTCTGGCCTGGCCCTGGCCCTGGCCATCGGTCTTGTCGGCGGTAGCGGTGGCGTGGTGGCGGCGCAGGATGACGCCCCGAGCGACACGGTCAGCCTCACCGACTTCCGGGGCAAGTCGATCGAGATGCCGGCGGGCGCGGACAACGTCGTCTTCCTCGTGGAGAACGCGATGAACACGTTCTACGCGGTGGGCGGTGCCGACCGTATCTCCGGCATCGGCACGCTCTGGCAGCCCGACTACAAGGTCGACTTCTTCGGCAGCGTCGACCCCGACTTCGCAGAGACGCCGCTCGTCTCCACCGACGAGGGCTCGGTCGACCTCGAGGCGCTGGCTGCGACCGACCCCGACCTCGTGGTGCTGTGGTCGGCCGATATCGACGACAAGGACACCACCGCCATCGAGAGCAGCCTTGGCGTCCCCGTCTACGGTGTGTTCCTGACCTCGTTCGACGACCTCACCAAGCTCACGCAGGACATGGCCGCTATCGTCGGCGATCCTGTGCGTGGCGAGGAGGTCGTGGCCCAGATCGCGTCGACCATGGCCGACATCACGAGCATCTCCTCGGCCATCCCTGAGGACGAGCGACCTACCGTGTACTGGATGTGGGGCGATCCCTTCCGTACCGCCGGCACCGTCTCTACGGCCAACGACCTCATCACCGCCGCCGGCGGCATCAACGTCATCGAGACCTGGGACGACGCGGCCAAGTCAGACGAGGCTGTGCAGCTGCCGATGGAGACGATCGCGGCGCTCGACCCCGAGGTCATCTACCTCTGGTTCAACCCAGACATCGACCCCCAGGACGTCATCGACGGCGCGCAGGTCGCGGGCGTCGACTTCAGCACCTGGAGCGGGCTCTCAGCCGTTCAGGACGGACGCGTCTTCGAGCTCGACGATCCGTTCCTCTACGACTTCATGACCGGTCGTCAGCCGATCGCCACGCTCAAGATCGCCAAGGACATCAACCCCGAAGCCTTCGCCGACGTCGAGCTCGACGTCGCGTACGACGAGTTCTTCCGGTCGATGTACGGGGTCAGCTACCCGGACTACGAGCCGGTCGGCTGACGCTCGCGTGGCCGACCTCGGGAGGCTGACGGTCGACCGCCTGCCAGCATCGGTGCGGGCCGGCCTGGGGCTGCCGGGCTACTGGCGCACGATCGCCATCGGCCTGGTCGCGATCTCGCCGATCCCGGCCTTCGTCTTCTCGATGATGGTCGGAAGCTTCGGCATCGCGGCCGAAGACGTCTTCGGCGTGATCTGGTCCCGGGTCGTGGGAACCGATGCATACGAGGGCATGACCGCCACGGTGCTCCTGGAGATCCGCCTGCCACGCGTCGTGGCCGCCATGCTCGTGGGTATGGGTGTCTCCGTCTCTGGCGCCGTGCTCCAGGGCGTGTTGCGCAACCCGCTCGTCGACCCCTACATCCTGGGCCTCTCGGCCGGCGCCGCCTTCGGTGCCGCGCTCGCCATCGCGGTGGCCACGTGGCTGCCCGTCCAGCTCACGGCCTTCGCCTTCGGCCTCCTGGCCATGGGCATCGCCTACTCGATGGCGCGCACGGGGGGCCGCGTGCCCATCGTCTCGCTCATCCTCTCGGGCGTGATCACCGGTGCCATCTTCACGGCGCTGCTGTCGATCGTGCAGATCAGCGTCCATGAGCGCTCGCTACAGACGATCGTGCGCTGGATCATGGGCAGCTTCAACGCGGTGACGTGGCCCACCCTCTCGCAAGGCTGGCTCCTCATCGTCGCCGGCACCGCTGTCATGATCCTGCTGCGCTGGCGCCTCAACGTGTTGGCCCTGGGTGACGACGAGGCGCGCTCCGCGGGTATGAACGTCGAGCGCTACAAGGCTGTCTTCATCATCTCGGCCGCGCTGGTCTCGGCGGTGGCGGTGGCCATGGCCGGGATCGTCGCGCTCGTCGGACTCATCGTGCCGCACATGGTGCGCATGATCGCCGGACCCGACCACCGCATCCTGTTGCCGCTCTCGGCCGCGCTCGGCGCTACCTACCTGGTGCTCGTCGACGACCTCGCGCGAGCCGCCTTCGGTGTCGAGATCCCGCTCAGCATCATCACCACGCTCATCGGCGCGCCGTTCTTCTGGCTGCTGTTGCGCACGACCAGGTCGAGCGGCTGGGAATGAGCCAGGCGCCGCCCGACAGTTCGGCCGAGCCGATCCTCGAGATCGACCGCGTAAGCGCGGGCTACGGGCAGTCGATGGTGCTGCGCGACGTCACCTTCGAGGTGCGACGCGGCGAGACCCTGGCCCTGCTGGGACCCAACGGCTGTGGCAAGACGACGTTGTTGCGCGTCATCGGCAAGCTCCTCGAGCCCGCGAGCGGGAACGTGCGCCTCATGGGTCGGGATGTGCTCGACATGAGCCAGGCGCAGCTCGCGAAGACCGTGGCCAGCGTGCCGCAGGTACATCAGACGACGTTCCCCTTCACGGCGCTCGACATCCTGCTGACCGGACGTATGCCGTTCGTCTCGATCTTCGCTTCGCCGAGCGCCAGCGACGTGCGCTACTGCCAGGATGTGCTCGACTGGTTCGGCATCCGTCACCTCGAGCATCAGCCCATCAGCACGCTCAGCGGCGGCGAGCGTCAGCTGGTCATGGTCGCGCGAGCGCTGGCGCAAGAGCCGCGCGTGCTGCTGTTGGACGAGCCCACGACGTATCTCGATCTCCGCAACCAGGTCAAGGTCCTCGACACCGTCCACGAGCAGGCGCGAGCGCAGGGCCTCACCGTGCTCATGACCATCCATGACCCCAATCAGGCCTTCGCCTACGCTGACCGGGCGGTCCTGCTGCGCAAGCTCGCTGCCCACGAGGGAGAGGATCCTGCTGTCGCGATGCAGCCGAACCACATCACCAACACCGTCGCCACCGGCGAGCCTTCCGAGGTGCTGACGTCGCAGCATGTGCAGGAGGCCTACGGGGTCGCGGTCGAGATCATCGAGCATGCTCGCCGGCGCCTGCTGGTGCCTGCCGACAGTCGCCCAAGATGATCCCCTGGGAAGCGCCCGGCGGGTCCGTCTTGGCCCATCAGGTCTGCCGCTGGCGCTGCAGTGCCAGCGGCCACCTCCATGACCGGCATGACCGTGGCACACAAGGCCATGACCGGGGCCTGAGCACGGTCGCCGACCTCACCCGAAGCCCTCATCCGACCGACGGCGAGAGTCGAGCCACGGTCACCCCATGAGGTCCAGGCCCACGCCGGTCGGAGTCAGTGCCCGGCCGAACCACCCGACCGGGTGAGGAGGCCGAGACGCGACCGCGGTAGGTTGGGTCAGGGCGATTCGGTTTCTGCTTCACTCGAGTTCCATCAGCCCGATAGGAGGTGGCATGGACAGCCAGCACCATGTCCTGCTCGCGACCGACGGCTCGCTGGCTGCGCATTGGCCCGAGGTCTGGATCCAGGGCCTGACCTGGCGCACCAAGCCGCACGTCGAGGTGCTTTCCGTGGCCGACGTCAGTGCGACGCTCCCGGGTTGGCTGCAGCGGCCGGGCGACCCACAGGTCGACGTGCTGGTGGAGAACCTGCACGAGGAGCACCTGGCGGAGGCCTCGGGCATCGGCGAGGGAGCCGCTGCTCGATTGATCGACGCCGGATTCGCCAGCTCCGCCACCACCAGGTACGGCGAACCGGCGATCGAGCTCCTGGCGCGAGTCAGGGAGCTGCGTCCCTCGCTGGTCGCCATCGGCTCCCGTGGTCGATCCGATATCCAGCCGATGCTCCTCGGCAGTGTCTCGGCACAGGTCGCGAGGTACACGACCGCCCCCGCTCTCGTCGCTCGTCAGGCCGGGGCCCTCGTCGAGGCACTGCCGCAGCGGGTCGTGCTGGTCGTCGATCCCGAGACCAAGGCACGAGCAGCCGTCGCATGGCTCGATCGTCATGGCTGGCTGGACCGCTCCCGCGTGATCTTGCTCGGCCTACTTGGATCCGCGGGCTCCGGGATGGAGGCCGACGGCGGCCCGGTCGGGGCGATCATGACGGAGGCGCAACGCACTGCCCGGCATGTCCTTGACGACCTCGCCGAGCACATCGCTTCGAAGGCCCTGGACGTCTCGGTCGAGGTGCGACACGGCCACCCGCTGGGTGAGTGCCGTGACATGGCCGAACGGTCCCAGGCTGACCTCGTCGTCCTAGCCCGGCCGGAGCACACGCCAGGCCGCTATCCATTGGCCGAGAAGGTGACCCGGTACCTCACCGTATCGGTCCTCGTGGTGCCCTCGAACAGCAGCTGAGTCACCCGTCCACGGGCGACTCGTCGAAGCAGGCGAACCTCGCTGAGCCTGGCTTTGGAGATCAAATCACCCCTCTGGGTGAGGGCACCCGTGTCACTCGCAGATAGCCTCGACGTCGAAGTCGCCGACGGAGAGGCCGTCGGGGGACTGAAGTGCCGAGCTTGGAGACTGACGATGGCCCAGACGATGGAGCGGCCTTTCCGTGTGCTGCTCGCGACCGATGCCTCGGACGAGGCGCTCAACGCCGAAGCGTGGGTGTCGCGATTGCGGTGGGATCATCCGTGCCAGGTCGCCGTCCTGTGCGTCGCGACCTATGGCGTTTCCCGTCTCGGTTGGCTGCGGGAGGGCGACCTGAGCTCGGGACGCACGATCATGGAGCAGCTCCGCCGGACGGAGGTGATCGCTGCGGAGAGGACGGCCAACGAGGCGGGACACCGGTTACAGCAGGCCGGCTTCCTGACGAGCACGCTCCTGCGTCAGGGCGAGGTGGCCGATGAGATCGTTGCCGCGATCCGCTCCGAAGCGCCCGACCTCGTGGCCATCGGCCACCGGGGACGCTCACGTGTCTCGCAGTTCCTGCTGGGCAGCGTCTCGCGGCAGGTCATCGGTGAGACCGATCGGCCGGTGCTGGTCGCGCGGGAACCGCACGTGGATGAGGGTCCGCTGCCCCGGAGCATCCTCGTCCTGCTCGACGGGACGGCGGCCGGGAAAAGCGCCACGAGCTGGCTGCTCTCCACCGGCTGGGCGCGCGACATCCGGATCACGCTGCTCGGACTCCTGGGCAATCCGACCGGCATCGACCAGGAGGATCCTGAGCTCGTGCGGCAGGTCACGGCGATGCTGCGTGACGAGGCTGCGGCCAGCCTCGACGAACTCGCGGAGGAGCTCGCAGAACAGGGATCCGACGTGACGCTCGAGTCGGAGGGCGGACATCCCGTCGATGCGGCTCTGCAAGCCGCTGAGCGCATCGATCCGGATCTCATCATCGTGCCCCGGCAGCACCAGGGACACGACCCCTTCGGCGAGAAGATCGCCCGTTACGCCAAGACCACCGTGGTCATCGCTCCCGAACCCTAGACGGGCGGCGGGCTTCCCTGTTCCCCCTGGCCCTTCGAGGCCACGCTTCCGAGACAGAAAGGCGACTACGTGCAGACGATCCTGAGCAGGCATTGGCATCACCTTCCCGAGGAGGAGGTCCTGGACCTCCTGGAATCCGAACGCCACTCGGGGCTGGACATCCTCGAGGTCGAGGAACGCCAACGCCGCTTCGGCGCCAACGAGATCGCGGAGAAGGAGGGCCCGGGGCCACTGGAGCGCTTCCTCGCGCAGCTTCGGCAACCACTGCTCCTCATCCTCTTGGTCGCTGCCATCATCACCGCCGTGCTGGGGGAGTGGATCGACTCCATCGTCATCCTCGGCGTCGTCCTGGTCACCGCCACCATCGGGTTCATCCAGGAGTCGAAAGCCCACAGTGCGATCGCGGCGCTGGCGCAGTACATGGGTACCGAGGCGACGGTCGTGCGGGCCGGCGAGCGCAGCCGGATCCCGGCGTCCGAACTCGTGCCGGGCGACATCGTGGTCCTGCAGTCGGGCGACAAGGTACCCGCCGACATGCGACTGCTCGCTGCCCGCGACCTCTATGTCGACGAGTCGTCGCTGACCGGCGAATTGGTGCCGGTGGACAAGGCCATGATGGTCCTCGACCACGACGCGGTGCTGACCGACCGACGGAACATGACCTACATGTCGACGCTCGTGACCTACGGCCGGGCGACCGGCATCGTGGTGGCCATCGGCGACAACACCGAGATCGGCCGCATCTCGGAGCTCATCTCATCGACCGAGAAGTTGGCCACGCCGTTGACTCGGCGGATCGCGCAGTTCAGCCATGTGCTGCTGTACGCCATCCTCGGCCTGGCTGCGCTCACCTTCCTGGTCGGCGTCCTTCGCGGGGAGGCGCTGGTGGACATGTTCATGGCCGCCGTGGCCCTGGCGGTGGGAGCCATCCCCGAAGGGCTTCCGGCCGCCGTCACCATCACCCTCGCCATCGGTGTGGGCCGGATGGCGAAGCGGCACTCGATCATCCGCAGCCTGCCCGCCGTCGAGACACTTGGCAGCACCACCGTCATCTGCTCCGACAAGACCGGCACGCTCACGCAGAACCAGATGACGGTGCGAGAAGCCTTCGCCGGCGGGGATGCGGCCGAGTTCTCCGGGCTCGGCTGGGATCCCGAGGGTACGGTCACACGCGACGGCGCCCACGTCGACGCGCAGACGGACGTGGCACTGATGGAGTGCCTGACGGCAGGCGTACTCGCCAACGAGTCGGGCCTCATCCAGACCGACGATGGGTGGCGCGCCGAAGGCGATCCCACGGAGGTGGCCCTCATCGTCGCCGCCCGGAAGGCCGGGCTGGACGCTCGCACTGCGGCGGCCGCGCTGCCGCGCGTGGACGCTATCCCCTTCGAATCGCAGCACCAGTACATGGCCACCCTGCACGAGACCTCCGACGACCGACCGGCGGTCGTCTACATGAAGGGATCGCCCGAGGCCATCTTCCAACGCTGCTCGCGCGTGCTCGATCCGGCTGGGGAGCTCCAGTCCTTCGATCGCAGCCTGCACGAGTCCCGCGTGGCGGCGATGGCCTCCGAGGGCCTGCGTGTGCTCGCCTTCGCGCGTCGGGAGTTGCCGGCGGGGACGACGACGATCCATCACGAAGACGTGGCCGACGAGTTCACCTTCCTCGGGCTGCAAGGCATGATGGATCCGCCCCGGGTCGAGGCCGCACGGTCCATCGCGGAGTGCCGGCGCGCCGGTATCCGCGTGAAGATGATCACCGGCGACCATGCCGACACCGCCGTCGCCATCGCCCGGCAGCTCGAGCTCGACGGTGACACGCCAGACGGTGCGGTGCCAGGTAGCTCGGCCGCTGACGGTGCCACACCGAGCGTGGTCACCGGGGCGCAGATGAACGAGTTCTCCGACACCGAGCTGGTGTCGCTCGCACACGAGACTCCGGTGTTCGCCCGCGTCGCCCCCGAGCAGAAGCTGCGCCTCGTCGAGTCCCTGCAGCATCGTGGCGACGTCATCGCCATGACCGGGGATGGCGTCAACGACGCGCCGGCGCTGCGTCGGGCCGATATCGGCGTCTCGATGGGCATCTCGGGCACCGAGGTGGCGAAGGAGGCTGCCGACATGGTGCTGACCGATGACGACTTCTCCTCGATCGTCGCGGCCGTCGAAGAGGGCAGGGGCGTCTTCGCCAACCTGACGAAGTTCATCACGTGGACCCTGCCCACCAACGTGGGCGAGGGCTTGGTCATCCTGCTCGCGGTGCTCCTCGGTGCGACCCTGCCCATCCTGCCGGTGCAGATCCTGTGGGTCAACATGACCACGGCCCTGTTACTGGGGTTGATGCTGGCGTTCGAGCCCAAGGAGCAGGACCTGATGCTGCGGCCACCGCGCGACCCTGAGAGCCCGATCCTCTCTCGCGCGCTCCTGACCAGGATCCTGCTGGTGGGTATCCTGCTGCTCATCGGTGCTTTCGGGCTCTTCGAACTGGCGCTCAGCCAGGGCGTGAGTGAGGAAGTTGCGCGCACGATCGCCGTAAACGTGTTCGTCTTCGGCGAACTCTTCTACCTCTTCAACTGCCGATCGCTGACGAGGTCCATGTTCGCGGTCGGACTCTTGACCAACCGCTGGCTCCTCGGTGGCGTCGCCATCATGATCGCCCTGCAACTCGCCTTCACATACGTGCCCCTGATGAACACGATCTTCCACAGCGCGCCCATCGATGCGGTGTGGTGGCTCTCCATCCTCGGCGTCGGGCTGGCGATCTACCTCATCGTCGAGGCCGAGAAGTGGCTTCGCCGGCGTGTGGCTGCGACGTGACGGGTCCGCCCGACAGCACACGCTTGACGCGCAAGACCGTCAGGCCGACTCGAGCGGCCAGGGCCGGCCACCGCGGCCGCGCAAGCCCTCAGCGATGGCCTCTGCTTCGATGGTGCTGACGCCGAAGCGTCGCAGTGTGTAGCGCGTCATCTGAACGCCAAGCTCCACCTCGCCATGGATGACGTAGACGCTGCCGCCCATCGAGGTCATCTCGGCTAGCAGGCGATGGTCGTGTGCGCGCACCACCAGTGCGATGCTGGGGTTCGCCTCTCGGGCATGCTGGACGATGAGACGAGCCGCGTGGGCGTCGGGGATGGCGACCACGATGATGCGTGCGGCCTCCAGGCGAGCTTCATCGAGCACCTCGGCGTTCGAGGCATCCCCGAACACCGCTGGCTGTCCCTGCTCGCGAAGGCGCTCGACATCGCGTCGATCGGCGCTGACCACCACGAACTGGAAGCCCCTGCGAGCCAGCCCGCCGAGCACGACTCGACCGACCCTGCCCGAGCCGACTACCACGGCATGGTCTCGAGGCCCCGCTCCTGTGCCCTCGGCCTGCAGCCGTGAGAGTGTTCTCGGGCGCGAACCGGCCAGCCTGGCCAGGCGTGAGTCGCGGGCGAAGAGTCTCGCGAGGGGGTCGACGGCCCTGAAGAGGAACGGGTTCAGCGTGATAGAGACGATCGCGGCGCTCACCACGAGCTGGAGTCCCTCGTCGGGGAATAGGCCGAAGGCGCTCGCGGACGTCACGAGGATGAACGAGAACTCGCCGATCTGTGCCAGACCCGCAGCGACCGTCAGGCCGACGCGAGGCAGCTGTCCGAGCAGCGCCACGATGATGAAGGCCGCCATGGCCTTGGCGACCACGATGACGAGCAGGGCGGCCACGACCGCGGGCACGTTGGCGACGGCGTAGCCCGGGTCGAAGAGCATGCCCACCGACACGAAGAAGAGGACCGAGAAGACCTCCCGGAGGGGCCGTGCGTCGGCGTCGACCTGGTTGCTGGTGTCCGACTCGTTGACGACAGCGCCCGCCAGGAACGCGCCCAGGGCCAGCGAGACGCCGAAGACCGAGGACGACAGGTAGGCGACCCCGAGGGCGATGGCGACGGCGGCGAGCGTGAAGATCTCATGGTCGCGCTGGCGGGCGACGTACGCGAGTGCCCTGGGCAGGACCCGTGTGCCGACGATCACGATGAGCAGGACGAAGACGCCGGCACGCACGACGGCCAGCGCGACCCCGACCAGGGCGTCGAGGGGCCCCGCCTCCGCTGCGTCCGCGGCACCACTGAACGCCGCGAGACTCGGCAGCAGCACGAGGACCGCGACCGTGAAGACATCCTCCACGATGAGCCATCCGACCGCGATCCGCCCCTGTGTCGAGAGCAGCTCGCCTCGGTCCATGAGGGCGTGGACCAATACGACGGTGCTGGCCACCGAGATCGCCAGACCAAGGACGACGGCGTCCGCTATGGGCCAGCCCAGCAATGAACCCAGGCCGGTACCCAGGATGCTTGCGACGGCGATCTGCCCGACGGCGCCCGGAACCGCGATGGCGCGCACGGCCATGAGGTCGCGCAGCGAGAAGCGGAGGCCCACCCCGAACATGAGCAGGATGACGCCGAGCTCGGCGAGTTCCTGGGCCAGGTCGGCATCGGCGACGAACCCGGGCGTGTAGGGGCCGATCAAGACGCCGGCCAGAAGGTAGCCCACGATCGACGGCAGCCCAAGCCGCTTGGCCAT
This sequence comes from uncultured Chloroflexia bacterium, assembly GCA_963752475.1. Classification (GTDB taxonomy): domain Bacteria; phylum Chloroflexota; class Limnocylindria; order Limnocylindrales; family CSP1-4; genus JAFMJV01. Next base: position 11,049 of record CAVVYR010000005.1, on the reverse strand, counting down.
GAGCCCGCCGAGGAAGGCAAGGGCCAAGCCGATGGCGACGGTCGGGATGAGCCCGGGTTCGTGGGTTCCAGGCATGCGCAGGACCTTCGTCAGTCATGTCTTGCCTGACCATCACCCACGCTAGTGATGTGGCAACCCACCCGCATCACCCCTTCGGGTGAACCCGTGGATGACCCGCTTCGATGTGCGAACCGGCCTGGGCGTGCCGCCGATCGAACTAGGCTGCCAGGTCGTCCTCGCCGACGAGGGGGCGCGCCTGCCCGCCCGAGCGTCGCTCGGCCGCATGGTCGGGAGGGATGACCCCGAGCTCCAGGGCTGTCGACAGTGCCCCGGTGCGGTTGCTTACGCCGAGCTTGCCGTAGACGTTCTTCAGGTGGGACTTGACCGTGTTGACCGATATGAACAGCTCGGCGCCGATCTCGGCATTGGACATCCCTGTCGCCAGGAGTGTCAGCACTTCAGTCTCACGTTCGGTGAGCGGCTCCCGCCTGAGGCTGAGCGGGGCCAGCGTCCGGGAAAGCGCGGTTGGCTGAACGTGGTCGATCGCCGTCATCCGTCCCTGTGGTGCCTCCTCGCAAGCCGCCGGCGAGGCTTGCCGCGACCGATGGCCCTGCAGCAGCGATCCGATGGCGGCGACCACCAGGCCGTTGGCGGCGAAGAGGGTCAGTGACAGCGCGTCCTTGGGCCGCTCGACATGGAACTCTCCGGCTGGAGCCATCTCGAGCACGACCGCGGCACTGCAAGCGACGAGGACCGCAACGATACCCGCCGCGAGCCCGAACGTGGCTGCGACGAGCCCGATCCCCGCCGAGGCGGTCAATAACGTGCTCGCGCCTGCGTACGCCGAGAGCAGCACGCTGCCCGCGACGAGCGGCAGCGTGACAGCCATTCCGATCACGAATACCCGAATCGACCTTGTCCCCATGGCCAGGATTCTGGTCCGCAGGGGAGGCAAGTAGCAGGGCCGAACGTCCTGACCGGCGGCCTGACAACCGCCCTTCCGACCGTCCCTGCCTGGTGGCGTGGCCGAGGCTGTTGCCGCCCGCAAGGGCGGTCTATGGCTCTGGGATGACGAGTGTGGATAGCGAGGCGTAGCGAGCGACGTTCTCGGCGAACGGCTCATTGGCCCGTTGGCCGGATGGTCTGGCAACGACGATGGCGTCCGGCTCGAGTTGGTCGGCGACCCGCACGGCCGCCTCGTGCGGATGCCCTTGTTCGAACATCGAATTGACCTCGGCACCGTGCGCCACGAGGCGTGCGGTCAGCTCCTCGAGCGTGGCCGCGGCATCGCTCTGCAGGGCCTGGTTCACCTGGGATACGAGTTCAGGATCGTCGTACTCCACACCCGGCGGGAAGCCCAGTAGCGCCAGCAGTGTGACCCGCGACCCTGTGGCCCAGCCCGACGAGATCAGCCAGTCGATCGCACTGTCGGTCGTCCTGGTGCCGTCGACAAGCACGAGTAGGCCGTGGGGCAACCGCCGGTCATCGACGAACCCGGGCTTGCGTGCCACCAGGACGGGCGAGCGCGACTCCGCGATGATCCGCCGTGAAACGCTGCCGAGCAGCAGCTGGACGAGGCCCGAGCGGCCTCGTGGACCGACCACGACCACATCCGGTCGTTCGAGATCGACCGTGGCAAGGATCTCCGATGCCACGTTGCCCTGGTGGGTCCAAACCTCACCCTGACGCGCCCAGGATCGGGTCGTCAACCCAGCATGCTGGAGCCGGATGGCGACCTCGTTGGAGATGCGCTCGGCAGCCATCACCTCGCTCTCTCGCAGTTGCTCGATGGCCCGGCTGACGGCCGACCGGTCTGAGGGGGTGGGCCAGCCCCGTCGCCCCACCCCATGACTCGCCACACAGAGGACGTCGACGACGCAAGGCTCCGGCCACCGCGCATGCGCCACCCATGTCTCCGCGTTGCGCGCCGATGGCGAGTCATCGGTGGCGAGGAGCACCCGGAACGGTTCTCGGTGCGCGTCATTCATGGCCGACCTCCCGGTTCAGGCGTCAGCGGTGACCATCCCCAGTCGTGCAGGCAGCGTAGCGGCTGGGTCCACAGGCGTGCTCACCCGAACGAGTGATTCGACACCAGCCGTGACCCGTTCGTGGAGGTGCCAATGGACGGGTCGTGTTCGCTCCTCGTGCCGATGCACCTGGGCGGCTGGCGCCGATGTGACCTCCCGACCCATGCGTTTCACGCGTGTCGACGACGGTGCTGGACCGCTAGCTCGACCGCCACGTTGCGGCTATCGTGCTCGACACTCGTAGTATCGCGTGCCGGCTGGTCGCCCGACCAGTCGCCATGCCGGTCTCGGCGAGCCGGGATGAAGGGAGACGAATGATGAGTCGGACGTGGCTGTCGATCAGGGTCGATCTCGTCGAAGGGCACGGGGAGCGCCTATGGCCGCGGCCAGGTCGCATCTTTGCCGCCGCTCGACGCCACACCTTCGCCGCGCTCGCCGCCGCCATCGATGACAGCTTCGCCCGCTGGGACCTGTCACACCTGCACGAGTTCCACCTGGCGGACGGTACCCGCCTGACCACTCCCTACGGTGACGAGGACGAATTCGGCCCATCGCTCGACGACCGACGGACAAGGCTGTCGCGCCTCAAGCCCGGCGAGCAGTTCCTGTATACGTTCGACCTGGGAGACGACTGGGCCCATCTGTGCACGGTCGCGCCCGAGCGCATCGATCCAGAGCTGGAGCTGGGCATCCTTCCTGCGACACCGCTCGCCTACTGGGGCTGGGGCACCATCCCTGACCAGTACGGCCGTCGCTGGGATGCCGACGACGGGGAGGATCCGCTCCCTCCGGATCCTCGAGGTGTGGACCTGCCTCCGCTACGCCCAGGATGGGGACGACCGGAGCATCCCTGAGCACTCGCGTCTGCTTCCTGGTATTCCCGGTCTGTTCTCCGGCGTCGGGCATCCCCAATGTGGACACATCCGCATGCTAATGTGTACACATGGCTGAGATCGGCATCCGCGAACTGAAACAGCACCTGTCCGAGTACCTCGACCGAGCGGAGCGAGGTGAGGTCGTGCAGGTCACCCACCGTGGCCGCCCCAAGGCGGTGCTCGGACCGGTGCCCGGCCGCGCACGGATCGAGGAGGGGATCCGCACTGGATCGGATCACTCCGGGGACCGGTTCGCCACTTGGCCCAGTGCATCGAGCGAAGGCAACCGGGCGCGTACTCGATGTCTTGGCCGAGGACCGTGGTGAATGAGTACGTACGTCGCTGCGAGCGCCTTGCTCAAGCGCTACGTGGACGAGGCCGACTCCGCCGACGCTGATGCCCTGCTGCAGGCCGACAGCATGCTTCTCACGGCCAGACACACGATCGTGGAAGTCCGTCGGAACCTGGCTCGCTTGCTCTCGGGGCGCGATCTCGCCGCCGCCCGAGCGGCTTTCGCCCATGACCTGCGCTCCATCTCGATCATCGAACTCGACGAGGCGACATGCGATTCGGCCGCGTTGATCGCGGAGTCTACCGGTGTGCGAACGCTTGACGCGCTCCATCTCGCTGCCGCACAGCGGATCTCCGCGCCAGGCGTCGGCTTCCTGACGTTCGACATTCGCCAGGCACAGGCAGCCCGCGCCATCGGTCTCTCCGTCCTGACCGCCTGACCCTCTCGCTGGACCCGCTGTTCTCCGAGCGACTGCCCGCGGCGCGAGGTCGCCGTACACTCATCTGGTCATGCCCATGCTGACGACCGATCTGCCAGACGAGCGCCTGCGTGACCTGCGGGGAGCGGCCTACCGGGGCGATGGCGCGGGTGTGGTGGCAGCGCTGGCGAGCGAGGTCCCGATGTCCGCCCTGCAGCTCACGGGAGACGGGCTGCTCGCCGCACTGGCGCAGCACGTGGACGGTGCAGCCGACCTTGCGTCTGTTGCCGGTGCTGCCCTTCGCGAGCGCTACTGGGAGGGTGATCAGGACCTGGCTGACCAGCTCGACGCAGCGCTGGGAATCGCGCCGGCCCCGCTGCTCCGGCCCCTTCCGGTGGATTTGGACGAACTCTCGTCCGCCATGGAGGGCGACCCGATGCTCACTGGCGGGCGACTCGACCTGCACACCGGCGAAGTCTTCCACGAGACGCCGATGTTCGACTCGTACCTGGATGACGAAGAAGACGAGGACGACGATCCCGACCGCTGGTTGGTCATCCACTCGGATGGCTCGGGCCCGGGCTATGACGACATGGTCGCCTTCCTCGACACGATCGAGGACGAAGCGATCGCACAGCGTCTAGCGGACCGACTCCACGGACGCGGCGTGTTCCGGCGTTTCAAGGAGAGCCTCGCGGGCATCGGCGAACTGGAGCGATTCCACCGCTTCGCAGACGAACGCAGCCAGGGCCGGGCACGCGCATGGCTGGCCGGCCACGGCTACCGGCCCTCGCCACAGCCCCGCGCTTGACCCCACACCCGGCCGGGTCTGCGCGGTCCAGGTCCACCGTTCGGATCGAGGGTCGTCCCGGCCAGCCTTCCTCAGGTTGTTCGCTCGGACTACTTCTTCTTGCCCAGCTTGTCCGGCACGATGACGATGTCGATCGTCGGAGGCTCGGGCGTACCGCCGACATAGGCGGTGTAGTTCCCCGGGCCCAGGTCGAGCGGCATCTCGTGGAACGGCCCACCCGAGCCGTCGGCCGGGCGGAACCACGCGTACGACGATTGGTCGGCCAGCGTGATGTAGTCGGTCGACTCTCCGAACTCCAGATCGAGGATCGGGTCGAGATCTCGGAGCTCGACATCGAGGGCCGGTGTCTCCGCGTCCGCGTGAACGAACCGGATCTGGGGCGTCTCCGCGGCGGGCGCCCGAGACGTGAGCGCCGGAGCGGCCTCGAGCGAACTGCCGACCCCCACGATCACGGCCAGCGGCCCCGGCTCGAGATCGAGCGTCTCCTCCACGAGTACCCCGTCGACCGGCGCTGCGCCGGTCTCGACGACCTGCACCAGGTGCTCCCCGCTGGCGAGCTTCGCGGGCTTACGGAACGATCCGGGGCCCAGCTTCTGGGCTGCAAGCTTGCCGTCGACGTAGACGTCCACCGGCATGCCCTCGCGGGCGGGGTTCAGGGCCATGAGGCTGGAGGCTCCGCCCTCGGCGACGAAGATGGGCTTGAACGTGTCGTCGATGATCCAGCGCGTCAGGAAGAGAGTGCCGGCGGTGCTGCCCTCGAGAACGATGGGCTCGATGTCCCAGGTCTGTTGGTTCTTGTCTGCTGGCTTGACCTTGAGGTCAAGTTCGCCCGGCTGCACGTTCAGATCCTTGGTGGCCTTCGGGAACTTGAGCTTCCTGGCCAGGCGTTGCTTCTTCTTGCCATCCGGCATCACGTCCACGTCGCCGCAGGTCGAGCAGAGGTTGACGATCCGCAGCCGAGCAGACCCCACGACCGGCTTGGGCTTGTCCTTGATGGCCCGTACCACCGTGACCGACGAATCATCGTTCCCGGAGGTGCCGGCGATGGTGGTCCTGGTGCCGGGCTTGAGCTTGACCTTGACTTCGTCGGTGGACGGCGGATCTGTAGCCACCACGGTGATCCGTCGCTTGCCCGCGGGAACCTCCATGTACTCGGTGATGCCGTCATCGGGCAGCCCGACGACCATGGGGGCGTCGTCGACATGGAAGTCCATGCTGCCGGCGTGTGAGGCGTCGAGGAACCGTACCAGGGCGGTCTTCTGGGCTGTGGCGGTCTCCGTCGCCTCTGCCGATCCGGGCTCGGCGGCTTCGGCGTCCTGCGCCATGGCGGGCACGGGAATGACGAGGGGGATGATGAGGCCGATGGCCACGATCAGGGTCATCGATCGGGGCTGGATGGCTTTCATGCTCTGTCCTCCCTGCCTGTGAGGCAACCGATATCGGGGGCTGGGAGGACGAGCCCGGTCTTGTCCGGCGAGCGACGAGCCGCCCGTCGGGATCGCGACCTGACTATGCCGATACGGCTCCACCTTGACAAGGGCTACCGTCGCATCACAGGAAACGCGCAGACTCCACAGGTCCTGACTGAACGGCCGCGCGCCCATGGGCGGGCGGCCATGGCACGCGCGACCGCCGGCTCACGGCCAGCGCCGTGCGCGACCGATGCCGCTGCGCGAGACCGCCGCCGCTGCCGTCTGCGGAGTCCCTACTCCAGGATGGTCTTGGCGAAGGAGATGCGACGACCGAGGAAGAAGATGCCGGGATGCGTCTTGAAGCCGTCCCCGCGGTTGTTGCGCATGACCGAGTTGACGATGCGCACGACGCCAGAGCGATCGTTGCTGACGAAGAAGATGCCGCTTCCGCCTTCACCATTGGAGCGGTTGCTGGCGATCCTCGAGCCCTGCACCTTCAACGTCATGGTGTTGCCATCGTTGTAGATGGCGCCACCGTTGCCACCGCCGGGCAGGCCTGACTTCGGTGGGTTCGCGCCACGCCCCGTGGCCGTGTTGCCGGCGAAGCGGCTGCTGACGATGGTCCACGAGACGCCGATGCTGCCGATCGCGCCGCCGTTGGAGCACCGGTTGCCCTTGCCCTTCGGGCCGCCGAACGTGCTGTTCACGACGTAGACCGGCAGGCCCTGGTACTGCGAGAACACCTGGATCGCCCCACCGGCGACATCGGGCCCGGTAGGCGCACAGCGGTTGCCGAAGAACTTCGAGTCGATCACCCTCAGTCGCCCACCGCGCACGAAGATCGCGCCGCCCCCATCCTGTGTGCCTCGGCCGACCGATCGCCCGTTCTTGAACGTGATGCTCTTCACCGTCAGGGTCGGATGAGCCTGGTTCTGGCAGTGGGGCGTGGTCCAGACCTGCTTCGGGTCGCAGGTATTCATGTACAGGATCCGGCGCTTGCCCATACCGTCGAGCGTGACCTTGCCGCCACCATCCAGCACCACCGATGGTCGGTCGTTGCGCACCTTGGCGGTGGCGGTCATCTTGATCGTGATGGGCTTGGGGCCGCAGCGGAACCGGATGACACCGCCCCGCGCCACTGCCTGCACGACTCGCTTGGCCGTGCAGCTCGAGGGCTTGCCGTTGCCGACGTATCGGACCGGCGCCGCCGTCTCCAGCTCTCGTGCGTCGGATGCGACGGTGGCGCCCGGAGCGATCAGGAGCCCAGCCGCCACCACCAACAGGAAGCGACCGGCGCGGGTGGATCGGGACATCGTGGTCGCAACCTAGCAGCCAGCCCTCGAGAGGTCAGCACGCCGTCCGTACGGGTGCGACAGCGAGACGGGTAATGGAGGCGGTCAGGCAGTTCGTCAGGTGTCCTCGTCGCCATCCCCGAGGTCGGTCTCCTTGGTCACGATCGACTCGTGGTCGTACGTGCGCCAGATGCCGACCTGCTTCCCACGGTCGAACGTGCCCGTGCGCATCGTCGAGCCATCGCGTCGGAAGAACTCCCACGGTCCATGCATCTCGCCGTCGAGGTAGCCACCGCGGTGCTTGACGTTGCCGTTGTCGTAGTAGACGACCTCCGGACCGTCCGGTTCGGCCTCATCCATGGTCCGAAGTATCACGCAGCCACCAGGGCCATGGGAAGTCTCCGATACCGGGACAAGCCCGGCCCGTCGCGATACCCAAGGGAATAGAGGGCCTACGTCGGAACGACGTCGGCATCCTGGCCATATTGCGGTTCCGCGGGCAGGGTACTCTTCCACATGAGGGGTGCGGTGAGCGGGGGCTCTGCAGCCGCGCCTTTCCAAGGGGGGAGATGGAGGACGCTTCGTGAAGAAGCGACACCTGACCACTCTGGCCGCGACAGTCTTCGCGGCCGCCATGATCCCAGCCGCCGCAGCGGCCCAGACCGAGGGCGAGATCGCCCTGACCTTCCTGCTGAACCCGACGTGCGAGTTCGGGCAGGGCTCCGACATGGCACCGTGCGGCCCAGATGAGGCCGGCAATCCGTTCGTGCTCACGTACAGCAACCCGCAGCAGGCATCGGGCGCCCTCGACGGCATCCTCGTGCTCAACGGGTCCTACGCCCCGAACCCTGATGACGGCACGTTCAGGAGCTTCGGCACCGCGCACTTCGCAGGCATGATGGAGGGCTGTGGCAGCGGCACGCTGCAGCTTGACTACGCCGGCAACGGCACGGTCAACGAGGACGGCAGCAACACCTTCGAGGCCGACGTCTACACCATCGTGCCCGGCGGCACGCTGATGGCAAGCGGCAGCTACGCCGAGACCGGCGTTGCCGCACCGAACGACGACGGCACCTCCACCGGCACGTATGTCTCCTCGTTGACCTGCGAGGCCGTCTAGGCACCGCGCGATCTCATCGGCGCGGATGCGGGCCACGGCACCGCCTGCGCCGATGAACCTTCTTCCGCCGCCGTGTGTCTTGTAGGTGAGGGGTGCAGGGGGGCTCTATGGCCGCACCCCTCCGAGGGGGAGAAGGAGGACGCTTCGTGCAGAAGCGCAACCTGACCACCTTGGCTGCAGCAGCGCTGGCAGCCACCATGTTCCCGGGCGCCACGCTCGCCCAGACCGAGCCCTATCCCGCAGCCGAAGGCGAGCCCATCTGGCAGTCGTCGGTGCTCAACAGCGCCAACGGTGTCTACGTGGGCCCCGACGGCAACGTCTACGCCGCCAGCGTGTTCGGCGACGAGATCACCGTGCAGGATCCCGACACGGGCGAGGTGCTCGACCGCATCGGGCCCGAGCGAGGTGTCCACGGCCCGGACGATGTCTTCGTGACCGACGACGGCACCGTCTACTGGACCGAGATCCTCGGCGGCAACGTGGGCATGCTCAAGCCCGATGGCTCGTTCACGGTCCAGCAGATCGGGCCCGGCGTGAACCCCATCACCATGTCCGACGATGGCCGCCTATTCGTGGCTCGCGTGTTCATGGGCGATGGCCTCTACGAGCTCGATCCCGAGTTGGTCGAGCCGCCACAGGTCGTGATCGAGGATATCGTCTCCCTGAACGGCATGGACTTCGGCCCCGATGGGATGCTCTACGGCCCACTCCAGTTCGGTGGCGGCGTGGTCCGCATCGATGTCGACGCCGAGGAGCCGACCGCCGAGTTCGTGGTCGAGGGCCTACGGGTCCCGACCTCGGTCAAGTTCGACTCATCCGGAACCCTGCATGCGCTCGACCTGGCCGAGGGTCAGGTCCTGCGGGTCGACCTCGATAGTGGCGAGCGCGAGGTTCTCATCGACATCGAGGGCACGCTCGACAACATGGCCTTCGATGCCGACGACCGCCTCTTCGCCGTGGCTTCAGCCGAAGGGCAGGTCTGGCGGCGGGATCCGGATGGGGAACTCACGGCCATCAACGAGCCGGGCTTCACCGCGCCTGCAGGCGTGGCTGTGACCGACGACGGGACGCTCTGGGCCGTCGGCGATCTGTTCGTGCTGCGCAGCTACGACGAGAGCGGTCAGCCTGAGACAGCCTTCTACGACCGATTCGACCCACCCGGCAGCGTGCCGGCCACGGGCTTCACGGTCGCGGCTGACGGTAGCGACCTCATCACTACCAGTTGGTTCGGCAACTACGTCCAGGTGTTCGACCCCGCCACGAACGAGGTGAAGGAGGACATCCGCACGCTGGCCGCGCCGACCAACGCCATCCGGCATGGAGAGCGGCTGGTGGCCAGCCAGGGCGGCCTGCCCGAGGGCAACAACGTGGTCGACGCGGCCACGGGCGAGGAGCTCCTCGGTGGACTGGCGCTGCCGCTCGGCCTGGCCTCAGACGGCCAGACGCTGTACGTCGCGGACTGGGCCCAGGGGACCGTCTTCGCCGTGCCGGCCGATGGCGAACCCACGACGCTGGCGACGGAGCTCGCAGGGCCCGAAGGCCTCGCGCTCGACGGCGATCGCTTGCTGGTCGTCGAGCAGGGACTCGGCCAGGTCACGGCCATCGACCTCGACAGCGGCGCGAAGAGCGTGGTCATCGAGGGCCTGGCGCTCGGAGACCGTGTCATCCCGGGGGCGTTCCCGCACGGCAACTTCAACGGCGTGGCGGTCGGTCCCGATGGTTCGATCTACGTCTCGGTCGACGGCGACAACAGCGTCCTGCGGTTCGCTCGCTGAGTCCTGGAGGGGGTCGCCCTGAACGGTGGCCCTCTCCGTCCACACCGGGTTCGTGCACCCGCATGTCGAGCTTGGGCTCTTCCGACCCAGTGAGCCGAATGAGCGGGAACGAAGTGGCAGCGATGGCGCGAGCAAGTGCCGGATCAGCGCCCATTCCCATGCTCCGAGGATGTGCATCGAAGCCGGCGCTCGTCGACTCGGATGATCCGAGGGCGCTCGAACCCGGCGTTTGGCGCTGCCATTCTTACTTCTGTCAGTAAGAATGGAGACGACGTCGTGCGCATCACATCCAAGGGGCAGGTGACCATCCCCCAGGCGGTGCGGGAGCAGGCCGGCCTACTGCCCGAGACGGAGGTCGAGTTCATCGTCGAGGGCGGCGCCGTGAGGATCGTCAAGGCGAAGGCTTCGAAGCGGCCCAGCCGCGGAGAGCGGACGGTCGCACGTCTGCGTGGTGGCGCTACGAACGTGTCGATGAGTACCGAAGAGCTCATGGCCCTCACACGAGGAGATGAGTGACAGCCGTCCTCGTCGACAGCAACGTCCTCATCGATGTCATCACCGACGATGCTGTCTGGGGCGCCTGGTCCAGCGCATCGCTCCAGCGAGTCGCTGACGAGTCGGTCCTGATCGTCAACGCGCTCATCTACGCCGAGCTCTCGGTCGGCTTCGACACCATCGAGGCTCTCGAGGAGGTGTTGCCGCAGGACGTGTTCCGTCGCGAAGGTCTGCCCTTCGAAGCGGCCTTCCTGGCGGGCAAGGCGTTCGGGTGCTATCGCGCCGCCGGTGGGCTGCGACGCTCACCACCGCCCGACTTCTACATCGGGGCCCATGCGGCCGTCGCTGGCCACGCGTTGCTCACACGCGACGCGGGCCGCTATCGCACCTACTTCCCCAGCCTGCGACTGATCGCGCCGGACGCCACCGAGAGCGGCTAGGCACCTTTCGCGATCTCGTCGGCACGGATACAGGCCACGGCGCCGCCCGTGCCGAGGGGCTCCAGCTCCGGGACCGTCTCGGCACACGCGTC
>CAVVYR010000004.1:0-271050 GCA_963752475.1 uncultured Chloroflexia bacterium | reverse complement strand
ACGGCCCACGGGCAGCGCGTCCGGAAACGGCAACCCGACGGCGGGGAGATGGGCGAGGGGATCTCGCCCTCGATGAGCATGCGCTCACGCTCCGCCTCTCCCGGTTCCGCCGACGGGATGGCCGACAGCAGTGCCTTCGTGTACGGATGCCTGGGCGCCTCGTAGAGTGCGTCGCGCCCGGCTCGCTCCATGATCTTGCCCACGTACATCACCAGCACCTCGTGGCTCATGTACTCGACCACCGCAAGGTCATGGGCGATGAAGAGATAGGTCAGCCCCAGCTCACCCTGCAACCGCTTGAGCAGGTTCATGATCTGCGACTGCACCGACACGTCGAGCGCCGATACGGGCTCGTCGAGGATGATGAGCTCCGGCTCGCACGCGAGCGCCCGGGCGATGCCGACGCGCTGCCGCTGGCCTCCCGACAGCTCGTGCGGGTAGCGATCGATGAAGCGCGAGCTCAGCCCGACGAGGTCCAGCAGCTCGCCGACGCGCGTCTTTCGAGCCTCGCCTCCCTTGTGGAGCCCGTGGATCTCCAGTGGCTCACGCACGCTCGCACCCACCGAGCGGCGAGGGTTGAGCGAGGCGTTGGGGTCCTGGAAGACCATCGTCGCCTTCGTGCGTAGCTCGCGCAGCCCGGCACGGCTGAAGTCGAGCTCCGCCCCGTCGAGCAGGACCTGCCCGCCCGTCGGTCGCTCGAGGCCCAGGATCGAGAGGCCGATGGTCGACTTGCCGCTACCGGACTCGCCTACCAGCCCCAGCGTCTTGCCGCGCTCGACCACGAAGGACACGCCGTCGACCGCCCGCACGACCGCGCCACCGGGCACGGGGAAGTGGACCTGCAGATCTCTCGCCTCGAGCAGCGGCCCGCTCACGTCTCGACTCCGCGATACGGCTCGAGGTCGTAGAACGTGCGTGCCTTGTGCCCCGGGGCGATCTCTCGCAACGGCGGCATCTCCGTCTCGCAGCGGGCGTCGGAGCGATAGGGGCAGCGCGGCCAGAACGAGCACCCAGCTGGCAGCCGCCGCGGATCGGGCGGCACACCGGGGATGGTGGCCAGCTCCACGTCTGGCTCGCCCAGCCGTGGCCGCGCGGTCAGCAAGCCTCGTGTGTACGGGTGCGACGGTGAGGCGAAGAGCTCTCGTGTCGGCGCCTCTTCCACGATGCGCCCGGCGTACATCACGGCCACGCGATCGGCGAAGTCGGCGACCACGCCAAGGTCGTGCGTGATCCACACCACGGCCATCTCGAAGCGCTCCTGAAGTCGCTTCACGAGGTCCAGGATCTGCGCCTGCGTGGTCACGTCGAGCGCGGTCGTGGGCTCGTCGGCGATGAGCACCTCCGGATCGCACATCAGCGACATGGCGATCATCACGCGTTGGCGCATGCCGCCCGAGAGCTGGTGCGGCCAGGCCTTCATCCGTGCCGCGGGCTCGGGGATGCCCACGAGCGAAAGGAGCTCCACGGCCTTGGCATCGGCCTCATCCTCCGGCATCTCGAGAAGCTGGCGTGGGGCTTCGGTCATCTGCCGACCGATGGTCAGGAGTGGATTGAGCGAGGTCATGGGCTCCTGGAAGACGTAGCCGATGTGTCGGCCACGAAGCGCTCGCCGCGCCTTCTCGCCAAGCGCGAGCAGGTCCTGGCCATCGAAACGCGCCTGGCCCTCGAACTTCGCCGGAGGGGAGGGCACCAGGCCTGTGGCGGAGAGCAGGCTCATCGACTTGCCACTGCCCGACTCGCCCACGATGGCCAGCGTCTCCCCGCGCTCGACGCCCCAGTCGACGCCGTTGACGATGTTGGCGGTGCCCAGGCGTGTGCCGATGCGGACGTGAAAGTCGGCCAGCTCGAAGAGCGCGCTCACAGGTTGCCTCGCCGCGATTCGATGGCTGAGCGCTGGCGCGGGTCCAGCGCGTCGCGCATGGCGTCACCGACGAGGTTCAGCGCCAGCACCGTGAGGAAGATGGCCGCACCCGGGAAGACGGCCATCCACCAGGCATCGGACAGGAAGCCGCGGCCATCGAAGAGCATGCGGCCCCACGAGGGGGTAGGAGGCTGTACGCCAAGGCCCAGGAACGAGAGCGCTGCCTCAGTGAGGATGGCGAAGGCCAGGCTGAGCGAGGTCTGGACGATGATCGCGGCCATGATGTTGGGCAGCACGTGGAGGCGCATGATGCGCAGGTTGCTGGCCCCGATCGAGCGCGCCGCCTTGATGTACGTCTCCTCACGCACGGTGAGCACGCTGGCGCGGGTGATACGCGCGAAGAACGGCGTGTAGACCACGGCGATGGCGAGCATGGCTGGGACGATGCCGGGACCGAGCATGGCCACGATCGCCAGCGCCAGCAGCATCACCGGGAAGCTGAAGACGACATCCATCATGCGCATACCCGTGACATCGACCCAGCCGCCGAAGAAGCCAGAGAAGAGGCCGATCGATACGCCCGCGACGAGCGCCAGCGAGACGCTGACGACGCTGACCATGACCGACGGACGCGTCGCGATGATGACGCGGCTGAAGACGTCGCGACCCAGGTCGTCCGTGCCGAACCAGTGCGTGAGGCTCGGCGGCTGCAGCTGGTTCATGACGTTGATCTCGTTCGCGCCAAAGGGCGCGATGGCCTCGCCCACGGCCGCGAGCACGAGGATGAGGACGATGAAGCCGGCCGCGGCGATGGTGACCTTGCTGTCGAAGAGCGCAGTGAGCTGGGCGAACCGTTGACTCTTTTCGGGTGGTTCCTGCATCTCGGCCGCGGGCTCGGCCGGGCCAGTCGTCGTCGTCATCGGTAGCGGATCCTGGGATCGATGAGGGCGTAGAGCAGGTCGACCACGAGGTTGGCCACGAGGAAGATGGCGGCCACCAGCAGGACCGCGCCCTGGACCACGGTGTAGTCGCGTGCCAGCACCGCGTCATAGGTCAGACGGCCCAGGCCTGGCCAGGCGAACAGCACCTCGACCACGATGACTCCGCCGAGTAGAGAGGCCAGCTGGATGCCTGCCACCGTGATGATCGGCACCATCGCGTTGCGCAGGACGTGGTCGCGCATGACCTTCGATTCGTAAAGGCCCTTGGCCCGCGCGGTGCGTGCGAAGTCCTGGTCGTTGGACTCGAGCGTAGCCGAGCGGATGAAGCGGGTCAGGATCGAGCCGGAGATGAGGCCAACCGCGAGCGCGGGCATGATCACGTGGCGCAGCCACTCGAGGGGGTCCTCGGTCAGTGGGGCGTAGCCGGACGGCGGCAGCAGCCCGAGGGCACTGGTGAAGAGCAGGATGAGCAGGATGCCCAGCCAGAAGTCGGGCACCGAGATGCCGACCTGGCTGCCCAGCCGCGCCGCGTGGTCGACCAGCGTGCCGCGGCGCATGGCCGACAGGATGCCCAGGGGGAACGAGATGGCCAGGGCGATGACGAGGGCCGCAACGGCCAGCGAGATCGTCGCCGGCATGCGCCCGACGACGAGCTCGAAGACGCTCTCGCCGTTACGGAAGCTGACCCCGAAGTCGCCGGTGGCGGCGCCGGCGAGGTAGTTGATGAGCTGCTCGTGCAGCGGACGGTCGAGACCGGCCGCTGCGATCATCTCCGCGTAGGCCTCGGGGTTGAAGCGTGTCCCCATCGCCGCCCGCACCGGGTCACCAGGGACCAGCTGGAGCAGGAAGAAGACGAGAACGGCCGCTCCGACGAGCACGACCAGTGCCTGGACGGCCCGCCGGAGCAGATATCGAAGCATGTGAGCCGGAGGCTCTGGCGGCTACTCCGCCAGGCTCGCGCCCTTGAAGCGGATGGCCGCGTCGCCGCGGACGGTGTAGCCCTCCACGCGGGGGCTGAAGCCCTGCGTTTCGTCGGGGTTGGCCAGGTAGACGTAGCTGGCGTCGTCCACGATCATCGTGGCCGCCTCGTCGTAGAGCGCCTTGCGGGCGTCAGGGTCCGTCTCCACGGCCGCGGCGTCGAGCGCCGCGTCGACGTCCGGATTGCTGTAGCTCTGGGCGTTGAAGTCGCCGCTGCTGTGGTGCTGGGCGTAGTAGAAGTCGCTGGGATCGAGGTTGCCGATCCAGGACCACATGAAGATGTCGAAGTTGCCCGCACCCTGTTCGGCGATCCACGTGGTGCTGTCGAGCTGGCGGATGTTGACGGTCACGCCGATGTCGGCGAGGTTGGCCGCGATGACCTGCGCCGCGGTGACGGCCGCGGTCTCGGTGGAGACGACCATGAGGTCGACCTCGAGGTCGCTCACGCCGGCCTCCTCGAGCAGCGCGGCGGCCGTTTCCAGGTCACGGCTGTAGGGCGCGTAGTCGTAGTACCAGCCGCTGGTCGAGGGGATGGCGGTCTGGTTGGCCGCCGCGTTGCCGAACCACGCGGCCTGCACGATGGCGTCGCGGTCGATGGCCCAGGCCAGCGCCTGGCGGACGCGAACGTCGCTGTAGGGCTCGCGGGCCTGGTTCTGGGCGAAGTAGAAGTAGTCGTTGCTGGGAACGGACTCGACGACGATGTCGGTGCTGTCCTTGAGGTTGCTGATCTGCTGCACCGGCAGGTTGCTGGTCCAGTCGATCTCACCGGCCTGCAGGCTGGTCAGCGCCACGGTCGGGTCGGGGATGAAGCGATAGGTCACGCCGTCGAGCGCGGGCACCTCGCCCCAGTAGTCGTCGTTGCGCACGAGCTCGACCGAGTCGCCGATGTTCCAGGCGCCGACCTTGAAGGGGCCGGTGCCGACCGGCGCGGTCTGGATGTCGCCGGACTCGACGTTGGCCGGCTGCACCACGGCCATGCCCTTGAAGGCACCCAGGTTGGCCAGGAAGTTCGGCGTGGGCGCGCTGAGCGTGAAGACGACGGTGTCGTCATCCGGAGCGGAGACATCGGTCACCGCGCCGAAGCGCCAGCCGTTGTTCGTGAGCCAGCGGTCGTAGCTGTAGACCACGTCGCCCGCGACGAGCGCTGAGCCGTCGTGCCAGGTGACGCCGTCACGCATGTCGAAGGTGTAGACCAGGCCGTCCTCGCTGATCTCCCACGACTCGGCCAGCGCCGGCACCATCTGCAGGCTGTCGTCGGGCTCGACGAGCGTGTCGAACACGTTCTCGAGGACCTGGAAGCTGGTGTAGGCGGAGGTGATGTGGGGGTCGAGCTGGTCCGGCTCGGCGGGGGTGGCCGCGACGAGCGTGCCGCCGCCGCCATCCTGGGCGACGGCTGCGGCCGGTAGGCCAAGAGCGAAGACCGCTGCGAGCGGCAGGGCCAGGCGTTTGCGCAGTTCCACGATGGTTGTCCTCCTCGGTTGTTGCGTCGCCTTCGCCATCACGCACGCCCGTTGGGGCAGGGCGCCGATGACGGCCACGATGGGTGGTCGGCACAGACAAGCCTAGCAGCGGCTGCTCACTGCGCGTGCCCCGCCGTGATCCCACGCCGCTCCTCGGCACGTGCTCGTGACTATGCTGGAAACATGTACCTGAAGTTCGGCGACCGGTGACCTATTCCATCGTGGCCTACGATCCCGAGACCGGCGAGTTCGGCGTCGCGGTCGCCACCGGCGGCCCATCGGTCGGGGCCATGGTCCCGTGGGTCGAGCCGGGCGTGGGGGCGGTTGCCACTCAATCGTTCACGAACATGGATCTGGGGCCGCTGGCCCTCGAGCGCCTGCGTGGCGGCGAGCCGGCTCCGGCCGCGTTGCGTGCGCTGGTCGAGGCCGATCCCAGCCGCGAGGTCCGCCAGATCGGCCTGGTCGACATCAGTGGAACCGCTGCGGCCTACACCGGCCGTGACTGCGTCCCGTATGCCGGGCACGTCACCGGCTCTGGCCTCAGCGCCCAGGCCAACATGGTCGAACGGCCGGACGTCTGGCTCGCCATGCAGGTCGCCTTCGAGACGACCCAGGGGGAGCTGGCTGACCGTCTGCTCGAAGCGCTCAGGGCCGCCGAGCGTGAGGGCGGCGACATGCGTGGCGCACGCTCAGCCGCGCTGCTGGTGGCCCCTGGCGCACCGGCGGCCAAACCCTGGATCCGACGCTACGACATGCGCGTGGACCTCTCGCGGGCGCCGCTCGACGAGTTGGCCGAGCTTCTGCGTGTTTCGCGCGCGTTCGAGGCCTTCGATGCCGCCTTCGGCGCGGGCAAAGCCGGCGACCTCGAGGCCATGCTCGAGCGCACGACTGAGGCCTACGCGCTCGCGCCCGAGGATCCCCGCATCAGCTTCTGGCACGCGATGGCGCTGCTGGGTAGCGGCCGGGAGGCCGAGGCTGAGCCGATGCTCGATGCCGCGTTGCGAGCCGAACCACGCATGCTCGAGTTCGCACGTCGGTATCTCGAGGCCGGGCACGGCGCGGCGCTGGCGCCACTGGTGGAGGTTCGCCTCGGGCGACGCTAGTTGCCACCGCGTGGGTGCTGCGGGGCCTTCGGCCGTGGTCGGGTGGCCCGCGCCGGCGTTGGCTGCTAGCCTTCCGAGCCCATGAACCAACGCGGACCCGAGGTCGTGGTCGTCCCGACGCCAGGGCTGGGCAACAGCACCTACCTCGTGGGCGCCGGCGCCGAGGCGGTGGTCATCGACGTTCCGCGCGATGCCTGGCGCCTCGCCGAGATCGCACAGGACCACGGGTGGCGCATCACGCAGGCGCTCGAGACCCACGTGCACAACGACTACCTCTCCGGAGCGCGCCAGCTGGAGTCGGCGCATGGCACGCGGATCGTGGCGCCGGGTCGCGGCGGCTACGCCTTCGGGCACGTCCCGGCGGGCGAAGGCTACGAAGTCGACGTCGCTGGCGGCGGTCTGGTCGCGAGAGCCACGCCGGGGCACACACCGGAGCATCTGAGCTGGGAGCTGCAGGACGCCGCGGGCATGCCGACCGCGCTCTTTTCGGGCGGCTCGCTGCTCATCGGTGGGGTCGGTCGGACGGATCTGCTCGGACGCGCCCGCATCTTCGAGATGACCAGGGCACAGTTCGACACGATGCGTCGGCTGGCCGAGCTGCCCGACGATGTCATCGTCTATCCCACGCACGGCGCGGGCTCCTTCTGTGTGGCCGGCGACGTCGACATCGGTGGCCTCGCCACCATCGGCACCCTCAAGCGATGGAACCCGGCGTTCGCCGCGGACGACCTCGAAGCGTTCGACGCCGAGCTGACTGCGGGCCGGACGCTCTACCCGGCCTACTACGGGCGGATGGCGCCGCTCAACCGCCGAGGTCCACGCCACCTCATGCCACCGGAGCCGAACGCGATGACGACCGAGCGCTTCATCGAGGCCCGGGCCGCAGGATCCTGGGTCCTCGATACCCAGCCAGCACGAGATAGCGGGCGCGCCCAGAAGCTGCGGGCAGATGGGCTCACGCTAGAGCTCTGACAGCCCCAGCCCTCCCGTGATCACGATGCCGACCACGGCCGAGTCAGGGATGCAGCCGGTCGGTCGATCGGCGCTGACTCCACGCATCGCCGGATCCCAGCCGAACTGTCTCTCACGGAACCACCGGTGACATCGTTTACGCGCGCGCCACCGGTCGTGCTCAGGCGTCCTCTGCGGCCCAACGGCTGACATCGCCGGGTTTGCCGCGCGGCCGGCGAATGTGACCGGTCGAGTCACCTGGACGCTGTCGTGGGCCGAGACCGTTTCGTCCGTCGCCGTCACGCGAGCCGGGATGTCGCGTCCGCCTGAGACGCGACAAGAAAGTGCTCATGCCCGGCGGCGTCGCGGAGCGTGAACACCACCGCGGCCTGGTGATGACCGAGCGACCGAACGTGGGCTGCGACACAGCCGGCGTCGTCGCTTGGCCGACCACACATCCCTGTCGGAGGGCACCGTTCCACGATCGGGTGGACGCCACTTGCCAGACCGTGGGCGACCTGTCACCATGACGTCACAAACGCTATACAAACTATGGACAGTTGCTCAATCAACCAAAGTCACTGTTCAGAAAGGACTTCCTCATGCGTCGCTCCAAGCGCCAGTTCGCGGTGGCATCGGCCACCGTGGTTCTCGCCACAGCGGCGGTCGGCCTTGGACCGGCCGTCCTCGCCCAAGACACCCCGGCCTTCGATGAGACCAGCGCGCTGCTGGCCAACGAACGCAACACCATCGACGTCATCGACGCCATGGGTGACAGCGTCGTGGCCGTGAGCATCGCCCTGCCCGTCGACCCATCGGCGCCGTTCGCTCAGTTCGTGGATTCCGACGAGCCCATCCCGCAGGGCAGCGGCAGCGGCTTCCTCATCGAATACGACGACGACCCCTTCCTCATCACCAACTACCACGTCGTCGAGTCCGCTCTCGAGCCCGCGTCGGCCGAGTTCGTCGATGGTGCCGAAGTCACGGTCACGTTCCCCCAGAGCGAAGACGCGATCGCGGTCGCCGTCGTGGGCGTGAACCCCTCCTTCGACCTTGCGCTGCTGCAGGCCCTCGATGCCTCGCAGCTGCCGGACGCGCCGCCCCTCGTCATCGCCGATTCGAGCGACCTCGCGGTCGGGCAGAAGACGATCGCCATCGGCAACCCCTTCGGCCTGGCGTCGACGGTCACGAGCGGCATCGTCAGTGCGCTCGAGCGCTTCGTGCCCACCATCGGCGAGGTGCCCGTGCCCATGATCCAGACCGACGCCGCCATCAACCCCGGCAACTCCGGCGGGCCGCTGCTCGACTCGGCCGGACGGCTCATCGGGATCAACACCGCGCTCATCAACCCGCAGGGTCGCTCCTTTGCCGGCCTCGGCTTCGCGGTCCCCAGCAACCTCCTCGTGGAGTCGCTGGCCAATCTCGAGGACGGTGGCGTCAGCGACATCAGCAGCACACGTCCCCGCCTGGGAATCTCCGCCCAGTCGATCGATCTGGTGCCGGCCGACGTTCGCGCGGAACGCGGCCTGCCGGATGAGGGCGTGGCCGTCATCGACGTCCAGCCCGGCAGTGTGGCCGACAAGGCTGGGCTGCGCGGCAGTGATGAGATCTTGACGCTCGACGACGGCTTCGAGTTCCCGGCTCCCGGTGACGTCATCGTGGCCATCGACGGTGTGTCCGTCGACGAGGTCGGCGATATCACCGAGCTGGTGACCTATGGGGCTCAGGCGGGCGACGTGCTTGACTTCACGGTCGTGCGCGGTGGCGTCGAGATGGACCTCAGCGTCCGCCTGGAGGTCTCGACCGACAACTCGTTCCTGGCACGTGCGAACTAGTTTCCGTCAGCACCGGCCATCGAGCCTCGCGCGTCCGGCCTGGTCGCGCGAGGCCGCTCGCCGTCGTAGCCGCCGCCGGCGACGAGAGGCAGATGCCGAGCTACTCGGTGTCGGGGGCCCAGGCGCTGACGGTCTCGTGCAGGAACTCCCAGGTCGGGAGGTCCTGGTTGCTCGTGAGCACCACGATGATGTCGCCGGTCTCCGGTGAGACAGCGAGGCTGGCGGCATAGCCGGAGAGGACGTTGCCGTTGCTGAGGTAGTAGCGCGTCCCCAGATCGCCGAGGTGGCCAAGGCCTTCGTCGTGGGCATCGAAGCCCATGCCGAAGAACACTGCGTCCTCGTCGAAGACCAGAGCGGTCGACTCGTCGGAGAGCAGATCCCCATCGGCCAGCGCACCGAGGAACGTGGCCATGTCGATCGCCGAGGAGGTGCGTCCGTCCAGCGTGCGCATACCCGCGAGGTCGACGTTCGGGTCGCCGGCGAGCCCCACTTCCAGTCCCCAGCCGACGGCGATGTCGGGCGGGGACGGCGCATCCCCCTCGATGTCGTAGGTGCCCGTGAGGCCCAACGGCCCGGCGATGCGCTCCGTCAGCACGGTCCCGAAGTCCTTCTCCTCGACCGCTTCGACCAGCAGTTCCGCGATGAGTTCGTGGGCGAGGGTCCAGGAGATGTCGCCGGCCACGCCCACCACGGACGGATCGATGAGGTCCACCAACTCCTGGCGAGTCCAGCCGTGGCTCGGGTCCTGCATGGTGCCATCGATGATCTGGCCGTAGATGTCGGGGGCGCCGGCACGCCAGTTCAGTAGCTGGCGCACGGTCGCATCATCAGCTACCGGCGCCGAGGGGAGGTAGGCCTTCACGCGCTCGTCGAGCTCGATGCGCCCTTCGTCCACCAGCTGCAGCACGACGACCGTGGTCATCGACGCCCCCAAGGGCCCGACCAGGAAGGGCGTCTCTGCACTGACCGGGCCACCCTGATCATCGAGGATGCCAGCGGCGGCCGTGGTCGTGACGCCGTCACGCACGGTGACCACCACCGCCGATCCGGGCACCAGGCCGACGAACGCTTCGAGCCGCTCCTGCAGATCGCTCGTCGAGTGCTCATCGGCGGCAGCGTCAGCTGGGAGCCCGAACGCCAGGGCCAGCGTCAGGACGCTCGTGATCGCCGCGTATCGGGTCGATCCCATCAGGCGTCCTCCTCACAAGCGGCGACCTGCGGTCCGTCGCCAGGAACCAGGCGCTGCCAATCCTCCGCCGAGAGCTCTCGGCCGACGCGACGACAGGCCAGCTCGCGCCAACCCTCGCCGCTCAGGTGCAGTTGCGCCAGGCGGTCGGTCGAGGCCAGCCACATCGTCTCGGTGGCCTCGTCATACCAGGGCTCACCCCAGGGTGCGTCCGAGCCGTCCCACACGGGCTCGCTCGTGACGCCGGACCCGAGATCATGGAGCCGGACCGAGCCGTCGAGCCCCTTGAGCACGAGCATCTGGCCGTCTCTTGCGAATCCCAGGCCGACGATCTCCCCCGGCACCGAGAAAGAGTGGGTCGTCTCGCCGCCGCGTTCGATGACCTGGATCTGGCTCGTTCCGCGGCTGGGATCCGGCCGCGAGAACGCGCCACGCCCGACGTCATCCCAGGCCACCTCCGTCGGCCCGCTCATCAGGTCGATGCCGACGGTGTACTCCTCGACCACGGAGCCGTCATCGCCATAGATCTGCGCGAGGCCATCGATGTTCATCACGAGCAGCTCACCCGAACCCAGCGGCTCCGTGCGCCAGATGATGTGCGGGTACTCGACCTGTAGCACGTGCTCGACGGCGCCGTTGCCGAGCTCGAGCAGGTTGAAGCTGAGCGCGCCCTCCGCGTCGCGGACGCCCACGAGCACCCGCGAACCGTTGTCGTCGGAGCCATCGAAACTGGCCAGTGGGTCCTCGTCGAGGTCGATCCGGTCGATCAGCTGCCCGTCCTGCCAGAGCCCGACCTCGAGGTCGGTGGAGATGGCAGCGTGTCCCTCGGCGAAGACGAACGGCCCGCGTGCGACCGGGAACCGGCCGCCATCCCGGGTGGGCATCTCGATCACCCGCTGCTCGCCGGTCGCAAGGTCGACCGCGATCGGCTCGGGCCGCTGTGAGCGCTCGATGTTGGCCTGACCTTCGTCGATCTGGATCCAGTCGTCGCTGCTGAGGTCCTCGACGCCGGAGAGGTCGATCGTGTTCGCCTCGAGGATGCCCTCGGCCGGCCGCAGCACGTCGACCCGCCGCTGCTCGTCCATCGTGGTGAGCGTCCCGTCGCCACGCAGCGCAGCATCGATCATGCCGCCGACCTCCAACGAGGCCGTGCTCCGCCCACTCGCTTCCTCGACGATCTCCACTCTGGGAGGAGAGCTGTCGAGCATGGCCATGGCGCTGCCGTCGACATCGGCGCCGAGGCGGGCGATCGAGGCGTTGCCGATCTTCGTTTCAGCCCTCACCTCGCCGGTCGCAGTGTCGATCGAGACGAGGCGACCGTCGGACGTGCCGGCCAGCAAGCCCGTCGCATCGGGGCGGAACCGGAGCGCCGTCACCTCGCCGACGAGCGGCGTGCGCTGGAGCTCCGAACCGTCTATGGCATCGATGATGCTGACGGTCCCGGCGCGGTCCTTGGTCGATCCGGCGGGTGTCGAGATGGCGGCGAGCGATCCGTCGTCGCTGAGGGCTGCCACCGGGTCCTCGGCCAGGCCGAACAGCGGCACGCCGACGCGCGTCCCGGTGGTCGTGTCCACGAGCGTGATGCCGCCGGGTGACTCGAGGATCAGGCGGGATCCCGCGAGGCCGTCGGCGCCGCTGACCCAGCTCCTGCCGTCGAGGCGAACGTCGTGCTCCCACTCGCCCTCGAACGGGCCGATCCAGATGCGGTCGTGCCCCTCGGACACGGCGTAGCGGATATCGGTATCCGGGTCGCCATGCCAGTCGCCGCAAGCTTCGTCGGGCATGGGGAAGTGCTCCGTGACCTCACCGCTGTCGAGGTCGCGGGTGACGGCGACACCGTCGATCGCCGCGGTCAGGGAGGTCCCATCGCGTGAGACCCAGCCGGGCCAGGCACTGGTGCAGTCGTCCGCCGGCAGTGCCTCGTGTGCAGCCGCCGCGCGACCTGGGCCGGCGCGAGTGAGGGCGTTCAGCAGGGCCGTGTCCGTCTCGCTGCTGGGGTCCCGGCGCTGGGCTTCGAGCGCCAGAAGGATCGCGGTGGAGGGGTCAGCCTCGTTGGCCTCGAGAAGCAGCGTGGTGAGCTCGGCACGTTCCTGCGCGGTCCGCGCGGCCTGGGCCTCGTCGTCGGCCCGGTTCAGCTGGACGAACGCCAGCCCACCGGCCACGAGCGCGATGACGAAGGCGGCGGCGAGGCCCCCGGCGAGGGCGCGCAGCCGGCGCTGGCTTCGATCCTGTGCCTCACGCTCCGCCTGCGCCGCACGGGCCGAATCCGCGATGAGTTCGAGGTCGAGCGCACGCAGGTAGGTCGGTGCCGTAGCCGAAAGCTCGGCCGCACGTTCCAGCCGTCCACCGCGGAGGAGGTCTTCATCGCGTCGACCACCCTCGTCCCAGCGGGTCGTGGCCTCGTTGAGCCGGGCCACCGCTCGAAGCAGCTCACGGTCGGCCGTCAGCCAGCGGACCAGGCGGGGCCACTCGCGGAGGAGTGCCTCGTGCGCCACCTCCACGGTCGGCTCGCGGCTGGCGTCGTCTCGGTCGAAGGTGATGAGCCGGGCAGCGCCGTAGCTCTCGAGAGCCCACGTCATCGCCGTCGATCCGCCGAGGTCTGCGAGCTCTGCGCGCCGGCGCAGGTCGGCCGTCTCCTGTCCTGGATCGATGAGTCGTCCGAAGAGCAGGCGGATGGCGTCGCGCTGCTCGCTGTCAGCATCGCTATAGATGGCCTCCGCGCGGGAGGCGAGGGCACCGCTGAGCCCACCGATGTCGTCATACGCCGCGGCGGTGAGCACCCCGCCGTTCCGCCGCTCGAAGAGTTCGGCCAGGGTGTACTGCAGCAACGGCAGCGGCGATGGCAGGCCCGTGGTCTCGGCCGCGATGCGTGCCACGAGGCCGGGCTCGTACGTGACGCCCAGCGCTCGTGCCGGCTCGACGATCGCGCGTTCCAGCTCGTCGCCGGCGAGCGGCGTGACGTTGACCGTGGCGGCGTCGAGCACCGGCGCGAACGAGGGGTGTGCCAGCGGCTGGCCGTAGTAGTCCGCGCGCAGCGTGGCCACCAGGCGCAGTGGCGACGACGGGTCGGTGACGGCCAGCGCCAGCGCCTCGAGGAACTCGTCCGCGTCCTGGCGCGAGTGGCCCACGAAGAGCTCCTCGAGCTGGTCGAGCAGGAGCACCAGCCGCTGGCCATCGTCAGGCAGGCAGCGGCGGACGCTGCGCAGGATGCCGCGCGGCCCGTCGCTGAGCTGTGCCAGCAGCGTCGGCGGCGGGTTCACCGCGACGCGCAGCAGCGCTGCCTCGAGCGACTCGAAAGGCTCGTCGCCTGGTGATCATCGAGGTCGCGTACCAGTCGGCCGCACCCGGGACCTCGCCGGCACGGAGCGCAGGCAGCAGTCCGGCTCGTGCGACCGACGATTTGCCCGACCCGGATGGGCCGACGAGCACCACGCAGCGCGAGGCGATGCCGGTCCCACTGAGGCTGGTCACGAGCTCGGCCACCAGGCGCTCTCGGCCGAAGAACCGATCGGCACTCGTATCGTCGAAGGCCAGCAGACCGAGGTAGGGGTTGTGGACCTTGCCCACAGGCGCCGTCGCGAGCGGCGCCTCGGTCGCGGCTTCGGTGGCGTCGGTCGCTGCGTCGAGCGCGGCGATGAAGTCGGCCACCGAGGCGAACCGTTCTGCCGGGTCCTTGGCGGTGGCTCTCGTGATGGCATCGGCCAAGGGTTCGGGCACGTCGTGTCGCAGATCCGAGAGCTTGGGATACGGCTCGTTGAGCTGTCGCTCGATGACCTCGCCGGCGTTGGCGGCATCGGCGAAGGGGAGGGTGCCGGCGAGGCACTCGTGAAGCACGACGCCGAGGCTGAAGACGTCGCTGGCCGGGCCCAGCGGCTCCTGACGGATCTGCTCGGGCGAGGAGTAGGCCGGTGTGCCCGGCGACAGCGCCGCTTCGGGGCCGCTGGTCTCGGCTGCTTCGAGCGCGATGCCGAAGTCGGTCAGGAAGGCGTTGCCGGACTCGTCGAAGAGGATGTTGGCCGTGCGGACGTCGCGGTGGATGACCCCGTGAACGTGCGCCGCGGTGAGGGCGGCGCCGACCTGGCGGGCGATGCCGAGCGTCTCGGCCAGCGTCAGCGGGCCATCGTCAAGCCGGCGCTCGAGCGTGCCGCCACGCAGCCAGCGCATGACCAGGTAGGCCGAGTCGGGATCACGCCAGTAGTCGATGAGCGGGACGATGTGGGGGTGTTCGATGCGGGCGACCAGGTGGGCCTCCGCCTCGAAACGGCGGATGAATGCCGGCTGCGTGGCCAGCTCGCTGCGGATCTGCTTGATGGCCACTTCTCGTCCGACAGACGGCTGCACCCCCCGCCAGACGATGGCGAAGGAGCCGACGCCGATCTCTTCTTCGAGCCTGTAGCCGCGGATCGAGCCGTCGTCAGACTCCACCGCCAGCGCGGGGTCGTCGTCGAGCAGCTGACGTTCGAGCGCGGTGATCTCGGCCGAAGGGTCGAGCCCGAACTCGTCGACCAGCACGCGGATGTGCTCGCGAACGACGCGCAGGGCCTCGGTGGTCTGGCCGCTGCGGTGAAGGGCCAGGGCGTACTGCCGCACGGCGCGGTCGCGTTCGGCGTGCTCGGTGGCGAACGCCGCCAGCTCGCCGGTGATCTGCGTGTGCCGCCCGAGCGCAAGTGCGGCCTCCCAGCGCTCTTCCATCACGTCGAGTCGGTCGAGGCGGAGCCGTTCGATCTCGGCCTCGGCCGGCTCCAGGTCGGCCAGCTCACGGAAGGGCTCGCCACGCCAGAGCTCGAGGGCCTGGTTCAGCCGTCGCTCGGCCGTGAGGTGGTCGCCGCGCTTGCGGGCGGCCGTGGCCTCGGCGCGCAGGAGCCCGAAGCGTAGGTGCTCGACGGCCTCGGGCGGCGCGGCCAATCGGTAGCCCTCGGGCTCGGTGACGATCCACTCGCGAGCGGACGTGGGGAAGGCCGAGCGCAGGCGCGAGACGTACGTTCGCAGCGAGGGGGCTGTGGCCTCGGGCCGGTCCTCGTCGTCCCACAGGTATTCGGCCAGCCAGTCGATGTCCACGACCGTGCCGACGCGCAGGGCGAGCAGTGCCAGCAGGCGCCGCTGCCGCGGACCACCGATGCTGAGGGGGCCGTCGACGGCCTCGACACCCACGCCGCCGAAGATGCGGATGCACGGGCATGCCCGAGCCGGCGCCATGTCCTCCGCGTGCTTCATATCGTGCACTGTCACGGTGTGACATTACAGGCACCTTTCAAGCCCGATGGGGCGAACGCGCATCGGGCCCGACCGTGTGGCCGAGCCCGATGGCGAGGAGGATCGATCCCGGGTCAGGAGGTGGCGACGTCCTCGACGGCCGTGGCAGACACGGGGTCGGGCACTGGCGGGCGCTCGCCTTCGATGACGACGATCTCGAACGTCCGCTCGTCCGCACCGAATTCAGCGAAGAAGAAGGCCAGGAGTCCCTCGTACTCACCGTCGCCAACGAGGACCGCGGTCTCGAGGTCCATCAGTGGTGCGTCTTCCGTGACCGCCACGATCGCGTCGCCGGAGCCGGTCCAGGCGCCATCCTCGTTCTCCAGCCGATACGACTTCGACTCGATCTTGGCGAAGCCGTCGTCGAAGTCCTGGCCTGATCCGTTGGCCACGAAGGTCAGCTGGCCCGAGACACGCGGGTCGTCCATCTCGATGGGGATGCCGACCACCGACCAACCCGCTGCCTGGCGTAGACCATCGGTCAGCTCTTCGGTCCCGTCGACGAAGCCGGCAGGCTCGCCGCTGATGGAACCGCTGGAGTAGGCGACCTCGGGCTCGAGGTCGGCGTCGTCCTGGGCCACCGCGGCCGTCGTGCCCGCGAGGGCCAGGCTCAGGGTCAGCAGGCTGATGGGGAGGGTTCGCATGCGCATCGTTCATCCCTTTCTGGATGTGCCGGTCCGTCCTGTCGGCCGATCTGGCCGTTCGCCGGAGCGGTTGGTGATGCGCAGCCTCGGACGAGGGCGTTACAAGCAGGTTTCAAGGCATGGCAGGACGCTCACAGAGGCAAAGAAAGCGCCCGACCTGTCTGGCCGGGCGCCTGTCTCCGCTGACGGGAAGCCCGTTCAGCCCTCGCTGGCCGAGCCACCGTCGAGGATGGCCTCGAACGCCCACCAGGGGTCCTGGTCCAGGACGCTGGAGAGCACGACCACCGTGTCGCCCGTGTCGGGGTCAGCGGCCAGGAAGGCGTTGTACCCGTGGATCGATCCGTTGTGGCCGTAGAAGGCACCCGGCTCGGAACCTGGGGGCATGGTGCCGATGCCCAGGCCGTAGCCCTCTGGCCCGACATCGAGCATCTGGGCAAGGGCATCCTCGGAGACGAGGGTGCCCGCGAAGAGTGCGTCCGTGAACAGCGCCAGGTCGCTCGCGCTCGAGACCAGCGCACCAGCTGACCAGGCGGACGAGGAGAAGGCCTCGTAGTCGGCCTCGGGATCGCCAACGAACACGTCCTCGAACCACGGTGCCGCGAAGTCTTCGGGCAAGCTCTCGGCGTCGAGTCCGAACGTCGTCGACTGCAGGCCCGCCGGCTCGACGATGCGCGTCTGCAGCGCTGTCTCCAGGTCATCCCCACCGACCGTCTCGATGAGCTGACCGAGCAGGATGTAGTTCGTGTTCGAGTAGCTGAAGTCGCCGCCCGGCTCCTCGTGCGGTACGTCGGCGACGACATCGATGATCTCGTCGTACGAGTACGTTCGAGTCACGTCGGCCAACAGCGAGTCGAAGTAGCCGTCCTGATCGGTGTAGCTGGCGACCCCACTGGTGTGGGAGAGCAGCTGCCGGATCGTGACGTCGCCGCCGACCCGGGTATCGGGCAGGTAGGTGGACAGCGGCTCATCGAGGTCCACGAGGCCCTCGTCGACCAACTGCATCACCATCGTGGCGGTGAACGACTTGGAGATGCTGCCCACACGGAATGCCGTGTCCACGCTCACCGGGCTACCGTTCGAATTGGCGCTGCCGGCGGCGCTCGCGAGGGTCTCGCCGTCGCGGATCGCCAGGGCGGTCACGGCGCCCGGGGCGTCACCGACCACGTCCTCGGTCAGGAGCGCGTCGATCTCGGCCAGGCTACCGGCTGCATGGCCCGTCGGTGCTTCGCCAGCCACGAAGGGCTCGGGGAATGGTGGCATCTCGCCAGCAAAGATGGCCGCTTCGAATGCCGTGGGCTCCTCGGTCCAGTCGGTCAGGACGTAAGCGCTGAGACCCTCGTAGTCACCGGAGCCAGTGAGGATGACGGTGTCGACGTCCGTGGCGTCTTCCCGCTCGATGTCGCGTCCGCCGTGGGTGAGAGACGTGGCGGTTCCGGCCCACGAGCCGGCCTCGTTCTCGAGCAGGTAGGCGGTGGACTGGACGGTGATGTCCTCGATATCGCTCAGGAAGTGGACATCGATGTTCATCTCACGCGAGAGCGTGCCGTCGAAGCGCGGGTCGGTCGCCTCCACCGGTGTGTCGACCCAGACCAGGCCACGAACGACGACGCCGCCGTCAGTGAATTCCTCGGTCGGTGGCTCCGCCAGTGTGGAGTCGCCGATCGTGCCCGTGAAGAAGGCCACTCCGTCGGGGTCGCTGGCGTCATCCTGTGCTGCTGCTGCCGCCGGGAGGGCGACTGTCAGGCTCAGGGCCAGCAGACTGGTGGGGATCAGTCTCGTTCGCATCGCTCGTTCCTTCCTGATGCGCTTCCGGTCCGTGCTGGCGGCCGATCTGACCGATCGCCGGAGCGGTTTGGTGTGACGCAGCCTCAGGTGAGCGCATTACGAGCAGGTTTCAAGGCATTGCAGGCCGCGTACTTCCCGACCGTACAGCGTTCCGTTGGCCGCCTTGTGCAGGGCTCTGTCTGCCGCGCAGCGGGCGAATCTGACCGGTTGTGTGGCAAGGATGCAGCGCTCGTTCACCGCCGACCGGAGTGACGCCGTCATCAGGCTGACGTCATCGTGACGCTACGCTCGCCGGCCATGACCACGCGCCGTTTCGTGAGCGCGTGTCAACGACGGAGGAGCCGTGCCCCGCGACCTCGTGCCCGATGACCGCCACCTCGTGGTCCACGACCGAGCCGGCTCGCGCCTGCCATTCTCCCGCGGGATCATGGCCACGAGCCTGCTCGCTACGGGCTTGGCCACGGCCGAGGCGTACCTGCTCGCGACCGCGCTCTACGACGAGCTGCGAGCTGACGGACGCACGGAGATCGAAGCCGACGACCTCGTCGAGCGCGCCAGCGTCATGCTCGAGGAGCGGGCGGGCCCGGTGGTGGCCTCGCGCTGGCGAGCGTGGCGTCACGCGAAGCGCGTCCAGCGGCCGGTGGTGGTGGCCATCGCTGGTGCCCCCGGGGTGGGCAAGTCGACCGTCGCCACCCGCCTTGCGATGCGCCTCGAGATCACTCGCATCGTGACTACCGATACCATCCGCGAGGTCCTGCGCACGGTCATCCCCGATACCGTCCTACCCGAGCTGCACGCCTCCTCGTTCCAGCTCATCGACCTCTCGGCCAGAGATCCGTTCACGGGCTTCGACCGCCAGTGCAGCTCGGTCGCCGCGGCCACTGCCGCCGTCGTGACACGGCTGTGCGTGGAGCAGACGCCGAGCTTGGTCGAGGGTATCCATGCCCTGCCCGGCTACCTGACTCGAGTCATGTCGACGCACCCGACGAGTCCCATCGTCATCGAGCGGGCGATCATCGAACCCGACGAGCACCTGCACCGCGAACGCCTGACCCATCGCGCTCGCGTGGAGCCACTACGTGGCGGGCACCGTGGCCTGGCCGAGTTCCCCACCATCCGGGCCATCCAGGACCATCTCATCGACGCGGCCGAGGCCAACGACGTACCCACCGTCTCGCCGGCCGGCCTGGGCGAGCTGACGCAGTCGATCGTGGACGAGATCGTGCGGGCCACCAATTCGCAGCCCGAGACCGATGTCTGAGCGCCTCATCGTCCTCGACGTTCACGGCGTCATCTTCACCAACCCGCTGGTGCCGTTCATCGCCGACCTCGCGGAGCGCAACGGGCAGGACCGAAGGGAGGCGGTGGCGACCTGGCACGGGCGGCTCCGTCAGCGGTTCTGGCTGGGCCGGATGAGCGTCGAGGAGCTGTGGCAGACGTTCGCGCCGGGGTCGGACAGCGAGACGCTTACGGCCGAGCTGGAGGAGCGCTATGCGACCGGGCCGCTCTTCGACTGGGTCCAGCGATCGGATGCGACGATCTGGCTCCTCAGCAACCACCGTACCGACTGGCTTCAGGCACGCCTCGCTCGCTATGGACTGGACGGCCGGTTCGAGCGGGTCTACGTCTCGGATGCGATCGGACATGTGAAGCCCGAGTTCGAGGCCTTCCGCTTCGCACAGCAGCAGGCCGGGAGCCGCGACATCACCTACGTGGACGACAAGGTCAGCAACGTGACCGCCGCCAGCAGCGTCTTCAGCCAGGCCCTGACCGTGGGACAGGCGCTCGAGACCTTGTAGCGCTCAGCGACGGAGGTCGCTCCGGCTGGCGGTCCGATCACGACGGTGCGCATCATGCCCGCATGCCGACTCCGACGATCCGCTCACGAGGCCTACCACTGCGGCGAGTTGTCACAGACGCTGGGTATCGAAGGACTCCCGCAGGTCGACCTTTGGGCGCCCGCATCCTCGGCGGACGAACGGGTCTAGACCGGCGCCCACGCCGGTTGCTCACCGAGTGGGCGATCTCGACCTGGATGACGGCAGATCGTCAGGTTCTGCCCACGGCGTGAGCACCGCTGTCGCCCATGTCCACCGGACGAGCAAGAACGGCAGGTCTGGGCGCAGATGTGTCGAGATCGCTCACGGGGTGAGCAGCCGCCCGATCGGGCCTAGACGGTGCCCTTTTCGTCGAGGACCTCACCGTCGGGGCCCCGCAGCGTCATCACGATGGCGGCCTGTCCCAGTTGGTGTGTCGAGCACGAGAGGCACGGGTCGAAGGCGCGGACGATGGCCGAGACGCGGTTGACCGCGCCCTCCCGGATCTCCTTGCCGTCGATGAAGTGAGTGGCCACGTCGTGCACGCCCCGTCGGATGGCCAGGTTGTTGTGCCCGGTCGCGACGATGAGGTTGGCCCAGGTCATGGCCCCGTCGTCATTGACCTTGTAGTGGTGGATGAGCGTGCCTCGAGGAGCCTCGATGATGCCCACGCCCTCGAGGTCGTTGACCCCGGCGTGTGCGCGCACCTTGGTGTCGAGGATCCTGGGATCTTCGAGCAGCTGCTTCATGCGCTCCAGCCCGTAGAGGGCTTCGATGAGCCGGGCGTAGTGATTGTGGAAGCTGCTCGGCACCACGCGGCCTAGCCGCTGGCGCAGCTCCTGCAGCTCGGCATCGGCCAGGGGTGTCGAGATCCGGTCGCAGACGTTGAGGCGCGCCATCGGCCCCACGCGGTAGACGCCTTCATCGAGGCCCAACGGCTTGTAGTACGGCGCCTTCAGGTACGAGTCCCGCATCGTCGCTTCGCCGATGTAGGTGGCGTAGTCGGCCGCTTCGATGTGGTCGGCCACGATCTCGCCGGCCGCGTCACGGAAGCGCAGCGTCCCGTCGTACAGCTCGAGATCGCCATCGGGCGAGACCGTGCCGCAGAACATCGAGGGGAAGTTCGAGAAGGTGGCGACCTCCTCGGGGAAGGAATTGATGGTGCCCTTCCACAGCTCCAGGGTGCGCTGCACGATGTCCAGCGCTTCGTCCCATTCCTCGAGGGTCTTCTCGCGAGCCTGGGGATCGAGCTCGGAGTTCACGCCACCGGGCACGGTCCACGAGGGATGCACGCGCTCGCGACCCAGGCGTTCGATGACCTGCTGGCCGAACTTCCGTAGCCGCACGCCGTCCTGCACCACCGCCGGGTGCTTGGCCAGCAGCCCGGCCACGTTGCGCAGCTTGGGGTCGTAGTCCATGCCCAGCAGCAGATCGGGCGCGGACAGATGGAAGAAGGAGAGCGCGTGTGACTGCACGATCTGCGCCATGTGCAGCAGCTCGCGCAGCTTGGCCGCGGTCGGCGGGACGCGCACGGCCATGATCTCATCACACGCCTTGGACGAGGCCAGCAGGTGCGACACCGGGCAGATGCCACAGATGCGCGCGGTGATGGAGGGCATCTCGTAGTACGGCCGGCCGGCCACGAACTTCTCGAAGCCACGGATCTGGGTGACCGAGAACTGCGTGTCGGCCACGTTCCCGGATTCGTCGAGGTCGATGGTGATGGAGGCATGACCCTCGATGCGCGAGACGTGGGGGATGTTGATCGTCGCCATGCTCGGCCTCCTAGCCGAATCGCTGCTTCGAGCCGAGGTCGGGCACGCGGCCCTCCAGTAGCTCACTGATGACGTAGAGGATCGACTCGGCACTGGGCGGGCAGCCCGGCACGTGGACATCGACCTTGACGTGGGCCTGGAGCGGCTCTGCCTGCTTGAGCAGCGGCGGCACCCCGACGGTGGGGATCTGCGGCTGCTCGTCGACCGAGTCGACGTAGATCTGTTCGAGCAGCGAGCGCGTGGGGATGCCGTTGCGCATCGTGGGCACGTTGCCGGTGACTGCGCAGTCGCCCAGAGCCACCACGATCGACGAGCGTTCACGAGCCTCGGTCAAGAGATCGAGGTCATCCTGGCTCGACACCGCACCCTCGATGACCGCGACGTCGACGCCCTCGGGCCACTCCTGGGCATCGACGAGCGGGCCGAACACGATGTCGGCCTTGGCCAGCACGTCGACGATGGCTTCGTCCATGTCCAGCAGCGACATGTGACAGCCGGAGCAGCCGTCGAGCCAGCAGGTCCCGATCGTGGCCTTCTGCACTTCCTGTTCCATCACTGGCCCCTGCGCATGGTGTCGAGGGTGCTCACGACGCTCTTCTGCTTGGTCATCTCCTCCACGGCCCAGCCCTTCTCGGCCAGCGCGCCGGTCGGACAGGCCTGGACACACTTGCCGCAGCTGGTACAGCTCATCGCTTCACCCCACGGTCGTTGCAGCTCCGTCACCGGTCCGGAGGCCACGCCTCGTCCGGCGATGTCCCACACGTGTGCGCCCTCGATCTCGGCACAGGTGCGCACGCAGCGAGCGCAGAGCACGCAGCGGTTGGGGTCGAAGACGTAGCGCGGGTGCGAGGTGTCAGGCGTGTAGTTGGGGAAGCTGTAGTCGAAGCGCGTGTTGGTCATGCCGTGCTCCTGCGCCAGCGACTGCAGCTCGCAGTGCCCGGAGCTGACGCACACCGCGCAGATGTGGTTGCGTTCGGCGAAGAGCAACTCCAGGGCCATCTTGCGGTAGCCCGCGAGCTGCGCGGTGTGGGTCGTCACCGCCAAGCCTTCCGACACCGGTGTCGTGCAGGCAGGTTGCAGCTTCTTGGCGCCCTGCACCTCGATCATGCACAGACGACAGGAGCCCTGTGGCGAGATCCCCTCCATGTAGCAGAGGGACGGGATGTACTTGCCGTTCTCCCGCGCGACCTGGAGGACGCTCTGTCCCGCGGTGGCCGAGATCACCTCACCGTCGATACGGACCATGACCTTGTCGTTCACGACGGCCTCCTAGGACTCGACACTGCGGATGTCGCAGCGCAGGCAGCGGTGCGCCTCGTCGAGCGCGACCTGGGGTGTGAACCCGGTCGAGACCTCGGCGTACGAGCGGACCCGCTCGTCGGCCGGGAGCTCGGCAGGGGTGTTGCGGCCGCCCTCCGCGGGTGGATCGGGTGGCTCCATCTGGTAGATGAACTCGGGCAGCACGCTGGGCGTGAGCCGGTCCATCAGGCGCCGGTCGATGTTGCGCGCGGCCTTCTTGCCGATGCCCATGGCGTTCGAGACGTTCGAAGCGCCGGTGATGAGGTCGCCACCGGCGTAGAAGCGGTCACGGCTGGTCTCGAGCGAGTAGCGGTCGACCTCGAGGGTCTCCTCGTCGTCGTTGAGCCGCAGCCCGGAGGCATCGGCGAAGTCGGGGTCGACACGCTCGCCGACCGCGAGGATCACGGTGTCGCACTCGATGCGCATGATCTCGCCGGTCGGGACCGGTCGGCGTCGGCCAGACTCGTCGAACTCACCGGGGCGCGTGCGCTCGACCTCGATGGCCCGGACCTTCCCCTCGGCGTTGCCGATGATGCGGTTGGGCGCCTGCAGATAGGCGATCTTCGCGCCCTCGTGCTCAGCCGCCACGACCTCTTCCTCGATGGCCGGCATGTCCTTGCGCTCGCGGCGATAGACGATGGTCACGTCAGCGCCCAGGCGGCGGGCGGACCGGGCCGAGTCGACGGCCGCGTTGCCGCCACCGATGACCACGACGTTGCGGCCCACCGGAACATCCTCCTCGCGGGCCATGGACTCGAGGAAGGGGAGTGCCGGGACGACGCCGGTCAACTCGGTTCCGGCGAGGTGGACCCAGGCTTCCTTCCAGGTGCCGATCGAAAGGAACACGGCGTCGAACTCCTCGTCGACCTCGTTGAGGCTGACGTCCTTTCCGACCTCGACGCCGAAGCGGAACGTGACACCGGTGCGCTCGATGAGCTCGATCTCCTTGTCCAGCACAGCCTGTGGCAGGCGGTACTCGGGCAGGGCGTAGCGGAGCATGCCGCCGGCGGCCGGCCGAGAGTCGAAGCAGGTGACCTCGTGGCCGCGCAGGGCCATGTAGTAGGCGAAGGTGAGGCCGGTCGGGCCGGCGCCGACGACCGCGACGTGCTTGCCGCTGGCCGGCATCTTCTGTTCGAGCACTCGGGCCACGAGGGGCTCGAAGCGGTCGGTCAGGTAGACCTGGTCGGCGATGGCGCGATGGACCTCGCGCATGTTCACGGCTTCGTCGATGGCCTCGCGCCGGCAGCGATCGTCACAAGGATGCTGGCAGACGCGACCGGTCGAGGCCGGCAGCGGGTTGTCCAGCACCACGGACAGGAAGGCCTCCTCGAGTCGATCCTCCTTGTACAACTGCAGGAAGCGCGGGATGTTCATGTGCAGCGGGCACGAGTTCTCGCACGGGCTGAGTGCGAGGTCCTCGCAGACACCGGCACGACAGCGCTTCGCGAGGACGTGGTCCTCGAACTCGTGGCGGAAGTGCCGCAGGCTCGTGAGCACCGGGTTTGGTGCGCTCCCGCCAAGGGCGCAGAGGCTCATGTCGCGAGTCATGCGACAGAGCTCGTCGAGGGCGTCGAGGTCCTCGAGCGTGGCCGTGCCGTGGGTGAAACCGTCGAGCATAGCCAGGGCCTTGTCGAGGCCTACGCGACAGGGCACGCACTTGCCGCACGACTCGGAGTGGGTGAACTCCACGAAGTAGCGGGCGACGTCGACCATGCAGTTGTCTTCGTCCAGCACGACCATGCCGCCCGAGCCCATGATCGAGCCCAGCTGGGCCAGCGTCTCGTAGTCGACCGGGGTGTCGAAGAGGTCGATCGGGATGCAGCCACCGGACGGTCCGCCCGTCTGCACGGCCTTGATCTCGCGTCCACCCGGGGCGCCGCCGCCGACGTCGTAGATGAACTTGGATAGCGGGGTCCCCAGGGGCATCTCGACGAGGCCCGTGTTCCTGACCTTGCCGACCAGCGAGAAGACCTTGGTGCCGGCACTCTTGGCCGAGCCGGTGTCGCTGAACCAGGCAGCTCCCTTGGCTACGATGGGCGCGACGTTGTACCAGGTCTCGACGTTGTTGATGTTGGTGGGCTTGCCGTAGAGGCCCTTCTGGGCCGGGAACGGCGGACGCGGCCGAGGCCGGCCGGCCTTGCCCTCGAGCGAGGCGATGAGCGCGGTCTCCTCGCCGCAGACGAAGGCTCCCGCACCCTCGACGATCTGGATGTCGAAGTCGAAGCCACGACCCATGACGTCCGTGCCCACGATGCCGTAGGCCCGAGCCTGAGCCACTGCGCGCTCCAGGCGCATGACCGCGATGGGGTACTCGGCGCGGACATAGATGATGCCGTTGCTGGCACCGGTGGCGTAGCCCGCGATGACCATGCCCTCGATCAGCGCGTGCGGGTCCGACTCGATCTCGTTGCGGTTCATGTAGGCGCCGGGATCGCCCTCGTCCGCGTTGCAGATGAGGTACTTCTCCGGGCCCGGGGCCTTGGCCAGGAACTCCCACTTGATACCGGTCAGGAAGCCGGCGCCGCCGCGACCGCGCAGCTTGGCTGCCTTGATCGACTCCACGACGCCCGCGGGGTTGTCATCGATCAATACCTTGTACAGCGCCTGGTAGCCGCCGACCGCGATGTACTCCTCGATGTCGTCAGGGCTGATGAGGCCGCAGTTGCGCAGGGCGATCTTCAGCTGGCCCTCGAAGAAGGGGATCTCGTCCCAGGACGGGATGTCTTCGTAGCCGGTGCCGTAGCGCACGTGCCCGGTGAGATGGTCCCACTCCTCGATCTTGCACAGGATGAGCTCGGCGGTCGGGAGCACGCCGCGCTCGACGGCCTCCAGGATGTGGTCGACGTGCTCGGGCTGGACGCGCCTCAGCATGAGCAGCGGCTGGCCGGGCACCCAGACGTTGACGATGGGTTCCTCGGCGCAGAAGCCGAAGCAGCCGACGGGCGCGAGCGAGATATCCAGGCCCCGGGCCTCGATGGCCGACTTGAAGGCGGTGTGAACGCCTTCGGCGCCGTTCCCGCTCCCGCAGGTGCCCATGCCCACCGCGATGCGCGGACGATCGGGCGTGAGCTTGGCCAGGCCGGTTTCGCGGACGGCGTTGAACTCGGCGAGATCGGCGATCCTCATCGGCCGCCTCGCTTTCGGAGTGTCTCGACCTCGCGGATGAGGGCCTGTTCGGTGACGTGTCCGCGGATGGCGTGGTCGACTTCGACCACCGGCGCCAGCGCGCACTGTCCGAAGCAAGCCACCGTGCGCACGGTGAAGCCGAGGTCCGGCGTGGTCAGGCTGACCTTGTCGGCGTCGATGCCGGCGTCACGCAGGCCCAGCTGCAGCTTCACACGCTGCAGCAGCGGGCGCGAGCCGCGGGTGTGGCAGGCCGTGCCGCGGCAGATGGCCACGATGTGGTCGCCCTGCGGTTCGAGGTTGAAGAGGGAGTAGAAGGACGCGACGGAGAAGACCTGCGACTGGGGGATGCCGGTGCGCTTGGCCACGTACTCGAGCGTGCCCATCGGCAGGTACTTGTTCTGGCTCTGTTCCTGGAGCCGTTGCAGGATGCCCAGCAGGGCACCCGGTCGACCAGCCTGTGAAGCGATGATGCGATCGAGGGAATCCTGGTCCACCATCCCCCCGTCCGTGGTCTCCGTCACGGTAGTCATTCGTGCTCCCTCACGAATCAACCCCGCGTCACGGACGGCCGGCGAGCCGCCTGCGTGTCGCGCGGTGATGACTCCACCTAACGCCTGCGCCGACGGGCGCTGATAGGGCCATGTGGCCCCGAACCGGATGGGCCGGTCTGGCCCACTCCGGTCCATCGGTGCGGTTGGGAGCGCTTTCAGTCCGCTGTCGGTGCTTTCAGTCCGCTGTCGGCGACGGTCGGCCGCCCGGTTGTCGTTCTGGCACCTGCTCGCTAGTGTTTGGCGCTCCTCGGTCGCCCCGGCCGTGGCACGAAGGAGAGCGCGATGGTCAAGACGCGGTCGCTCATGGCGCTGGTCGCCACGGTCCTGCTCGGTTCATCGGTCGCGGTGCCGGCCGTGGCGCAGGTGGAGGAGGATGAAGCGCTCGACTTCTCGGACGCGCCGTTCGTCTCATATCAGCCGGTCCCACCGCTGCCGGACGAGATCTCCCACTACCCGTTGCCAGATGGCGCGGACGACTACTGGGACCTGTGGGCGGACGATGCGCCCTGGCGGGAGGTCGCTCAGCAGATCGACGCC
Organism: uncultured Chloroflexia bacterium; assembly: GCA_963752475.1. GTDB lineage: Bacteria > Chloroflexota > Limnocylindria > Limnocylindrales > CSP1-4 > JAFMJV01. The sequence goes on along the minus strand of CAVVYR010000004.1, from coordinate 243,948 downwards.
TTCCATATGCACGCCTGGATGTTCCGCTACAGCGCGACCGACGAGCAGCTGCGCGAGCTGTTCGCCTGGCTGGACGAGCACGAGTTGCCGCTCGGGCTGGAGGTGGAGCCATTGACCTGGAAGGGCGCTGATGTGTGCGACCACCGGGAGTCGATGGAGGGGCCGTACGACCTCATCGAGATCGAGCGCATCCACCGGCTGGGTGGGCGGCTCGACTACCTCACCCTCGACCAGCCCTTCGCCAACGGGCACGTCTACGCTGGCCTCCGTGCCTGCGGGTACACCGTAGAGGAGGTGGTCGATGAGGTCTGGGCCTGGGTCGGGGAGGTGCGGCGGTACTTCCCGGGCATCGCGGTCGGGTCGATCGAGCCGGTCGTCAGCCATCTCTACCTCTCCGAGCGTGACTTCGCCACCTGGCTGGACACATGGGAGGCGCGAACGGGAGAGCCCCTCGCGTTCCTCAACATCGATGTCGACTGGCGCATCGAGGACTGGCCGGAGCGCGTGATGGCGATCGAAGCCCTCGCCGATGCACGTGGGGTCCCCTTCGGCATGCTCTACCTGGGCAGCGAGGACTCGCGGCAGAACGACACGTGGCTCGAACAGCAGATGGCACACGCGGTGAGGTACGAGCAGGTGCATGGCGGGACGCCGCAGATGGCCGGCCTGTGGTCGTGGCACAGCCAGCCCGACCGGACCCTCCCGGACGACGACCTGAACACCTCGAGCGGACGCGTGAAGCAGTACTTCGGCGAGCGGACCGCGCTCAAGGCCCGGGCCATCCAGGCCATGCGCATCGAGGGCCGGATGGCGACCACCGCCGACCTGCCGGTGGCCGGTGAACGCCTCACCCTGACGGCTGAGCCCATCGGCAGGGCCAGGCAGCGCCATCGCTTCAGCGGTGTCGTGCCCGAAGCGGCGAGGAAGGCGCTCATCGCGGTCCGAGCCAACACCGAGGGCGGAACGCCATCACCGGTCGATGTGCGCATCTCCGAGGTCAGCTACAAGGAGGGCACGGGCAAGAACAGGGTGCCCAACGCGCGCTTCTCGCGCGGCCTCGACAGCTGGGGGTCCTACGGCAGTGGGGTGGCCAGTGCCGTGACCAACGAGGACGGGCCCGCGATGCGCATCAAGGCCAAACCTCATGAGACCCTCATGGTCGACGGCGCGCGCTTCAAGGTCCGGTCGGGCGCCAGGTTCGAGTTCGCAGCCACGCTCGACGTGCCGGCGAAGGCACTTGGTTCGGGCTACGTCTCACTCATCTTCTTCGACCAAAGCGGTCAGGAGACGCAGCGCGAGAACATCTGGTTCGCGACGCGTCCGGTGTCACTGCGCACGGTGACGACCGACGCGGACGGGCGCTTCGCCGCTTCCCTGCGAGAGCTGGGGCCCGGCCGATACGACATCGTGGTGAGCTATCCCGGTACGACCGACCGCTGGCCGGCCGACAGCGAGCCCATCCGCGTGCGTGTGCGCTGATACTCGGTCCCGTGCGTTGGGGCCGAGTGGACCTAGCCCCAGGCTGCAGCGCACCTGAGCCTCATCCTCGGGACCATGGCTGACGGCGTCTTCCTCAACCTGCACGCGCACACGCTCCACTCCGATGGCGCGCTAGCACCGGCTGCCCTGGCCAAGCGATTGGCCGAAGCCGGCGTGCGCTTCGCGGCGCTCTGCGACCACGACACGATCGCTGGCTGGCCCGAGTTCCGTGACGCGCTCGACGCGCGAGGTGTGGCCTCCCTCCCGGGCATCGAGCTGACGACGCAGCACGATGGGCGGGTCATCCACCTCGTGGCCTACGGCTTCGATCCCGAGTACCCCGACCTCACCGCGACGCTGGCCTCGATCCGCGCTCATCGCTCGACCGACACCCAGTCCATCGAGGGCTCCATCCGGGCGGCGGGCACCCGCGGCGACCACCACGAGAACGGCAGCGCCGCTCCTGACGGTCGTCTCGAGATCGGCGACGCCATCGACCTGTTGCACCGTGCCGGCGGCAAGGTCTTCCTGGCCCACCCACTCGTCTACGAACGCGATATCGCCGACCTTGAGCGCTTCGTGCTCGAGCTGCGCGCCAAGGGGCTCGACGGTATCGAGGCGGTCTACGAAGAGTTCGAGCCCGGGGAGCGTGAGGCCCTCCGTACGCTGGCGGCCAGACACGACCTCCTCGTCAGCGGCGGCACCGACTACCACGCCGTTCGCGGGCTCGGTAGCGAGGCCCTGGGGATCGAGATGCCCCACGAGGACTGGGTCCGATTCCGCGCGGCCGTGCTCGATGGGCCGGGCCTGGCGTCGAAGGTCTCGCCGGGCGACGGGGACCCCGCCGCTCCTGCCTCGGCCGAGCCCCCGGGGAGCCCCGGAGGCCTCAGTCGTCGCCCCTTCGTCCTGCGCGTGGTGCTCCCGGCGGTGGCCGCGCTGGCGCTCTTCCTCATCGCCTTCTGGGGCCTGATCCTGCCCTCGTTCGAGGAGTCGCTCGTCGAGCGCAAGCGGGAGATGATCCGCGAGCTCACGAACTCGGCCTGGAGCGTGCTCGCCGCCTATGAGGCCGACGAACGGGCCGGCACCCTCACCCGCGAGGAGGCGCAGGCGGCGGCCGCCGGCGTGGTCTCGGAGCTGCGTTACGGGGAGGACCGGCTCGACTACTTCTGGATCCAGGATGCCGAGCCCACGATGGTCATGCACCCGTATCGGCCGGACCTCGAGGGCGAGGACATCTCCGACTACACCGACCCGCGCGGCGAGCCCATCTTCGTCCAGTTCGCGGAGCTCGTCGACGAGCAGGACGAGGGCTACGTCGGCTACGTCTTCCAGCGCTTCGACGATGTCCAGCGGCTGGAGCCGAAGGAGTCGTACGTCAAGGGCTTCGAGCCTTGGGATTGGGTCATCGGCACGGGCATGTACGTCGATGACGTGCAGGCCGAGATCGAGCGCATCGAGCGGAACCTGCTCCTGGCCGCCCTCGCCATCAGCGGTGTCATCGCCCTGCTGCTGGCCTTCGTGCTGCAGCAGTCGCTGCGTATCGAGCGTCGGCGCGAGGAGGGCGTGGAGCGGCTGCGAGACTCGAACGCGCGCTATCACGCTCTCGTCGAGGCCACGTCGGAGGGCACATTGCTCGTGGTCGATGGGCGCCTGCGATATGCCAACCCCACGTTCCTCGAGCTGCTCGGATACGGATCGCGACAACTGGACTTCCTGGAGCCGGTCGATGTGCTGCCGCGCGAGGGCAACGAGGCCCTCTGGGAGCTGCTCGATGACGGTGATCACGAGTCGGCCGTGCTGGGCGTCGCACGCGAGGGCCTGCTGACGCGTTCGGACGGTTCGACGGTGGAGTGCGTGCTGACGCTGGAGCCCGTCGAGTTCGGCGATCAGACCGGCCACATCCTGCTGGCCCGCGACGTGACGGCGGCGGCGACGGCCCGCTCGGACGCCTCTGCCATCGGCTCATCGGTCGGGGTCTTCCGGGCGGTGGCCGCGAGACGCGGTGTGTTCGTGGACTTGAGTCCGGCCGCGCGGGAGCTGCTCGCGCTGGTGGCCGTGGAGGAGGGGGGGCAGCTGGCCCTGGCCGATTGCTTCGCCAGCTCCGACGAGTACGCGCGTGCCTACCGACGGTTGCTCGATACGGGTGAGGTGCGCGACCAGTTCCTGGCCATCGACACACCGTCAGGCCCGCGGTCGGTGCTGCTGTCGGGCGTGCTCATCCGCGATGAAGAGGACGAGCCGGCCTGGATCGATGGCCTGCTGGTTGACGTGACCGCCGCTCGTGGCGGCGCGGCCGATCGTGAGGTCCAGCAGCTGCGGGCCTCGTTGCTCTTCCTGCACGAATCGATCGAGGCCCTGGGCGTGGAGCCCATCGTCGTGCCCATGGAGGAGCGGCTGGGCGACGTGGCCACCACGATGACCGAGCACGGGGCCACGGCAGCGCTCGTGGCCAGCGGCTCCGGGGCACCCATCGGCATCGTCACCGACCACGACATCCGCTCGCGCGTCGTGGCCGCGGGCAAGGCCGTCGACGACCCGGTCGAGACCGTCATGACCGCACCGCTCATCCGCTTGCCGCAGAGCGCGCCGGTGTACGAGGCGTTGCTGCACATGGAGACGGCCGGGGTCAAGCATCTGGCGGTGGAGGACGCGTCGGGTGCCATCACCGCCGTCGTCGACAAGGAAGCGCTGATCCGCTCACCGCGCTATGCGCCGCTGGTGGTACTCCGGGACATCGGGCGGGCTTCGTCGGTCGAGGAGGTCGCGCGCCGGTGCGAGCGCACGGTCTCGCTGGCGGCGACCCTGCTGAGCTCGACGTCCAAGCCGCGCCCGGTCAACAGCACGCTGACCTCGGTCTTCGATGCCGCCACGGTGCGGATCCTGGAGCTGGCGCTCGAGGCGATGGGACCGGCGCCGGCGCCCTTCGCCTGGCTCGCACTCGGCAGCCAGGGCAGGGGGGAGGTCCACCTCATCAGCGACCAGGACTCCGGGTTGGTCTACGACCTGCCCGAGGAGGCCGATGCGGACGAGCTGCAGTCGTGGTTCCTCGAGCTCGGTCGACGGGTCGGTGAGGGGCTGGCCACCGCGGGCTACCCCGAGTGTCGCGGGCAGGTCATGGCCGGCGACGCCAAGTGGTGCCGCTCGCTGGCCAGCTGGATCGAGACGTACGACGCCTGGCTCCGGCACGCCGAAGCGCAGGACCTGACCGACCTCTCGATCTTCCTCGACTTCCGGCTCATCCGGGGTGACGCCGCGCTGGTCGGCGAGTTGCGGCGGCACGTCCATGCCACCCTGCCCGAGCAGCGGGGCGTGCAGTTCCTGCTGGCTCGCAACGCGCTCTCGTTCCGGCCGCCGCTGCGGCTGCCTGGGAACATCTACCTCGGTGGGGCTTCCGAGTCGAGCGGCAAGTTCGATCTCAAGGACGCGCTGCAGCCGATCGTGGCTTTCGCTCGCGTCTACGCCGAGCGGCAGCGGATCGTGGCCACGCACACGATGGACCGCATCATCGCGCTCGCCGATCGCCAGCTGCTGCCGGCGGGGAGCCTCGAAGAGATCACCGATGCCTACGACTTCCTCATGGGCCTGCGCCTGCAGGCGCAGCTCGAGGACGTGCGCGCCGGGCGTGAGCCGACCTCCGTGGTGGAGTTGTCATCTCTGACGGCGATGCAGCGTGAGCTGCTGCGTGGCTCGTTCGCCGCCATCGCGGACGTCCAGAAGACCGCCGAGCGCGAGTTCCCCGAGGTCGGTTGACCATTGCACCGATCGCGTGCCGTGGAGTGCCCATCGCCAAGTCGGGCCACTACTCGCGGGACGACTCAAAGGGATCTACGCCCCTTCTAGACTTCCATGTCCACGGTGATGTCGCGCTCATCGGTGACGTAGCCGCTGCCGATGATCATCCCGAAGAGCGTTTCGCAGCGCCCCACATAGGTCGTCCCGCCGACCGCCTTCGTTCCAGCGAGCGAGAACTCGTACGTCTCATCCCCGATGGTCACGGTCGCGGAGCCGGTCTCGCTGGCGAGGTCAGCGATCGCTTCGGGCACGGCGTCGTCAGCCTCATCGGCGGGGGTCTCATCGGCGGGGGCCTCATCGGCGGGGGCGTCCTCAAGAGCCGCGGGCGCGTCCGTCTCCTCGGGCACATCCGCCGCAGCGTCTTCCTCGCCGCCATTCCCGCACGCGGCGACGATCACGGCCAGCGACAACAGCAGGGCCAGGCAGCCGATGGCGCGTCCTGCTGTGAGGACTCGATCTCGGCCGTTCATCGTTCGCTGCTCGTCCATCTGCCTCCTCCGAGTGCTTGGGCTACCCGTCGCTGTCCAGTCGTCGGTCGCGGCAGGGCCTCCTCCTGACCCCCTGCCGCGACCCTGGGATGGTGATCCGCTGTCAGGACTGCGTGGACCGTCGGACCACGAGCCCCATCTCGTCAGCCTCCTGCTTGACGTCCACCGTCACGTCGCCGATCAGTCGGTCGACATCAGGGGCGACATAGGCATCGATGGCGGCGCCATCGATGACGGTGTCCTCAGCCTTGGGCAAATCGACGAACGCAAAGGCCAGTCGGGTCCGGCCAGAGGCATCTTCCTCGGTGGCATAGAAGCGGACGCAGTAGGCATCGGGGGCGCCCTTCTGCGTGCGGGTCTTCGCCAGGATGTCCGCGGCCGTGGGCGTGATGGTCAGCATGGTTCTTCACTCCTCCGTTCAGGGTGGTCGATCGCGCCTTGTCGGAGACGCGCCACGGCAGGACCGCGACGTCTCCGGCAGAGCCGATGGTGATCGTCGGTGACATGCAGATGCGCGCGTCGAATCCCGTGAGGGCATTACAGGCGCGTTGCATCTGGGCGTCCGGCCTGCTGTCGCGTCTGTGGGCGCTTCGATATGGGGCTGTAACGCGTTCGCGCCCGATGGGGGTGCGTCTGTGGCGGTGTCGCCCGGACCATGGACGCCGCTCGGCATTCGCTGCCGGGCCCCGACCCCGCTACCCAGGAGGCCACCCAAGCCATGATCGACCACAGCATCAGCCGACTCATCCGATTGCCACGACGCACGGTCTTCGCCATGCTCCGGCGGCCCGAGGTGATCCCCGCGTGGAACCCGGCCATCGAGTCAGCACGGCCCCTCAGCGACGGTGATGTGCGCAAGGGCAGCCGTTTCCTGCTTCGTCGCGCGGACCCCAGGCCGGCCATCGAGGAGGTCCAGGTCACCGAGCACGAGCCCGATCGCCGGTTCGCTCTGCACGGTGACTTCGGCGACTTCGTCGGCGATCTCGAGTTCCGACTCGAGGAGACGCCCGAAGGGACCCGCCTCCATCACGTCGCCCACGTGGAGCCCAAGGGACCGGTTCGGCTGCTCACGCCGCTGGCGGCGCCTCGAGTGCGGGCGGCCGTGGCGGACAACCTCGATCGACTGCAGCAGTACCTCGAGGCGACCATGCGAGCTCGCCGGATGGCCCACCCGGTCGATGCGCACAACCACGCCACGACGACCCGTTCCTGACTCCGGTGGCGACGATGCTGGACATCACGAACGACACGGACGTCTACACCGCCGGGGACCGACACGTGGGTACGGTCGGGCGGATCATCCTCGACCCGAGCACTCGCACGGTCTCACACGTGGTCGTGCGCAAGGGCATCCTCTTCACGGAGGACCGGCTGGTGCCCATCGCCGACATCGCGACGGCGACTCCGCAACGCATCAACCTGCGACAGGAGGTCGGCCTCGATGACCTATCGCCCTTCATCGAGCAGTACTACGTGCCACTCGATGAAGCCGATCGGGCGGCTGGCTCGGACGGACGCGGCGTTCGTGTCGCTATGCCCTGGAGTGGCCCGCTCGGTGAGACCATGCCCGTCGCCGGCGCCGAGCTCGTACCGGTCCGCGAGCGGACCATCTCCGACCGCCTGACAGCGTTGGAGGCTGGAGTCCCGGTCTTCGCCTCCGACCGCCACGAGATCGGGCGGCTGGACCGCATCGTGACCACCGACCAGGGCCAACCGTCGCACATCGTGGTGGAGGATGGTGGGCTCCTGCGTCATCGCCGTGCCATACCGATCGATCGGGTACAGGACATCGCTGAGAACGTGATCGTGCTCGACACCACGCACGACGAGGTCGATGCCATCCCTGTGCTCGATCGAGGCGAGTAGCGACCGGGCGACGCGACGATCGACGCTGCCCGGCTCCAGCCTGGCGGAGGCACTGAACCATCAGGGCCATGAGGTCAGGGGCGTCGTCGTGGGCTAGAGTCTGGGCGTAGACGTGTCGACCGGCGCTCCGCAGACGACCGAAGCCAGGTCTGCGGGATGGAGAGCGCCCGATCCACGATTCCACTACGAACCCCACGAATCCGCGCGCGTCGCTGGGCTGGCGCGACTTCGTCGGCTGGCGCATCGTCCTGCTCGCGACGATCACGGGCGCGCTCACCGGCCCCGGCCAGACGGTCGGTGTCTCGGTCTTCGTCGACCCCATGATCGAGACGCTCGGCTTGACGCGCTCCGAGCTGTCGCTGGCGTATCTCATCGGCACGATGGCCGGCGCCATCGCGCTGCTCCCGGTCGGGCGCCGTATCGACCGCATCGGCGCACGGCGGGCCATGACCTTCATCGGGCTCGGGTTCGGCCTGGGCCTGCTGGTGATGAGCGGCGTCCAGGGGTTCATCACGCTGATCGTCGGCTTCACCCTCATCCGCTGGATGGGACAGGGCTCGCTACAGTTGGTCAGCACCCTCGCCATCACGCCCTGGTTCGAGCGCCGTCGAGGCTTGGCCTTCGGCATCGCGACCACGGCCACGGCCGTCCTGATGTCGCTGACGCCGATCATCCTGGGTGCGTCGATCGGCCTGTTCGACTGGCGTGTCAGCTGGATCCTGTCGGGGTTCGCCATCTGGCTGGTGGTGGTGCCGATCGCGCGCTTCGGCATCATCGATCGGCCATCGGATGTGGGCCAGTACCCGGACGGTGATCCCGCACCGCACCCGTCGGACCCGCCACCTCTGCTTGCCGTCTCGCTCACGCGCCGCGAGGCCTTGAGCCAGCCACGCTTCTGGGTGCTGAGCCTCGTGATCGGCGCGACCTCGATGCTGGTGACCGCGCTGAACTTCCACCAGATCTCGCTGCTCGGCGACCAGGGCCTGAGCGTGACCGAGGCGGCGGCCATGTTCCTGCCCCAGGTACTGGGCACGCTCGTCGCCAGCCTGGTCATGGGTGCATTGGCCGACCGTGCCGCCGCCCGCTTCCTGCTCATGACCTCGATGGTGCTGCTGACGCTGAGTCTCCTCCTCGCCGCGCAGCTGAGTCCGGGCCCGATGATCCTGGTCTACGCGGTCGTCCTGGGTGCTGCGGCTGGTGCTGGTCGTCCGCTCGTGGCGACCCTGCTGCCACGCTGGTTCGGACTGGGGCATATCGGATCCATCCAGGGTGTCGCAGCCCTCGTCGCGGTAGCGGCCTCGTCGATCGGCCCGGTCGCGCTCTCGATCCCGAGCGAAGCCCTCGGTGGTTTCGGCCCCGCGGCGCTCGTGCTCGTGGCTATCCCGATCGTCATCGGGATCGCAGCTCTGACCATCTCCGAACCGGAGCGCCGTCCCGCTCTCTAAGGCTCGCCGGTGTGGTGTCCCACTTCCCCTTGACAACTCTGTGGCGGTCCCTATACTTCGACAAAGCCTAGACAAACAGTAGACACACTGAGTACAGAGACGGACTGAGAAGGGGACATCACATGTTCGAATGGATCGCGAGCGGTCTCGCTCGCTTTACGACTCGGCGGCCGTGGCTCGCGATCATCGCGGTGCTGGCGGTCGCCATCGGGCTCAGCGCCATGGGGCGCCCCGAGATGTCGAACGACAGCTCCGAGTTCGCACCTGAGGATCCGGCCATCACCGCCTCGGAGCGCATCGAGGCGCTGTTCGGTGAGGAATCCGCGGTACAGCCGCTGCAGGTCGTGCTCGTCGCAGAGTCCGGCGACATCGTCAGCACCGCCGGCCTCGAGGCTGCCAACACGGTCGTCGAGACCCTGCAGGCCGTCGAGGTGGACGGCGTGCGCCTGACCGACTTCCTCGTGGAGCAGCCAGGCATCGGCGCCATCTCCTCCTTCATGTCTCCCGTCGAGCTCGCCATCACCAATGGCGCGCCCGCCCCCACCACCGACGCCGAGGTCAAGGCGCTCCTGGAGACCGGTCTCGCTTTCGCGCCGCCAGCCCAGGCGGAACTGCTCAACGGTCTCTTCGAGGGCAACCTCGAGGAGGGCACAGCCGCTCCCGCGGGCCTCATGCTGGCCTTCTTCGAGACCCCCGAGGACACCGCCGCCTTCGAGCAGCTGGCGTCGCTCCAGGGCGAGTTCGATGCCGCCCTCCAGTCGGCCTCCTTCGCCGGCGTGGACGCCCTTCCCTTCTCCGTCTCCCTCATCTTCCAGTCGGGCGAAGAGTCCGCCTTCGAGATCCCGCTCCTGCTCTTCAGCGCCATCGGCATCATCGGCCTGGCCCTGCTCTTCGTCTTCTGGACCGCCGCGCCCATGCGCCGCTTCCAGCGCGTGCGTCGCACCGTCGCTGACACGCTGCTGGCCCTGCTCGTGGTCATGTTCGCCATCACGACCACCGACGGCATGGCCGTGCTCCTTGGCCCCGACGGCCTGGGCATCATCGGCAATGTCTCCGGACCCAGCTCCATCGTCTCGATCCTGCTCGTCGGCCTCGGCGTCGACTACGTCATCCACCTCAACTCGGCCTACCGCAAGGGCCTCGGGGCAGGGGAGTCGGTCGAGAAGGCCATGTCCCGCAGCGGCCGCATCGTCGGTGGCGCACTGGTGCTCTCGGCGCTGACGACCGCCTTCGGCTTCCTGACCAACGTCTTCGCCGGCTCGACCGCACTGCTGACCTTCGGTGTGCTCGCCGCGGTCGGCATCGGCGCCGCCTTCCTCTACGCCAACCTGCTCTTCCCGGCCGCGCGTGTGCTGCTGGACCGCCGCGCCGAGAAGGGCGAGAAGCTCCCTGTAGAGGCCTTCGCCACCACCGACCGCAGCTGGATCGATCGCCTCACCGGCGCCACCGCCGTCATCCCGCGCCGTGCCCCCTGGGCTGCTGTGGGCCTGGCCGGCCTGGTGCTGGTGGGTGCGGCCCTGACCGCTACCAACCTGCGCACCGGCTTCAGCTTCCTCGACTTCGTGCCGGAGGGTGCGGCCGTCCGCGCCGCCGCGGTCGAGCTCGAGGAGCGCTTCGATGGCGGCCTCGGCGAGACCACCAGCGTCCTCGTCGAGGGCAACCTGGCCGAGCCCGCCGTCTGGAACGCCGCCGTCGCTGCGACCGCGGCTGCCGGGCAGCTCGACGATGTCGTGGCCATCGATGGCGCCCCGCTGGTCGAGTCCGCGCCCGACCTCGTGGCCTCGCTGGCGACCGAGGGCTCGCCGGAGTTCGACCCGACCGTCGCGGCTGCCGTCGCGGCTGCCGGCCTCGACTCCTCCCTCCAGGCTCCGGCCGGCACCGACGTGGCCGCCATCCTCGAGACCGTGCGTTCCGCCGCCCCCGAGGCGCTGGCCGCGGTCTACACGCCCGAGGCTTCCCTCTACACCTTCACCACGCAGGCCGGTTCCGACGGTGCGCTCGGTCTGGCCGCTGCTCTCGAGGCTGCCTTCGGGGCGGCGTCGATCGCGACCTCCACGCAGATCATCGACGCGGCCGTGGTCGAGTCCACCTCGATCACCCAGCTCCAGAGCCTCATCCTGGCCCTGCTCGGCGCCGGCGCGCTGCTCATGCTCAACTACTTCGTCTCTGACCGCCGCCCGTTGCTCGGCCTGCTGACCATCCTGCCGGTCGGTGGCGTGGTCATCCTCCTGTACGCCTTCATGGTCATCGCGGGCTTCGAGTTCGGACCGGTCACGGCCACCCTGGCCGCGGTCGTCATCGGCGTCGGCGTCGACTACACCATCCACGTCACGCATCGCTTCCAGGAGTTCCTGCGCGAGGGCAGGAGCATCGATGTGGCGGTGACCCGCACGCTGCAGTCCACCGGCTCCGCGCTGCTGGCCTCGGCGCTCACCACCAGCCTCGGCTTCGCCATCCTCACGCAGTCTTCGCTCATCCCCTTCCAGCAGCTGGGCTGGCTCACCCTCGTCGCGATCGTCGGCTCGGCGCTCGTCTCGGTGCTGGTGCTGCCGTCGATGCTGGTCATCTACGCCCGTCGTTCCGAGCGCTCCGAGCAGGAGCCCGAGGGCGAGGCCATCCCGGTCCTCAGCGCTGGTGGTATCCAGTCGCAGGCCCGACCCCGCTAGAACCATCCCGTCCGGGCCTGGCTCCATCCCCCCTCCCTGGGGTCGGGCCCGGACGACCTCTTTCTCCTCCCCGGCCCCGGGTGTTCACCCCCCTCGACACCCGGGGCCACCCACTCCCCTTCGTCCCGGCCCCGGGTGCTCCGCCTCTGCACCCGGGGTCGACCCTTGTCCGCCAGCCTCGCCAGCTGTGGCTCGCCTACCCGCCTTCCTTGGCCTCGGGTGGCTCCACTCGAGGCTCGCCTACCCAACCCCATGGGTCGCCAGGCCGAGCCGTTCGTGACCTACCCACCCCTTGGGTCACCGGGCCAAGTGCTCCGCCGATTCACCCGTCCGTTGGGTAGATCCGCCCGTCCTCCGTCATCTCACCCGTCCGATGGGTCGATCGGCTTGTCCTCAACCCGATTCGGTCCCGTGCTTCGCCCAGTGACCCACTCCGTGGGTAGGGTGGCCGGCTGCGGCGCACCTCAGGGAGTGAAGGGTCGGACCCAGGCCTCGACGGTGTCGTGGTGCTGGGCCCACGCGCTCCAGATGCTCCCGACGTAGCGCTCGCAGCCGTCCGGGGCATCGTCCGTGCGGCCCTTGGTCAGGTCCGGAACTGCAGGTTCGTCGAGCGCAGGCCCAGCTGCTCCGCGAGGGGCGTGTCGATGTGTGCGCGTTCGTTGCGCAGCTCCGAGCCGAAGAGGAAGCGGTACTGCAGCATCCGGCCGCCGTACTCCAGCCTCCGTTGCTCCAGGTGCACGTGCGGACGGACGTGCGGATCGACGCGCGAGAGATGCGCCGGCTCCAGCTGCACACGGTCCAGGCGAGACGCCAGCTCGTCGTCGAGCAGCCCCGGGCCCCAGACGGTGATCGACCACAGGAAGTCGGGCGGGGTGAGCGTGTCGGGCCCTGGATGCACCACGGAGCTTGGCTTCGAGGCCTCGGTCACACGCGCACCGGTCGAGTCGATATCGGCGTAGGCGAACAGTGCTTCGGTCGACTCGGCCAAGGCTGCCACCAGCTCACCCAGGCGTGCGCCGTGCACGGCCCGGTCGGACATCGCGGCATCGGCGCCGCCGGCGGTGTATGACCCGCCTCGGAACGCGCCCACATCGGCCACGATGGCCAGCTCCACGACCTGCTCGTCGTACCAAGGCACGGCCGCCTCGTTGCCGGGATTGTGCAGGTCCACGCTGAAGAACCAGCCGTCCGCGTCGTAGAGCGGCAACGTTCCTTCCTTCACCAACGACTCGGCATAGGCGCGGCTGGCCGGCATCGGTCGCCCGTTCGAGAGCGTGCGATCGGCGAACTGCGAGACCCATGACATGCGCCCGGCAGCTCGCTGGTCCAGCACATTGAGGTGATACCTGGCTCGATCGTCGTCCGCGCCCACGCCGCGCAGGAAGGCTTCCACGCCGGAGCGCCACTCTGAATCGGCGGCCACGACCACCACCGCATCCTTCGTCCGACCGGGCATCGCCAGCGGCATCGATGGCCTCCTAGAACTCGGCCGAACCGGGTGTGCGAGGGAAGGGGATGACGTCGCGGATGTTGGCCATGCCCGTGGCGTAGGCCAGCGCTCGGTCGAAGCCCAGGCCGAAGCCCGCGTGCGGCACGGTGCCGTAGCGGCGCAGGTCGCGGTACCAGCCGTAGGGACCCATCTCGAGGCCCGTCTCCTCGATGCGCCGGTCGAGCACATCCAGCCGTTCCTCGCGCTGGGAACCGCCCACGATCTCGCCCATGCCCGGCGCCAGCACGTCCATGGCGGCGACCGTCTTCTCGTCGTCGTTGAGGCGCATGTAGAAGGCCTTGATCTCCTTGGGGTAGTCGACGACCACGACCGGCCTCTTGGCGACTTCCTCGCAGAGGTAGCGTTCGTGTTCGGCCTGCAGGTTAGCGCCCCAGGAGACCGGGAACTCCCAGTCCCGGCCGGACTTCTCGAGGATGCGCCACGGCATCGGTGTAGGTCATGCGCTCGAAGTCGGACGCGACGAAGGCCTCCAGGCGCGCTGACGGCTTCCTTGTCGATGCGCTCGGCGAAGAAGGCCATGTCGTCCTCGCGCTCATCGAGCACGGCGCGGAAGGCGTACTTCAGCAGGTCCTCGGCGAGGTCCGCGTTGTCGGAGAGGTCAGCGAAGGCGATCTCCGGCTCCACCATCCAGAACTCGGACAGGTGCCGGCTGGTGTTCGAGTTCTCCGCTCGGAACGTGGGCCCGAAGGTGTAGACCCTGGTCATCGCCAGGCAGTAGGTCTCGACGTTGAGCTGGCCCGAGACCGTGAGGAAGGTCGGCCGACCGAAGAAGTCCTGGCTGAAGTCGATGGCACCGTCACCGCTGCGAGGCAGGTTCGCCAGATCGAGGGTCGAGACGCGGAACATCTCGCCCGCGCCCTCGGCGTCCGACGCGGTGATGATCGGCGTGTGGATCCAGTAGAAGCCGTTCTCGTGGAAGTAGCGGTGGATGGCCTGGGCCAGGGCGTTGCGCACGCGGGCGACGGCGCCGATGGTGTTGGTGCGTACGCGCAGATGCGGCACCTCGCGCAGGTACTCGAACGTGTGGCGCTTGGCCGCGACAGGGTAGGAATCGGGATCGTCGACCCAGCCGACCACGCCGATCGACTCGGCCTGCATCTCGACCGACTGGCCCTTGCCCTGTGACTCGGAAAGGGTGCCCGTGGCGGTGATGGCGCAACCGGCGGTGAGATGCTGGACCTCTTCCTCGTAGTTGGCGAGATCGTTCTTGGCCACGATCTGCAGCGGGTGGAACGAGGAGCCGTCGTGGAGTTGCACGAACGAGAGGCCGGCCTTGGAGTCGCGCCGCGTGCGCACCCAGCCTTGCACCGTTACCTGTGAGCCGACCGCCGCCACCCCGGCAAACACATCGGCGATCCGAACCGCGTCTGTCATCGATCCCTCCTGCGTCGCTCGAGGGTATCGCGATTACCCATCGCCTACAGGAAGTCGGGCTCTCGTGACCGTTGGAACCCTGGCGCAGACTATCGACATGACGAACGCGCCACAGGGGGAGGCGCCGGTCGCCCACCCCGGAGAGATGACACCGCCGCCGGAGCTGAGCGGCATCACCAAGTCGATCGCCGATGCCAGCTACTCGGCCTTCCTGCTCGCCAACCGCTACCTCATCGGTCCGATGCATCGCGCCGGCTTGTCGGCGTGGGTCGGCAGCCCCGTGGCCGGCTGGCAGTGCCTGCTGACCACGAAGGGCCGTCGCTCCGGTCTGCCTCGTGAGGCGCCACTCGGCTACATCGTCATGGACGGTGCGGCCTGGGTCCTCGCCGGCTACGGCCCCAAGACCCAGTGGTATCGCAACGTCCTGGCCGATCCACACGTTCACCTGCGGCTGCCCGCTCGCGAGTCGATCGAGGCCAGGGCTCAGGACGTGCCGGACCCTGAGGTGCGAGCACGCGTCATCCCGCCGCTGGCGCGCTCGATGGCCCTGCCCGGTCTGGCGCTCGGCTGCTTCCCGCCGCTCTCGACCGATGAGCGCATCCTGCAGGGGGCCTCGTTCGTGCCGCTGGTTCGGCTCGACACCGTCGACGGCAGCAGGATCGAGGCCGGTCCGGACGATCCCGGCGGACACGGCTGGGTCTGGAGGCAGTCGCTGAACCTGGGTCTGACCGTGCTGGCCGGTAGTGCGATCTGCCGCCTGCTTCGTCGCCGCTGAAGGGCTGCAGCACCCACCATTTCACTCGTTTCGGACGATGAGTCGAGGCCGCGGCAGAGTACGCTTGTGACCGACTCAACAGACGCAACCGATCGGAGGATCATGACCGAGAGACCACTAGATGAAATGGGTCCCATCGACTACCTCGTCGTGGAGTTTCCCGCGGGCCAGACCAACTTCACCGGGGAGGGCCTAGCCGAGCTGCTCAAGCTCCATGACGCCGGCACCATCCGCCTCATGGACCTGCTCGTTCTGGTCAAGAATGAAGACGGTTCCCTCGACGCCATCGAGCTCGAGGACATGTCCGACGCGGACGACCTGATGCGGATCGAGGCCGATCTGGCCGAGACGCTGGCGGCCGACGACGTCGTCACTCTCGCAGAGGCCATGACGCCTGACAGCGTGGCCGGGATCGTCGTCTACGAGAACCTGTGGGCCGCACCCTTTGCCTCAGCCATCCGTCACGCCGGTGGCCAACTAGTAGCTGACGGACGCATCCCCACCCAGGCCCTCATCGCCGCCATCGAGGCGGACGAAGCGGCCGAAACCGAAGGAGTCTGATATGCCGATGAGACACTCCCGGGCCGCCAAGGCAGCGGTCGTCGCCAAGCCTGGCCCCTCGCCGGTGGCCAAGGCAGCGGTCGTCGCCTCGCCAGGTCCGAAGCCGGTAGCCAAGGCCGCCGTCGTCACCTCACCGGGTCGCCGTCGCCGCCGCGTCTAGCGCAGACCGCCGCGAAGCATCACCACCTCGGTACGACCCCCTCCCGCCAGACGGGCAGGGGGTCGTTTCGTTTCCGGCCGCTGGGTATGGCTGGCTCTCGCATCAGGTGCCCATCGCGGCCCGGCCCGGCCCGACCAACGCGTCGCTGCTTCGCGTACCCGCCACGCCAGGAGCTATCTCGTCGATGAGTGGTGACCAACGGCCCGTCGCGTTGCCGCCGCTCCGGCCTAGTGTCATGGGCTCGCGGGCGGCTGGGCCTCTTCCGCGCGTTCCTCTCGCGCGAGCGCTACTGGGTCCGCTACCTCTCCGACTCCGCCTACTGGATGTACTTGACGCACCTGACGTTGGTCATCGCGCTGCAGGCGTGGGTGCGGACCTGGGACCTGCCGGCCGTGCTGAAGTTCGGGCTCATCGTGCTCACGACGTGCGTGATCCTGCTCATCCTCTACCAGCTGGTCGTGCGCTACACCTTCATCGGCACCATGCTCAACGGCAGGCGCACTCGCCCACAACGGGGATAGCGGGCGCGTCACGGAACGGTCATCGAGCCGTCACGCAACCTTCGTTGCCGTGTCACGGGGGTTGCCCATCCTCGCCGGCGTGCGGTCGCATCCAGCGGCTGCCACAGGCAGAGGAGAAGGATCCATGCGACGAACAACGGCTATCGGCGCTGCCGCGATGCTGGCCCTGGCGCTGGCCCCCGCGAGCGCGCTGGCACAGGAGGACACGTCCGACGAGATGTCGGGCGACGACATGATGATGGGCTCGATGGAGCCCCACCCCTCACACATCCACGCAGGCGATTGCTCGATGCCCGGCGACGTGGTCGTGGGCCTCTCAGACGTCGGCGTGGTCGGCAACGAGGCCGCGGGCGCGGAGTCCCACACGCACGTCGACATCGGCCTCTCGACGGTCGACCTAGCGCTGACCGACATCCTTGCCGCGGACCACTCGATCATGGTCCACCAGAGCGCCGACGATCTGGGCACCATCCTCGCCTGCGGCTCGATCGGCGGCCATGACGTCGACGGCAGCTTCCTCGTGGGCATCAGCCCGGTCGATGCCTCCGGCTACGCCGGCATCGCCTGGCTGACCGACAACGGCGATGGCACGACCGACGTGCAGGTCACTGTGCTCCAGACCGGCGAAATGGGCATGCACGACGGCATGGCCATGGACGACGAGATGAGTGGCGACGACATGGCCATGGACGACGACTCCATGAGCGACGACATGGACGACGAGATGTCGGACGACATGAGTGACGACGACATGTCCGAGGACGAGGACATGGAGGACGAAGCCTAGTCAGCCGCTGCCCGCGTGGCGGGTCACCGGGAGAAGTGCTGGCCCGAGAAGGGGCGTGGCTTCACGTTTCGACTCGCCCCTTCGGGTGATCAGGCGAGAAAGCAGTGCTTCGCTCAGTGACCCTCCGGGCGGGTTTGACCGTTCGGGACTCAGCTGCCTAGCTCGCAGCTCCAGCTGCCCACGCCTTCAGCGAACGCTTCAGGTGCTTCATGGCCCAGTCGTAGTGGCTCGTGGTGGCCGAGACCGCGTAGCTGCCGACCGAGGTCGAGCCCGTCCAGCGATAGCGCTTCTTCTCGAACAGCTCGTCATCGCCGTAGCTCGCGATGACCGCCCGAACCTGCGCATGCGACTCGCGCAAGCTCACCACCACGTCCTCCCACGAGTCGTCGATGTGGCGCTCGTGGATCCTCATGTTCAGCTCGGGCGTGGTCTTCCAGGTGAAGCCCGGCGCCGGCATCTGCGCGATCTCGCCGGTGCGCCCGATCCGCTCCCACTGGAGGAGCATCCGGTGCCACGCATCGAGATGGGCGAGCATGTCCTTGACCGAGCCACGCGGATAGTCGGACGGACCGGTTCGCAGCCGGGGCTCGAGGGCCTCGACCGCGTCGAGCAGCGCTTCGAACTCGGTCGCCGAACGCTCGAGCAGCTCGATGCGAGAAGTCGGTCGGGTCATGCCGTGCAGGCTCGGGCAAGACACGCGCTGATGCCAGAGCCAGACGTCACTCGTCCCGTCGCTCGGTCCGTTCGCCCGCCGGCTCGAGCCCAGGGTCGACTTCCGCGGCAGCGATGTTGGAGGCACCAGCTGCTGCCGTGGCCATGGGCTGGACACCCGGGCCCTCGATCAGCCGCTCGCCGAGGTCGAGCTCTGCGCAGCTGTGGCGCGAAGACCGCTACACCGCTGACGACCACGAGGGTCACGATGCCCCCGAAGACGACGCTGGGCACGACGCCCATTATCGAGGCCGCCACGCCGCTCTCGAAGGCTCCCAGTTCGTTGGAGGCGCCGATGAATACGTGGTTGACGGAGGCGATCCGCCCACGCAACGCCTCAGGCGATTCGACGCGCAGGATGACGAGGCGGATGACCATCGAGACACCATCGACCAGTCCGGCCGCGAAGAGCGCGACCATCGAGAGCCAGAAGTCCGTGGACAGGCCGAAGACGATCATGGCCACGCCGAAGAGCGCCACGCACACGAGCAGGATGCGACCGGCGTTCTTGCGCGGTTGCCAGCGACCTGCCGCGAGCATCGCCATCAGGGCACCGGCGGAGGGCATCGTGCGCAGGGCGCCCAGACCGACCGGGCCCACGCCCAGGATGTCGGTGGCGTAGATCGGCAACATCGCCATCGCGCCGCCGAAGAAGACGGCGAAGAGGTCGAGCGCCATGGCCGACAGCAGCACCTGGTGCCGGGCCACGTACTTCACGCCACCCGCGAGGCTCTTGACCACGCCTTCGTACACCTCGGCCTCGGGCATCGGCTTGCGCGAGATGCGGGACACCAGCAGGACCGACAGGCCCAGCGCGACCGCGATGAGCAGGTACGTGGCCGGGATGCCCAGGAAGGCGATCGAGATCCCGCCGAAGGCCGGGCCGATGATGGCGGCGGCAGTCCAGGCCCCACCACTGAGCGAAGCGCCACGGGTCGCGTGCTCGATGGGGATGACCTGCGTCTCGAAGGCCACCAGCGCCGGTCGCTCGAAGCCCGCCGCGACGCCGATGGTGAAGACGACCGTGAGGATGCCCGCGAACGACGCTCCAGCCCCGGTGGTGGAGATGAGCGCCAATACCAGCGCACCGAGCGCCAGCATCGAGCCGGTGACGAGGATGATCGAGCGCCGGTCGCGCCGGTCCGCTACATGGCCGCCGAAGAGCATCAGGCCGAGGGCCGGGATAGCTTGTACAAGCCCGAGGAGGCCGAGCGAGAGCGGGTCGCCCGTCACCTCCCACGTTTGGAACGCAACGACCGTGGCGATGGCGGACATGCCCAACGCCGCCAGTGCCCGTGCTCCGAGCAGCGAGCGGAACTCTGGCAGGGCCAGCAGCACGCGCGCCGGGACAGGGGAGGCGGACGGTGGGGTCACCGCCTGAGCCTAGCGAGGTGGCTTGACCCGAGTCGGCCTAGCGGTGTAGATTTCTAGACTTACGACGTAAGGCCACAGCTAACGGAGGATCCTGCCGATGCGGGCGATGGTCCATCACCGGTTCGGCAGCGCCAGCGAGGTGCTGCAGCTCGAAGAGGTCGAAAAGCCGACGCCCGGGGAAGGGCAGCTCCTCGTGCGTGTGAAGGCCAGCTCGGCCAATCCCTACGACTGGCACTTCATCAAGGGTCATCCCTACTTCATACGCCTGGGTCCGGGTGGCCTGCGTGCCCCCAAGCACCCGGTGCCCGGCGGTGACTTCGCCGGGGTCGTGGAGGCCTTGGGCGACGGTGATGTCGATGACTTCGTGGTCGGAGACGAGGTCTACGGCTTCCAGCATGGCGCGTTCGCGGAGTACCTCGCGGTGCCCCACGGCAGGCTGGCGCGAAGGCCGGCCGGCCTGAGCTGGGAGGAGGCCGCGTCCCTGCCGCTCGCAGCCGCCACGGCCTGGCAGGGGCTCAGGGACGAAGGCACTATCGAGGCTGGACAACGTGTGCTCATCGTGGGTGCGTCCGGCGGCGTCGGCACGCTCGCGGTCCAGATGGCGAAGGCCTGGGGCGCGCACGTGACGGGGGTCTGCAGCACGCGCAACGTCGAGCTCGTGCGTTCGCTCGGCGGGGACGAGGTCATCGACTACACACGAGACGACTACACGCGGGGCGACGGGCGCTGGGACCTCGTTTTCCAGCTTGGAGGTACTGAGGGCCCGCGAGCCATCCGCCGAGTGCTGGCCGATGACGGCACGCTGGTCCAATGTGCCGGAGATGGGGATCGCTTCCTGGGGCCCGGGCTCAACATGATCCTCGCGGTGGCCATGAACCGCTTCGTGAGCCAGAAGCTGACCTTGGTGAATACGCGCGAGGACACTCCGACCCTCGATGCGATCCGCGAGATGGTCGAGGCCGGGGAGCTCCGGCCGGTCATCGACACCACCGTGCCCTTCGAGGAGGCTGGCTTCGCGGTCGACCTTGTCGAGACCGGTAGCCCCGGCGGCAAGGTCGCGATCAGCGGGGTGGAGTAGCCGCTACTCCGGCTTGCGCGCCGTCAGCAGGAACAACGGATAGCTGCGCCCGTCCTCCCGCGTGACCGCCGACACGATGCGCGTCCGCGCATCCACGAAGCCCACCGCCGTGGCCGCCGCGATGAGCGTGGCGCTGTCGAAGCCGTGGTGGTGGATGCCCGGCTGATCGGGGTCGTGGAAGGAGCCGTCCTCCTTGTCGAGGTCGATGAGGCCGATCCAGCCACCGGGTGCCAGTGCCGCATCGATCGAGCGCAGCGTGGCCTCGGTGTCCTCGACGTGGTGTAGTGCCATCATCGAGACCGCCAGGTCGAAGGGTGCGCCCGGCGGCAGCTCATCGGACGGGAAGTCGAGGACGATGGCCTGGGCGTCCACGATGCCCTCGGCCTCGATCTTCGTGCGGGCCACGTCGATCATCCCCTCGGACGGGTCGCTCAGGACGACCGAGTCGATGTCGGCCAGCAGCTCCAGGCCGAGCGACCCGGTACCGGCCCCGATGTCGATCGCGTGCATGCCCGCGGTCAGCGGGATGTGTCGGCGGATGCTTTCGGCCAGGTCTCGGGCCCGCTCGAGGTGCTCTGGCGAGTCCCACTCGGCAGCCTTGTCATCGAAAACGCTCATGCCCCTATGGTGACCGAAGGCGAGTCGCGGCGTGGCCACGGGCATGTCACAGTTGCCACATGCGCACCATCACCTCCGAGAACGTCGCCGCCTACGTCAAGGACGGCGTGCTCGATGTCGAGGAAGGGTGGACCCTGGCACCCTCGGCGCTCGAGTACCTGCGCCGCAACCGCGTGAGCTTCGGGGGCGAGGAGTCGCGCGCCGCCGCGGCGGCAGCGGCCGAGAACCTGGTCGTCATCACCGTCCAGGGCATCGACAAGCCGGGCATCATCGCCACCGTCGCGAGCGAGGTCGCCCGTCAGCACGGCAACGTGACCGACCTCTCGCAGACGATCCTTGCGGGCGTGTTCGTGATGGTGCTGGTCGTCGACCTTACCGGTACCGACGGCTACGACGCCCTGGTGGCCGGCCTCGAGCGCGTGGGCAAGGAGTTGGGCATGGAGATCAGCGTGCGCCTCTACTCCGTGTACGAGGCCATGCACCGCATCTAGCGGCGCAGAGGAGCAGCAGCGATGGCCCGTGGCCCCCTGGGCATGGATGAGATCCTCGAGTCGGTGGGGATGGTCGGTCGTGACCATCTCGACATCCGCACCGTGACGCTCGGCATCAACCTGCGGGGCTGCCGGACGCCCGAGGATGTCGTCCGCCACATCACCGATACGGCCGGCGATCTCATCCCCATCACCGACACTCTGGCGTCCGAGACGGGCATCCCCATCGTCAACCGCCGCATCTCGGTCACGCCCGTCGCCTGGGTCGCCGATCGGCCGGACCAGGAGCTGCTGCTGGACCTGGCCCGCGCGCTCGACGAGGCGGCCACCACCGTCGGGGTCGACTTCATCGGTGGCTTCAGCGCGATGGTGGAGAAGAACACCTCGCGCATCGACGAAGAGGTCATGGCGGCATTGCCGGCCGCGCTGGCGGAGACGAGGCGTGTCTGTGGCTCGGTCAACGTGGCCACCACCGGCGCCGGCATCAACATGGACGCGGTCGCCTTCATGGGCGAGGTCATCAAGGACACCGCTGCCCGCACCGCGGATGCATCGGCCATCGGCTGCGCCAAGCTCGTCGTCTTCGCCAACGCGGTGCCCGACAACCCCTTCATGGCCGGCGCCTTCCATGGCTTCGGGGAGGGTGACGCGGCCATCTCGGTCGGCATCTCCGGGCCGGGTGTGGTGGCCAACGCGCTCCGCCGGCTGCCACCCGGGGCCCCGCTGCAGGAGCTGGCCGAGGAGGTCAAGCGCACCGTCTTCAAGATCACGCGCGTCGGCGAGCACGTGGGCCGCGAGGTCTCGCGCCGGCTGGGCGTGGCCTTCGGGGTCGTGGACATCTCGCTGGCCCCGACCTCGACACCCGGTGACTCGGTGGCGGAGATCCTCGAGATCATCGGCGTCGAGCGCGTGGGGCTCCCCGGTTCCACGGTCGCGCTGGCCATGCTCAACGACGCGGTCAAGAAGGGTGGCGCCATGGCCACCTCGCGTGCCGGCGGGCTCTCGGGGGCCTTCATCCCTGTCAGCGAGGACGCCAACTTCGCCTCCGCCGCGGCGGACGGACACCTCGTGCTCGAGAAGCTCGAAGCCATGACCGCGGTCTGCTCGGTCGGGCTCGACATGATCGCGCTGCCCGGCGCGACCTCGGCTGACACGATCGCGGCCATCATCGCCGACGAGGCCGCCATCGGCATCATCAACAGCAAGACCACGGCTGCGCGGTTGATCCCGGTACCGGGAGCCGTGCCGGGCGATTGGGTCGACTGGGGCGGCTTGCTCGGTCGAGCCCCGGTGATCGATGTGCGGGACCGCGCCAACGTCGGCGTCGTCGATCGCGGCGGCCACGTGCCGCCACCGCTGCGCGCCCTCGGGAACTAGGGGACCGCTCCCGCTCCCGTCCTCGACGTCCGGGGCCTCTCCAAGACCTACGGTGACGCGCGGGTGCTCGATGCGGTCGACCTGGAGGTCGCACCCGGCGAGGTCCACGCGCTGCTGGGCGAGAACGGCGCGGGCAAGTCGACGCTCATCAAGATCGTCTCGGGCGTGGTCATCGCCGGACGAGGGTTCCGTCGCGATCGACGGCGCAGGCGCTCCGCTTCGGCTCTCCGCAGGCGGCGATGCACATCGGTGTGGCCACGCTCTTCCAGGAGCTCTCGACCGTCGGCGGGTTGTCGGTGGCCGAGAACGTGCTCCTGGGGCGGCCCACGCCCTCGCGCCTCGGCGTCGTCCGCTGGCGTGCAGCTCAACGATCGGGCGCGTGAGCTCTTCGAGACGCTCGGCCAGGACATCGACGTGACCCAAGATGCCGATCGGCTCTCCCCGGTGGGCAAGACGATGACGGCGCTGGCGCGCGCCCTGTCGCAAGAGTCGAAGCTGCTCATCCTCGACGAGCCCACGGCCGCGCTCACCGATGCCGAGACCATCTCAGCTCTTCGCGAGCCAGTCGAGCGGCTCAAGGGCCAAGGGCATCGGCATCGTCTACGTCTCGCACCGGCTCGAGGAGGTCTTCGGCATCGCCGACCGCTTCACCGTCCTGCGCAACGGCCAGAAGGTCGACGAAGGCGAGCTTGCGCGACACCAGCGTCGAGGGCGTCATCGCAGCCATGGCCGGCCGACCCATCGACGCCGTCTTCCCTGCAGTGGCGAGAACGAGTCGGGCGAGGTACGCCTGGGCGTGCGCGAGCTCGGGGGTCGCCGCATCCGTGATGCGTCCTTCGAGCTGCGGGCGGGCGAGGTGCTGGGCGTCGCCGGTCTGGCCGGATCGGGTCGCAGCGAGCTGCTGCGCCTCGCTGGCCGGGGCATCTCGGCGCGCAGACTGGCGAGCTCACACTCGATGGGTCGGCCTACGAGCCCAGCAGCGTCGGCCACGCTCAGGCTCAGGGCGTGGTGCTGGTGCCGCCCGAGCGTCGCTCGCAGGCGTTGCATCCCCGACAGCGTCGAGCGCAACCTCAACGCCACGTCATCGACCAGCATGCACGTCGCGCGCGCTTCGTGGCCTCGCCGCACGTCGCGAGCACGAGCACGCGCAGCGAGCTGTGGGACCAGCTCGATGTGCGTGCCCGCTCGCTCGAGCAGGAGGTGCTCACGCTCTCGGGTGGCAACCAGCAGAAGGTCGTGCTCGCCCGCTTCCTGGCGCTGGCGTCCGCGGGTGCTGCTGCTCGACGAGCCCACGCGCGGCGTGGACATGACCACCAAGACCCAGATCTACGCGCTCATCCGTCGGCTCGCGGCCGAGGGCACCGCCGTCCTCGTGGTCAGCTCCGAGCTGGTCGAGCTCATCGGCCTGTGTGACCGCATCCTGGTGCTGCACGAGGGTCGCATCGCCGGCCGCTTCGAGCCGACGGCGAGGCCAGCGAAGAAGAGCTGCTGCGCGTCTGCTACGGGAGGGCCGTCATGACCGCCGCGGTCTGGCTGCCATACGGCGCCTGCGCCCGCTCGTGGGCCCAGCTCGTGCTCATCGTGCTCATCGCCTTCTTCGGGCGCTCTACCCGAGCACCTTCCTCTCCCAGCAGAACCTGCTGGTCAACATCCTCGACACCGTCTCGTTCCTGATCATCGTGGCCGCCGCTCAGACCGTCGTCATGGTCGTCGGTGACTTCGATCTTTCGGTCGGCGGGCTGGCCGCACTGGCGACCTCGTTCACGGCCGCGCTCATCACCGACCACGACCTCGGCGGTGAGGCGCAGGACCCCGGCTTCGTGCCTCTGGCCATCGGCATCGGCCTCGCGGTCGGCCTCTCGGTGGGCTGCTCAACGGCGTCCTCGTGGCCTATCTCGGTGTCCTCGCCTTCATCGCCACCCTGGGCATGTCCGTCGTCTTCACCAACCTCGCGCGCTTCCGCGTCGAGGGCCGCACGGTCTACGGGCTCGTCGAGGAGGGCTTCGTGGAGGTCGCCCGCAGCTCGACCCTGGGCCTCTCCAACAAGGTCTGGATCGCGCTGCTCATCGCCGGTGCCATCTGGTTCCTGCTCGACCGCACGACCCTGGGCCGCAGGATGTACGCGGTCGGGGCAATGCCGAGGCCTCGCGCTACTCGCGGCATCGACGTCAAGCGCATCCGGCTCATCGCCTTCGCGCTCTGTGGGCGTGGGAGCCGCCGCTGCCGGCATCCTGCAGTCGGCCAGCACGCTCACGCCGCCAACACCGCGGCTACCCAGCCGCTGGATGCTGCAGTCGATCGCGGCCGTCTTCATCGGGCATGGCCATGTTCCGCGGCGGCCGGCCCAATCTGCCGGGCACCGTGCTGGGCGTGATCCTCCTGCGCGTGCATCGACAACGGTCTCGAACTTCACCGACATCCCCGACGCCATCCAGTCGGCCATCTCGCGGGCTGGTCATCGTGCTGGCCGTGCTGCCACCGCCGATCCCCAGGCTTCGGCCGCAGCGCTGAGTCGGCCTGTACCGGCTACGCTCGAAGTAGGGCACACTCGACGGCCCACACCAGAGGAGGAGCGCGCCATGCACACCGATCGGTTCCCTGCGCACCAGCATCATCATGACCGCCGCGACCCTCGCCCTCGCCGCCGGTGCGCTGGCCGGTCCCGCCACTGGCCCAGGACGGATGAGCGCGAGGACGGCAAGTCGATCATCGTCATCACCCCGTTCTATGCCAACCAGCCCGCCACGACCCAGGCGGTCGACCTCTTCATCGCCGAGGCGACGCGATCGCGGCTACGACACCAAGCTCGTCGACACGGCCGGGACAATGCCGCGGTCAACGGCGAGATCGCCTCGGCCGTCGCAGACTTCGATGTCGTCATGGCCGCTCGCCTTCTCGGGAGCTTGGCGAAGGCCTCGCGACCGCGGGCGAGGCGGAGGTCCCCGTCTTCGGGCTTGACGCCGGCGGCGTCTTCGAGCCGATGCTGGCCAACGTCACCACCGATCCGGGCGATCTCGGCTCGCTCTCCGCCCAG
This sequence comes from uncultured Chloroflexia bacterium, assembly GCA_963752475.1. Lineage (GTDB taxonomy): Bacteria > Chloroflexota > Limnocylindria > Limnocylindrales > CSP1-4 > JAFMJV01. The sequence goes on along the minus strand of CAVVYR010000004.1, from coordinate 217,841 downwards.
GCCATCATCGATGCGCTCGGCGGCGAGGGCCAGGTGGCCATGATCCACTTCGACCCGTTCGAGCCGGTCCGGCTGCGTGCCGTCACGGCTCGCGAGCTGTTCGAGGAGAACGGCATCGAGATCATCGAGTACATCGAGGGCAGCCCCGAGGATCCCACCAGGTTCGCCAAGGCCACGGTCCTCGACCGCCCGGTCAAGTACCCCGAGGGCGAGCTCGACGCGGTCTGAGGTGGCTGGGACGCCACCTCCTGGGGCGCCTTCCAGGCCACGCAGGAGATCGGGCGAGACGAGGTGCTCGTGACCGGCGTCGACGGCACCGACTTCGCCAAGGCCGAAGTAGCCAAGGATCTCAACTGGATCGCCACCGTGGAGCAGGACTGGGGCACGCATCACCTCGACCCTGGCCGATGTCATCGACGGCCACTTCGCGGGCACCGACCCGGAGGACCCGAATGTGCTGGTCCCTGGCGTCCTCATCACCGCGGAGAGCGCGCAGTAACTTCGTCGGAGTCGGTCACGGCCGCCGTCCATGCCTCCCACCGAGGCCCGACGGCGGTCGATTCATGTCCCGCCGGTGGGGCAGGGCCGATGACACGCGCCGCGGCGCTCGGCTTCGATGTCGGCACGTCAACGGTCAAGGCCGGCTTGCTCTGGCTCGAGAGCGACGCACCGATGCTGACGGTGTCCCATCCGTACCCCACCCAGCGGCCACGCACCGGTGGGTCGAGCAGGACCCGCGCGACTGGATCGCAGCCATGGCCGCCTGCTGGTCAGAGCTGCAGGCTACTGCGGGCGACGTCGAGCTGCGCTCGGTCGGGCTCTGCTCGCAGGCCAACACCCATCTCTTCGTCGATGCCGACCTGGAGCCACTGCGACCGGCCATCACCTGGCAGGACGTGCGCGCCGCCGAAGCCTCGGCTGAGCTTGGCAAGGACGCCTCGTTCTCCCTCTCGCGCCTCGCATGGCTGGAGCGACATGAGCCGGAGGTGCGTGCGGCCACACGCTGGCTGTTGCTGCCAAAGGATTACTGCCTCGCCGAGTTGACCGGAGAGATCGCCACGGACCCGCTGAGCGCGGTCGGCCTGGTCGGCGACGACGGGCGCTACCTCGAAGACGTGCTCGGCCTGGTCGACGGCGCCGCTGAGCTCCTGCCGCCACTCCGCGAGCATGACCAGCCAGCTTGGTCGCACGCGGCCGGGCAACGCCGTGGGCCTGCCGAGTGGCGTGCCCGTGGCCGTCGGCAGCATGGATGCGTGGGGCAGTTTCTTCGGCGCCGGCCTGATGCGCGAGGGTCGGGCCCTCGACCTGGCGGGCACCTCGGAGGTCGTGGGCGTGGCCTCGGGAAGCGCGACTGCGGAGCCTGGGGTCGTGTCGTTCCCTCCGGTCGCCGGGATGCACGTCCATGCCGGACCCACGCAGGCTGGAGGTTCAGCGCTCGAGTGGGTCGCGCGGCTGGTCGGCCTGTCCGTGCCGGAGGCGCTGAGCCTGGCCCAGGCAGCAGCTGGCGATCCGCAGCGGCTGGTGTTCCTGCCGCATCTGGCAGGTGAGCGGGCGCCCTACTGGAACCCTGACGCCCGAGGCGTCTTCCTGGGCCTGACCACGGCGACCGAAGCCGGCCATATGGTGCTGGCGACGCTCGAAGGCGTGGCGCACGCCGTGCGCATGTTGCTCGAGGGCTGCGAGCGCGCTGCCGGCCTCCGAGTCGCAGGTTTCCGAGTCGCAGGTGGCGGTGCCCGGAGTCAGCTCTGGAACCAGGTCAAGGCCGATATCAGTGGCCGCCCGGTGGAGGTGCTCGCTGACCTCGACGCGGGTGTGACCGGGGCGGCGCTCATGGGCATGGTCGCAGCCGGACTCGGCCCGGATGTGCCAGACGCTCGCCGAGGAGCGCGTATCGATCGCGAGCACGGTAGAGCCTCGCGGCGAACAACGACAGCGCGCGGACGAACTCCACACCGTCTACCTCGAGACCTATCGCGCCCTCGCGCCGGTCTTCCCTCGGCTCGTCCGCAGCCAGGCGCCTGCACCCGGCGTCGACCTGGGCTCGACACGCTGATCGTAGCGCGGATCGAGGGCGAGCCCGGTCGAGTCATCGAAGAAGTGCAGCCGTGCCCCCGGCACCGCACACTCGACGACCTCGCCAGCGGTCAGGTCGCCGGCTGTTCCGATCGAGGCCACGAGTCAGCAGGTCAGCGGCGTGCAGGTGGACCAGGCGGCGATGGCCGAGGTACTCGACGAGGTCGCACGTGGCCTCGAAGCCGACCTCGTCCGGGCCCGCGGTCGCCCCGACACGGATGTGCTCAGGGCGGCAGCCGACAACCACCGACTCGCTGCCGGCGAGGTTGCGCAGCAGCCCAGTCTTCGGTAGAGGCCATGTCAACGCACCATGCCGCGACCGGAGGCCGTCGTCGGGTTCCACGCTCATCTCGAGAAGGTTCATCGGCGGATTGCCGATGAAGCCGGCCACGAAGGTGTCGGCCGGACGCTCGTAGAGCCAGCGTGGCGTGGCCACTTGACGCAATCCCCCGTCAGCCATGACGGCCACCCGTGTTCCCATCGCCATCGCCTCCGCCTGGTCGTGCGTCACGGCCACGATGGTCGGCTCCAAGCTCACGGTGCAGGCGCGCCAACTCTGCCCTCGCCTCGAGCCGCTGGTGGGCGTCGAGGTGAGAAAGGGCGTCGTCGAGCAGGAACGCCGAGCGTGACTTCACGCACGACCGCGTGCCCGACCGCCACATGCTGCGCCTCGCCCGCGGCCAGCTCACCTGGCTTGCGCGCAAGGACGGGCGCGATCTCGGTCGCGTCGGCCACCTCGGCGACGCGACGCCGGATGGCCTCCGCGGGGGTCTTGCGCAGCGCGTAGCGGGAAGGCCAGGTTGTCCCGCACCTTCATGTGGGGGTACAGCGCGAAGTCCTCGAAGACCATGGCCACGTTGCGCTCGGCCGGTGGGATGGCGGTCGCGAGCCGGCCATCGATGCGCACATCTACCGGTGTCCGGCTGTTCGAGGCCGGCGATCAGCCGCAGTGCAGTCGTCTTGCCGCAGCCTGACGGCCCGACGATGACCATGAATTCGCCATCAGCGATATCCAGACTCAAATCCTGGACAGCCTCAACGTCACCATATCGCTTCGACACGTGCTCCAGGCTGATGCCTCGCCACCACGCACCTCCTCCACAACGCCGTGGTCGACGGCGACGAGGGTCCGGCGCCGAACGAGCGCCAGGCGCCGCAGGGCTGGGGCACGAGCACTCGACCGTGCTCTCATCGTCTACTGTCGCTACGGCACGTGCATCAGACAGTGGACTCATCCTGTCAATCGCCTCACTGCAGTATCAGGTCGCCGCCATCCTGGTGGCGGCCGGTGCGCTACCCGCCGACGCTCTCGCGGAGTGGCTCGCCTACCCCGAGTAGCCCTCGCGCGCGTCTTCGGGGTCCTGGCCCCGCTGCTCGGGACGAGCGATCTGTGACTGGGCCACGATCGCGTCGCGGCGCAGGCCACGGAAGTCATCGAGCGTGGACCAGCCGCGATCGGCGTGCTTGTCGAGGAAGGCGTCCATGCCCTCGATGAGTCCAGCCACCACGTTCGGCCCGATGGCCTTGTCCAGCATGGCCGCGGTCGCGACCTGTACCGTGCCGCAGCCGAGCATGAAGAAGGAGAGGGCATCGGCCCAGGTCGAGATCCCACCGACACCGGAGAACGCGCCTTCGGGATAGGCCTGCGTCATCTGCGCCATCTTGGCCAGCGACTGCATCAGGATGGCCGGTCCACCCAGCCCGCCCGGTGAGACGAAGCCGTCGACGTTGATCTCGAAGTCGAGTGTCTCGGGATCGATCGGCGGCAGCGAAGGGAACGTGTTGGACGAGGTGATGGCGTCGGCGCCGCCGCGGAACGTAGCTCCGGCCTCCTCCGCGATGTCGGCCGTGGCCGGGGTGAGCTTGGCCCACACCGGGATCCTCGCGACCTCCTTCACCGCCTGGGTCGTGGTCGAGACGAGCGCCGCGTCCTTACCCAGCCCCGAGCCCATGTCGTCGCGATCCATGTGCGGGCAGCTGTAGTTCAGCTCGACCGCGTCGACGCCCTCGTCCTGCACCCCTTGCACCAGCGTCTGCCAGCTGCGCATCTCCTCGTCGCTGCCCGATCCGGCCATGACCGAGGCCACCAGCACGTGGTCGGGATAGTCGCGCTTGATGGCGCTGAGCTTGCCGATCCACCAGTCGAGCGGCTTGTCGCTGATGAGCTCCCAGTTCCACGACGCCATCACCGCCGAGTCGCCGAGCTTGGCCATCGTCTTGTATCGCCCGCTGTGGTCAAGACGCAGGAACTTCGTCTTGGGGCCGCGCACGTTGGTGACCTGGTGCAGGCCGATGGTCTTGGTGACCACGCCACCCCAGCCGGCGTCGTAGGCGCGGCGGATGTTCGACTCGGACTCGGTCGGGGGCGCCGAGGCGAGCATGAAGGGGTTCGGGAAGCGGATGCCGGTGAAGGTAGTCGACAGGTCGGCCATCGGGGTCTCCTCGTGGGTCGGGAGCGCACACCCTAAACCACCACCGCCACTAGCGTGAAGGGCCGCAGGTCACATCGCGCCCGAACGTTGCCGAAAACGTGGCCCATATGTATCCCCAGGTGCGATCTGGTGCTATCGAACCGTACCGCAGCAGACCATTCATCTCAGGACCACAGATATCCCGCAAGCCGCTACCCTAGGCCCGCCCGCGCTCGCGCCGCGAGCGACCGTCATGTCAACGACGTGAGACTGAGTTCTGGAACGCGAACCCGAGAAGCGATCGGAAGGGTTTGATGAAGCTGTTCAGCGCGCGCGACGTGGAAGTTCGCGCATAGCCATAGTGGTCATGCTGCAGGTCATCTCCTGCTCTCGTCCCTCGTGCTACATCCCTACTTCATCACAATAACAAAAATTTACCCATAAACAAACACACATACCTACCAAACCCATAACTACCACCACAACTAACAAAAATAATCACCTCCACCCAAAACAAATCAAACTATATCCACACAACAAAACCATCATCTCCACTAACACATATCACAACCACCAACATCTCTCCCTACTACACAAACCAACTCCCAAAACACAAACAACAATCAATATAATACCATTCAAAACAACTAAAACATTAAACATCCAACACAAACACACCTCTACAATACAATCAACTACAAAACACAAATCACAATACTAAACTCTTACAAAAAAACCAAACTCATCACCAAATAACAAAACATAAAACAACACAACAAAATACTCAACAAAAACACACACACCAAAAAAACACCCAAAAATACAACACACCAAACTAAAAAATACAACAAAAACACTACGCAAGACACAGCAAGCCTCTAGAGCCGCTCGTGATCAAACTACAAAAACAGACATACCACCTCTATCCACACACCACTCACTTAACGTACACGAAAACCAACGCCGCCAAGCATCATCCGATCCCGACGTGCAAACAATTACAACAAAACAAACCCACTACTATAACAATAAAACCAAACAAAACTACTACTCCTACCACATAAAAATACACCAAACAAAACAAAAACCAATCATAACAAAACTCACAACAAACTCTAACAAAACAAAAACAAAACACACAAAAACACAAACAAAACACACAAAAACACAAACAAAACACACAAAAACACAAACAAAACACACAAAAACACAAACAAAACACACAAAAACACAAACAAAACACACAAAAACACAAACAAAACACACAAAAACACAAACAAAACACACAAAACACAAACAAAACACACAAAAACACAAACACAACCTACAAAAACAAACAAAACAACAAAAAAAACCTACTAAAACATAACACAACACTTACCAAAACTCTCAAAAAACCAACAAAACACAAAAAAAAACACACCAATACAAAACAAAAAACAAACAAAACTACTAAAAAAAAAAAAAAAAAAAAAAAAAAAAAAAAAAAAAAAAAAAAAAAAAAAAAAAAAAAAAAAAAAAAAAAAAAAAAAAAAAAAACAAAAATAACAAAACAACACAAATACACATCAAACTCATACTACACCACCAAACCTAACACATCAAAAAACCCAACACCAATACTAACAAACCAACAAAACTCTCAACTAAACCTAACAATCAAAACAAAACCTCTAACAAAATCAATAAAAATCCCAATAAAAAACACAAACACAAAACCAAACAAACATACCAAACTACTCAAAAAAAAACAAAAAACAACAATAAACAACAAAACAAAACTAACACACATCAAACACACAAAAACAAACAACAAAATACACAATACAACACACAACACTCAACATCACAATCAAAAAACACACCTAAACAACTACACCCAACAAAAACATACAAATACAAACAAACAAATACAAAAACACCAAAAACACAACAACAACTACAAAACAAAAAATAATAACAAACAACAATACAAAATCCAGAACGTGCCGAAACCGCTACAACAACACAACCTCCTACCAATTCTTGAGCCCGCAAGAGCTCGATAAAATCGCGCGAGCCCAAAGCCGCCATCTATCAAAGCAACACTCTTCTATACGATCAGCCACAACAACAACACAACCATCAACAACAATAAACACAACCAATACATAAACAACTCAAACACTAAAACAAAAACAATAATAACCTACTACTACTACCTCACCCTAACAAACTCAACTAAAAACATACTACACCAACAAAACTAAACAATCACAAAAAAACCAAAAACAACAAATCTCTAAAACAATAAAACTCAACCTATCAAAAAAAACATCTCAACACACACCCAAAAACAACATCATCAAACAAAACACAAAAAAACACACACACACAAACACACCGCACACCACAGTACAAGTTACCACCTCTCACCTACACACATCACACCAACACCCACAACTACGCCCTACAATAACAGCACGTATGCAGTAAGTCAACATAACCCATAACCATTACATCTTTTCCAAAATCAATCAACACAAACTCTAAAGTCACAGTTCCTACCAGAATCACAACCTAAACTATTCTTTCAGTACGAGTCGCTACCATCAACGTACTAGTAACACCAGCTTCAAGCACTCATACACATTCTTAAACAGCTCTAACCACACCATCATCGTCGAGAAGCAACGCTGCCCACGCACTCCCAGCAGATTCGAGTTCACCGGCACGGACACCACCATCGCGACAGCTAGCATCACCGGCATCGACCTCGCGCCCGGCACCTACACAGCACCGAGACCGTGCCCGACGGCTGGGACCTCAGCAGCTCACCTGTGACGACTGCTACGCACCCGCGACACCGCCATCGACCTGCCACGTTCCACGTCGCCTCCGGCGAGACCGTCACCTGCACTTCACCAACACCAAGCGTCGCCTCGCTCACCATCGAGAAGGTCGCCGAACCGGCGGCGACCGCGCACAGCTTCGACTTCACGCGGCGAGCCTGGGCGGCACTTCTCGCTCACCACCGTCAGCGTGCATCGCTAGCGAGCGGACGTTCGGCGACTTCCTGCCTCGGCCGCTACGTGCATCAGCGAGACCGTGCCCGACGGCTGGGCCCTGACCTACGGTCATCTGTGACCGGCGGTACAGTTTGCCGATCGGCCGTCGACCTGCGCGCCCGGGGCCAACATCAAGTGCGGCTTCCTCACCTGCACCTACACCAACACCAGCCGGCACCATCATCGTCGAGAAGCAGACGCTGCCCGACGGCGACTCCACCAGCTTCGACGTTCACCGGTGACTTCAGCCTGCACCATCGGTGGCGGCGAGCAGACGACAGCTTTATCGACCTCGCTCCCGGCACCTACACGTGCACCGAGACCGTGCCCGCTGGCTGGGACCTCACCGAGCGTCACCTGTGATGACTGCTCTTGCACCCGCGACACCGCCACCGGCATAGCCACCTTCAACGTCGCCTCCGGCGAGACCGTCACCTGCACCTTCACCAACACCAAGCGTGGCTACGATCACCGTCGAGAAGGTCGCCGACCGGCGGCGACTCGGCTCTTACCTTCGACTTCACCGGTGACCTGCGACGGCCCTCTCGCTCACCACTCGCTCTACGGCATCGCCGGCCGACGTTCTGCGACCTCGCTGCCCGGACGTACCTACGGCATTTCAGCGAGACCGTCCTGCCGCGACCGGCTGGAACCTGACCGACATCAGCTGGCCGACTGCACCGGCAGCCGGCGTCGGCCTCCGGCCGGTTGCCGTCGACCTCGCGCCCGGGCGACGACAGTCACCTGCACCTTCATCAACACCCAGCCCGGGCCAGCATCATCGTCGAGAAGCAGACGATGCCCGACGGCGACTTCCAGCAGCTTCGACGTCTTCACCGGCGACGTGACGCGGGTACCATCGGTGACGACCAGCGACGACCACCAGCGTCGACGTCGCCCCAGGCATCTACACCATGCACCGAGATCGCTGCCCGCCGGCTGGGTCCTCACCGAGCATCAGCTGTGACGACGATTACAGCTCCGGCGACACGGTCACCGCCACGGCCACCTTCGACGTCGCCGCCGGCGAGACCGTCACCTGCACCTTCACCAACACCAAGCTCGCGACCATCACCATCGAGAAGACCTCCGACCCCGCCGGCGGCACCGGCTTCGGCTTCACGGCCACGCCGCCCTGCGGCGGCTCCGCAACCTTCACGCTCGACGATGGCGGCAGCCAGCCCTTCGGCTCGCTGCCCCCGAACGAGACCTACGACTTCGCCGAGACCGGCCTGCCCACGGCCGACCCGGCCTGGGAGCTGACCGACATCAGCTGCCTCGGCACCGACGGCGCGGTCGTCGACCTCCCGAACGCCTCGGTCGCGGTCACCCCGCTCCCGGGCGAGGACATCACCTGCACCTTCAGCAACACCCAGCTCGGCGCGCATCATCGTCGAGAAGACGGCGATCGGCGGCGATGACACCTTCGACTTCTTCTCCGACGACCCGCTGCCGGGGACCGACGCGGGTGGCTTCTCATTGACCACCAGCGACGGCACCGCCAGCGAGACCTTCGACGTGCCCACCGGCATCTGGGGCGTGCAGGAGCTCGATCCACCCGCGGGCTGGGTCTTCACGAGCCTGACCTGTTCGGACGAGGATGACCCGAGCGGCGGTTCGGTCGTCGTCGACGATGCCGCGGCCATCGATCTGCAGCCCGGCGAGACCGTCACCTGCACCTTCACCAACACCAAGCTCGCGACCATCACCATCGAGAAGACCTCCGACCCCGCCGGCGGCACCGGCTTCGGCTTCACGGCCACGCCGCCCTTCGACGGCTCCGCAACCTTCACGCTCGACGATGGCGGCAGCCAGCCCTTCGGCTCGCTGCCCCCGAACGAGACCTACGACTTCGCCGAGACCGGCCTGCCCACCGCCGACCCCGCCTGGGAGCTGACCGATATCAGCTGCCTCGGCACCGACGGCGCGGTCGTCGACCTCCCGAACGCCTCGGTCGCGGTCACCCCGCTCCCGGGCGAGGACATCACCTGCACCTTCAGCAACACCCAGCTCGGGCGCATCATCGTCGAGAAGCAGACCGACCCTGACAACGACCCCCAGCAGTTCACCTTCACCGGCGCCGCGGCCGGCACCATCGGCGACGGTCAGCAGATCGTGGCTACCGACCTGCCGGCAGGTTCCTACACGTCCACCGAGAGCGTCCCTGACGGCTGGGTGCTGGGTGACATCAGCTGCGACGACGATGACTCCAGCGGCGACCTTGATACCGCCACTGCGACCTTCAACGTGGCCAGCGGCGAGACCGTGACCTGCACCTTCGAGAACTGGGCGCTGAGCGTCATCGTGGTCAAGAAGATCACCGACCCCAGCCCAGACCCGACCGGCACGGCCTTCGATTTCGTTACCAACGCCGGGCCGGACTTCAGCCTGGCCAACGGCGGCATGGAGGTCATCACTGACCTCGATGCCGGCACCTACTCGGTCACCGAGGACACACCCCCCAACTGGGCCCTGACCGACGCTACCTGTGACAACGGCGACACGCCCGATGCCATCGCACTCGACAACGGCGAGGTGGTGACCTGCACCTTCACCAACACGGCCGACCCCGGTTCGATCACGATCCGCAAGACGACCGACCCCAGCCCCGACCCGACGAGCACGAGCTTCCAGTTCAGCGGTGACGTCGTTGGTTCGATCGGCAATGGACAGCAACTCACCTCGGGTGACCTTCCGCCGGGCACGTACTCGGTGACCGAGCTGGTCCCGACCAGCTGGACGCTGTCCTCCATCACCTGCAATGACGACGACAGCAGCGGCGACATCGGCACGCCACGGCGACCATCGTGGTGGCGCAGGCGAGGACGTCACCTGCACGTTCACCAACACGGCCGACCCCGGTTCCATCACGATCGTAAGGCCACGGACCCCAGCCCTGACCCGACGAGCACGAGCTTCCGGTTCAGCGGTGACGTCGTTGGCTCGATCGGCAACGGACAGCAGCTCACGTCAGGTGACCTTCCACCGGGCACGTACTCGGTGACCGAGCTGGTCCCGACCAGCTGGACGCTGTGCTCGATCGTCTGCAGCGATGGCGACAGCAGCGGCGACACTGCCACTGCCACTGCCACCATCGTGGTGGCAGCCGGTGAGGATGTGACCTGCACGTTCACCAACGTGGCGGGCGACGTGGCCATGGCTGTCGAGAAGTCAGCCAGCGCGTCGATCGTCTCCGACCAGGGCGAGGACGTCACCTTCACCTTCACCGTCTCCAACACCGGCGACGTGCCGTTCTCCATCGTCTCGCTCAAGGACGACGTCTTCGGGGCACTCTCTGGTGATGCCGACTGCCAGGTCGGCACGGTGCTCCAGCCAGATGCTGTCTGCGACTTCCAGCAGACCTTCCTCGTGAAGCCTTCGGTCACCCCCGATCCGGACGACCCCGACCAGGTCATCCCGGACCACGTCGACACGTTCGAGGCGTGCTCCATCCTCGCGAGCACACCGACCGTGGCAGCGGCCAGTCCGACCGGCTGCGCGACGGACATCGTGCGCATCGCGTTCTCGCGCACGTTGGTGGTACCGGTGACCCCGGCGCCGACGATGACCGCGACTCCCGCGGCCACACCGCGGCCACACCCGCGCCAACAGCCACCATCAAGCCGACGGACATGCTGGCACAGACGGATGTCGCCGACGGCTTCGGTGGGGATGGTGGTGCCGGGACCATGCTGCGCTGGCTCAGCTTCACGCTCCTGGCGGTGATGATCATCGTCGGCGGCGCATACGTGCTGCGGCGCTCTCTGATGGAAGATGCCTAGCCCCGGAGCGGCTAGGACGGTCTCTGCGGCTCTTGGCCGGCCTCAGCACTCGAGCGACCGGCCATGACCGAGCTCGCGCCCTTCCGCCATGACCACCGAGCTCGCACCCTTCCGCCTTGATCCCGTCCTCGTCGAGCGCCCGTGGGGCGGCACCAGGCTGACGGCCTACGGCAAGACGCTGCCCGAGGGCGTGAACATCGGCGAGAGCTGGGAGCTCTGCGACCTGCCGCAGGAGGTCGTGCCTCACGTCGACGACCCCAGCAGTGGCGTGCTCGACGGACCGTATGCCGGAGCCAAGCTGCGCACGGTCGTGGCTGAGCGGACCGAAGACCTCCTGGGCCCCGTAGTGCCGACGAGGGAGGGCCGGTTCCCGCTGCTCTTCAAGCTGCTTGACGCCCGCGAGCACCTCTCGGTCCAGGTCCACCCGCACGAGGACTACGTGGCCCAACACCCTGAGGCGCGTCTCAAGACGGAGTCCTGGTACATCGTCGACGCCGACCCAGGCGCGGTGCTCTACCTCGACACCGTGGCCGGCACGACGATGGCCGATGTCGAGTCGGTCATGGGTACCCCGGGCATCGTGTCGCTCCTCGGCGAGCAGCCGGCCGTTCCTGGCGCCTTCCACCACGTGCCGGCCGGTCGCATCCATGCACTCGGCGCGGGCACCTTCGTAGCTGAGGTCCAGACCCCCAGCGACACCACCTATCGCATCTACGACTGGGCCGTCGAATACGGCCGCGCGCCGCGCCAGTTGCATGCCGCGGAGTCGATGGCTTCGATCATCCTGGATCAGCCGTCCGCCTTCTCGCTCGACACGACCGAGACGCCGGGTGTCCGCGATCTCGTCGCGACCGACTACTACTGGATGCGCGAACACCGCGTCGACGGCGGGACCAGCGCTGTGGCCAGGACGCCCGGCCCTGTCGTGCTCAACGTCACCCGCGGCGTGGTCCGACTGGGTGACCTGGAACTCGTGAAGGGCACGACCGCCATCGTGCCGGCCTCATCGAGCATCTCGGCCTTCGAGGGCCATGACGCGGTGGTGATGGAGATGGGCTTCTAGGGCCTCGGTGTTCGGCGACCGTGTGCAGGAGCACGACGCGGTCGCGCCCTCGGGCTGCGGAGGCCTACGCGCCCTCGACGTCCGGCTCTGCCTCGGCTTCGTCCGACTCGGCCTCGCTCGTCTCGCCGCCGGTGACCGGGATCTCGACCTCGCCGCGCTCGAAGGCTTGCACACGCTCGCGCACGCGCATGGCCATGGCTACGAACGGGGCCGAGAGCGTGGCGCCGATGATGCCGAAGAGGACGGAGCCGATGATGGTCGAACCGAAGCCGGCGATCGGGTGCAGGTCCAGCGCGTTGCGCTCCATCTGGCGCTGGACGATGGGCTGGACCACGTTCTGGGCCACGAGGATGACGGTGAGCATGACGAGCGCGGGCACGATGCCGCCGGCTCCGAAGGCGATGAGCAGGGCGAAGACCGACGAGATGAGCGCGCCGATGTAGGGCACGTACGAGGTCACGAACGTGACCAGGGCGATGGTGAAGCCCAAGGGCACGCTCATCAGCACCGCCGCCAGCCAGACCATGCCGGCGACCGGGAGGCTGGCGACGGTGAGCACGTAGAAGTAGTCCCGGAACGAGCGCGTGGCGTCCTCGACGATGCCTTCCCCGAGGTCCTGTGGGACGCCCAGGTTGGAACCGACCCAGCTGGTCAGCGTCTCCCACTCAGCGATGACGTAGTACAGGATGAAGAGCGCGATGAACGCGCCCACGAGGAAGCTGCTGATGCCGGAGAAGGCACCCGGCACGTAGGACAGTAGGCCGGGCAGGACCTCGTCCACGAAGTCGGACAACTGGGCCTGGACGTCGTCGATGACGACGACCGTGATGCCTTGGTCAGCAAGCCAGTTGCGACCCGTGTCGATAGCGGCCTGCGTCTGATCCACGATCTCCGAGCCCTGGTCGACGATGGCGATGACGACGACCGCGACGATGACGATGGCCAGCACGAAGATGCCGACAAGCACCAGCAACGAGGCCACCTGGCGGGGCATGAAGCGCGCGAAGAGCGAGGCCACCGGCTCGAAGATGATGCCGAGGACGGCCGCGACGATGAGCGGCAGGATGAACGTGCTGAACGTCGAGAAGGCGGTGTAGGCCACCACGGCCACGGCCACGATGCCCACGATGGCCCAGGCGCGGATGCCGGCAGCACGCAGCTGACGGTCGCGTCGGGTGTCGAAGAGCACTGGGCGGCGGTGCTCGCTCAACGGGGCTCCTCCTGTGGCGGCGTGGCGCCCATGGTGACCGACGCCGGTTCCTTCTGCGCCGTGGGGATGCGGTAGAGGAACGTGGCCAGGATGGCGCCCATGGCGATCAGGACCAGTCGTACCACGAGCGCGTCGACGAGGATGACCGAGACCGTGAACGTGATGGCCACGACCACGAGCGCCCGCGTCTTGACACCGGGCGGCAACGAACGCGACCGCCGCCATTCGGCGATGATCGGCCCCAGGGACCTCTGGCCGAGCAGCCAGGTGTAGAGCCGCGTCGAGGCGCGGGCGTAGCAGGCGGCCGTGACCAGCAGGAACGGCGTGGTCGGCAGGACAGGCAGGACGATGCCGATGACGCCCAGCACCAGGCTGGCGGTGCCCACGACGAGCAGCACCGCACGCCACACCGGCGAGACGGTCGACGGATCGGGCGGCGTTTCGGGCTCGATGGGCTGCGCGACGGGTGACGGGTTCATCGCCCCAATGATGCCGTCAGACCGGGCAGTGCGCTGCCGGCGCTGATGCCGTGCTAGGCGCCGGCGGGAGCGGGGTCGCTCGGCCGGTGATCGCGGGCGTAGGCCACCAGTGCGTGCAGGTTCTCCGGCGGCGTCTCGGGTGCGACCTCGCAGCCGGTGCCGACGACATGGTTGGCACCGCAGATGCGGTGACACTCGGCTGCCGCGGCGTAGACGTCATCGGGTGTGCCCGTGAGCATGACCTCGACCGTGTTGACGTTGCCCAGGATCACGCGCTCCGGTCCCAGCACCTCGCGTGCCCGGGCCAGGTCGACGGGAAAGTCGAGCTCCCAGATGTCGACCGGCAGCTCCTTCATCAGCGGCAGCAGGTCGTCGGTGCGGCCGCACATGTGCAGCCGGATCAGGACGTCCGGTCGGGTCGCCTTGATGTCCTCGACGACGCGCAGCTGGGCCGGAAAGATGAACCGCTCGTAGTGGGCCGGGCTCATCATCGAGGCTGCGGCATCGCTCATGCCGATGGTGTCGGCACCGGCCTCCGCCTGTGGCTTCCAGTAGGTCCGCGCGACCTGGGAAGTGAAGTCGAACAGCTCGTCGAGGAAGCCCGGATCCTCGTAGGTGTCCATCATCACCATCGAGAGACCACGCATCTCCGCGCCGAGCGCCAGCGGCCCCTCGACCCAGCCCACGACCGAGACATCGGGTCCCGCCAGCCGGCGCATGGTCTCGATCGACTCGATGCGGTCCCGCATCCTGCCTGGCGCGAGGGGGTCGGGGACTCGCAGCCTGCCCAGCGTGGCCTTGTCACGCACGAGCGCTCGCGACTCCACGATGGCCGGACCGGTCGCGGCCCACTCCACGCTCGAATCGTCCCCACCCGCGATGTCGATGAGCTCGCGCGCGGGATCGGAGCATTGCATCAAGCAGTCGATGCCGTACTCCTGCGCTAGCGACAGCTGCGCCTCTGCGAGGCGTTCACCGTGCGTGACGTAGTCGTTGTAGCCGAGGCCGGCGTGCTTCGCAGCCAACTGCATGATGAGTGGCTGGACGGGCAGGTGATCGACGGGCTCGCCGGCGATGAGCCCGCGGATGCGTTCGAGACTCTCCATCTACACAGCGTGCGGCCGTGGTGGTTCCTGCGACAGGGCTCTTGGTCCCGAATCCGGTGTCGCTCGTCAGGACGCCGGCGTCAGGTCCCGGATGCTGAAGCCGTTGGTGATGCGCACGTCCTTGAGCACGAGGCTGTCGACGCCGGTGTCGACGGTGACCCGCTCCAGCGTGGCCGGACCCGAGTCGTCGGTGCCGGCAGGCTTTTCGCCCAACGTCAGTGCCGAGATGGCGATACGCCAACCGGCAACGCGGGCCGCCTCGTCGATGACGGTCTCACCGGTACACGTCCCGCGGATCGACAGGTCGTCGCCGGCGCTCGCTGCGTCGAGAGCGGCCTGGCTGGCCGCGAACTCCACCGCGGTGTCGTCGTTGCGGAGGTGGCAGTCGCTGAGGCTGGTGCCGGCGGTCGTGGCGATGACCGAGGGCAGTGTGTCGTGCCAGGTCTTGACGTCGCCGATGACGATGCCGCCCTTGACTGCGAGTCCGGGATTGATGGTCAGTCCGGGGACGTCGGGGTCGATGACGAGCGCCGGGCCAGAGCCATCGGTGACGATACGTCCGCGCGGCTCGGCCACGTACTGGCTGCCGAGCGGCATCGGCGCACCAGCCCAGCCCATGTAGCTGATGTCGAGGTCCTTGTCGATGAGCGCGGGCCCGGCGCAGCGACCTTGTACCAGCAGGGCGTCTCCGGGGTCGGCGGCGCGTACCGCCTTCTGAAGCGAGTCGCGATCGATGCCCTTGCCCAGGTTGTGGACCTTGCAGCTATCGTCGGCCTTGGCCGCGGCCGTCATGCCTGCGGGCAGCGCGGCGGCCAACAGCGCAGCCGCAACCGCCGCCGCGAGTGTGCGCTTGAGCTTCCCGCCGGGTCGCTTGATGGCCATGGGTCCTCCGGTGGAGAGGTGCACCAAACCGTCCCTGGTGCATCCGAAGGTCCCCACCGTGCCATACCTCAAGTACTGATTCGACCCTGGTACGAAGTAACCGGTGCCGGTCGGCACCAGCTCGCTGACTACACCACCTTGGGTCTGAAGGCGATGATCGTTCCGGCCTTGGCCAACTCCCACCGCATCTCGTCGCTGAAGTCGTAGCCCTCCAGCATCCGTGGCAGCGTCCGCTTCGCCGTGCCGTGGTGCTCGCGCTCGTAAGCGGCGATGACCTCATCGGACTCATCTGGCTCGAGCCGGCGGAACTCCGCCCCGGGGTAGCGAGCACGACCGTCCCAGAGCTCATCGATGCCACCGGCTTCGATGTTGCGATACCAGTCGGCCTTGGTGCCCCAGGCCGAGAAGACCAAGAGCTCGCCACCGCGGCGGGCGAGGACCTCCAGGCCGGACACGTAGCGCTTCCCCGACTTGCGGCCGTGGTGGACGATGGCGAAGATCCGGCCCCCGAAGAGGAAGCCGAGATGCGCGCGATAGAGCCAAACCGGGACCTTGAAGCCGAGCTTGGCGAGCCTCGATGGGCGTTCGCGCTGTGCCGTCATGCAGCGTCCCCTTCACCGGTGGGCCCTCGCGCCCTTCGTCGCTTCAGCCAGTCGCTTCAGCTGAAGAGGAACTCCACGCGCGCTCGGGTGGCGCCTCGATGTCGACAGACATGGTTGCGAGCACACTTGCTGGCTCCCTAGACGGTCTGCATCATTGCCCCGCGTGGAGACTAGGTCCGAAGACGTTGGGTCGCAAGGCGCATGTAAAGGTGAGACGTGAGAGGTGATGGGCGTCAGGTCATCCTTGGGGCAGGCCCGCTGGGCGTGTCGCTGCAGGCCCAGCTTCGGGCTGTCGGGATCGACGCCGATCTCTGGAGCATCATGGGCGACCGGGCCTATGACATGCCCGACAGCGAACCGCGAGCCGTGGATGGAGCAGACGCGGCCGCGCTGGCGGCCGTCTGCGCCGACGCATCGGTCGTGTATCTGCTCCTCAACGCCCACTATGTCGACTGGTACGCGCTCTTTCCCGCTCGCTTGGTCGCTGCCATCGGTGCCGCGGCCGCGGTCGGCGCACGGCTCATCTATCACGATTCCGTCTATGTCTACGGTCAGGTAGACGGCGAGCTGACGGAGGAGTCAGGAGCTACCGCCGCGACGCGCAAGGGTCGGTTGCGAGCCGAGATGTCGGCCACGTTCATGACCGCGCTACGCGAGGGGCGGCTCGAGGGAGCTATCGGCCGGACGGCGGATCTGTACGGTCCTGGTGCTCTCAACTCCGCCTTCGGGTCCACCTTCGGGCAGCGGCACTTCTACCCGCTCATGGATGGCCGAACCGTCAACGTCATCGGGAACTCCGATGTCCCTCATGCCTACGCCTTCATCGACGACGTCGCTCGGGGTCTGGCGGTGCTGGGTCGGGAGCCGGACGCCCTGGGTCGGATCTGGCACCTGCCCGCGGCGCCCGCTCGATCGCACCGCGAGTTGCTCGTGACCGCTGGCAAGCACGTTGGCGTCGAGGCCAAGGTCCGCGCCTCCCGCATCAGCGGCGGCGTGATCAGGTTCCTCGGCTTGTTCCAGCCCGACACGGCCGAGGTGGCCGAGATGCTCTACCTCTTCGAGCGGCCCCTTCACGTCTCTCATGAGCGCTTCGAGGACGCATTCGGGGCCAGCCCGACGCCCCATGAGGATGCTCTTGCACTGACTCTCGATTGGTACCGAGAGCATCCGCGATATCGCATCTGACAGGCGGCGCTCCGAGAGCCTGCGGGCTGTGGCCTGGCATCACGCGCAAGACCGGGCCAGCCTCGGCTGGTGTTCTGCCGGTTCCTTGCAGGACCTGCAAGCTGCCGACAGCCGCGTGCACCACCGAGCAAGGGATGGACATTCCAACCGATCGGCCGATCGATCTCTTGCATCGGACGCAAGTGCGGGATGCAAGCGCCGATGCGAGTGGCGACCCGATCTCCACGTGCCATCGGCGGGATCTACCATCGACCGATGAGCCGTCTTGGCCGCTTTCTCGACACCGTGCTGCCGATCCTGGCCGCGATCGTCTTCGTGGTCGTCTGGGTCTATGTGGCGCTGGCCGCCTTCACGGAGTCGACGCTGCCGGCGGACACGTGGGCCTGGCTCGAGGGCCTCGACATGGCCTCTGCGGTCATCGCCTGGATCGCGATCCTGCCTCTGGGGGTCTTCCTTTGGGCCTGGCATGCCGAACTGGAGCCCATCTGGTTCGGGCTCATCATCGCCCTGCTCGTCGGCTGGACCTTCATCGCCTGGTCGGGCTCGGTGCGAGCCTTGGCGCGGTTGCGCCGAGGACACTAGGCCGGCCGACGCACCACCACCGCGAATTCTGGCAGCGAAGCGTCGAACTCCTCGCCGGCGACGTCGCCGAACGCCTCATCCACGATCAGTCCGGCCGCTTCGACCTCCGCCGTGAGCGACGCAAGCGAGTAGTGCTGGAACCAGTTGAAGTACTCGGTCTGCCTATCGCGCTCGACGATGAAGTACTTCTCCAGCGCCACCTTCTGCTCGTCGTAGCGGAACGTATGCAGGAAGCCGAAGTAGGGCTCGGCCGACCAGAAGCCGTCCATCATCCCTTCGCCGAAGGCTACGTGCTCGTCCCACGTCTCGTAGTAGGCCTCCGAGTAGACGTCGAAGAGGAAGGCGCCGCCAGGTGCCAGCAGCTCCCCGGCACGTCGCAGGATCCGTCCGCGCTGCTCGGGTGAGAAGGCACAGAAGTCACACATGATCATCGTGACCAGGTCGTAGCCTGAGCCGAGATCGATCTCGAGGTAGTCACCGAGGCGGTAGTCGATCTCCAGCCCATCCGCCGCCGCCTGCTCGCGGGCGTACTCGATCGAGCGTGGGGAGATGTCGACACCGGTGACGGTGGCCCCGCGACGCGCCAGCCGGTTGGCGTAGAGCCCAGGCCCGCAGCCGAGGTCGATGACGTGTGAGCCATCGCTCAGCTCGAACTTGGATGTGAGCCAGTCGAACGAGCGCTCGATGAACTCCATGCGCCGCGAGGCCAGATCGAGTTCGCCGTCGAGGTGGTAGCTGAGCATCATCTCGGAGATGTCCGGAGAGGACCACAGCGCATCTACCGTGTAGCGCGAGTAGACCTCCGGCTTCTGACCGATGCGCTCCAGGGTCTCGTACAGCTCCAGATCGGTCATGTCTTCTCCAGCGTCTCGAAGGGTGCCTTCTGCTTGAAGCGTCGCTCGTCGACCGGCGCGCCCACGCGCAACAGCGCCTGACGCCAGCGGGGTGATGCCGCCAGCGCCCAGCGCATGGCGGTCGTGGATGCCCGACCCACCTGCCACGCGCCCGGGCGTGGCTTCAGCGCCAAGGCGGCCCGGATACGTGGTGGCACGACTTCGATGGCAGCGCTGCCCAGCACCTGGTAGGCCAGCAGCACGGCCGGGTCGAGCGGTGGCTGACGCAGGAAGCCGACGGCTTCGCGCATGCCGGGCGACGGCCCCACCGCGGGATGCTCGGCGACCCACTCAGACAGCTCCGCCTCCGTCTCAGGCAGCGGATCGGCGTCGAGCAGCCGGCCGATCCGCATCTGCTCCCAGACGAACTGGTCCGCCTCCTTCTGGCTCAGCTGGCGCGCGCCATAGGCCCGATGGCAGGCCAGGAAGCTGTCGGTCAGGGAGTTGTGGACCCAGGCCGCCAGCGGTGGGTCATCGGCGCGGTAGGCCAGGCCGCGATGCGAGATACCCACCACACGCCGGTGGGCGGCCCGCACGATGCGCACGGCCTGCTCGACCTCCGGCATCGCGCCATAGGAGGTAGCGGTGACGTAGTCGGACGTACGCGACAGCCGGCCCAGCGGATCCTCGCGATAGCGCGAGTGGTCGGCCACACCGGCGACGACCTCCGGATGCGCGGCCTGGATAAGCAGCGCCCGGATGCCGGCCACGAAGCCGGAGACGTCGCCCATCACCTCCCAGGTGATGGAGTCGGGGCCGAAGAGCCCAGGGTCGCCGGCGTAGTCCATGGTGTGCGCCATGGGGTCGTTGCCGTGGGCGAAGAGACCCGTCGTGCGGCTGACGACGGTCACGCGGAGTCGTTCGATGGGCGAGGTCATGTCGGACCCACTCTAGGGTGCCCAGCAACGGATGGCCTAGGTTGACAACCTGTCAATCATTGTCTAGATTGACAGTATGTCAACCTACGAACGCGCAACCACCGCCCTTGCATCGCCGGTGATCCAGGCCGAGGAGCTGCGCAAGCGATTCGGCAAAGTCGTGGCCGTGGACGGTCTGAGCTTCTCCGTCGCGGCTGGATCGGTCCTCGGAGTCCTCGGTCCCAACGGCGCTGGCAAGACCACCACCGTGAAGCTGCTGACCACGCTGTTGCCCATCGACGCTGGCCGGGCCAGCGTAGCCGGACACGATGTCGCCACGGACCCCTCGGCCGTCCGCGGCAGCATCGGCCTGGCTGGCCAGAGTGCGGCCGTGGACGACATGCTCAGCGTGCGTCAGAACCTGGACCTGTTCGGGCGGCTCTACCACCTGCCTGGGCCACGGCGCGCCGCGCGCGTGGCCGAACTCATCGAGCGTTTCGGGATGGAGGCGTACGCCGGTCGCCTCGCGGCGACTCTCTCGGGGGGCGAGCGACGCCGCCTGGATCTGGTCGTGGCCCTTATCGCGGAACCGCCGGCCATCTTCCTCGACGAGCCCACCACTGGGCTCGATCCTCGCGGCCGCGCCGCCATCTGGGACGAGATCCGCGCCATCCGCGACGCCGGCGCTGCCGTCGTGCTCACGACCCAGTACCTCGAGGAGGCCGACCAGCTGGCCGACCAGATCATCATCATCGACCACGGCACGGTCGTGGCCGAGGGCACCAGCCGGGAGCTCAAGACCCGTCTGGGACGGGATGTCCTCGAGGTCAGCGTGGCGGACGCGGCGCAGGTGCCGGCGGCACGTTCGGCCATCGAGCCGCTGACCGCGGTGGCCGTCGACGAGCGCACCCTGCACGTGGCCGTGGCCGACACCGAAGAGAGCCTTGTGGCCCTGCGGCGACTCGACCAGGACGGGATCGCCCTCGCTGATTTCCAGCTGCGTCGTCCAACCCTTGACGACGTCTTCATCGAGATTACTGGGCGCCCGACCGGTACGGAGTCCGAGGCGAGCGAGGAGGTGGCCGCGTGATCAGGCGTCATCGACAGCCTGAACATCGCCCGGCGCGACCTCATCCGCACCGCCCGGCTGCCGGAGCAGCTCACCTTCTCGGTGATCATGGGCATCTTCTTCCTGCTGCTCTTCTACTACGTCTTCGGCAGCGTCATCGCCGCCGGCTCCGGGGTCGACTACCTCCAGTTCCTGCTGCCCGGCGTGCTCGTCATCACCGTCGTCAACGGTGCGCAGCAGACCGGCACCGGCCTGGCCCTCGATCTCTCAGCCGGGGTCGTCGACCGCTTTCGCTCCCTACCGATGAGCCAGATCGCGGTCATTGCCGGCCGGACCTTGGCGGACACCGTGCGCAACTCGGTCGGAGTACTACTGGTGATCGCGCTCGGCTACGTCATGGGCTTTCGAGCTGAGTCCCTCGCCGGCGCCGTGGGCATGATCATCGTGGTCGTTGGGCTCGGCTATGCCTTCTCCTGGGTCGGCGCCTGGGTCGGCGCACGGGTGCGCAACGCCGAGACCGTGGGCATGCTCTCGATGTTCTGGCTTTTCCCACTCATGCTGGCCTCGAGCGCTTTCGTCCCGACCGATGGCATGCATGACCTGGTGCGCCTGTTTGCGGAGGTGCAGCCGATTTCCGTCGTCAGCGACACCGCGCGGGCGCTGGCAGCCGGCGAGCCGGCGGGCCGCCTCTTGCTCGCATCGTCCGCCTGGATCGTCGGGCTGACGGTCGTCTTCGCGGCGCTTGCCGCTCGCGCGTATCGTCGGCCATGATGGACAGCGAGGGCACGGTCACGATGGCGGCGACTGGGCAGCTGAGCGAACGGCGCAGCCGCACGCGCACCAGCATCCTCGTGGCCGCCATGTACATCGTCAGCGAGGAGGGCCTCGCCGGGCTTTCGATGTCGGCGCTGGCCGCGCGCGCCGGGGTCTCCCGGCAGACGCTCTACAACTACTGGCCGGACGTGGATGCCGTCCTGGCCGGGATGGTCGAGCTGGGCGATGTCGGGACCGAGGAGCTGGCTCGGCAGCTCGCGAGCGAGGACGACCCGCGGGCTGCGTTCGGGCTGCTCGTGAGCGCCGCCGTCGAGTCGATCAGGGCCGGACATCCTTCGCTCAGTGCGCTCACGGCCGCGTTGCCCGCGGATCTGCGCGCGACGATGCAGGCCCACGAGGAACGAGCTGAGGGCATCGTTGCGGACCTCCTGCGACGAGGGCTGGCCACCGGGGCCTTCCGGGCCGATCTCGACCCCGAACTGGACGGCCGGATCCTCTACCGGGCGGTCTTCGCCGGGGCTGAGCTGGCGCGCCGGCCGGACGTCGACCCGGGGCTCCTGGCTCAGCGGCTGAGCGTCGACCTGCTACGGATCGTGGAGCCTGGGACCGGCTAGCGCTCGCGTCCGACGGCCGTCTCAGGGAGCGCGACCGTGCATACTCAGAGCCATGCTTGTCGGAGTCGACTGGGGTGGCACCAAGATCGAGGCCGTGGCCATGACCGCGGAGGGCGTCGAGCACTTCCGCGAGCGGGTGGACACGCCGCGCGGGGACTACGCCGCCTGCCTCGTGGCGATCGCGCAGATGGTCTCGCGTGCCGAAGCGGCGGTCGGCCGCGTCGATCGCGTCGGTATCGGCATCCCTGGGTCCATCGACCCGGAGACCGGGCTGGGCAAGGGCGCCAGTTCCACCTGGATGATCGGACAGCCCGTGGAGAAGGACCTGCGTGAGGCGCTCGCCGGCCGCGAGATCCGCGCTGTCAATGATGCCGATCTGCTGGCCGCGTCTGAGGCGCGCGACGGCGCCGGTGCCGGCTACCGCGTGGTCTACGCCGCCAACTTCGCCAGCGGCGTGGGGGCCGGTGTGGCCGTCGATGGAGTGGCGCACCACGGACCCAACAACAACGCTGCTGACTGGGGCCACAACCCCTTGCCCTGGCCGGAAGAGGACGAGCTCCCGGGCCCGAGCTGTTGGTGCGGCCTCAACGGCTGCATGGAGACATGGGTCTCCGGCCGTGCCTTCCAGGCCCAGTACGAAGCGGCCGCCGGCGAGCGGCGCCACGGTTCCGATATCGTCGAGCTTGCGCGCGCGGGTGACTCGCTCGCAGCAGGGCTCCTCGATCGCTACATCAACCGTGTGGCCCGGGGGCTGGCCGTCATCGTCAACGTGCTCGACCCTGACGTCTTCGTGCTCGGCGGGGGCATGTCGAACGTGGACGAGCTGTATGAGCGGCTGCCGGGCGAGATCCTGCAGTACACCTTCACCACCGTCTTCACCACGCCCATCGTGAAGTCGAAGCACGGCGACAGCAGCGGCGTGCGTGGTGCGGCCTGGCTGTGGGCAGAGGAGAGTGCATGACCGATCCCCTGAGCGACCGCTACGCCTTCGGGCAGGAGCTCATCGTCGAGGCGGCCGCCCTGGCGCAGCACTACTTCGAGGGTCAGGAGTCGTTGACCGTTCGCTCCAAGGGCACGCAAGACGTGGTCTCGGAGGCGGATACCGAGGTCGAGCAGCTCATCCGAAGGGCCATCGAGGAGCGCTTCCCCGACGACGCCTTCTTCGGTGAGGAGTTCGGGCACAACAAGGCCGCTGCCGATGATCTCTGGATCGTCGATCCCATCGACGGCACGCAGCCGTTCCTCAAGGAGCTCTCTTCCTGGTGCGTGTCCATCGGTTTCGCCCACCGCGGCCGGCTGGAGATGGGGTTCCTGGCTGCACCCGCGCGCGACGAGGTCTTCGTCGGGCGAGTCGGCCACGGGGCCACGCTCAACGGCCGGCCCATCCGTGTCTCGGACAGCACCAGCCTCGACGATGGACTGCTCTCGATCGGCATGAGCCCGCGCATCGGGGCCGACGAGATCGTACCCATCGTCGACGCGCTGCTGCGACAGGGCGTCGTCTACTACCGCGAGGGCTCGGGCGCGCTGTCGCTGGCCTACGTCGCTGCCGGCCGGCTCATCGGCTACATCGAGTCGCACCTCAACTCCTGGGACGGCGCTGCGGGCGTGGCCATCGTGCAAGCCGCCGGTGGCACCGTGAACGACTTCCTCACCGAGGAGTCGCTGCTCAGTGGGCGCGCCCATCATCGCGGCCAACGAGGTCGCTCTACCCGAAGCTCGAAGCCGTCCTGCCCGACCACGTGCGCCGGCGATAGCGAGGGCGCAAGCCCATAGCGAGGCGCAAGCCCGATGTTCACCAGGCGTGCGATCTTGGCTCGTGCGACACCGAATCCGTCATTCCTGCTCTTGCCGAGGACATTGGTGGCACTCGTGCCCAGCAGGGGAGCAAGACCTGCAGGATCCGGCGCATGCTGGTCGAGATTGCTCAGGGGCTGAACAGCGCGCCGTTCGAGGCCTCCGCTCGCGCCCGCCATGCGAGACGTGGGGTGGTGCGTGGACGCAACGGTCGGATAGACTCTGCGTGGACCCCAATCCCCATACCCGTAGTGCCCTCGGGAGATAGCCTCATGTCCTCTGCGCTCGACAGTGTCGGCGTGTCCACCGGCTCTGCCGCTTTCACCCCGCCCGCCATCGATGGCACCCTCGCCGGGAAGCACATCGTCTCGGTGGAGCAGTTCGCCAGGCCGGACCTCGATGAGTTGATCCGGGTCACCGGCGATCTTCGGTCCCGAGTGAGGACAGGCGATCAGTCGGTACTCAAGCTTTGCAGGCGTCGCATCATGGCGACGCTCTTCTTCGAGGCCAGCACACGGACCGACATGTCCTTCCAGGCGGCCATGCTCCGCCTCGGCGGCGAGGTCGTGGCCACCGCCGGCGGTGTCAAGTTCAGCTCGGTCTACAAGGGTGAGAACCTGGCCGACTCCGTGCGCGCGGCCGGCAGCTATGCCGACGTCGTCGTGCTCCGCCATCCGGAGGTCCGCTCTTCGTACGAGGCCGCCTACGCGCTCGACCAGTTGACCACCCGACTCGGCACCCGCTCGGTCGTGGTCAGCGGTGGCGACGGCATCGGCGAGCACCCCACACAGGCTCTGCTCGACCTCTTCACCATCGTCGATTTCAAGGGCACCGCGGACGGCCAGTCCGTGACGCTCGTGGGCGACCTCGCTCACGGTCGTACGGTCCACTCGCTGGCCAAGATCCTCGCCCTCTACGGTGCCGAGGATCTGAAGATCAACCTCGTCTCGCCCGAGTCGCTGCGCACACCGCAGAGCGTCATCGATTTCGTCAAGGGACGCGGCGTCGAGGTCAATGAGACGAGCTCGCTCGACTCGGTCATCGGCCAGAGTGATGTCATCTACTGGACCCGTGTCCAGGAGGAGCGCTTCGAGGAGGTGGCCGACTACGACGCCATCGCGGGCGACTTCGTGATGACGCCCGATGTCCTCGCCAGGGCCTCCGACGAGGCCATCCTGATGCACCCGCTGCCGCGCAAGCACGAGATGGGTACCGAGATCGATCACGCGGTCCTCGACAACGACCCGCGCTCGGTCTACTTCCACCAGATGCAGAACGGCATGTATATGCGGATGGCACTGCTGGCCGGCGTGCTCGGCGCCCACGACGAATAGCGGTCGAGTCACCAGGAGCGACGGGCCGTGACGACCCTTCGGATACCCGGCGCAGTGGACCCGCACGTCCATCTGCGCGACCTGGACTGGGCGCACAAGGCGACCGTCGAGCGCGAGACCGCAGCAGCCCTCGCGGGCGGCTACTGGGCCGTGCTCGACATGCCCAACACGCCACCCAACACCACGACCGCGGAGCGCCTGCGGTCCAAGTACGACTTCGTCGCTGCCCGTGCCCGCTGTGACTTCGGGCTCTACATGGGTGCCGACCAGTCGGCCGATGGCTCGGAGTACGAGGCCGGTGCGCCAGACGCGGCCGGCCTGAAGATGTACTGCGACCACACCACCGGTACGCTGTTGCTCGACGACGATGTGTCTCGACGCCGTCACCTGCTGGCCTGGGCAGGCGCGACCGACAAGCCCGTGGCCCTGCACGCTGAGGGCGAGACCCTCGCGGCGACCCTGCGACTGGTCCGCGAGACGGGTGTGCGAGCCCACTTCTGCCACGTCTCGATGGCCACCGAGTTGAGGCTGCTGCGCGAGGCCAAGGCCGATGGCGTGCCCATCAGCATCGGCGTCACGCCGCACCACCTCTACCTCGATGGGTCCGACCGGGATCGGCT
Source organism: uncultured Chloroflexia bacterium (assembly GCA_963752475.1). Lineage (GTDB taxonomy): Bacteria > Chloroflexota > Limnocylindria > Limnocylindrales > CSP1-4 > JAFMJV01. The sequence goes on along the minus strand of CAVVYR010000004.1, from coordinate 191,461 downwards.
CGGCGGCTTCGCCATGGTCAAGCCACCACTGAAGACGCCGGCCGATCAGGAGGCCCTCTGGGCGGGCGTGCTCGATGGCACCGTCGATACCATCGAGAGCGACCACGCGCCACACACTCGCGAGGAGAAGGAGTCGGCGAACCCACCCTTCGGGCTGCCGGGCCTCGAGACGAGCATCCCGCTGCTGGGGCTGGCCATGCGCGAGCGCGGCCTGACCGCGGAACGCCTCGTGGAGCTGGTCGCCATCAACGCCCAGCGCATCTTCGGCCTGGTGCCGCCGCCCGAGACGTACACGCTGCTCGATCTCGACAGCAGCTACGTCATCAGCGACGATGGTTTGCACTGCAGCCCGGGCTGGTCGCCGTACTCGGGCGTGCGCGTCTGGGGTCGCGTCACCGAGGTCCGTATCCGGGGCCGCGTCGCCTTCGACGGCGAGAAGGTGCTGGCGCAGCCGGGCGAGGGGAGGCGGCTGGTTCCGTGATGCTGCGGCTGTACGAGCTGGCCTGGCGACCGGCGGCGGCGATGATCGCCCGCACCGACGCCACGACCGCACACGCCCGCACGGTGTCGTTGATGCGCACCCTCGATGGCGCCGGCCCGCTCCTGACGGTGGCTCAGGCCCTGAGCGAGGCGGTCCTGCCCAAGCGGTCGGTCTTCGTCGGCGGGGTCTACCTGCCGTACCCCACGATCCTGGCTGCCGGCCTGGTCAAGGGTGACGGCTTCGCGACCGAGGAGGAGGCGATGGACGCGGTCCGCGACGGGCGGGACATCATCCCGGGCTGGCGCTCGGCAGCGGCGTTGGCCGGCCCCGTCGAGTTCGGCTCCTACACGCGACACCCACGCCTCGGCAACCGCGGACGCGTGCTCTGGCGCGACAGTGCGGCCGGCTGGATGCAGAACCGGGTCGGCCTGCGCAACCCTGGCGCGCGTGCGGCCGCAGCCTACCTCGCGCGGCATGCGGGCGACCTGCCGCCGACGTGGGGTCTGAACCTCGCCGTCAGCCCCGGTGTCACCGACGCCGCCCAGAGCCGCACCGAGCTCGTCGAGGCCGCCCGCATCTTCGCCGCTGCCTTCGCCGGGCTGGAGGCCGGACCGTCGTGGCTGACGCTCAACCTGTCCTGCCCCAATACCGAGGACGACCCGCTAGGCAACCAGTCCGCCGAGCTGGCGCGAGAGCTCTGCGCGGCCCTCGTCGAGGCGGTCGATGTGCCACTCTGGGTCAAGATCGGTCCCGACCTCTCGGACGAACAATTGACCGGGATCGTCGGGGCCTTCGGAGAGGCCGGCGTACGCGCCGTCGTCGCGACCAACACGCTGGCTCAGCCGACGCCGGAGGGCGTCGGGGTCGCCGGGGTCAGTGGCTCGCGCCTGCGCTCGAGTGCGCTCGACGTGGTCTCGCGACTGCACCGCACCATCGATGTCTCCGGGCTGAGGCTGGACATCGTCGGTGGGGGCGGCATCCTCAACGGAGAGGACCTGCTCGCGTTCCGGGCTGCCGGCGCGCGGGCGGCGATGCTCTACACCGCGATGGTGCTGCGAGGACCGCTCGCGGCGGCATCGATCTTGCGAGAGGCCGAAATGGGAGAGCCAGAGGGAGAGCCAGATGCCTGACGACAGCCGCTCCAGCGCGGTCGCACTTGCGCTCCTTGATGCCGGCACGGTCGGCATCTCCCCAGATGAGCCGGTGACCTTCAAGTCCGGCCTGCGCTCACCCGTCTACGTCGACAACCGCAAGCTCATCTTCGAGCCCGGTCCGTGGCGCGTGATCATCGACGGCTTCGCCGCCGCGCTGCCCAGGGGTCGGCCTGTCATCGCCGGCGTGGAATCTGCTGGCATCCCGCACAGTAGCGCGCTGGCCTTCTCGGCCGGCATGCCTTCGGTCTTCGTGCGCAAGGAAGCCAAGGGCCACGGCCTGGGTCGACGCATCGAGGGTGGCGATGTCGGCGGCCGGCGCACCATCCTCGTCGAGGACATGGTCACGACCGGCGGCTCCAGCCTCTCGGCCGTGGCGGCACTGCGCGACGCCGGAGCGGAGATCGCCGACTGCTTCGCCATCATCACCTACGGCTTCAGCGAGGCCACAGAGGCCTTCGACGCAGCCGGCGTGAGGCTGACCACGCTGACTACCTTCGAGGTCGTCGTCGCCGAGGCCCTCGCCGCCGGCACCATCGACGAGCGCCAGGCCCAGTCGGTCCGCTCGTGGCTGGCCGACCCCCATGCTTGGGGCGGTCGATGACGGCGTTGGCGCTGGCTAGGCTCCAAGCGCGCATGGACGCGATCGATTCGCTCGTGTGCGTCGGGCTCGACAGCGCCATCGAGCGCATTCCCGGGCGCTTCGGCAAGGAGAACCACCCACAGTTCGAGTTCAATCGCTGGGTCATCGAGCAGACGCTGCCGTACGCCGCGGCCTACAAGCCCAACCTCGCCTTCTACGAGGCCCGCGGCGCCAAGGGCTGGGACGAGCTGGCCCAGACGATGGAGCTGCTGCTCTCGATCGCACCGGACGTCTTCACCATCGCCGACGCCAAGCGCGCTGACATCGGCTCCACCAACGCCGGCTATGTCGGAGCCCTCTTCGACGAGCTGGGGTTCGATGCGGTGACGCTGCACCCCTACCTTGGCGCGGAGGCCCTGACGCCGTTCCTCGAGCGGCAGGACAAGGCCTGCATCGTGCTCTGCCGCACGAGCAACCCCGGTGCTGGCGAGCTGCAGGATCTCGATGTCGGCGGCGCCCCGCTCTGGGAGCGGGTGGCCACCCGGGTCCGCGACGAGTGGAACGCGAACGGGAACTGTCTGCTGGTGGTGGGTGCGACCTACCCCGCGGAGCTGGCCCGCGTGCGCGAGCTCTGTCCCGACCTGACGTTCCTGGTGCCAGGCGTCGGGGCGCAAGGTGGCGATGCCGCAACGGTCGTGTCCAACGGGCTTGCCGCTGACGGGCGCGGGCTGCTCATCAACTCGTCGCGAGGGGTCATCTTCGCGGACGACCCCGCCGCCGAGGCCAGGGCGCTGCGTGACGAGATCCGCGCAGCCGTCGCAGCAGCGGCGGACGCATGAGTCGAGCCGACGCCCATCCTGATCGTGGCTGCAGCAGCGAAGGCACTGACGACCATCCTGACTAGTGACCCAGGCGACATCGGCCGGCTTGTCGACGCTGACGAAGCCGGCCGCGGTGTCTACGTAGAGGCCTTGCTAGGCCGGTCAGTCCACGAGGTACTCGTAGGTGATGACCATCTCGTCGCCGGGCTCGACGCTGATGGGCCAGCGCATGAGGTTGCCCGGCTCCAGCTGCGGCTCGATCGACGCCTTCAGCTCCTCCGCGTTCGGTGGGAGGTAGTCGACGACGTCCATGTGCACCGTCGTGTCGGTGAAGTTCTCGATCGTCAGCGTGGTCTCGTACTGGTAGTCGAAACGCCCCATGTCCACGGCAGCCTGCGTCTGCTCGCGCTTCACGCGCACGTCCTGCAGGTGGCCGATGGTCACGCTGCCCTCACCTCCGACCGGCGTGAGCTCGATGAAGTCGCTGCCGATGAAGAGACCGTCCTGGTAGTTGCGCATGACGCCCTCGCTGAAGAGCTGGTCACTCTCGTTCTTGACCTTGTAGATGACCGTGACCTGCTGGTCCGTCTGCGCGTTCCAGATGTGCAGGCGGCGAGCCGGCAGCTCCTGGCCCATGAGCTGGGCGTAGATGGTGTCACCTGGGTCCGCGGTCAATTGTCCGATGTCGTAGGTGTGCTGGATATCGACTTGGCCGACGCGCGCTGACACGACCAGCGCATCGGCCGCTTCGAAACCGTCGATCTTCTGGTTGACCGAGTAGCTCGGCAGCGGGTGCGATGGGCCGGTTGAGGTCGTCCATGCCGGCCACCAGCTGCGTCTCCACGTCCTCGAGCTCGAGCGAGCTGTCGATCAGCTCGGCGAAGTAGTCGAAGCCGACGGTCTAGTCGGCGTCGGCACCGACCCACATGTCGTACGTCGGGCGCCAGCTGACGCCACCGATCCGGTACTCCATGGCGATGACGCGCAGATCGGTCTCGGTCACCGACTGCCACTCTGATGGTGGGCAGCTGGTGCTCCAGTTGAGCCGGTAGTTGCGACTCGCTCGCCGTTCTCGCGAAGCACGAGCGTGATCGGGTAGACCGCCTGCGTGCCGCACGATCTTGACGTCGACGCCGCCGGACAGCGCTACCTCGTCACGGTCGTAGTCCACGTCGTCGAGGCAGACCGCCACGCGGTCGGCGCGCTCGTGGAGCTGCGCACGGATCCCTTCGGCCGAAGTCGAGGTCCTGCCGGATGTGGGGCACCTGATGGGGTTACAGCGACCCGATGTCATCGACCCCCTGATCTCGGACTTCCTCCAGCGGACGCTCGAATCGAGCCAGCCTATCCTCCCAACGCTGGAGGCGCTCGCCGCGCTGCTCCGGCGGACGCATGTCGAGCCGACGCCATCGTCGTGGCTGAAGCAGCGAAGGCTCTGACGACCATCCTGACTAGTGACCCAGGCGACATCGGCCGGCTTGTCGACGCTGACGAAGCCGGCCGCGGTGTCTACGTAGAGGCCTTGTAGGCCGGTCAGTCCACGAGGTACTCGTAGGTGATGACCATCTCGTCGCCGGGCTCGACGCTGATGGGCCAGCGCATGAGGTTGCCCGGCTCCAGCTGCGGCTCGATCGACGCCTTCAGCTCCTCCGCGTTCGGTGGGAGGTAGTCGACGACGTCCATGTGCACCGTCGTGTCGGTGAAGTTCTCGATCGTCAGCGTGGTCTCGTACTGGTAGTCGAAACGCCCCATGTCCACGGCAGCCTGCGTCTGCTCGCGCTTCACGCGCACGTCCTGCAGGTGGCCGATGGTCACGCTGCCCTCACCTCCGACCGGCGTGAGCTCGATGAAGTCGCTGCCGATGAAGAGACCGTCCTGGTAGTTGCGCACGACGCCCTCGCTGAAGGGCTGGTCACTCTCGTTCTTGACCTTGTAGATGACCGTGACCTGCTGGTCCGTCTGCGCGTTCCAGATGTGCAGGCGGCGAGCCGGCAGCTCCTGGCCCACGAGCTGGGAGTAGATGGTGTCACCTGGGTCCGCGGTCAATTGTCCGATGTCGTAGGTGTGCTGGATATCGACTTGGCCGACGGGCGCTGACACGACCAGCGCATCCGCCGCTTCGAAACCGGCGATCTTCTGGTTGACCGAGAGCTCGGCAGCGGGTGCGATGGGCCGGTTGAGGTCGACCATGCCGGCCACCAGCTGCGTCTCCACGTCCTCGAGCTCGAGCGAGCTGTCGGTGATCTCGGCGAAGTAGTCGAAGCCGACGGTTTCGTCGGCGTCGGCACCGACCCACATGTCGTACGTCGGGCGCCAGCTGACGCCACCGAGCAGGTACTCCATGGAGATGTCGCGCAGATCGGTCTCGGTCGCCGACTGCCACTTGATCGTCGGCTGCCCGGTGTTCCAGTTGAGCCGGTAGTTGGCGACGCGCTCGCCGTTCTCGCGGAGCACGAGTGTGTCGGGGTATACCGTCTGCGGGAGCACGATCTTGACGTCGACGCCGCCGGGCAGCGCTACCTCGTCACGGGCGTAGGCCACGTTGTTGAGGAAGACCGCCACGCGGTCGGGCGCGCTGGTGTAGCTGATGGCGTCGTCGATGGCCGCGCTCGTGGCGCCGGCCGTGGCGCCGACGAGGACGCTGGTACTGATGATCGCTGCTACCGGGGTTCGCAAGGCACGCATCTGGGGCTCCTTCGCTCAGGGCGTGCCGGAACGTACGGGCACGCGTCACCCCTGAGACGCTGCTGCCGCCCCTCCGGTTCCTTGCCGTGGTGACAGAATGATCCGGTGCTAGGGTCGATCCGTCGGCGATCGCGATAGGGAGTTGCCGTTGGGTCACATCATCGAGCTGGTCATCACGTGGGCGGCCTTCGTGCTCGTCGTCGCCGTCGTGGCCGGCGCCGCCGGCTTTGTCGTTCGCGCGTTCGGCAAGCGTGATTGGTCCAACACCGCGATCGTCGAGGGCGCCTTCGCCTTCGGAGTGGTGCTTGGGTTCGTGGCGCTCGTCTTCTACGAGATGTTCTGGTGATGAACGAGGTCGGGATGAAGCAGGAGCGTGTGCTGAAGGTCGCGGTCGTGGGCACCGGGGAGTGGTGGGGTCGCGAGCACGCCCGCCTGTATGCCTCGCGCCCCGACACGGAGCTCGTGGCGATCCTCGGCCGAACGACCGACAAGACCCGGGCACGAGCGGCGGAGTTCGGGGTCGCCGGCTACACCGAGCTGGCACCCTTGCTCGACGAGCGCCAGCCGGACCTGATGTCCGTGTGTCTGCCCAACGAGGCCCACTTCGAGACGACGTTCGACATCATCCGTGCCGGGCGTGCCCTTGCTGGTCGAGAAACCGCTCGTCTTCGACCTGGCACAGGCGGACACGCTGCTCGCCGAGGCCGCTGAGCGTGACCTCTGGTTCGGCATCAACTTCAACCATCGGTACGCCAAGCCGGTGCAGTTGGCCAAGGCCGCCATCGACGCCGGGGAGCTGGGGCCGATCAACTTCGCCACCTGGCGCTTCGGGGGCGAGATCGGCGACAGCGAGCACGCGCACGCCAGCCTCATCGAGACGCAGTGCCACGGGCTGGACATGCTCGAGCACCTTTGTGGCCCCATCGAGACCGTGATGGCGCAGATGACCGACCCGGCCGGCCGTGGCTACACCACGATGTCGGTCGCACTCGGCTTCGCATCAGGGGCGGTCGGCAGCCTCGTCGGCTCGTACGACTCCTCGTACGCCTATCCCGGCACCCACCTGCTGGAGGTGAACGGCCGCGACGGTCGCGTACTCATCGAGGACACCGTCCGCCGCTACACCTTCAACCGCGCCGGCGACGAGATCGCGCAGGTCTGGCAGGCCGGCTACTTCAATGACAGCGAGCGCATGTTCCACCGCATCTTCGATCGCCACGCAGACGCCTTCCTCGATACCCTCCGGGCAGGGGAAGAGCCGCCGGTGCATGCGCGTGCCGGCCGCCGCGCCCTGGCTTTGGCGCACGCGGTCATCGAGTCCTTCGAGAGCGGTCGGCGCGTCGCCACGAGTGACTACTAGCGCCGTCGACAGGCTCGTGATGGCTGCGTAGACTCCCGGCCATGGTCTTCTCCATCAGCCCCGTACGATCGATGGCCGCGACGGTCCTGGCCGTCTTCTTGCTCGTGCCATCGGCCTCCCCGCCCGTCGAGGCGGCCATCACGACGCCGTACACGCCCACGTTCAAGACCGATCTCTGGCCGGGCGTCAGCTACGAACGCGGGGTCTTCTGGACCTCGGGTGACCGACGACAGGCCGTGCACATCGCCCGCATCCAGCCTTCGCGCCCCGATGTCAAGCTCAAGACCGTGCTCTCGGACGACAAGGTGGTGGGCAAGCTGGTCGTTCGCCGCATGGTCGACGAGCGACGTCGTCCCGGCTTCCGCCCGATGGTGGCGGTCAACGGCGACATGGCGGTCCGTGGTCGCGAGGACGCCTATGCCGCGCCTCGCTCGATGGCCGTTTCGAACCGCGAGCTGCTGGCGGCCTTCCAATGCGTGAAGCCGATCCTCGGCGTCGACGGCGACGGCACCGCGCGGATCGCCAACGTGCGTGAGCACATCACCCTGACGCTGCCCGGCGAGACCGAACCGCGACGGATCGAGCGCCTGAACACCCATCGCGATGACGGTGCGGTCGTGCTCTACACGGAACGATTCGCCAGGTCGACTCGGACGAAGCGGGGTGGCGTCGAGGTCATCCTCAAGCTCGAAGGACGCGTCCTCGCCAACGGCACGCAGACGGTCCGGGTGATGCGGGTGCTCCCGGGTGCGGGCAACACGCGCATCCCCAAGGGCATGGCTGTGCTATCGGTGAACGACCCCGAGGACACCTGGGTCTACGACCTCGCCCAGGGCCAGTACCTGACGCTCCAGACGCAGGTGGTCAGGCGGGTCGACAAGTCCTGTGGTGGCAAGGTCAAGGCCGCTGATGGCTGGGAGGGGATCGTCGAGGCCCAGGGCGGTAACCGCCGCACGGTCAAGGACGGCGTCACCAAGGTGCCTGGCCGAGAGGCGTACCCTCCCGGTTGGCAGCGCCACCCGCGCACCGGCCTCGGCATCACCGCGGACGGTGAGGTCCTGATGGTGGTCGTCGACGGTCGGCGCAGGGGCAGCCGTGGCGTGACGCTCGGCGAGATGGGTCACCTGATGGTGGCACTCGGGGCCGAACAGGCCTTCAACCTCGACGGTGGCGGCTCCTCGGTGATGGCCCGCTTCGACAAGCGCACCACGAAGTTCGTGGTCGCCAACAAGCCCTCGGACGGCCGTCAGCGGCCGGCCACGCAGGGGTTCGCGGCCTTCCACGTCAAGGCCACGCCATAGTCCGAGCGCGGCCTCAGCCGGACAGCGCCTCCTGGGCCACATCCTCGATCGGCTGCGGCGAGTCGGTCTCGATGGACACGGCCACGAGCTTGTGCTCTTCGGCTTGCGCCTTGCGCCGTCGGCCGATGTAGCTCGCCACCGCGTAGGCCGTGGCCGTGGTGGCCGCGATCACGATCCCTGCCAGAAGCAGCAGCCGGAGCGTGCTCCGTCCTGCCTCGGTCACGGCCGCCTCGAGCTCCGCTGCCTGACTCTCAGTCGTAGCCGGCCCCAACTCTTCGACCAGGGCAGCCTCCAACATCTCCTGCATGGGGATGCCGAGCGAGGCCGCTGGCGACTCCTGCACCTGCTTCCGCCATCTGCCCACCATCAGCCGCGCCAGCGGCTTGATCAACGTCACCATCAGGACGGCGTTGGCCGCCCCTCGCACCACTCGCATCAGCGCACCTCCTCAGGAGGCCAGTGTGGCGAGTCGAGGACGCCGCGTCTAGAGCCGGTCGGCACCACCGACCATTCGCGGCGGTCGAGTGTGAGTCGGCGCCATCGAGGGCGCCCGGACTCGTACCAAGCGCGCCGCCTCCTCGGGGTGTGGCGCATTCCTGCGCCCAGATCCAGCACGTCGGCCGAGCACAGCACCACGCACACCTGCGAGCTGCCGAACGCCGAGCGACGCAAACAGGCTGAGTGACGCAAGAAGGCGCGGCACCCTCTCCCGAGTGCCGCGCCTTCAAGTATCGCGTGGTGAGCGCGGGGATCAGCCCATGGTCAGGGCCATCACCGCCTTCTGGGCGTGGAGCCGGTTCTCGGCCTCGTCGAAGGCCGCGGACTTGGGCCCGTCGATGACCGCATCGGCCACCTCCACGCCACGGTCCGCCGGCAGCGGATGCATCCAGATTGCGTCGTCGGCCGTCATGGCCATGCGCCGCTCATCGGAGATCCAGTCGGTGTACTGCCCGGAGATCTTGGCGCCCTCCTCGTCGGAGACACCCAGGGTGTGAGCGCCCCACGACTTGGCGTAGACCACATCGGCACCGTCAAAGCCGGCATCGAAGTCGGTCAGCTGCTCGAAGGCGCCACCGGCCCTGGCCACGTTGGCGCGGGCCTCTTCCATGATCTGCGGCATGAGCTTGAACTCGGGCGGGTGCACGAGCTTGACGTCCATGCCGAAGCGCGTCGCGGCCAGTAGCAGCGATTGCGGCACCGAGATGGGCTTCTGGTACGAGGATGCGTAGGCCCAGCTGATGGTGATCGACTGGCCCTTGAGCTGCCCCTTCTTCTCGATGATCGTCATCAGGTCCGCGAGGATCTGGAAGGGGTGGTACGTCTCGCACTGCATGTTGAGCACGGGCACGCGCGAGGCCTCGGCCACCGCGCGGATGTACTCGTTGCCTTCGCCCGGGGTCACGTGGCGGATGGCGATGCCATCGTTGTAGCGGCCCAGGATCTCGCCGATCTCGGTGGCCGTGTCGCCGTGAGCGATCTGCGTGGTGCGGCTCTCCATGAACATGCCGTGCCCGCCGAGCTGGGCCATGCCCGCCTCGAACGAGGCACGCGTGCGGGTGCTGCTGAAGAAGAACAGCATCGCCAGCGTCTTGTCCAGGAGGTAGGCGTGGCGCTCGCCGAGTGCGCGCTTGCGCTTGAGCTCGAAGGCCACGTCGAGCGCGGTCTCGATCTCTTCGTTGGTCCAGTCCGAAAGCGCGATGAGGTCGCGCCCACGAAGTCCGGTCTGCATCGTGCGGCCCCTTACTCGGCCTTGCCCAGGACGAGGGTCAGCAGCGCCATGCGCATGACCACGCCGTTGAAGGCCTCCACCCAGTAGCGGCCGAAGCGGGTCTCGTCGACGTCCTGGGTGAGCTCGTCCATGCGCGGCAGGCTGTGCAGCACGAACGCGTCGCGCTTGGCCTTCTCGTGCAGGAGCTTGAGGTTGACGACGTACTCGGGCGGGGTGAGGCCCTTCTCCACGTCCTTCTCATCCACGCGACCCTTGGTGTAGTCGGCCTGGACGACCGGCTCCATGTAGATGACATCGGCCTCGCCGATGACATCGCGGATATCGCCGACCTCGCGGTAGTAGGTGGAGCGCTCGTCGAGCTCAGCCTTGAACTCGGGCAGCAGGCTCATCTCATCGGGGCCGATGATGATGGCCTCCATGTCGAAACGCGACATGGCGTAGAGGATCGAGTGCATGGTGCGCATGCGCATGTCACCGACCAGGATGACCTTGAGCCCGTCGAGCGAGCCCTTTTCCTTCCAGATGGTGTAGAGGTCGGTCAGCACCTGCGTGGGGTGCTCGCCCCAGCCGTCGCCGCAGTTGATGATGGGCACGGACGACCACTTGGCGGCCTCGTGCGGCGCACCCTGCTGGTAGTGCCGGATGGCGATGACGTCGCCGTAGTACTCCAGCATGTGGAAGGTGTCCTTGAGCGACTCCATGTAGAAGTCGCCGGCGCGGGTCATCTTGGCGTCGCTGAAACCCTGCACAGCGCCACCGAGGCGGTGCATCGCGGCCTCGGTCGAGAGGCGCGTTCGGGTGGACGGCTGATAGAACGCGGTCAGCAGCGTCTTGTCCTTGAGGAGGTCGGTGTTGCGGCGATCGCGTGCGATCGGGGCCAGGTCGTCGCAGACCTGGAAGATGCGCAGGTACTCGTCGCGCGTCATGTCCTTGAGCGACAGGATGTCGCGGCCGGCAAAGCTTCTCATCGGGGGTGTGTTCCTCCTGTTGCTAGCTGCTGGGGGCGTCCGACGAGCGTCGGGCCCCGCTGAAGATCACTGCCACGTTCTCGTCCGGGCTGACGATCCCGTCGCGGGTGAGCTGGATGAGGCCGGCGAGGCCGGCGGTTCCAGTGTGGTCGGCATCGACCCCGACCCGGGGTAGTGCCAGGGCGTTGGCGGCTTCGAGCGTGGCCTCGTCGACCACCAGCGAACGCCCGCCGCTGATGAGCATGGCACGGACGACGGCTGCCCAGTCGTACGTCTCGTCATCGAGGATGCCGTGAGCGACCGACACCGGTTCGGTCTCCCACGCCCACATGTAGTCCGAGCGGTGATGCACCGCCTGTGAGATGGCCCCGGCGACCTGCTTGGGGTCGACCGGAGTGCCAGCTTGGGCCTCGAGGTGGTCGAGCGCGCGGTCATGGGCCCGCTTGAGCGGATGGCCACCCTGCGTCTGGACGGTGTCGATGACCGGTACCGCCGCGATGGCGCGGGCGTCCACGGCCTCCTCGAGAGCCTGGGCCGCGGACGAGGCGAAGGCCCCGCCGCCGACATGGATGACGAGCCGGTCGAGCTCGACCCCCTCGTCCTTGAGCTGGTCGAGCAGCTCCCAGGCCAGCGTCTGCCCGCCCTCGATGGCGAGTCCGTTGAGGTTGCCCTGCACCGTGAAGGGGACCGCACCGTCGGCGATGGCGTCCATCAGCCGATGCACCGAGGGGTCGCCCGAGCGACCGGGCTGTCGTTCGCAGACCTCGAGCTCCGCGCCCAGCGCCTCGAGGCGAGCCATGACCGCCGGCTCCGCACCGGGTAGCACGAACACACGCAGGCGACGCTCGGCCGCCCTGGCCACGACCGCCGCCGCCAGCGCGGCATTGCCGCACGAGGCGATGGCCAGCGGGGTCTCCGGGTCGGCGGCACCGATGTCCTCGGCCACCTTGAGCGCGAGCATCACGCCCATGAGGTGGCGCGCCTTGTGTGAGCCCGACACGTTCCCGGTCTCGTCCTTCACGAAGACGCCGCCGTCGGGTCCGAAGCCGAGCTCAGCGTCGAGCCCGGCGGAACGCACCAGGGGCGTGGTCCGGAACCCCGTGCCGTCGACCGCCGCGATGGCCTCATCGAGGCTGACGACCAGATCGGTGAAGCGCTCGTCGCTCCAGCCTGCGGCCATGGCCACGTGATAGGAGTGGAAGCGCCGGCGATAGCGCAGGAAGGGGTTCGGGCTGGGCTCGTCGTCCGGCTCGCCAGCGGCAGCCGCGGGCTCGACGATCCGCTGCAGCACGTGGTCGATATCGTCGCCGTCCCTTGCTGCCGGGCAAGCCCACACGATGGGCGTCTCGGCAGGCACCTCAGCGCCGCAACCGGCGCAGACGAGGCGGCTCGCGATCACCCAGCGACCTCTGCATTGAAGGCTTCGATCATCTCGTCCCACTCGGTCACGATCGATCGTGTCTCGACCCAGAAGTCCTGGCTCTCGCGTGCGGTGAACTCTTCGAACGTGACGCCCTGCTGCTCGACCCAGGTGTAGTAGCCCAGGTTGAACATGCGCAGCCGGTCGGCCTGCGTGGCCTCGAGCATGTGGGCCGTGTCCACGCCGTCGAGGAACCGCGCCCGGACCTCACCCGCGGCGGCCGCGTCGAAGGTGCCGCGATGGTCACGCGCGACGATGCCGTCGATCTCCGAGGCGTACATGCCCGCACCGTCGGTGGCCACGGTGGCGATCACATCCTTCGGACCCAGCCCCTGCTGCTTGGCCACCTTGATGGCCGCGAGCACGTTGCAGATGGACGAGTAGCCGAAGGAGCAGAGCTGGTCGAGGACCGACTGGGGCACGCCCATGCGCTCCCGCAGGTGCTCGTGGCCGACCTCGGTGTTGAACAGCACCATGAGGTTGTCGGTGGCCTTGTCGCTGATGTCGACGACGAAGTCCATGTTCATGGCGTTGTGGATGAGCGGCACGTGCTTGTCGCCGATGCCCTGGATGTTGTGCTCGCCGAAGCCGTTGTACAGCAGCGTGGGGCACTCGAGGGCCTCGACCGCAGCGATGCGGGTGCCGTACTCCTCCTTCAGGTAGTCGCCCGCGGCGATGGCGCCGGCGGAGCCGGTGGCGGACGTGAAGACCGACAGGCGCAGCTCCTCGTCATCCTCTGCCAGGCTATCGAAGACGCGGCTGATGGCCGCGCCGGTGAGGTAGAAGTGGCCGATGTGGTTCCCGAACTCGCTGAACTGGTTGAAGATCACCGTCTGCGGGTCTCGATCCAGCTCCGCGCACTTGTCGTAGATCTCCTTCACGTTCGACTCGGTGCCGGGGGTGCGGATGATGTCGTCCGGCGCTGTGACCCACGAGGCCAGCCAGTCGAAGCGCTCCTGGCTCATGCCCTCCGGCAGCACCGCCACGCCGTGCGCCTGCATGATCCGGCTGACGGCCACGCCACCGCGGCAGTAGTTGCCGGTGCTGGGCCAGACGGCGCGCTGGGTGGCAGGGTCGAACTGGCCGGTGACGATGCGTGGCGCCAGGCAGCCGTAGGCCGCGATGAGCTTGTGCGAGTGGATCATGGGGAAGCGATCGCCGAGCAGCACCACGATCGGCGAAGGCACGCCGGTGAGCTCCGGCGGCAGCACCACGTGGGCGGGCATGGGGACCGGCATCGACTCGTCGAACTCGTTGTGCCAGTGCGCGCGGAAGAGGTTCCGCGGGTCGGGCGCGTCGGGATCGGCCGGGGCCACGTCGCTGAGCAGGTCCGTGGGCATCGAGCAGGGGTCGGCCAGCTGGGCGAACGTGGGCATCACGATGCCGGCCTCGCGGAAGCGTCGTACCGAGGACTCGTAGACAGCCTGGTCCACCACTTCGCGTTCGAGTCCAAGCCGTCGCATACGTCGCCTCCACTTTGTTCGTCGTAACCGTCGCCGAACAGGGGTCTCGCCTCGACGTGCGACGGGCCTGCGGCACGTGCCTGGATCTGGGCGGCAGCGCTGCCGGCAGGTTCACCTAGCCTAACGGTGTCTGATAAGGGTAGGGTGTCGGAAGTGCCACATGGCACCGCTTCACGCACGGATGGCAGGACTCGTGGACATCACCCTCAACGGACAGGACCGCTCGGTCGACTTCGAGGCGGGCACCTCGCTGCTCTACCTACTGCGCAACCAGCTCGGGCTGCGTTCGATGAAGGATGGATGTGCGCCCGAGGGTTCCTGTGGCGCCTGCACCGTCATCGTCGACGGCCGTCCCGTCGTCTCGTGTGCCCAGCCGGCGGAGCGCTTCGAGGGCAAGGAGATCGAGACGCTCGAGGGCCTGCCCGAGGACTCGCGCGACCTGTGGGCCGATGCCTTCAGCGCCACCGGTGCCTCGCAGTGCGGCTACTGCACCCCGGGCATCGTGATGAAGGCGGAGGCGCTGCTGCGCAAGGATGCCGAGCCCGAGCGCGACACCATCACCAAGGCCCTCGCCGGCAACCTCTGCCGCTGCACGGGCTACCTCTCGATCGTCGACGCCATCGGCCAGGTGGCTGTGGCACGCAATGGCGGTCCTCGGCCGGCGCCGCATCCGGGCGCCGCGGTCGGCGATCCGGCACCCAAGTACCGCTCGCGCGAGCAGGTGCTGGGCATGCAGGAGTACGTGGCCGACCACATCGTCCCGGGCATGCTCCACGGCGCCCTGCGCTTCAGCGACCATCCGCGAGCGGTGGTCAAGTCGATCGACACCTCTGCGGCCGAGGCCGCTCCGGGCGTGGTCGCGGTCATCACCGCGGCCGATGTCCCCGGCAAGCGCAACCAGGGTCTCATCACCGATGACTGGCGGCAGCTCGTCGCCGAGGGCGAGACCACACGCTATGTCGGTGACGTGCTCGCGGCGGTAGCGGCGGAGACACGCGCTCAGGCCCGTGCCGCGGCCGAGCTGGTCGAGATCGAGTACGAGGTGCTCGAGCCCTTGACCGACCCCTTCGAGGCCATGGCCGACGGTGCCCCGCAGATCGCACCCGAGGGCAACGTGCTCTCCGAATCGGCCTATGCCCGCGGAGACACGGAGGCCGCGCTGGCGAGCTCCGCGCACGTCGTCACCGACACCTTCAAGACCGCCGGTATCGAGCATGCCTACCTGGAGCCCGAGTCCTCGCTGGCCGTACCCCAGAACGGCGAGGGACCGCGTATGCACGTCCTCTCGCAGGGCCAGGGCGCGTGGGAGGACCGACGCCAGATCGCCTCGCTCCTCGGCTGGGAGCAGGGTGACGTGCTGGTCACGCAGGTCGCCACCGGCGGCGCCTTCGGCGGCAAGGAGGACCTCAACGTCCAGGGCCACGCCGCGCTGCTGGCACTGGCGGCCGATCGCCCGGTGCTGCTGGCGCTCAGCCGCGCCAATTCGCTGCGCTTCTCCATCAAGCGCCATCGCTTCTGGATGGAGTACACCGTCGGCTGTGACGCCGAGGGGAAGCTGACCGCCGTCAAGGCGCGCTTCATCGGCGACAACGGCGGCTATGCCAGCGTCGGGGCCAAGGTGCTCGAGCGTGCCGCGGGTCACGCCTGCAGCGCGTACGAGGTGCCCAACGTCGACGTGGTGGCCAACGCCATCCTGACCAACAACCCGCCCTGTGGCGCGATGCGCGGCTTCGGTGCCAACCAGGCCAACTTCGGCATGGAGACGCTGCTCGACCGACTGGCGGAGGCGGTGGGCATCGACGGCTGGGAGATCCGTTGGCGCAACGCACTCGAAGAGGGGAAGCGCTTCGGCACCGGCCAGAAGCTGGGCCCGGGCGTGGGCCTGAAGGACACGCTGTTGGCGGTCAAGGACCAGTACAGGAACGCCAAGTACGCCGGCATCGCCTGTGGTGCCAAGAACACGGGCATCGGCAACGGCATGAAGGAGTTCGGGCGAGCGGTCGTGCGGCCTGAGGGCGACGGCCGACTGACGGTCTACCACTCGTGGACGGAGATGGGGCAGGGGACCCACACGGTCATGCGCCAGATCGCGTCCGACGAGCTGGACCTGCCGCCCGAGTCGATCGAGGTCCGCGTCGACACGAGCTACGAGCTCGACACCGGCATCACCACGGCCTCGCGCGCCACGATGCTGGGTGGTCGGGCAGTGCTGCAGGCCTGCGAGAAGCTGCGCAAGGAGATGGTCACGCGACGGTGCCGCCTGGACGACCTTGCCGGCGAGTCCTTCGGGGCCGAGGTCGTCGTGGACTGGACGACCAAGCTGGGCGACGAGAGCGTCGAGGAGCCCATCACGCACTTCGGCTACGGCTGGGCCACGCAGGTCTGCATCCTCGATGACGATGGCGCGATCGAGAAGTTCATCGCCGCGCACGACGTGGGCAAGGCGCTCGACCCGTTGATGCTCGAGGGCCAGGTCGTGGGCGGCGTACACATGGGCCTGGGTCACACGCTGAGCGAGACGTTCGAGACCGAGGGCGGCTTCCCCACCACCGACAAGCTGAAGTCGCTCAACATCATCCCCGCGTCGGGCATGCCGCCGGTGGAGACGATCCTGGTGGAGGAGTTCCAGCCGGAGGGCCCCTATGGCGCCAAGGGCATGGGCGAAGCGGTGCTGGTGCCCACGGCGGCGGCCGTGGCCGGCGCGCTCTACGCCTTCGATGGAAAGCGCCGCACCGACCTGCCCATGCGTGACTCGCCGACGGCCCTCGCCGCGGTACCCAAGCTCAAGCGCTTGCTGGCCAAGGCCTAGCCACAGCCTCGCGGGGTCAGCCCGCTACTCGGCAGGCGGCTCCTCGGGGAGCTTCGGCATCTCGCCAGGGAAGATGGCGGCAGCGAACGACCGGCCCCCGGGGCCCATCACGACGAGCGCCGTCAGGCCCTCGTATGCGTCCTGACCCTGCATGACCAAGGTCCAGGTCTCGCCGAGCTCCTCACCTTCGAGATAGGTCCCGGAGCCGGCCCATCGACCGTCATCATTCTCGACCGCCGCACTAGCCGCTATGACAGCCATCTCTTCTTGGTCGTACTCGTCGCGGTTGGCGGTGAGAGCAACCGCGCCACTGAGGCGCGGGTCACTCGCCTCCCATGTGGTGGCGTACATCAGCCCTTCACCACGGAGTGCGCCATCGACCCATTCCCTGGAGCCTTCGGTCAGCTTCTCGAAGCCCGTGCTCGTGCCGGTCACCGCCGCTGGCGCCATGGAGTCATCCTGCGCCACGGCACCGATCGTCGAACCTGCCACGAGGCCGACAGCGACCGCGGCGATGAGTGTGGTCTTGAGTCCCATCACGGGACCTCCCTGCTCCCCCCGCTGGGTGGCCGGCTGCGAGTAGTCTCCTCTTGCCTCGCGACGGACCGGCACCGGCGGCAACCCTAGCAGCCATGTCGTGGCGTCGGGCACAGCGGACTTCTCCGCGCTCCTTCGTGGCTCTCGCAGCCGCATCCCGCCACAGGCGCTACCGTGGGCCGACGACCTCACGGCTCAAAGGAGGCCTGATCCCTGGCATTCACACAGCGCTCGTTCTTCGGCGGTCGGCGTCGCCGACGCGGTCCGGCTCGTGACCCGAACCGCGAACTCGACGAGAAGGAGGAGAGCGGGGCCACCCGACTGACCGGCATCCCCTGGGGGCGGCTCTTCGGCTACCTGCGTCCGCACTCGAAGCTGTTCGCGGTGGCCGTCGTGGCGCTGCTCATCTCGACCGCCTTCGGGCTGCTGTTGCCGCTGGTCATCGGCGGACTGGTCAACGAGGTCGTCACCGCCGGCGACGCCGCCGGACTTGACCAGATCCTGCTCATGCTCGTGGGCATCACGCTGGTGCTGGCCGTGGCCGGCTTCGCCCAGACCTGGTCGCTGGGCGTCATCGGCGAGCGCATCGTGGCGCGACTGCGGGCGCAGGTGTTCGACCGGCTCGTGACGCTGGAGCTCGACTTCTACGTCAAGCGCCGGGTGGGCGAGCTCATCAGCCGCCTTTCGAGCGACGTGACGCAGGTGCGCATGATGCTGACGCAGACGCTGACCTCGCTGCTCTCGTCGGTGCTCAGTCTCATCGGCTCGATCGTCGTGCTCTTCCTGCTCAGCCCGGACCTGCTCATCGTCATCCTCGTGCTGGCGCCGGCGATGGTCATCCTCGCAGTCGTCTTCGCCCGGCCGCTGCGTCGCCTCTCGACCCGCGTGCAGGATTCGATCGCGGCCTCGACCACGACCGCGGAGGAGGCGCTCAGCGGCATCCGCGTGGTCAAGTCCTTCGGCCGAGAGGAGTGGGAGCGGCACCGCTATGGCGAGGACCTGCGGGGCGTGGTGAGCATGGCCACCCGGCTCGTGACCTACCGCGGGCTCTTCGGCTCGATGATGCTCATCCTCGGCTTCGGCACGCTCATCGTGCTGCTCTGGTTCACCGGCCACCGCGTCATCGACGGCACCATCAGCCTGGGCGCGCTGACGAGCTTCCTGCTCTACGGCATCACCATCGGCACGTCACTCTCGACCATCGCCGGCATCTACGGGCAGTTCCAGGAGGGTGCCGGCGCGGTCGTGCGCGTCTTCGAGATCATCGACGAGCGACCGACCATCAAGGACGCTGACGGCGCGACCGAGCTGCGGCAGACCCGCGGCGCCATCAGCTTCGAGGGCATGTCCTTCGGCTACGACCCCGAGCGGCCCGTCCTGCGCGACATCTCGCTGCGGATCGCGCCGGGTGAGGTGCTCGCGGTGGTGGGGCCGTCGGGCGCCGGCAAGACCACCTTCTGCAACCTCATCCCACGGCTGTGGGACGTGACCGACGGACGCGTCAGGGTCGATGGGCACGACGTCCGCGAGCTCCGCTTGCGCTCGCTGCGCGAGGCCGTCTCGCTGGTACCCCAGGATGCAGGCGTCTTCGGCGGGACCCTGGAGGAGAACATCCGCTACGGCCGGCTCCAGGCTACCGATGAGGAGCTGGAAGCGGCCGCGCGCGCGGCCAACGCCCACGACTTCATCAGCGCCCTGCCGGAGGGCTACCAGACCGTCATCGGCGACCGTGGCACGCGGCTCTCCGGTGGCCAGCGCCAGCGCGTGGCCATCGCCCGCGCCATCCTCAAGGACGCGCCCATCCTCATCCTCGACGAGGCCACCTCGTCGCTCGACAACGAGTCCGAACGGCTGGTGCAGGAGGCCTTGTCACGGCTGATGGAGGGCCGCACGACCGTGGTCGTGGCACACCGGCTCTCGACCATCCGCGGAGCCGACCGCATCGCCGTCCTCGACGATGGCTGGCTGCTGGAGCTGGGCACGCACGAGGAGCTGCTCGCGTCCGATGGGCTCTATGCCCGCCTGTGGCGGCTGCAGCTCTCCGAGCGCACCCCCGAGACGACCGCGGAGGCCGGCTGAGCTAGACCTCGACCACGGGGAAGACGTGCAGAGCGATCCCCCGACACCGCCCTCGGCCCGACTACGATGAAGGCGTGAGTTCCCCGAGGACCATCCCGCGTTCGTCCCTGCCTGCCACCGCCGGCGGCACGAACGTGTACGCCTACGCGCCGCTCGACTGGGGCCTGCTGGCGGCGATCGCGCTCATCTGGGGCTCCTCGTTCCTGTTCATGGAGATCGGCCTGCGCTCGTTCGAGCCCGGCGCCATCACTCTCGCGCGGATCGGGCTGGGCGCAGCCACGCTGGCGCTCTTCTCCAAGGCTCGCGCCGGTGTCGAGCGTGAGGACTGGCCGCGCATCGCGGTGCTCGGCGCGGTCTGGATCGCGATCCCCCTGCTCATCTTCCCGGTCGCTCAGCAGTGGATCAGCTCGGCCGTGACGGGGATGATCAACGGGGCCATGCCGGTGTTCACCGTGCTCTGGGCCATCTACCTCATGCGCAAGCTGCCCGGCTGGCGACAGCTCCTCGGCATCGGCCTCGGGTTCGCGGGCATGTTGCTGGTGTTCGTGCCGGAGCTGGAGGTCGGTGGTGACCAGCTCCTGGGCGCGCTGCTGGTGGTGGTGGCGGTGACGTTCTACGGACTCGCGGCCAACCTTTCGGTCCCGCTGTCACAGAAGTACGGCGCGGTGCCCGTGGTCTTCCGGGCGCAGCTGGTGGCACTGCTCATCGTCGCGCCCATCGGGTTGTGGCAGATCCCTGGCTCGAGCTGGTCGTGGGAATCGGCACTGGCCATGATCCCGGTCGGCGTGCTGGGTACCGGCGCCGCCTTCGTGCTCATGGGCACGCTCACCGGCCGTGTCGGCGGCCCCAGGGCCAGCGTCGCCATCTACTTCCTGCCCATCGTGGCCATCGTGCTGGGCGTGCTCATCCTCGGCGAGACCGTCGCGCCCATCGCGCTCGCGGGCGTGCTGCTGGTGATGGCCGGCGCCTGGATCGCTTCGCGCCGGGAGAGCTAGACCGAGCTAGCCGCCGTCGACAGCGAGGGACCCGTGTGCAGCGCCTCGATCGCGGCGCATGGATCGGGGGCCGAGAGGATCAGTGAACCCGGGGTCACGCCGTCCGCTCCGGCGGCGTCGATGAGCGGAGCGGTGTGGGGGCGGATGCCGCCGTCCACGTAGACCTCGGGTCGGCGCGTGCTGGCCTCGCGAAGCCCGATCGCCTGGTGAACGCGGTCGTACACGCGGTCGTCGATCTCCACGCCCTTGATGCCGATCTCCGTCCCCATCAGCAGGATGCGATCGACATCCTCGATGTGCCCCGCAGCCGTGGCGATCGGATCCTCCAGCTCGAGCGCGATACCGGGCTGCGCGCCGGTACCGGCCAGGAGAGCGAGCGAACTCCCGAGATCGGGACAGCTGCGTGGATGGATCGTGACCATCGAGGCGCCCGCCCTGGCCATCCGCTCGATCCAGGCATCCGCTTCGGCCACCATCAGATGCGTCTCGATGGGCAGATCGGGATATCGCCCGCGGAGTGCGCTGACGAGGTCCGGCCCGAAGAGCAACTCGGGCACCAGGTGGCCGTCCGTGACATCCACGTGGAGCCCGTCGACCACATCGGCGATGGGGTCGAGCGAGGCACCCATCGCTAGCAGGTCGGTAGACCACACCGAGACGAACACCTTCAGCATGGCACTTGCCGCGCTGGACCGAGCCTGCCGTGTCAGCCGGCTAGTGCAGCGTGGCCCGCTCCTCCTCGGTGACTTCCTCGAGCGACTTGCCCATGATGATCATGCCCAGGACATCGTCGGGCGTGACGTCATCGCGGTTGACGATGCCCACGATCCGGCCGTGGTACATGACCGCGATGCGATGCGACAAGTCGAACACGTCATGGATGTCGTGGCTGATGAGGAAGATACCGATGCCTTCCTTCTCGAGCTGCTTGATGAGGTCGCGCACCTGGGCCGTCTCCGCCGGACCAAGCGCTGCGGTCGGCTCGTCCATGATCAGGATCCTGGCGTTGAAGTGCACGGCGCGCGCGATGGCGACCGCTTGGCGCTGGCCGCCGGACAGGGACTTCACCGGTGACTTGAAGTTCTGGAAGTTGGGGTTCAGACGGGCGATGACCTCGCGCGTAGCGGACTCCATCGACGCGTCGTCGAGATTGCCCAGTCGCGTCTTGAGCTCGCGGCCCAGGAACATGTTCGCCGGCGCGTCTTGGTTGTCGGCCAGGGCCAGCGTCTGGTAGATGGTCTCGATGTTGTACTTCTTGGCCTGCCGCGGGTTGTTGATCTCCGCCTTCTGGCCGTCCACGAGGATCGACCCCGAATCGGGTGGGCGCGCGCCCGACAGGCACTTCATCAGCGTCGACTTGCCGGCACCGTTGCCTCCCACGAGGCCCATGACCTCGCCCGGGTAGAGGTCGATGGTCACGTCGTCGACAGCGTGGACGCCGCCGAAGGAGACCCTGATCTTGCGCATCTCCACGAGCGGCGTTCCGCTCGTGGAGATGCGGGCTCGGGTCTCAGGCTCTGCCTCGGGCTCGGGTGTGGGCTCGGGAGCAGCCGCCATGGCGGTCTCTTCGGCGGTCATGTGGATGCCCTCCTGCGATAGGCGGTATCGATGCCGACGGCGATCACCAGGACGATGCCGACGACGATGTTCTGCTGGGCCGTGTCAAAGCCGATGAGCACCATGCCCGATTGCAGGGTCTGCATGAAGAGTGCGCCCAGGATGGCGCCTGGGATGGTGCCGATGCCGCCGGCGAACGAGGTGCCACCGATGACGGCCGCAGCGATGACGAAGAGCTCGTTCCACTGCCCCAGCGCATTCGTGGCCGCGTCCAGGCGACCCGAGGTGATAGCGGCGCTGATGGCCACCAGCACACCCATGAGCGCGAACGTCAGCATCAGCGTGCGGCGCACGTTGATGCCTGAGAGCTCAGCTGCTTCAGGGTTCCCGCCGATGGCGTACACGTAGCGGCCGAACTGGCGGCGACGTGCGATCCAGGTCATGACCGCGGCGACCGCGATCATGATGAGCACCGGGTAGGCGATGCCGGTCGAGAGGATCAGCCCGCCCTCGGGGATCTCGATGCCGTTGGCCTCAGCGTAGCGCTGGGCCACGCGGATGGGCCAGTTGTAGCTGTTGACGACCCAGACCCCACCCAGCACGAGCACGGTGCCGATACCGATGATGAGGGCCTCTGCCCACCTCGGACGGGTGGGGAAGTCGAAGGCCTGCCGGCGCCGGCGAGCCATGACCACGAGGACGACGAGGCCGCCGACCACGAGGAAGCCCAGGATCCAGCTCAAGGTCGAAGAGCCGATGCCCAGGTCCATCCCGAGCAAGCCCAGCGCACCTTCCGTGCCACCACCGATGCGGCTGAAGTTCTCGTCGAGCGGCGCGATCGTCCGTCCGCTCGCAAGCAGGAATGCTCCACCACGCCAGACGAGCATGCCGCCCAGGGTCACGATGAAGGCCGGAATCCCCAGGAAGGCGATGAGGAAGCCTTGGCCGCCTCCGATGAGTGCGCCCATGGTGATGCCGACGGCCAGCGCGATGAGCCAGGTGAACTGATTGTCGAACCCGATGAAGTCGGGCAGGATCTCCTTCTGCACGATGGCCATGACCATGGCCAGGAAGCCGAGCATGGAGCCGACCGAGAGGTCGATGTTGCGCGACACGATGATGAGCACCATGCCGGTGGCCATGACCGCGACCGAGGCGGTCTGGACCGACAGGTTGAAGAGGTTGCGCGGCGTCAGGAAGCTGCCGCCGAAGATGGAGTCGCCGCCCTGTCCGTAGATCCTGGACAGGATGTCGAACATGATCCAGGCGACGGCCAGCGCGATCATCAGGCCGAGCAGTCGGCCATCCACCTCGGTGGCGCGGTAGAGCGCACCGCCGGCGCGCTTGAACTCATTGAAGGTGCCGCCGCCTGGCTGCGGCCCACCTGCTGCCGGTGTCTTCTCGGCAGGGGTCGCCGGCGTGTCACTCATTCGGGTTCTCCCCAGCTCCGATGGTGGTCATGTCGCGGACCGGAATAGAGTACGCGCCCTGTGAGGCTCGCTGCCTGCACAGGGCGCGTGACGGTTACGAGTGAGCTAGGACTAGCCGCAGGCCTCGACCGTGCCGGCCTCCACGCCTGCGCACAGCTCTTCCTGGCTGATCCAGCCGGCGTCGACCACGAGCTGCAGGTTGTCCTGCTGGATCGGGGTCGGGGCCAGGAGGATCGCTTCCATGGCGATGCCCTTGGGACCATCAGCGAACTCGGTGGTGCCTTCGACCATGCCGTCGACAGCCTGCAGGGCCAGCTCAGCTGCAGCCTTGCCCAGCTCGCGGGCGTCCTTCCAGACCGTGACGGTCTGGGTGCCGAGCGCCACACGGTTCAGGGCCGCGTTCTCAGCGTCCTGGCCGGAGACCGGAACCACACCGTCAAGACCCTGGGCGGCGAGGGCTGCGATCGAACCACCGGCGGTACCGTCGTTCGAAGCCACGACCGCGTCGACCATGTTGTCGTTGTCGGTCAGGATCTGCTCCATGTTGCGCTGGGCAACAGCCGGATCCCAGTTGTCGGTGTACTGCTCGCCGACGTTGACGATGTCGCCAGCGTCGATGGCCTCCTGCAGGACTTCCTGCTGGCCGCCGCGCAGGAAGTCTGCGTTGGGGTCAGCCGAGTTGCCCTTGATGAAGACGTAGTTGCCAGCCGGCATCGCCTCGAGGATCGCACGCGCCTGCATGCGGCCGACCTCGACGTTGTCGAACGTGACGTAGTAGGCGCCATCGGCCTCCGTCTCGAAGAGGCGGTCGTAGGCGACCACGGGGATGCCCTGGTCGAGCGCATCCTGCACTGCGGGCAGAATCGCCTCGTTGTCCTGGGCCAGGATAATGAGAGCGTCAGCACCCTGCGTGATGAGCTGTTCGATGTCGGAGACCTGCTTCTCGGCGGACGACGCGGCGTCGGTCGAGATGTACTGGGCCCCGGCCTCGTCGAGCACGGCCTTGATCGCCGGCTCGTCACGCAGCGCCCAGCGCTCCTCCTGGAAGTTGTTCCAGGACACACCGACGACGACCTCATCGTCCTGCGCGAGAGCTGCGCCGAACGAGGCGGCAGTCAGGGACAGGGCAAGCGCGCCAACTACGCCAATCTTGGCATTCCGCATTCGCGGTCCTCCTCCTATGTGGAACGGGGGGACGTTCCTTCTTTCGGGAACAAGGCTGTCCCCCGCGCGGAACGATGTCGTTCCTTTCGCAGAGGGATTACCGCACGCCGTGGCGCACCTGTCAAATAGCTGGAGCCAAGAATCTGAAACCGCTTACAGGAGCGGATCCGGCTGCGGACTTGGCAGCAAACGATTACATCAGGTCGAGCGCATGGGCAGCCCGAGACCCTGCAGCTCCACGGTCTCCAGCCTTGCTCGGATCTGTCAGGGCTCCTCGCGCCGGGAATGCGAACGCCCCACCACGGTTCTGGCCGTGGCGGGGCGTTCGTGCGGCTACCGGATATCGACTACGGGCAAGCGGCGATCGAGCCGGCCTCCACGCCCGCGCACAGTTCCTCCTCGGTGATCCAGCCAGCCTCGACCAGTTCGCCGAGGTTGTCCTGGGTGACCGAGACCGGCGTCAGCAGCACGGAGTTCATGTCCACACCGTTGGGGCCATCGGAGAAGATGGCTGAGCCTTCGATCTCGTCGAGGGCCGCGCCACCGGCCAGGGCCACGGCCACGTTGGCGGCAGCCTCGCCCAGGACGCGTGCGTCGACCCAGACGGTCTGAGTCTGCGTGCCCTTGGCGATGCGGTTCAGAGCCGCACCTTCGGCGTCCTGGCCGGACATGAGCACGTTCACCTACAACCTCGCCAACTTCATCGAGTTCCGTGACCGGGCCGAGCTCGCGCGAGTTCGCGCCATCACGCGCGCGGAGATCACGCAGCATCCCAACCCCGAGTTCCGCATCCGGGTCGAGGACGACGTGGACGCCTTCTACACGGCCTTCGCCAATGACATCGTCGCGCGCATCGAGACCACCCGCGAGGAGGGCCGCCGCTGCGTGCTCATCCTGCCGGTGGGCCCCGTACCGCAGTTCACCAAGGCCGTGGCCATGATCAACGAGCGCGGCCTGACCATGGACCACGTCCACACCTTCAACATGGACGAGTACGCGGACGAGGAGGGCAACACCGCCCCGGTCACCTGGGAGGGCTCCTTCAAGCGCGCGATGTACGAGGTCTTCTGGGACCGTATCGACGCCGAGCTTCGTCCGCCCGAAGGTCAGATCCACTTCCCCTCCACCGAGACCATCGAAGGGTACGGAGAGGCGATCGCGGAGCTTGGTGGCGCCGACACCTGCTATGGCGGCATCGGCTGGTGTGGCCACATCGCCTTCTGGGAGTCACACCTTGGCCACGAGTTTGGTGGTGACCTCGAGGCCTACAAGGCTGCCGGTCCGCGGATCGTGGAGCTCAACCCCATGACCATCATGCAGAATGCGCTGCACTCATTCGGCGGCGACTGGTCCAACGTGCCGCCCAAGGCTGCCACCATCGGCCCCGCCGAGATCCTCGGCGCGGCCCGACGCTCGTTCTGGCTGGACGGCGATCTCGGCGGCGGGGTCAGCTGGCAGCGCTTCATCGCCCGCCTCGTGGCCCACGGTCCGGTCAGCGAGTTCGTGCCCGGTTCACTGCTGCAGACGGCGCCCACCGACTACACCATGCTCGGCGGCGTGGCCGACGACGTGACCATCGACATGGCCTAGGAGCTGTGTCTTTCGTGCCGCCGTCCTGACCGCCTGGAGATGCGAGATCGGTCGGCGATCGAAGCGGGGATCTGGGAATCTGGCGGCATGACGCTCGGACACAGCCCCACCCAGGCCGACATCTTCCGTTCCAGTGCGAGCTACTGCGAGGGTCGGGTCGCACCCGACTCGGTCTACGCCCTGCTGCACCGTGAGTGCCACCGACTCTTCCCCGACGAGGCCTTCGCGGACCTCTTCACCGACGTCGGGCGGCGCTCGGTGCCACCGATGATCGTGGCCGTGGTGATGGTGCTCCAGCGCCTCGAGGGCCTGTCCGACCGTGAGGCTGTCGAGCGCTTCAGCTTCGACGTACGCTGGAAGTACGCCTGCGGTGGGCTCGACTTCGACCATCCCGGCTTCAGCCACACCGTGCTCGTGGACATGCGTGCCCGCCTCGCGGGTTCCGAACATCCGGAGCGCATCTTCGAGGTCGCCCTCGGCGCGGCCCGCGAGGCCGGCCTCGTGGTCGCCGCCGGTGCTCGACTCGACGCCGCTCTATGACGCGGTGGCCACGATGGACACCGTCACGCTCCTGCGCTCGGGCATCCGCGGCCTGCTCCGGGTCGCGGGCGAGCGCGAGGACGAGCTCCGTTCCCTCCTCGGGCGTGACGACGACTATCGAAGCGGCGGCAAGCCCGCCATCGACTGGGAGGACGCCGCAGCGCGCGAGGCCCTCATCGATGCGTCGCGACCGATGCCAGCGCGCTGCTCGTCGCGCTCGAGGGCGAGGCCATCGACGCGCCCCTCGCCGAGGCCGCCGCGCTGCTCGCGACGCTGCTGGGCCAGGACCTCGAGACCGACGGCGAGGGCACCTTCCGCATCGCCCGGCGGGTGGCGCCCGACCGGATCGTCAGCACGGTCGATCCCGATGCCCGCCACGGGCACAAGACCCAGGCCCGCAGCTTCGACGGCTACAAGGGCCACGTCGCGATCGACCCCGACAGCGAGATCGTGACCGCGACGGCCGTGACGCCGGGCAACGGCGGCGATGCGGCGGTCGCACCCGAGCTGCTCGAGGCCGAGCTCGAAGCCCGCGAGCCCGGCCCCGGCGTGCCACCCGTCGTCTACGGCGATGCCGGCTACGGCAGTGGCGCACTGCTCGAGACGCTCGAGACCGCCGGGGCCGAGCCGCGCATCAAGGTGCAGCCGTCGGTCGCCCTGGGTGGCCGCTTCAGCAAGGATGACTTCGCCATCGACCGCGAGGCGGCCACGGTCACCTGCCCGGCCGGGCTGACCGTCCCGCTGCGGGCCCGACGCCGCCGGGCGGCCGAGGCCAGCTTCGGGTCGGCCTGTGCCGCCTGTCCCCTCGCGCCCGCTGCACGACCGCGAAGGATGGACGCAGCATCACGGTGGGACCCTACGAGGCCGCGCTCGTCCGGGCCCGCGCCGCGCGCCGGGATCCCGCCTGGCTGGCCGACTACCGGGCCACCCGACCCAAGGTCGAGCGTCGCATCGCCCAGCTCGTGCGTCGTCACCACGGTGGCCGTCGCGCCCGGGTGCGGGGTCGACCGAAGGTGGCGGCCGACTTCTCGCTGCTCGCGGCCGCGGTCAACCTGGCCCGTCTCGCGGTGCTCGGGGTCCTCGGTCCAGGACCGACCGAGACCGCGCAGGCCGGCTGAGCACCGATGACGGGGAGCGGGTGACCGGGGGCTACCCCCTGCGGCCGCCCAGGCCGGCCCTGATCGCCACGGGGACCCGGCCGGGCCACGGCGGACCGTTCCGACCGACCCGCTGAAGGTCCGGTCACCACGGCGCGAGGCCATCCACCGGACTATCTCAGGCCGTGAGTGGCCGGTTTCACACCAGTCTCCTAGGTGTAGTTCCCGGGGTTAGTGAGACATCGGGTCGCAGGGGTATCTAGCGTTGCCGGATGACACGCTCCGACCGGCACCGTCGTCCACTTCGCAACCGATACCAGGAGGGACCCGGGTTCCTCTTCCTCGCCACGAGCGGCGGACGGCCGCCGGGACCGCCGCAGCGTGAGGACCTCGAGGGCCTCCGGTTCCGCATCCGCTGCGTCCGGACCGCCCTCACCGAGGGCATCGCCGCGGCCCTCGCGCTCGGGGCCAGCCGAGCCAGCCTCCATCGCTGGCGACGACGCTACGCGGACGGTGGCATCGAGGCCCTGCGCCACGAACGGCGCGGTCCGGTCCCGGAGCGGCTCCCGGCCCCGATCGAGCGGGCGGTCATCGTGGTGCGCCTCCTGACGTACTGGAACAGCAAGCGCCTCGCCGCCGAGTTCACCCGTCGGGGCATCTACCCCTTGCGCCACCACGCGGTAGACACGCTGCTCGGCGAGTACGGTGCCGCACGGCCCGGGGTCCACCGCCCACGTGGCCCCGCGTACGAGCGCTCCCGGCCCGACGAGCTCTGGCACATCGACATCAAGGGTCCCTTCTGGCTCCGACGGTCGGAGCACGAGCGCACGAAGGTCTGGATCGTCGGGCTCGTCGACGACCACAGCCGCTACCTCATCGGCCTGCGGGTGCTGCCCCGGCCGGCCACCGAGCCCATCCTCGCCTGGTTCGACGAGTGCCTCGAGCTGGTGGGCATCCCGCTCGAGGTCATGAGCGACAACGGCAGCCCCTTCGCGACCTGGATGCCGGGGGTATTGACGCTCTTCGGCAAGACCCTCGAGCAGCTGCGCATCCGCCACGTCCGAACGCAGGTCAACTCGCCCTGGACGAACGGCAAGATCGAGCGCTTCTGGGGCGTGCTCCAGGCGGAGTTGCTCGACCGCGAGCTGTTCCCCACGCCCGAGGCCGCGGACGAGGGACTGATGCGCTTCGCGGTCTACTACGACTATCACCGGCTCCACGGCGAACTCGACTGGCAGACTCCCGCTGAGCGCTACGACGGCACGCCCTTCACCGATCGTGGCTTCGAGCACGTGCCAGCGCTCCAGCACCTCCAGGACTGGCTGACCGAGTTGATGGCCGCATGACCTGATGTCTCACTAACCCCGGGAAGGACAGCTAGGCATGGGCGCCGGGCCATCCGATAGTCGGCCCGCCTCGACCAAGCATCGCTAGACTGGCGGGACCATGTCCGAGACCGTGCGTGCCACCATCGCGGCCCTCCTGACCATGGCGATGGCCACCTCCACCGTCGCGGCCACCGGCGGTGGAGAGCAGGTCGCCCCGGCCGACGCCCCGGCCGTGCCGCTCTTCGTGGAGGAGGCGGGTACCGGTGTCGATCACACCTATGCCGGCTCCTGGCAGTTCTTCACCGGTGGCGGCGTGGCCGTCCTCGACTGCGACGACGACGAGCTGCCCGATCTCTACTTCGCTGGCGGCGCCGACCCGGCTGGGCTGTATCGCAACCGCAGTGATCTCGGTGGGCCGCTGGCCTTCGAGCAGCTCGCGAGCGAGACGACCGATCTGACCGAGGTCACCGGCGCCTACCCCCTCGACGTCGATGCCGACGGGATCACCGACCTGGCCGTGCTGCGCCGGGGCGAGAACGTCCTGTTGCGCGGGCTCGGCGAGTGCGCTTTCGAGCGGACCAACGAGGCCTGGGGCTTCGATGGCGACGACGACTGGTCGACCGCGCTCAGCGCGAAGTGGGAGCCGGGCGGGGGCTTCCCGACCCTGGCCGTGGGCGACTACCTGACCATCACCGAGGCCGGGCAGACGCCCGAATGCGACGCCAATGCCATCTACCGCGCGCAGGGCGACGGCTACGGCGAGCCCGAGGTCATCCCCGGGCACTGCACGCTCTCGATGCTCTTCAGCGACTGGGATCGCAGTGGCCGGCGCGACCTGCGCGTCTCCAACGACCGCCAGTACTACCGCCCGGGCGAGGGCGAGGAACAGCTCTGGCAGGTAGGCGCGGAGGCTCCCGCGAACGCGTTCACGCGCGACGACGGCTGGGAGCATCTCTCGGTCTTCGGCATGGGTATCGCGGGCCAGGATGTGACCGACGACGGCTATCCCGAGTACTACATCTCGACCATGGCCGGCAACCGCCTGCGCAGCCTGACTGGCGATCCCCACCAGCCGACCTTCGGCGATATGGCCTACTCCGCAGGCGTTGATGCGCCGCAGCCGTTCGCGGGCGACATCGACCTCCCCTCGACCGCTTGGCACGCGGAGTGGGACGACGTCAACAACGACGGCGTGCCCGACCTCTACGTGGCCAAGGGCAACGTCGAGCAGATGCCCGACCATGCCGCGGACGACCCGTCCAACCTGCTCATCGGACAGGGCGACGGCACGTGGACGGAGGGTGCCATCGAAGCCGGTATCGTCCACTTCGACAAGACCCGCGGGGCGGCACTGGCCGACCTCAACCTCGATGGCCTGCTTGACCTCGTCGAGGTCAACCGCGAGGTGCCGGTGCGCATCTGGCGCAACGCCGGCGCGGGCACCGCCACCGAGCCCGCACCGATGGGCCACTGGCTGGCCGTCGAGTTGCACGAGGAAGGGCCGAACGCCGACGCGATCGGCGCCTGGATCGAGATCAAGGCCGAAGGCGGGATCCAGCGGCGCGAGGTCACCGTGGGCGGCGGCCACATCTCGGGCCAGCTGGGCCCGACCCACTTCGGCCTGGGCCCGGCCGAGCAGGCCGAGGTGCGCGTGACCTGGCCCGATGGGGAGGCTGGGGAGTGGACCCCGGTCAGCGCCGACCAGCGCATCCGTATCGAGCGTGGCGGGATGAGCCCGGTGGCCCTGACCAGCGCGACCGAGATGACCGGTGCGCTGCCCCTGGTGCGCGAGAGCGAGGCCGGGCCCGAGCTGCCGCCGGTCCCGTCGGTGGACCCGTCCACCTGCGTGCCGAGCGCTGACCGCGAGCACTCGGTCGCCCGCCTCTGGGACGAGGCCCTGCTCGACGCCATCCGCCGTGACTTCCCGGCCCCCACCGTGCACGCGCGCAACCTCTACCACGCGTCGGCTGCGATGTGGGATGCCTGGGCCGCCTACGACTCGACCGCCGATGGTGTCTTCTATGGCGGCAAGGCCACCGCCGACGACGTCGCGGCCGCGCGCGACGAGGCCGTCAGCTACGCCGCCTACCGCGTCCTGTCGCACCGCTACCGCGACAGCGCCGGAGGTGCGCAGTCCCTGCGCCGGTTCGACCAGCTCATGGCCGAGCTCTGCTACCCGTGGGAGATCGAGGCCGCCGACGATGCGACCCCGGCCACGCTGGGCAACCGCATCGCGGCCACGGTCATCGAGGCCACCATGGACGACGGCGCGCTGGAGCAGCAGGGCTACACCACGCGCGACTACGTCGCGGTGAACGAGCCGATGATCGTGCAGGAGCCGGGCACGGTCATGACCGACCCCAACCGCTGGCAGCCGCTGGCGCTCGAGATCAGCTACACCCAGAACGGCCAGCTGCTGCCGATCGGGCCGCAGGAGTTCATCGGGCCGCACTGGGGCGAGGTCACCTCCTTCGCCCTGCCCGAGCCGCTCGAGCACGGCATGCCCATCGACCCCGGCGGCCCGCCCCATCTCGGTGACCCCGCCACCGATGCCGAGTTCAAGGCCAAGGCCGTGGAGGTCGTCGCGTACAGCGCGCTGCTGGACCCGCGCGACGGCGTGACCGTCGACATCGGCCCGGCCACCTGGGGCAACGCGCCGCTGGGGACGAACGATCGGGCCGGCCACGCGTTCAACCCCTGGACCAGCCTGCCGTATGCGCCGGTCGAGGTACCGCGCGCGGACTTCGGGCGCGTGCTGGCCGAGTTCTGGGCCGACGGTCCCGACTCGGAGACCCCGCCGGGCCACTGGAACACGCTCGCCAACAGCGTCGTCGACCACCCCGCGTTCGAACGCCGCATCGCCGGCCGCGGCCCCGTGCTCGACCCGCTCGAATGGGATGTGAAGCTGTACCTCGCGCTCAACGGCGCGGTGCACGATGCGGCCGTGGCCGCCTGGGGCGCCAAGGGCCACTACGACTACGTGCGGCCGATCAGCATGATCCGGCTACATGGGCGGCCTCGGTCAGTCGAGCGATCCGGCACTGCCCGCGTATCACCCCGACGGACTGCCGCTCATCGAGGGCCAGGTCGAGCTCATCACCGCGGCCTCGGCCGCCGCCGGCGAGCGCCACGAGCACCTCGATGACTTCGTCGGGGAGATCGCGGTGCGGGCCTGGAGCGGGAACCCCCGCGAGACCGAGTCGGAGCTCGGCGGGGTCGACTGGATCCGGGCGGTCGAGTGGGTGCCCTACCAGCTCTCGACCTTCGTGACGCCCAGCTTCGCGGGCTACGTCAGCGGCCACTCCACCTTCAGCCGAGCGGCCGCGGAGGTGCTCACCGAGATGACCGGTTCGGCGTACTTCCCCGGTGGGCTCGGCACCTGGACGGTGCCGGCGGGTTCGCTCGAGTTCGAGCTCGGGCCCAGCGTCGACGTGCCGCTGGCTTGGGCCACGTACTACGACGCGGCCGATCAGGCCGGGCTCTCACGCCTCTACGGTGGCATCCACGTCGAGGCCGACGACCTGCGTGGTCGGGTCATGGGCGCGCAGTGCGGCCGGGACGCGTGGGCCCTGGCGCAGACCTACTGGGACGGGACGGCGCGCGGCTGACCGGGCAGCCCGTCCGGTATCCGGCCTACTGGCGGGCGAGGGCGACGCGGATCTCCGTCTCGTGGTCGACCACGCTCTCGCCCGAAACGTCGTAGACGAGCCGATCGAGCGCGCCCGAGAAGACGAACGGACCGACGTAGTCATCGGTCACGGGCGCACCGGCATCGCGACCGATCGACACGCCGCCGGCCAGGCCCAGTGACAGCGGGATCGTGACCGGCAGATCGCCGCCTCCGATGGGCTCGCTGTCGACGAACAGCGTCACCTTCGCCGGCACGCCCTTGCCCCTCATCGGATCCGCCTCGCCAGTCGGTTCCCACTCCAGGCTCAGGATGTGCTTGCCGGTCGGGACGTCCGCGTCTGAGGTGAGGTGGTAGTAGTCGACCGCGCAGTAGTTGTACGTGTAGCGCAGCTTTCCGTCCTTGACGAAGAAGGTGAAGCCGCCGTCCACACCGCCCTGTGAGACGAGCACGCCCTCGGCGCCGCCCTCCGGGATCTCGACGGCCGCGTGGATGGTGTGGTGGCGGTTGAGGATGCGCGGCGCCGCGTTGGGCGGCACCTCCTGGGTGTCGTTGTAGAAGACGTAGCGTGAGCGGTCCTGGGCGATGACCGGTCGCTCATCAGCGAAGCGCTGCTGGGCGCGGCCGTCGATCGGTAGCACGTTGTACTTGCCGGCCTCGACGTACCAGAGCGAGATGAGCTCGGTCAGCTTCGCGGGGTGCTGGCCCGCGACGTTCTCGTTCTCGGCCCAGTCCTCGGCCACGTGGTAGAGCTCCCAGCCGTTGGCATCGAGCTCGATGAGCGCCTCGGCCGTGATGGGCGTGCTGAACGGCTGGCCTTCGGCGAAGGATGTTCCCGGCCAGGGGCAGACCGCCCGCCAGCCGTCGTGATAGATGGAGCGGTGCCCGAGCATCTCGAAGTACTGCGTGACGTGCTCCGTCTCGGCCGCGGCGTCGTCGAAGCTCTGCGCCATGCTGACGCCCTCGATCGGGGACTGCTGCACGCCACGGATGTCGCCGGGCGGCTCGATGCCCAGGGCCTCGAGCACGGTCGGGACCATGTCGATGGCGTGGCCGTATTGTGAGCGGATCTCGCCCTTGGCCTCGATGCCCGCGGGCCAGTGGACGATGAAGGGATCGCTGATGCCGCCGCGGTACGTCTCCCGCTTCCAGCGGCGGAAGGGCGTGTTGCCTGCCCAGGTCCAGCCCCAGGGGTAGTGGTTGAAGTACTTGGGGCCGCCAAGCTCGTCGAGAGCCGCAAGGTTCTCCTCGACGGTGTCCTCGATGTAGTTGAAGAAGCGGTTCTCGTTGATCGAGCCGGTGGGGCCGCCCTCCGAGCTGGCGCCGTTGTCGCTGATGGCCATGACCAGCGTGTTCTCGAGTTCGCCGATCTTCTCGAGGAAGTCGACGATCCGGCCGATGTGGTGGTCGGTGTGCTCGAGGAAGCCGGCGTAGACCTCCATCATTCGGGCATAGACCTTGCGCTCGTCGTCCGACAGGCTGTCCCACTCCTGGACATCGGGATCGTGGCGTGAGAGCACCGCCTCCTGCGGCACGACGCCCAGCTCCTTCTGACGCGCAAAGACCTTTTCGCGGTACGCGTCCCAGCCATCGTCGAAGACGCCCTTGTACTTGTCGGCCCACTCCCTGGCCACGTGATGTGGCGCGTGCATGGCGCCGGTGGCGAAGTACATGAAGAAGGGCTTGTTGGGCGCCACCTGCTTCGAGTCGGCGATCATGCCGATGGCGTGGTCGGCCAGGTCCTCGGTCAGGTGGTAGCCCTCCTCGGGTGTCTTCTCGGGCTCGACGCGATGGTTGTCGTGTGTCAGCTCGGGGTAGTACTGGTGTGTGTCGCCGCCGAGGAAGCCGTAGTAGCGCTCGAAGCCACGGCCCAGCGGCCAGCGGTCGTAGGGTCCGGCGGCCGAGACCTGATCGGCCGGTGTGAGGTGCCACTTGCCCACGGCGAAGGTGTTGTAGCCCTCGCGCTGGAGGATCTCGCCGAGGAACCCGTTCTCGAAGGGGATGTAGCCGTCGTAGCCGGGAAAACCGGTGCTGATCTCGGTGATTCCGGCGAGGTGGTTCGAGTGGTGGTTGCGGCCGGTCAGGATGCACGAGCGCGTGGGCGAGCACAGCGCCGTCGTGTGCATGTTGCTGTAGCGCAGGCCGTTGCCTGCGAGCTTGTCCAGGTTAGGCGTGCGGATGGGGCTGCCGTAGCAGCCGAGCTGCCCGAAGCCCGTGTCGTCGAGGACGATGAAGAGCACGTTGGGCATGCCCTCCTTCGCGCGCCGCGGCGCCGGCCAGGCCGGCTCCGAGGTATCGAACGTGCGACCGACGACGCCTGAGAACCGCGTTCCGGGCTGGTATTCCTTGAGACCCATGAGACCTCCTCCTTCCAGCCCCTTCTGGCTGATACGAAGCCACGGTAGCAGGCGGTCGTTCGTATCGGGCTCACTCCGTGCACGCCTGACCCCAAGGCGCGGTAGCCTCGAGCCGTGGGAGTCCTTCGCTTCATCCGCGCGCACCTCGATGCGCTCACCGCCCTGGTCCTGACCGCGGCCTACATCGCCGAGGTCTATCTCACCGACGTCGTCGTCCTGGGTGAGCCCTTCGTTGCCGGCCTCGATGTCACCGAGGATGCGGCCGTGATCGCGGGCGCCGTCTTCTTGTCGACCTTGGCGCTCCGCTCGCGCATGCCCATCGTGCCCCTGGTGGCCGCGGTCGTGGCCCTCGCGCTGATGGGTCGAGGACAGCTCGAGTCCGTGGTGACCATCGCTATCGGCCTGGCCTTGAGCTCCTACTCCATCGGCGCCTGGAGTGGCGGCCGAGCCGCCACCATCGGTGCCCTCGGCCTCGGCGTCCTCACCGGGCTGCTCGTGTTGCGTGGCGGCGGCGACCCCCTCGAGGCGCGCGAGATCGCCGGGCCGGTACTGCTGCTGTGGGCGCCCTGGCTGCTGGGCCAGGCCGTCAGGCGAGTGCGCCTCGCCCGCCGTGATGAGCGCGTCGGTGCTGACGATCGCGAGTGGGCCTGGTCGCACGGCTACGCCACCCCGGATTCGGCCGGTCGCGATGACACCGTGCGCGAGCTGCGCGATGTCCTCGAGCGGGCGTTCAGCACGATCGTCCTGCAGGCCCGCGAGGCCCGCCGGACGCTGGACAAGGACCCCCGCTCGGCGCACGAGGCGCTCGTGGTGGTCGACACCGCGGGCACCGAAGCGCTCGAGGAGTCGCAGCGCCTGATCGGCCTGCTTGCTCGCGCCCGACGGGACGCCCCTGCCCGAAGCCGGCCCCGGACTGGGCGACCTCGACTACCTCGTCGACGAGGTCACCAAGGCCGGGCTGCCCGTGGGCCTGCAGGTGACAGGCCGGCCTGTACCCCTGACATCGGAGCTCGACGCGGTGGCCTATCGCGTCGTAGAGGAGTCGCTGATGGCCACGCTCGACGGCACCACTCAGGCGACGGCGAGCGTGCTCGTGCGCTTCGAGCCCGACGCGCTCGAGATCGAGGTCTCCGACGATGGCGTCGCCACCGGTGACGCCAAGCAGCAAACGGCTGGTCTCGAAGCCGTGCGCAAGGAGGTCGCGGCTCTGGGTGGCACCCTCGACGCCGGCCCCCGTGACGGAGGTGGCTACTGGGTGCTGGCGCAACTGCCCTACGAGCCGGACTGGAGTTGAGCGCCGGGACTCGCTAGGCTCTGGCGCCCATCCCCTCACAGGAGGCAGGCGCATGGCAGGCTACCGGCACCGGCACCAAGGACGATCCCTGGGTCCTTCAGACCCCACCCGGGCTCGTCCGAGTACACGATGTACCAGCGACGAGGAGGCCGATCCGCCCGCGCTCGTCTGCCAGGTCGGCTCGACCAAGCTCTCGTACCAGCTTGCGCTGCATCGAGGACCTCCAGGCCATGCTCGAAGCGCGTGGTGAATGGATGGACCTTGGCGCCGCGGACGAGAAGAAGGACCCCAAGCCGGACACCGTCGAGGCCTGGGGACGGTCCGCCGACAACCCGGTCGGCGGCTTCTACGGCTTGCGCCAGGGCTATCGCGGTCGCTTCGGCATGTACGTGCCGCCGCTGCTGGAAGCGCTCGGCTTGGCAGAGCTGACGCATGAGAAGCGCAACAACCGCATGCGGGCGATCTGAAGCGGTAGGCCACCGAATCGAAAAGGCCGTCCGGTCACCCGGACGGCCTTCGTCGTGTAGGGAGTGGCGCTAGGCCTCGGCTCTCCTCGTCAGCGACGTCCTCCTCGGCGTCGCCTCCTCGGCCATCTCCTCGGCGTCAGCCATCTCCTCCTCGGCCTCTCCTCCTCGGTCGCCTCGGCGTCTTCCACCTCGGCCGGCCATCGGTCGCCTCGGCGTCCTCCACCTCGGTCGCTGCCGGCTCGGCGGTGGGCTCCTGCGGTGGGGTCTTCGTCATTGTCGCAGGCGACAGCGACGAGGCTCAGGCTGGCGACCAGCGCAGCAGTGATCAGGGTCTTCTTCACGGACGGCGTTCCTCTTAACGTAACTTGGGCTTGTTCGAAGACGCTCCGTATCGTAGGCGAGAAGTGGTTCGAACGTCGTGTCCGCGCCTGGCTGCCGTCGTACCATCGCCCGGCGCACGATCGGTGAACGTCGCCGATGCGTGTGCCACAGTCGAAGGAGAAGGCCGGGGATGCCCATCGAATGGCGGGAGCAGGGTCGGCAGCTGCACCTGCACAACGAGCTCATCAGCTACGTGATCAGTGTTCCCGAGGACGGCCTTCTGTCGCACCTCTACTTCGGGCCCCGGCTTGCGACCGAGCGCGACTACGGGCACTTCCTGCGGCATTCGTACACGACGCGTTTCAACCAGATCGGGGACCCGCTTCCACGTGAGTTGCCCAGCGTCGGTAGCGGCGACTTCCGCATTCCCGGCATCGGCGTGCGCCATCCCGACGGCAGCACCGTGCTCCAGCTCGGCTACCAGGACCATGTCATCAGCGCCGGCAAGCCTCATCTCGATGGACTTCCCTCGACGTATGTGGACGACCCGTCAGAGGCCGAGTCGGTGGAGGTCGTGCTCCTCGATCGTCATTCCGGCCTCCGGGTCCGGCTGCTGCTGACCGTCTACGCCGACCGGCCGCTGATCACCCGCAGCATGCGCGTCGTCAACGGCGGCAGCGGCGATATCCAGCTGACCACGGCCATGAGCGCGGTGCTGGACCTGCCCGACCGTGACTGGAACCTGCTGCAGCTCGCGGGCGAATGGGCGCGCGAGACGCAGATCATCGACGCGCCGCTGGTGCGTGGGACGCGAGCGCTGCGCAGCCAGCGCGGATCGTCCGGTCACCAGCAGAACCCGTTCCTCCTGCTCCGACGCCCGTCGACGACCGAGGCCTCGGGTGAGGCCATCGGCATGTCGCTGGTGTACTCGGGCAACTTCCTCGCTGAGGTCGAGGTCGACCCGTATGACACCGTGCGCGCACGCATCGGCATGGACCCAGAGTCCATCAGCTGGCGCATCGAGCCGGGCATGGATCTGCAGATCCCCGAAGCCGTACTGGTCTGGTCGGACGAGGGACTCGGCGGCGTATCCGACGCGTACCACCGCCACTACCGGGAGCGGCTGTCGAGCGGGACGTGGCGCGACAAGCCGCGCCCGGTCCTGCTCAACAGCTGGGAGGGCGTCTACTTCGACTTCGACGAGGACACCCTCGTCGAGATGGCTGCCGCCACGAAGGACCTGGGCGCGGAACTGTTCGTGCTCGATGATGGCTGGTTCGGCCAGCGTGACAGCGACGACTCGTCGCTAGGCGACTGGACCGTGGATCTGCGGAAGCTGCCCTCGGGCCTGCCCGACCTGGTCAGCCGCGTGAAGGACCTGGGTCTCCTCTTCGGCATCTGGATCGAGCCGGAGATGGTCAGCCCGCGCAGCCGTCTCTTCGACCAGCATCCCGAGTGGGCCGTGGGCATCTCCGGCAGGCCTCGTTCCGAGCAGCGCAACCAGTACGTGCTCGACCTCTCCAACGAGGATGTCATCGACTACCTCGAGCGGGTCATCGGCAACGTCCTCTCGAGCGCACCCATCGACTACGTCAAGTGGGACTACAACCGGGTCATGACCGAGCCCTTCGGGGCCTCGTTGCCAACCGAGCGGCAGGGTGAGTTCTTCCACCGCTACATGCTGGGGCTCTACGACCTCTACTCCCGGCTGACCGAGCGCTTCCCGGAGATCCTCTTCGAGTCCTGTGCCGGCGGTGGCGGGCGCAACGATCCGGGCCTGTTGGCCTTCGCTCCACAGGCCTGGACCAGCGACGACACCGATGCGATCGAACGCCAGCGGATCCAGTACGGCAGCTCGATGGTCTACCCGCTGGTCGCGATGGGCGCGCACGTCTCGGCCTCACCCAACCACCAGCTGCACCGGGCGACGCCGCTGTCGACCCGTGCGGCCGTGGCCTTCTTCGGCAACCTCGGCTACGAGCTCGACCCTCGTGCGCTCGACGAGGCCGAGGCGAACGACGTGCGAGCGCAGATCGCCTGGTACAAGGAGCGCCGTGAGCTGATTCACCAGGGTCGCTTCCACCGGCTGCGGAGCCCGTTCGACAGCGACGGCAACGAGACCGCCTGGATGGTCGTCGACGACACAGCCGGCCGCGCGCTCGTGGGCTGGTACCGCACGCTCACGCGACCGCTGCCGGGCCCATCGCTGCTGCGACTGCGAGGCCTCGATCCGGAGGCGCGCTACGAGGTCAGCGTGTGGCCGGAGACGGAGGACGCGCTGACTCGGGCCAACACCCTCGAGCGGGGAGGTGACGAACTCATGCTGCAAGGCCTGTTCCTGGATGACTTCGCCTGGGAAGCGCAGGCCCGCGGTGACTTCCAGGCTCGTATCTTCGAGCTGCGGAAACTGAGCGCATGAGCGCGAATGACCTGGCCGTGGGCCAGCCCTTCCCGGTCGGGGTCAACTACTGGCCCAGACGTAAGGCGATGTACTGGTGGAAGGACTTCGAGCGCGATGAGGTGGCCGAAGAGTTCGACCTCATCGCCAGCCTCGGCATGCGGCTCGTCCGCATCTTCCTGCTGTGGGAGGACTTCGGGCCCACGCCCGACTCGGTCTCAGGGGAGGCGCTCGACGATCTCGAGGTCGTGGCCGACATCGCGGCCGAACGGGGCCTCGGGCTCGACGTCACGTTCTTCACCGGCCACATGAGCGGCCCCAACTGGGCCCCCGCCTGGCTGCTCGGTGGGGACATGGAGATCCCGGAGGGCCGGCAGGTCGTTAGTGGTGCTAACGAGGATGCCGGCAGATACCGCAACCCATTCAGCGACCCCACGGCGATCGCTGCCGCCGAACTCCTACTACGCGAGGTCGTCGGCCGGCTCAAGGATCACCCGGGCGTCTGGGCCTGGAACCTGGGCAACGAGCCCGACAACTTTGCGGTTCCACCCGATGACGACACCGGCGCGGCGTGGGCGTCACGGATGTTCGAGGTCATCGTCGGGATCGATCCGGAGCGGCATCGGACGATCGGGCTGCACTCGCCATCGTTGAGCACGCGCAATCACCTGCGAGCGGACCAGGTCTTCGCCGGCGCCGACTTCGCGGTCATGCACACCTATCCCATCTACGCGAACTTCGGCGTGGGCGCGCTCGATCCCGACACCGTGCCCTTCGCGACCGCGCTGACCGCGGCGCTCTCGGGGCGACCGACGATGATGGAGGAGTTCGGTGCCTGCACCGCGCCGCCCGGCTCGGACACGGTGGACTGGAGTTGGCGCTCGCCCTATCGGCAGCACGACCAGATCATGCTCTCGGAGCGGGTGCTGGCGGACCACCTGGCCGAGGTCTTCCCGCGGCTCGTCGAGGTCGGGGCCACGGGCGCCATGGTCTGGTGCTTCGCGGACTACCACGAGGACCTCTGGGATCGAGCGCCGTGTGATCACCAGCGACACGAGCGCCACTTCGGCCTGGTCCGACCCGATGGTTCGCTCAAGCCCCATGCCGAGGTCATCCGTGAGTTCATCGCCAGCGCCCCGGTCATCAGCGAGCCCTCCCCGCGCGCCCGTATCGAGGTCGACGCAACGGCCTTCTACCGTGATCCGGCAGCGGCGCTGCCGAGCCTCTACGCTGCCTTCAAGGAGGGCCGATGAACGCGCCACAGCAGATGCCCCCGCGACCCGACCTGCACGTCCTCGACGTGCCTGACCTCGAGCGCTATGAAGCTCGGCTCGGGGACGAGCGAGAGCTGGCAGGCCTGATCGACTATCGCGTGAGCGAGGAGTTCATCGTGCTCACGCACACCGAGGTCCTCGTCGGCTTCGAAGGCAAGGGCATCGGCAGCCGGCTCGTGCGAGCGGTGCTCGAGGATCTGCGTGAGCGAGGGGTCCGGGTCATCCCCAAGTGCCCCTTCATCGTGGCCTGGCTGCAGAAGCATCCCGAGCAGCACGATGTCCTGCTCCAGCCGCTGGAGGCGCCCGGGCCGGACGAGCCCTCGACGGCCTAGCGCGTGGTGTCCGCCAGATCGCGCACGTGCGGCGGGACCCCGATGCCATCGCTCAGCTTCGGATCGGGCTGCGGCTGGCCGATGGCGGTCGCCACCGGCAGCACACCGGCCCACACCGGCCAGTCGTAGTCCTCGTCCTCGTCGACCGGCGCACCGGTGCGGACCTTGGCGGAGGCACGCTCGAGCGAGACGCGCATGACCCCCGTCTGCCGCAGCTCCGCGTGACTCATCGGTCGGAGCTGCTCGTTGCGGCCGGGGGTAAGCCGCTCCACGAACAGGTCGAGCGCCCGGCGCCGCGCCGCCTCATCGGTGATGGACTCCGCTTCGCCGTGGATGACCACCGAGCGGTAGTTCAAGGAGTGATGGAAGGCCGAGCGCGCGAGCACCAGTCCATCGAGCAGCGTCATCTCCACGCAGACCGGTTGGCCTCGGCCGCGGCGGAACGTGCCCGACGCGTGAGCGCCGTGCAGGAGCAGCCAGTCGCCGTCGCGCACGGCCAGCATGGGGATGACCACCGGCCGTCCGTCATGCACCGTGCCCACGTGGGCGATGAGGGCCGCGTCGACGATGTCGTCGATGGTGGCGCGGTCGTAGTGGGCCCGGGCCGGCACCCGTCGGATGCGGAGCTCCTCGCTGGTCATCGGCACAGCCTACGCGAGGCGGCCGCGCGGACGTGCGAACATCAGCGTCGATGAGCGCCACCGTCCGGGCCAACGGGCTCGACATCCATTACGTCACCGAGGGGCAGGGACCGCCCCTGCTCATGCTCCACGGCGCGACCTCGATGGGGGTCCACGACTGGGGTGCCCAGCGGCCGCTGCTGCGCCCGGACTTCACGCTCTTCATGCCCGATGCGCGCGCCCATCACCGTACGGTCTTCGACGTCCGCGAGGGCTGGTCTCGCACCGCGCTCGTCGACGATGCCCTCGCCTTCGTCGATGCCCTTGGCCTCGAGCGGTTCCACATCATGGGCCTCTCGATGGGCGCCCGGACCGCCGTCGAACTGGCCGCTCGTGAGCCTGAGCGCGTGGACTCGATGCTGGTCATCGGACCGGCGCTGCGACCGGAACCGGCTGCCAGCGTGGCGCGTGTGCGCATGGACCCCGACAAGATCCTGGCTGAGGACCCGGTCTGGGCAGCCGAGCTGCAGCAGCGCCACGACCCACACCAGGGTGAGGGCGCCTGGCGCCGCTTGCTCGAGGCCATCGGTGAGGACAGCCAGCACCTGACCGAGGTCATGCCCGAGGAGCTGCGGAGGATCCGGCTGCCGGTGCTGCTGGCGGTCGGCGACGACGACCCCTGGATGCCGCTCGACGAGGCCGTTCGGGTCAAGCGACAGCTGCCCCAGGGCAAGCTGCTGGTGGTGCCCGACTGCGGCCATGTCGTCGAGGCCGAACGGCCAGGCATCTTCAACCCGGCCATGACCCAGTTCTTCCGCCGCGCACGGTCGGCCGCGCCATGACCCGCGATCTGACGCGACCGCTGCGCGAGGTCTGGATCACCGAGGCGGTGCGGACGCCCATCGGGCGCTTCGGTGGTGCGCTCGCACGGGCCCGACCCGACGACCTCGCAGCGCTCGTCGTAGCC
Source organism: uncultured Chloroflexia bacterium (assembly GCA_963752475.1). Lineage (GTDB taxonomy): Bacteria > Chloroflexota > Limnocylindria > Limnocylindrales > CSP1-4 > JAFMJV01. Next base: position 148,715 of record CAVVYR010000004.1, on the reverse strand, counting down.
GCGGCCGTCGAGCGCTCGGGAGTGGACCCGTCGGCTGTCGATGACGTGGTCCTGGGCAATGCCAATGGTGCCGGCGAAGAGAACCGCAACGTCGCGCGGATGGCGGTGCTGCTGGCGGGCCTGCCGGTGGAGGTCGCCGGGCAGACGGTCAACCGGCTCTGCGGCTCGGGCCTTCAGGCGGTCAACACTGCGGCTCATGCGATCATGGCCGGCGACGCGGAGGTGGTCGTGGCCGGCGGCGTGGAGTCGATGTCGCGAGCTCCGTTCGTCGAGCTCAGGCCCGATCCGGACGATCCCACAGCGCCGCCACAGCGTGCCGATTCCAAGCTCGGCTGGCGCTTCGTGAACCCGCGCCTCGACGAGGCCTACCCCGTGGTCACGCTGGGCGAGACGGCCGAGATCGTGGCCGAGCGATTCGGGGTCAGCCGTGCCGAGCAGGATGAGTTCGCGGCTCGCAGCCAGGCGCGTGCCGCAGCCGCCATCGAGGCCGGTCGCTTCGACGGACAACTGGTCCCGGTGACCGTGCCCGAGCCGGACGGCAGCACCAGCACCATCGACCGGGACGAGCACCCGCGACCCGGCACCACCTCCGAAGTCCTGGCCGGGCTCAAGCCGGTCTTCCGCGACGATGGCAGCGGGACCGTGACCGCCGGCAATGCCTCGGGCATCAACGACGGCGCGGCCGCGCTGGTGATGGCCGAGGCTGAGCGCGCTCGGGCGCTCGGGCTGCGGCCGCTGGCGCGCATCGTGAGCACCGCCGTGGCCGGCGTGCACCCTTCGGTCATGGGCATGGGTCCGGTCCCGGCGACGCAGAAGGCGCTCGCCCGCGCTGATCTGGAGATCGATCGGATCGACCTCATCGAGCTCAACGAGGCCTTCGCCAGCCAGTCGGTCGCCTGCATGCGTGAGCTCGGTCTGGACCCCGAGCGCGTGAACGTCAACGGTGGCGCCATCGCGCTCGGACACCCGCTGGGCATGAGCGGCGCGCGGCTGATGACGATGCTGGTGCACGAGCTGCGACGTCGTCACGCTCGCTACGGCCTGGCCACGATGTGCATCGGGGTGGGGCAGGGCATCGCCACGATCGTGGAGAACGTGGCGGAGTGACTAGGAGCGCCTGCTGTAGAAATCCCACACGACCATCACGCGGCCGTTGCCCTTGGCCACGCCGATGCCCACGCTCTTGTAGGCGGGGTTCTTGATGTTCTGCCAGTGGCCGCCGTTGGCTTTCTTCTCGGCCTGCATGGCACGATGCGTGGCCAGGACGATCGCCCGCGTGTCGCCGGAGCCCCAGCCACAGCCCACGTTCTCCCCGTAGGTCCCGGCGCGGAAGCCCCTGCTACGCAATCGCCTCGTCAGGTTCGGCTTGCCCGTGATGGCGTGGGCGCAGGCGTCGTGGACGACCATCGTGCGGGCCCACGGCCAGGCCACCGTGGCCCTGATGTTCCGATGCATCCGCAGTGGCCTGCGCTTGACCGAATACTTGCCGCTACCCCGACCGGCACAGGTGCCGTTCGCCCGCACGAAGCCTCCGGTCCGGGTGCAGTTGAGCAGCTGCAGCGCATAGGCCTCGGCACCAGGGTCGCGCTTGACCGAGCCGGCCGACGTGGGGCCCACGGCCACGAGCGCGAGCAGCATGGCCAAGATGGTGGCGAACGCGACGGTGCGAGGGACAGCGCGGGGCATGGTCGAAGCGTGCCCCCCGCGGACGGTAGAACCCACCACCCGGGCGTACGGCATCCCTCTGGCGCGGACCGCACCTGCTCGAACCTCTGGCCCCGGTGCTTGCCCAATCCTTACCGTGCGGGTAGGATTTAAGCCCGTGATCCACACGGATCGTCCGCAGTCTGACTCACCCCCGGAGGTCCCCTCGATGCTCGAGACGCAGCCCCAGACCCCAGAGAACGTCCCGTCCACCGAGACCGAGACTCCGCTCGTCACGCTCTCCGACGCGGCCGTCGAGAAGCTCACCGAGCTGACCAAGGAAGAGGCCGACCCGAACGTCGGCCTGCGCGTGTACGTCTACAGCGGCGGCTGCAGCGGCTACCGCTACGGCATGATGCTCGAGGACCAGCCGGCCGCCGAGGACATCAAGGTCGAGTCGAAGGGCATCAACGTCTACGTCGACCCGCAGTCCACGCAGCTGCTCACGGGCTCGGAGATCGACTACGTCGACACGCTCATGGGCGCCGGCTTCACGGTCAACAATCCCAACGCCGTCTCCGGTTGCGGCTGCGGCAGCAGCTTCCGCACCGAGGAGTCGGCCGGTGCACCGGGCGCCTGCGGCCACTGATCGGCTGACCCGACTTCCCAGCCAGAGGCGGGCCCGCCGGGCTCGCCTTTCTGATTCCTGCAAGGATTCGATGGTGATCGAGATTCCGCTGTTCCCGCTCCGCTCCGTGCTCTGCCCTGGTGTGGCCCTCCCGCTGCACATCTTCGAGGAGCGCTACCGCCTGATGATCAACCGCTGCATCGAGCGCGGAGAGCCGTTCGGTGTGGTGCTCCTGCGTGAGGGCCGCGAGGTCGGTCCGCTCAAGGGTCAGGTCGCGGCCGTCGGCACCACCGCCGCCATCCGCCGTGCCGGCACCTACCCGGACGGCCGGCTGGACGTCCTGACCGTGGGCCAGCAGCGCTTCCGCCTGGAGGATGTGGACACCGTCTCGGAGCCGTACCTCGTCGGCAGGGTCAGCCTGCTCGATGAGCCCACCGGATCGGAGGCAGAGGCCAGCGACCGCGCCGAGCGGGTGGGCCGGCGCTTCATCGAATACCTCGAGCTGCTCCAGCCCGAGGGCGCCGAGGACGGCCCGGAGATCGAGATCGAGTTCGAGGTAGAGGTGGACGACGACGCGGACGAGTCCGGCGAGCCGCCCGATGCCGCGGTCGCGGAGCCCCCGGCGGCGTCGGCCGAAGGGGACGATGGTGTCCTGGGCGAGGCCACCGATGCCCTGGTCCAGGAGTTGGACGCGTCCGACCTCTCGCCCGAGCAGCGGCGCGAGCTGCTCATGGCCGCGGCTCGTCGGCTGACGGGGACGGACGATCCGACAGCGCTGTCCTACGTGCTCACCGCGCTCATCCAGGTCGACCTGGCCGCTCGCCAGGAGTTGCTCGAAGCGCCGGACACGGTCGACCGCCTGGCTCGCATCGACGGCCTGCTCACGCGTGAGAGCTGGTTCCTGCGACAGGGGCTGCGGCCGATCATCGTCGATCCCGGGGGCTCCTTGACCCAGCGCGGCTGAGGTCGACCCACGAAGAAGCCCCGCCGTCCGGTCTGGTGACCGAGCGACGGGGCCGTTCCGTTATGGCCTAACCCTGGGGCCAGCTGCCGGGCGGCTGCCCACCCTGCGGCGGCCAGTTGCCCTGCGGCGGAGGCGGCGCGTAGGGCGGAGGAGCGTAGGGCGGCGGCGCGACCTGCATGGGCTGGCCGTACTGATCGCCGTAGCCCGGAGGCACCGGCGGGGTACCGCCACCGCGCAGCATGCGCCAGCCGGCGAGGGTCACCGCACCGGTGCCGAAGATCCCGGCGAGGAGCGGCACGATACCGGTCCACCAGAGCAGGATCAGGATCAGCATGCCCAGGAAGGCGGCGCCGTAGGGACGCCCGGCCGTGCGGGCCCGGGGCAGGATGCGCTCGCCGATCCAGGTGGCCACGACGACCTGGCCGAGGAAGACGACGACGCCCCACATGATCGCCAGCACCAGCGCCAGCGGGATGCCCACGATGGTGGCGAAGAGGAGGCCGATGACGATGCTGGGTACGACCAGCATCAACAGGCCCACGACGATGGTCTTGAGCACGTCATTGCTGATCATCGAGCCGGCACGACGGGTCTGGTCGGTGCCGAAGGCGATGACCAGGAGCGTCATGAAGAGCATCGCGATGATGCCGCCGACGGCCAGGAAGATGAGCACGACGATCAGCAGCACGGCCACGGCCGCGAGCCAGCCAGCGACGTCCTCGCGGATGTCGCTGAGCTCGCCGCTCTCGATGATGACCGTCTCGTCCACCACGGGCTCGGTGTCCGAGAAGTAGCCCTCACCGATGGTGGCGCCGTCCTCCAGCGTGAGCGTGCCGCTGAAGGCGAAGAGGTTCTCAACGCGCGCGGTGGAGCCGCTGACGGTGATGTCAGCCTCAGCACCGATGAGGCTCTCGACACTGCCCTCGATGAGGGCCTCGCCCTCGGTCACCAGGATGAAGTCGGCCTGCTCTGCAGGACCGACGAAGACGTCACGCTCGATGGCGATGGTGACGGTGTCGTCCTGGTTGGCCAGCAGCCAGCCCTGATCCTCGGATTGGGCTGCTGCCGGCAGCGCGCCGATCAGCAGCACGGTCATGGCGAGCAAGAGCGCTCGCAATACGTTTCGTTCCATTACTCCTCGTCCTCTCGTTTCTGGACCTGAAGCGTACCCGTCGCCCGGCGGCGGGTCCAAGCCGGCAGACCCCCATTCTGAGGTAGGGCTAGCCCGACATGCGCACGTCGTGTAGGCGTCAACGCACCACACCGCCCCCCAGCACCCCTCACCGCGCAGGGGCCGGTGGTCCGCGATAGAGATGACCGCTCACCCGCTCGAGTGGGGGCCTAGTGGCCCTGCTCTGGTGTCGGGTTGCCGTGCACACTTGGTCTCGACCCGCGACCTCCCCCTTGGCCGCGGGTACGACGCTGACCCTGAGTCCACCCACAGACAACGGGTGCCCACAATCCATTTCACCAAGGAGGCCCGGCACATGGCCCAGCGATGGGAATGTCTCGACGGGAACGAGGCCGCCGCCCGTATCGCATATCAACTGAGTGAGGTCATCTCGATCTACCCGATCACCCCGGCCTCGCCCATGGCGGAACACTGTGACGACTGGGCGGCTCAGAGCCGTCCCAACATGTGGGGCATCACCCCCGACGTCGTCGAGATGCAGTCGGAGGCCGGCGCTGCCGGTGCGCTCCACGGCGCTCTGCAGAAGGGCGCGCTCGGCGCCACCTTCACGGCGTCGCAGGGCCTGCTCCTCATGTTCCCCAACATGTTCAAGATCGCCGGTGAGCTGACCCCCTCGGTCATCCACGTGTCGGCGCGTACGGTCGCCACGCACGCGCTCTCGATCTTCGGCGACCACAGCGACGTGATGTCGGCCCGCTCCACCGGTTGGGCCATGCTCGCCTCGGCCTCGGTCCAGGAGGTGCTCGACATGGCGCTCGTGGCCCACGCCGCCACGCTGCGCTCGCGCATCCCCTTCCTCCACTTCTTCGACGGCTTCCGCACCTCGCACGAGGTCGACAAGATCGAGATGCTGGAGCCTGAGGACCTGCGCGCGCTGGTGCGCGAAGAGGACGTCCTCGCCTTCCGCGCCCGCGGCATGAGCGCGGAAGACCCGGTCGTTCGCGGCACCGCACAGAACCCCGACGTCTTCTTCCAGGCTCGCGAGGCCGCGAACCCGTACATGGACGACGTCAAGGGCATCGTCGCCGAGGTCATGAAGGAGCTCTCCGAGCGCACCGGTCGCCAGTACGACCTCGTGACCTACACCGGCGCCCCTGATGCCGAGAAGGTCATCCTCGTCATGGGCTCCGGCACCGGCGCGGTCAAGGAGACCGTCAAGGTCCTCAATGAGGCCGGCGAGAAGGTCGGCATGGTGCAGGTCCGGCTCTTCCAGCCGTTCCCCTCGGAAGAGCTCCTCGCGGCCCTGCCGGCCACGACCAAGTCCATCGCCGTCCTCGACCGGACCAAGGAGCCCGGCGCGGTCGGTGAGCCGTTCTACCTCGAGACCGTCGCGGCGCTCAACGAGGCCCTCGACGCCGGCACCGCGCCCTTCGCGCAGATGCCGCGGGTGCTCGGTGGTCGCTACGGCCTCTCGTCCAAGGAGTTCACGCCGCAGATGGTCAAGCCCATCTACGATGAGCTCGGGGCGGACGCACCCAAGAAGCACTTCACCGTCGGCATCTACGACGACGTCACCAACCTCAGCCTCCCCATCGACACCGAGTTCGTGCGACCACGCCCCGAGGGTCAGGTCCAGGCCATGTTCTTCGGCCTCGGCTCCGACGGCACCGTCGGCGCCAACAAGGCCTCGGTCAAGATCATCGGCGAGGGCACGGACCTCTACAGCCAGGGCCACTTCGTCTACGACTCCAAGAAGTCCGGCGCGGTCACCGTCTCGCACCTGCGCTTCGGTCCAGAGCTGATCGAGTCCACCTATGAGATCCAGGCCGCCGACTTCGTGGCCTGCCACCAGTTCGGCCTGCTGAACAAGATGCCGGTCCTCGATCGGGCCAAGGATGGGGCCACGTTCCTGCTCAACAGCCCGTACGGGCCGGATGAGGTCTGGGACACGCTGCCCAGCAAGGTCCAGCAGCAGATCATCGACAAGGACATCCAGCTCTACGTCATCGACGCCTTCGCGGTCGCCGGTGAGGTGGGCATGGGCAACCGCATCAACACCGTGATGCAGCCGTGCTTCTTCAAGCTCTCCGGCGTCCTGCCGGAAGAAGAAGCCATCACCCAGATCAAGAAGTTCGTCGAGAAGACCTATGGCAAGCGTGGCGAGAAGGTCGTGCAGCGCAACTACGCGGCCATCGACCTCTCCCTCGAGCGCCTGCACAGGGTCGAGACCGGACCGGCCCCGGCGTCGGTCGAGCTCGAGGCCATCGTCAGCGACGACGCCCCCGAGTTCGTCAAGAACGTGACGGCCAAGATCATGGCCGGCCAGGGCGACCTCTTGCCGGTCAGCGCCTTCCCGGTCGACGGCTCCTTCGAGACCGCCACCACCAAGTGGGAGAAGCGGGCCATCGCCCAGGAGATCCCGATCTGGGATGAGGCCATCTGCATCGACTGTGGCAAGTGCGCCATGGTCTGTCCGCACGCGGCCATCCGCATGAAGGTCTATCCGGAGGCGGAGCTGGCCAAGCTCGGCGGCGACTTCAAGTCCAAGGACTTCCGCTCGCGCGACCTCGAGAACCACAAGCTGACCATCCAGGTCACCCCCGACGACTGCACCGGCTGCGGCGTTTGCGTGGACGTGTGCCCGGCGAAGTCCAAGACCGAGGTCAAGCACAAGGCCATCAACATGGAGCCCTACATGGAGCACCGTGATGTGGAGCGGCTGCGCTGGGACGAGTTCCTCTCGATCCCCGAGCTCGACCGCTCGGCCATCGACCGGGCCAGCATCAAGGGTTCCCAGGTCCTCGAGCCGCTCTTCGAGTTCTCGGGTGCCTGCTCCGGTTGCGGCGAGACGCCCTACGTCAAGCTCGTCAGCCAGCTCTTCGGCGACCGCATGATCGTGGCCAACGCCACTGGCTGTTCCTCGATCTACGGCGGCAACCTGCCGACCACCCCGTGGGCCATCAACTCCGCGGGTCGTGGACCGGCCTGGAACAACTCGCTCTTCGAGGACAACGCCGAGTTCGGCCTGGGCATGCGCCTGGCGCTCGACGTCCAGACGGCCAACGCCAAGCAGCTGCTCAAGAAGCTCTCCGGCACCGTCGGCGAAGACCTCGTCGCGGCCATCCTCGACAACCAGCAGGAGTCCGAGGCCAGGATCGCAGAGCAGCGCGTCAACGTCGACAAGCTGCGCGGCATCCTCGAGGGCGTCAGCGGCGACCAGAAGGCTGACGCCGACGCACTCCTGAGCCTCTCGGGCGATCTCATTCGCACGGGCGTCTGGATCATGGGCGGCGACGGCTGGGCCTACGACATCGGCTTCGGCGGTGTCGACGCGGCTCTGGCGTCAGGCCGCGATATCAACATCCTCGTCCTCGACACGCAGGTCTACTCCAACACCGGCGGTCAGGCCAGCAAGGCCACGCCGCGCGGTGCGGTAGCCAAGTTCGCGGCTGCCGGCAAGTCCAGTGGTCGCAAGGACCTGGGTGCCATCGCACGGTCGTACGGCAACGCCTACGTCGCGCAGATCGCGCTCGGTGCCAGTGACACCCAGACCAACAAGGCGATGCTCGAGGCCGAGGCCTGGGATGGCCCCTCGATCATCATCGCCTACAGCACCTGCATCGCTCACGGCATCGACATGTCGACGTCGATGACGCATCAGAAGGACGCGGTCAAGTCCGGCTTCTGGCCGCTCTACCGCTACATGCCGAGCGAGGCCGAGGACGGCGTGCCGTTCAAGCTGGACTCGCGCAAGCCGACGATGCCCATCAAGGACTTCGTCGAGTCGGAAACCCGCTTCGCCATCCTCAAGCGCACCCAGCCGGAGCGCGCGGCCGAGCTTGCGGCGCTGTCGCAGGCAGACGCCGACGAGCGCTGGCGCTACTACAGCCAGCTGGCTGATGTGACCCGCAGCATCCCGTCCCTCGAGCATGAGCCCTCTGCGGCTCCAGCGAAGGGGCCGGCCAAGTCCACCAATGGGAAGGGAGACTCCAAGTGACCGTCGATCTCAGCACCCGCTACTTGGGGCTCGAGCTTCGTTCGCCGCTCGTGGTCTCGGCCAACCCGCTGACGCGTGAGCCGGACGCGGTCGCCAAGTTCGAGGAGGCCGGCGCTGGTGCGATCGTCATGCCCAGCCTCTTCGAGGAGGAGATCGAGAACGAGGAGCTCGAGCTCGCGGCCTCGCTCGACCAGGGCACCGAGGGCTTCGCTGAAGCGCTCGACTACTTCCCCGAGGTCGACACGTTCATCGGTGAGGGTGACCGCTACCTGCGCTCGCTCGAGACCCTGAAGAAGCAGGCGTCAGTGCCTATCATCGCCAGCCTCAACGCCAACTCGGTGGGTGGCTGGGTCCGCTTCGCCAAGCTCATGGCCGACTCGGGCGCCGACGCACTGGAGCTGAACCTCTATCGCATCAGCGTCGACCGCACCAAGAACGCGGTCGAGATCGAGGATGAAGACCTCGAGCTCATCGCGGCCGTGCGCTCGGCCGTGGCCATCCCGCTGGCGGTGAAGCTGAGCCCGTACTACTCGTCGCTCTCCAATTTCGCCGGCAAGGTCATCGAGGCGGGTGCCAACGGGCTTGTCCTGTTCAACCGCTTCTACCAGCCGGATATCGACCTCGAGGAGCTCGCGGTCGTGCCGCGGGTGAGCCTGAGCCATCCCTCGGAGCTCCGCCTGCCGATGCGCTGGACCGCCATCCTGCGGCCGCAGCTTGGTCCGGACGTGTCCATCGCGGCCACGTCGGGCATCCACAGCGGCAGCGATGCGGTGAAGGCCGTGATGGTCGGCGCTGATGTGGCCATGCTGGCCTCTGCGGTCCTCCGTGACGGCCCCGGCAAGATCGCGGATATCGAGTCCGAGATGCGGACCTGGCTCGTGGAGAACGAGTACAGCTCCGTGACCCAGCTGCGCGGTTCCGCCAGCCAGGGCAGCGTCGAGGATCCGGGCACGTTCGAGCGCGCCCAGTACATCCGCACGCTGCACTCGTGGAGTGCTCCGGCGAACCTCACGCCGACCGCGTAGTCACCCCACCCCGCAACTCCGCGGGCGTCCGGCCTCGAGCCGGGCGCCCGTTCTGATTCCGGCGGTCGCAATGCCCCGGCGTGGCACTCGACTTGGGTCGGGCATGCTTCCGACGGCAGGCTCATGGTCACCCGTCGCCCCCACCGACGCTCCCGCAGGCTCGTGGTCACCCGTCGCCCCCACCGACGCTCCCGCAGGCTCGTGGTCACCCGTCGCCCCCACCGACGCTCCCGTTCCGTCTGGCGTCTTCCGGTGGACACCTGTCGTCGGAGTCGACCGTAGTCCGCCATCCGATCGCCGGTCGTCGTCACGCGTCGCCCCGGTCGACGCCTGACTATCGAGCAGACCGATTTCGGCGCCGAAATGACCTGCGTCGGTGACTACGAGGTCGACTACGGTCGATGGTGGCGACGGATGACTACAGCGAGGCCGCTTCGACCGAGCGCAGGACAAAACGGGTCTCGGACTCGGCCACCAAGCCATCACGCTTCAACGCTTCGAGCAGCCCGTCCACGGCCTGCAGATCGGCGAAGTGACCGCTCAGGAGGTAGTCATAGCGGCCGGTCACGTGGTGGGCTTCCGTGATCGCTTCGTGCAAGCCGAGCTCGGCCTCGAAGGCCGCGTGGTGGGCACCGGGCACGAGCTTGATGTCGATGTAGGCGTGGATGGGCTGACCCAGCGTGGTCCAATCGCGCCGCACGGAGAAACCGGCGATGACGCCACTGCGTTGGAGGCGACGCACCCGCTCGGCGACGGCATTGGGCGAGAGATGCACGCGCGCGGCCAGCACCCCCCAGCGCATGCGTCCATCCCGTTCGAGCTCACGGAGGATATCGCGGTCGATAGAGTCCATCTCAGAGATTATCGCAGCCCCAAGACGAAGCGGCTAGCGAGACCGGCGCATCCGCACCCTATCGACTGCGAGGATGGTGACATGCACGTCAGCGCCGTCCTCGGATTCGCCGCCGTCTCGTTCGCGGTCATCGTCGTCCCCGGCCCCAGCGTCCTCTTCGCGGTCAGCCGGGCCATCGCCGCTGGTCGGCACAACGCGCTGATGACCGTGCTGGGCAACGCCAGCGGCGTGTTCGTCCAGACCGTCTTCATCGCGCTCGGCCTCGGCGTCATCGTCATCGGCTCCGATCTCGTCTATGCGTCGCTCAGGATCGTCGGCGCCGCCTATCTCGTATGGCTGGGGCTTCAGGCCATCCGCCATCGGGGCGATGCGGCGCGGGCAGTGGACATCAGCGCGCCGCCACCGACGACCAGGCCCTGGCGCGATGGCTTCGTGGTCGGTGTCACCAACCCCAAGACGGTCGTCTTCCTGGCCGCGCTGCTGCCGCGATACGTCGAGCCTGGCGCGGGCCCGGTTGCCGTCCAGATGATCGCGCTCGGTGCCCTCTTCTGCCTCATCGCCATCGTCAGCGACGGCGCCTGGGCCGTGCTGGCTGCGCGTGCACGCCTCTTCCTCGCCCGCGACCCTCGGCGGCTTGTCTGGACCTCGGTGGCCGGCGGACTGGTGATGGTCGCGTTGGGCCTGTTGCTCCTCCTCGGCTAGCCCTCGTCCGGGCGCCGCGCTCGCCACTCAGCGGCGAGGATGCCCATCGTCAGCTCGTCATGCCGCTCGCCGTCGCGGACGATGGCCTCACGGTGACGTCCCTCGATGACGAACCCCGCCTTCTCGTAGCTGCGGATAGCGCGTTCGTTGAAGCCGAAGACCGACAGCGCCACACGGTGCAACCCGATGCGCTCGAAGGCCAGCCAGAGCATCAGCTCGGTGGCCTCGGTGCCGTAGCCGTAGTCCCAGGCATCGGGCTCGCCGATGCTGATGTGGAACAGCGTGGAGCCGTTGTCGGCATCGAGGTTGCTGAACGTCGTCGAACCGATGAGCCGGCCCGTGTCGCGCACGGTGATGGCGTAGCCCACCTGCTCGGGCGACATCAGGCGGGTGTGGAAGAAGCGGTCGATGTCCTCGTCGCTCATCGGGCGCAGCGAGTAGCGTGTGAGGCGCGCCAGCTCGGGGTCGCGATACCACCGCCGCACCGCGCCCAGATCGTCGTAGGCGTGATGCCGCAGCGCCACCCGTTGCCCTTTGATGGAGGATGGGTGCCAGACCTGACGCTCGACGGTGACCATGGTCGCCGATGCTAACCCAGGCCGGGACGCTGGGAAGGGTGTCGGCCGCCTAGGATGGGCCGATGACGCCGAAGGATACCGGGACCATGCTCCGCTGGGCGGAGACCGCCGAGGCCATCCGGGCTACGCCCAAGACGACGGAGAAATCGGCCATCGTGGCCGAGTACCTGCGTGCGCTCGACGAGGCCGCTCTGCCCATCGCGGCCGTCTTCCTGAGCGGGCGGCCATTCCCGGAGCGGGACCAGCGCAAGACCGGACTCGGTTGGCGAGCCATCACGACCGTGGTGCAGGAGGTGGCTGGCGCTGATGCCGGCGCCATGGGCCGCGCCTACGACCGTTCGTCCGACGTGGGCACCGCCGTGGGCGACCTGCTCGCCGAGGCCGGCCACGAACCCGACGGCCGGCCCCTGGCCTTGGCCGAGGTCGCCGAGGCCTACGATCGCCTGGCCACCACCCGCGGGCGCGACGCCAAGGCTGAGGTCTTCGCCCGGCTACTGAGACGCGCCGATCCGCTGAGCGCGCGCTACCTCACCGCCATCCTCGGTGGCGAGCTGCGCATCGGGCTCCGCGACGGGCACCTCGAGAAGGGCATCGCCCGGGCCTTCGAGCAGGACCTGGCCTGCCGTGCAGTGGGCGGGCATGCTCACCGGCGATATCGGCCGCACCGCGCAGCTGGCAGGCGACGATGCTCTCGACACGGTGCGACTCTCCCTCTTTCACCCGCTCAAGTCGATGTTGGCCAGCCCGGTCGCCGACGAGGCGGAGGCGCTTGAGCGACTGGCACCGCCGGTGTGGGTGGAGGACAAGTACGACGGCATCCGCGCACAGCTCCACCGCCAGGGCGACGAGGTGCGTCTCTTCAGCCGTGACCTCAACGACATCACCGGCGGCTTCCCCGAGATCGTGGACGCGGCTCGTGCCGCGGCCTGGGAGGGCATCCTCGACGGCGAGATCCTGGCCTGGAAGGACGGCCTGGTCCTGCCCTTCCTGCAGCTCCAGACCCGCATCGGCCGCAAGAAACCGTCCGCGCAGGTGCTCGCGGACGTGCCGGTCATCTACGTGGCCTTCGACGCACTCGCGCTGGGGGAGGGGAGCCCGTCCGAGCCGCTGCTCCGGGAACCGCTGCGCGAGCGTCGACGTCGATTGGAGGCACTGGACCTGCCCACGACGCCCGGGTTCGGTCTGGCCGCGCTCGTCGATGCCGCCGACGAGGCCGAGCTGGAGCGGATCTTCAACGAGGCCCAGGAGCGAGGCAACGAGGGGCTGATGCTGAAGGACCCCGAGTCGATCTACGCTCCCGGCCGGCGTGGCTACGCCTGGCTGAAGCTGAAGAAGGCGCTGACCACGCTCGACTGCGTGGTCGTGGGCGTGGAGGTCGGGCATGGCCGACGGCACGGCGTGCTCTCGGACTACACCTTCGCGGTCATCGACGACCGGCCCGGCACGGCCGAAGGAGCGCTGGTCAACGTGGGCAAGGCCTACAGCGGCCTGACCGATGCCGAGATCGCCGAGATGACGAAGTGGTTCGAGGCGCATACGGTCGAGCGGTTCGGGCGCTACCGGTCGGTGGAGCCGACGGTCGTGGTCGAGATCGCCTTCGATGTCGTCCATGCCAGCTCACGGCACAAGTCGGGGTTCGCGCTGCGCTTCCCGCGCATCGTGCGCATCCGCGACGACAAGCCACCCTCGGAGGTCGACCGCCTGAGCACGGTGGCCACGCTGCACGAGCGTCTACAGGTCGCCGGGCGATTCGGCATCCTCACCGATGGCACCATGGGCACATGAGCAAGCCCCCATCCCGCTTCGACCGCGTCCGCGGGCTGCGGGAGGTGCTGAGCGCGACCGGCGCCGGCATCTACCTCGCCACGCATCAGTCCGGGCCGCTGCCGGCCGAGACGATGGCTGCGGTCCACGAGTCGGACGACATGGAGCTGCGGGTGGGACGGGTCGGCCCCGACAGGGACGAGGACCTGCGACAGCGCGAGCGTGAGGCGGTGGCCGTGATCGCGGCGGTACTCAGCGCGGCGCCCGAGCGCATCATCCTCACCCACGGGGCAGCGGAGGCCGCGCGCCTGGTGGCCATCGAGGTGCTCGAGTCCGGCGCCCGACAGCGGGTGGCATTGCTCCCCGGTGTCGATCGAGCCATCGCGGCTGCCGTCCGTGACGTTGCCGAGGTCGCCGGAGCAGAGGTCGACGCTTTCACCGAGCCCCCAGACGTCTTCGATGCTGCCACGGCGCTGGTGGTGATGACGCACGTGGATGCCGATGGTCGTCTGGCTGATCCTGCGGTCATCGCTGCCTCGTCGCGCGGGGCTGATGCCCGGCTGCTCCTGGACGTCTCCCGCTCCGCCGGTGTGATGCCACTCGACGTCGACGACATCGGGGCCGATTTCGTCGTCACCGAGAGCCATCGCTGGCTGCTGGGACCGGACGCGGTGGCGGCGCTGTGGATCACGCCTGGGCTCGATCGCGAGCTGCCCGAGTGGCTGCGGCAGGCGTCGGCGCCGTTCGCACGTGGAACGTTGCTGGCCCTCGCTCGGAGCGTCGGTTGGCTGCTCATGTTCGTGGAGCTGCCGTGGGCGCTCGACCGCACGCTGGCCCTGGCCGACCAGCTCTACGAGGACCTCGGCGCGATCGATGGCCTCGAGCTCGTCGCCGATCCTGTGGCTCACGCTGCCATCGCGGCCTTCCGCATCGAGGGCTGGAGCGCCGAGTCGGTCGCGCAGGAGCTCGGTCGCAGCATCTTCGCTATGGTCGAGACCGACACCGAGGCCGATCTCATCCGGGTCAGCGTCGGTGCCTGGAACCGCGAGAGCGAGATCGACCGCTTCGTGGCGCGTGTCGCCGAGCTGGCGGTCCACACGCCCGAGACCCTGCCCCGCCGACCGAGCCTGACGGTCATCAGCGGACCCATCGACCCCGAGGAGGACCAGTGACCGACGCGCCTGAGCAGCAGCCGCCGCCACGTGAGGTCAAACAACGATCGGAGCTGGAGGTCCGTTGGCGGCAGGCGACGAACGCCCCGCAGCCGGTGGTACGAGCGGTGGTTGCCAACCTGCTCGTGGCCGGTATCGGCGGGGTCATCCTGCTGCTCATCGACTGGCTCGCCGACCACGGGGAGCTGCCGGCGTTCTTCGCGGGCATCGGGCCCACGGCCATCTACGTGGTCGTGGTCATCCTCAGCGGCACGATCTTCACCTATCTCTGGGTGGAGCTGCCCACGGGCGTACCGGGGGAGAAGCGCCGTTCAGCGTGGGCCGGGATGCTCGGCCTGTTCGCCGCGATCCCCATCTGCTACCTCGCGCTGGTCGTGGTCTACCAGGTGCTGCGCCCGCTCCTGCCGTAGACGGCAGCTGCCCTGCTAGCATCGGCGGCGACCTCGATGCCATGGGGGAGTAGCTCAACGGTTAGAGCGGTCGGCTTATATCCGACTGGTTCCAGGTTCGAGTCCTGGCTCCCCTACCACCCCTTCGAGACACAAGAAGACCGCGCGCCCTGCCGTGCTGGGCAGTGCGCGCGGCCGTGAAGGAGGAGCGCCGGCCGACACCCTCAGGAGCGCCGGCCGAGGCTCATGTGAGTGCTGCTACTGGCAGTTCGGGCTCGTGCCGGGCTCGACCGGAGCGAACTGGTAGTAGTCGCATGCGTTCTCGGGGGTCAGCAGGACCATGTCGATGGACTGCCGCTCCTCCATGTCGGTCATGCCGCCGGCCTTGATGTACTCATCGGCCTGGATCGCAGCCTGCAGCGCCATCTCGGCGACCGGCTGGAGCGAGGTGGCCTTCAGCTCGCCAGCGGCGATGCTGATGATGGCGTCGTCAGAGCCGTCGAAGCCCACCACGATGACGTCGTCCATGCCCGCGGCCATGATCGCGGCCTGGGCGCCCAGCGCCATGGTGTCGTTGCCGGCGATGATGCCCTTGACGTCGGGGTTCGCCTGCAGGAGGGCCTCGGTGACCTGGAAGCCTTCGTCCTGGCTCCAGTTCGCGGTCTCCTGGGCGACCATCTCCATCTCGGGGATCTCGTCCAGCACGTCGTGATAGCCCTGGCTGCGGACCTGTGCGTTGGTGTCCGTGTCGCGACCGGTCAGCTCGATGTAGGTGCCTTCCTCATCCATCAGCTCGGCGAAGTACTCGGCGAGGATGGTGGCGCCCTGGTAGTTGTTGGAGACGATCTGCGCGACGGCCACGCCGTCCTGCGTGATCTCGCGGTCGACGAGGAAGCTGGGGATGCCCGCGTCGGCGGCGGCCTGGACCGCAGCCACGGTGGCGTCAGCGCCCGCGTTGTCGAGGATGATGGCGACCGCGCCCTGCGCGATGCAGCTCTCGAAGAGCTCCAGCTGCATGTTGGCGTCGTCGTTGTGGACCAGGCGGTCGGTGGTGTAGCCGAGCTCCTCGGCCTTGTCCGCAGCGATCTGCTGCATGGCACCGAAGAACGGGTTCTCCACCGGCGGGACGATGACGCACATCATGCCGCCCTCGTCCTGTGCCGTCGCCACGGCCCCGCCGGCGGCGGAGATGGCGAGGGCTGCGCTGAGCGCCAGCGCGGTCTGCTTCTTCTTGAACATCGAGTTCCTCCACTCTCTTCACGCTGCGCGCCGGACTGTCCAGTGCGTCAGCTCACACCTCGTGTCGTGCTGTCTGGGTCCTCCTCCTCGTTCCTCCTTTCGCTCTGTCGCGTGTCTGGTGGTGATGTGTCGTCCGGTCAGTCGTCGCCGACGGTGGCGGCCTGCTGCTGCAGGGCCAGACGCCGCTCGGCGCGCTGCTGGAGCTGGTCGATGATGAGGGCGATGACGATCACCGAGCCGGTGATGACCTGCTCGAGGAAGCTGGAGATGCCCAGCAGCGTCAGGCCGTTGTTGAGCGTGCCGATGACGAAGGCGCCGATCATCGTGCCCACGATCGTGCCGCGGCCGCCTGAGAGCGAGGTGCCGCCGAGCACGACCGCGGCGATGGCGTAGAGCTCGAAGTAGTTGCCTGTGGCCGGGTGGGCCGCGACCAGCTGGCTGGCGATGATCAGGCCCACGGTCGCGGCGCAGAAGGCGCTGATCATGTAGACGATCATCTTGGTGCGCATGACGCGGACGCCCGACAGCTCCGCCGAGCGTTCGTTGCCGCCGACCGCGTAGACGGCGCGCCCGAACGGCGTGCGCGTGGTCACGAACCACGCGATCACCGCGAAGACGATGAGGATGACGATGGCCCACGGCACGACGCCGAAGAGCTCGCCCGTGCCCAGCTCGCGGAAGCCGGTGTTGCCCAGCTCCTCCTTGCCCACGAGGTTGGGGAACGTCCTGCCGCCGTTGATGAGGCCGGCTAATCCACGCGCCACCATCAACATCCCTAACGTGGCGATGAACGGGGCCACGTTGAAGCGGGTGATGATGAAGCCGCTGACCCCGCCCAGGAACGTGCCCGCCGCCAGCGAGAGGACCAGCACCATCCAGGTGTGCGGGAAGACGACCCAGTCGGCCGCCTGCAGGCCCTCGTTGATGAGCAGGCCCGCGACGATGCCGGTGAAGCCCACGATCGAGCCGACGGAGAGGTCGATGCCGCCGGTCAGGATGACGAAGGTCATGCCGATGGCGAGGATGCCGTTGAGCGCCGTCTGCTTGATGAGAATCTCGATGTTGGCGCCGGTGAGGAACGCGTCCTCGACGAGCGCGAAGAAGACGGCCAGCACGATGAGAGCGATGAAGGCCCGGCCACGTAGCAGCAGCTGTGCCAGTTCGGTTCTTCCCATGCCGCGCGTTCCCCCGGCCTGCGCGTTGGCCGTCACTGGATCACCTCCACGGTCGCTGTCTCTCCCTCTCTCCTGGTCGCGGGTCCATGGCCCACGGCTGATGCGTCGACCAGCTCCTTCTCCGTCGCCCGGTCAGCCTGGAACTCGGCCACGACCTCACCCTTGCTGAGCACAAGGATGCGATCGGACATGGCCATGACCTCCTTGAGCTCGGAGCTGACGAAGACGATGCCGAAGCCCTCGCTCGCGAGGCGGCTCATGATCTGGAAGATCTCGCTCTTGGCGCCCACGTCGATGCCGCGAGTGGGCTCGTCGAGGAGCAGGACCCGTGGCTCGGTGAGCAGGCCCTTGGCCACGACGACCTTCTGCTGGTTACCGCCGCTAAGCGAATCGATGTTGTTGCGCGGGTCGGCCACGCGGACCGAGAGGTCCTTGATCATCTGGTCGACCGCGACCTTCTCCTTGCCACCAGAGAGGTAGATGTTGTTCAGGTAGCGCCGCAGGCTCGCGAGGACCATGTTGTGAGCGACCGAGAGCGTGGGGATCAGGCCCACCGTCTTGCGGTCCTCGGGCACGAGCACCAGGCCCGCTTCGATGCGGTCTGACACGGCGGCACCCATGAGTTCCCGTCCCTCGAGTAGGACCTCGCCATCGGCCTCGGGGCGCACGCCCGCCAATACCTCCATCAGCTCGGTGCGGCCGGCGCCCATGAGCCCGTAGAGGCCCAGGATCTCGCCCGCGTGCACCTCCAGCGAGACGTGGTTCACGAGGTAGCCGCCACCGACCCGCGGCAGCGTCACGTCCTTGACCTCGAGCAGCGTCTCGCCGATCTCGTGCGCGCTGCGGCTGAAGAGCGAGGCCGGCGAGCGCCCGACCATCTGTTCGATGATCCAGGCAACGTCCACCTCGGCGGCTTCCGCGTGGGCCACGATGCGCCCGTCGCGCATCACCGTGATGCGGTCGCCGACCTGCAGCAGCTCCTCGAGCTTGTGGCTGATGTAGACGATGGCCACGCCCCGGGACTTGAGGTCCTCGATGATGCGGAACAGGCCCTTGACCTCCGCCTGGCTCAGCGCCGAGGTGGGCTCATCCATGATGAGCACACGAACGTCATGGGTGAGCGCCTTGGCGATCTCGACGATCTGCTGCTGGCCGATGGGCAGATTGGTCACGATCTCGTCGGGGTCGATGTCCTGTCCCAGCCGCTCGAAGAGCTCCACCGCCAGCTTGCGCTGCGCGCCCTTGTCGATGACAGCGCCGCCGCGGGTGATCTCCTGGGCCAGGAACAGGTTGTCCAGCACCGTCAGGTTGGTGCACAGGTTGAGCTCCTGGAAGATGATGCCGACGCCGTGCTCCTGTGCCGCTGTGACGGTCGGAAGGTGGACCGGTTCACCGTCCATGAGGATGCGTCCGTCGGTGGGCTGCTCCACGCCGGCGAGCACCTTCATCAGCGTCGACTTGCCCGCGCCGTTCTCGCCCACGAGCACGTTGACGCGGCCTTCGTGAACGTCGAATGTGACGTCATCGAGCGCTGTCGTACCCGGGAAGACCTTGGTGATGTGCTCCGCGCGCATGGGCACTCGCAGGGACATCGCGGTTTCAGGGGTTCGAGCCAGGGTCACGACTCGGTCACCTCGATGGGCACGACGTTGATCTCGCTGATATCGATGGTGGGCTGGTTGAAGGTGCGAGTGGTGAAGGCGCCGGTGAAGTCGATGTGCTTGCCCTGAAGGCTCTCCTTGTCGAGCGCCTCAAGGTCGGTCGCTACCTTCTTGTTGATCTCCTTGGCGACCTTGCCGTACTCGGTCTGGTCGCGGAAGTCACCGAACGAGATGAGGCCCGTCGCGTCACGGACCGAGGACTCGTCGCTTGGGATGCGGGTGCCCACCCAGAGGCGGACCTCGATGGGTCCGTCGTAGCCGTCGACATCGAGGCCGATGCTGCCCTTGCTGGACTCGACATCGACATCGGTGACGGTACCGCTGCCGGTGACACTGTAGACATGCGCTTCACCGGTGGTGATGAGCCCCAACGCCTCGGCCACCGGCGTCAGGTCCTCGGTGGCGACCATGCCGTCCGCGCCGGGCTCGATGTCGTTGAGGATGTCAGCCAGCGGGACAGCGTCCTCGACGATGGCTCCCTGGACCATCTCCCAGTTCTCTTCGACGTAGGTGACGGGATCGAACTCGACCGTCAGCGCCTCTTCCTCCTCGACCGAGACGACCGTGAATCCGAACAGCAGCGACACGACCAGAAAGGCGCCGACCGCGGCGATGCCGATGATGGCGCCAGTGCTCAGCTTGCCGTTCATGCCGTCTGTGTCCTCATGAGTCCTTGCACGACCTTCTCCTCGAGTCCGTTCGTCTTGTCCGGAGCGGCGTCCATCTGCATCAGGCGTTCCCCGGTGTAGCTGTCGGTGACGAGGCAGTTGATCCAGCCGCCGACGAGAGCGGCGTGGATGGCCTCGGTCTTGTCCGGTCCGCCGGCCACGGCGATCGAGCGGGGTGCGCGCCGGAGCTGTTCCAGCTCGATGCCGATGACGCGCTCGTCGAGCGGTGTGTCGACAGGCGAGCCGTCGGCGCAGAGGTAGCGCAGGCCGATGTCTCCGACGCCGCCGGCCTCACGCACCGTGCGCAGCTCGTCGGGTGAGAAGACGTTGCCGCTGCTCGCGAGCAGGCCGGACGGCTCCTGGCCGCCGATGCCCACGAAGGCTACGTCGAGCCGATCCCACAGCGCCATCGCGCGTGCCACGAAGGGATCCTGCACGAGCACGTCGCGAGCATCCCGGCTGCCGACGCTGCTGGGTGCCGGCAGGAACGTGCCCTCGCCGTGCAGCAGGTCCGTGAGCCGTCGCACGAGGTGGGTGGCGTGGCCTTCGGCCGCGGGGTCCCCGCCGCCGCCGAGGATCTGCACCACGCGCACGTCCTTGACGCCGCTGACGGGGTGCATGGCATCCACCATCGCCAGCAGCGTCGCGCTCCAGGAGCTGACGCCGATGACGTCGCCGGAGCGCACCGTCGTCTCCATCAGGAAGGCGGCGGCGGAGCCCAGCTCGCGCACCGCCACGTCATCGTCATCACGAGAGATGTCCACGATCTCGACCTCGGTCAGGCCGAAGCGGCCCTCGAGCGCATCCTCGAGCTCGGGGTTGGTGCCGCTCGGCGCGCGCACGCTGATGCGCACGATGCCCTCGTCTTGGGCGCCCTTGAGCAGGCGGCTGACCTTGGGTTGGGAAAGGCGCAGCCGGGTGGCGATCTCGGGCTGCTTGAGGCCCATGTCGTAGTAGAGCCTCGCGACGCGGGTCATCAGGCGCAGCTCGTCCGCCCGGCCCATCTAGCCCATGACCTCGCGGGCGGCGTCGGCGATGCCCTCGGGGCTCATGCCGTAGCGGTCGAGCAGAAAGGTCGGCGAGCCGGTAGGGCAGAAGCCAGGGAAACCCAGCCGGCGCATGCGTACCGGGACTTCCTCCACCACGACCTCCGCCACGGCGCCGCCGAGACCGCCGTGCACGATGGCCTCCTCGACGGTGACGATGCCCCGGGTCTCGCTGGCGGCCGCCACGATGGCCTCGCGATCGATGGGTGCGACGGTGGCCATGTTGATGACCCGTGCCTCGATCCCCTCGGCTGCGAGTCTGTCGGCGGCTGCCAGCGCACGGGTCACGACGACGCCATTGGCGATGATGGTCACGTCAACGCCGTCACGCAGACGTACGGATCTCCCGATCTCGAAGCGATAGTCCTCGGCGTGGACGATGGGCACGCCGATGCGGCTGGTGCGCACGAAGACGGGGCCGTCGTACTCGTAGGCGGCGCGGATGGCTTGCGCCGTCTCGACCGGGTCGGCGGGCACGATGACCACGAGCCGGTCGATGGCGCGGGTCCAGGCGATGTCCTCGATGGAGTGATGGGTCGGGCCCAGCTCGCCGTAGGCCACGCCGCTGCTCACGCCGACGAGCTTCACGTTGGCGCCGCTGTAGGCGGCATCGACCTTGATCTGCTCCAGCGCGCGAGCGGTGAGGAAGGGGCTGGCGCCGCTGACGAAGGGGATCTTGCCGCCATTGGCCAGGCCCGCACCGATGCCGACCATGTTCTGCTCGGCGATTCCGACGTTGACGACCTGCCCGGGCAGGACCTTGTCGAGCTTGCCGACCTTGGTCGAGCCCAGCGAATCGTTGACCACCGCGACCACGCGCGGGTCCGCCTGGGCCAGCTGGACGAGCGTGTCGGCGAAGGCATCGCGGCAGTCGTACAGCTTCACGGTGGCTTCTGCGGTCATGCCCGGCTCCCTTCCAGCTCGGCCACGGCCTGCTCGAACTCCTCGTCGCTCGGGATACGGTGATGCCAGGCGGCGCGGTCTTCGATGAAGGACACGCCCTTGCCCTTGGTCGTGTTGGCGATGATGCAGTTGGGCTTGTCCGGCTCGAAGGGGAGGGCAGCGAACACGTCCAGCAGCGCTGCGGGATCGTTGCCGTCGACCTCACGCACGGCCCAGCCGAAGGCCTCGAACTTCTCGGGCAGCGGGTCCAGGCCCATCGTGGTCTCTGTGCGGTCGCCCTGCTGCAGACGGTTGCGATCGACGATGCAGGTGAGCTTGGCGAGCTCGTAGTGGGCCGCGGACATGGCGGCCTCCCACATCGAGCCCTCCTGCAGCTCACCGTCGCCGGTGAGCACGAACGTCCGTCGGTCGGCTCCGTCCATGGCGCCCGAGATCGCGATACCGACCGCCACCGGGAAGCCGTGGCCCAGCGGGCCCGTGTTGGTCTCGACGCCCGGGACCTTGTTGCGGTCGGGATGACCGTTGAGCCGCGACATCGGCGCGAGGAATGTTTCGAGTTCCGATTCGTCGAAGTAGCCGGCCATGGCCAGCGTGGTGTAGAGCGCGGCCGCGGAGTGGCCCTTGGAGAGCACGAAGCGGTCGCGATCAGGGTCGTTCGGGTTACTGGGGTCGTGTCGCAGGACCCCTCCGAAGTAGAGCGTGACGAGGATGTCGATCGCACTGAACTCACCGCCGACGTGCCCGAGGCCCGCGCTCTTGACCATGCGTAGGTCACGCAGGCGCACGTCGATGGCGCGTTGCCGCAGCTCGTCTGCGAGTCCGGCCGGGTCGGCCCCGGACGTGGTCTCCGTCCTCATCCCTCTCCCTGCGATGATGGTGGCGCTGGTGTGGCCGCATGTCTATTCACTATCGCATGAACACGCAATCAGCATAGCGATGCAGCACTGCATATGTCAACCGGCGCACCTGTCCGGCGACGGCGCTGCGCGCCCGAGGCCAGCGGTCGCCGGAGCATCGACCGCGACAGGAGCTACGGGTGCAACGTCGTACGAGCGACTGCGTCCTGCCAACCGGCCACGAGCTCGTCACGCTTGGCCGACTCCATGATCGGCTCGAAGCGCTTGATCGAGCGCGGCAGGGCCGCGAGCTCGTCCGTAGAGGACCAGACGCCCGTCGCCAGGCCGGCCAGGTAGGCCGCGCCCATGCCTGACAGCTCGGCTGTGTCGTTGCGCTGCACCGGCACACCGACGATGTCCGCCTGGAACTGCATCAGCTGTTCGTTCCGCGTTGGGCCACCATCGGCCATCAACACCGTCAGTGCGCCCCCGGCCGATGACTGCATGGCCTCGAAGACGTCACGCACCTGGTAGGCCACCGACTCGATAGCTGCACGCGCCAGGTGGCCGCCCGACGTGCCGCGGGTCAGTCCGCTCACGAGGCCACGCGCCTGGTCGTCCCAGTGCGGCGCGCCCAGGCCGGTGAAGGCCGGCACAAGGTAGACGCCCTCGTTTGACTCGACGCCCTCGGCCAGGGCCGCCACCGCGGCCGATCCCTCCAGCCCCAGGAAGTCGGCCGCCCATTGCAGGGCGGCCCCGGTGACGTTGATGTTGCCCTCGAGGGCGTAGGTCGTCGCATCGAGACCCCAGGCCACGGTGGCGGCGAGACCGGTATCGGACCTGAGCATCATCGGCGTGGGCATCATCAGCGACGAGCCGGTGCCGTAGGTGGCCTTGATCGCTCCGGGCTCGAACCCGGCATGGCCGAAGAGTGCGGCATGTGAGTCACCGACCAGCGAACCCACCGCCACCCCAGCCGACAGCGCTCCGACGGCCACGGTCTCCCCGAAATCGGCGCCTCGACGGGCGGATCTCCGGGCAGAGCGGCGACGGGACACCGAACGCCTCCGCCAGCCATGGATCCCAGGCCACGCCTGCGAGGTCCATCAGCTGCGTGCGCGAGGCGTTGCTGGCATCGGTCGCGTGGATCGCGCCACCGGTCAGGTTCCAGAGCACCCAACTGTCGACCGTGCCCAGCCGGATCTCGCCGGCCGCCGCCCGTGCTGCACCATCGGATGCCTCATCGAGGAGCCAGCGCCACTTGCCCGCGGTGAACCCGGGGTCGAGCGGCAAGCCCGTCCGCTCCTGGATCTCGGTCGCACGTCCGGCGCCGCGCAGCCAGTCGCACAGCTCCGCCGACCGGCGGCACTGCCAGGTGACGACCGGGCCGACGGGGTCGCCCGTGGTGGCGTCCCAGGCCACGCCCGACTCGCGCTGGTTGGAGATACCGATACCGGCCAGGGTAGGGGAGCCGGCCGATCGGAGGACCTCGTCGACACATTCGCGCACGGCAGTCCAGATGGCAGCGGCGTCCTGCTGCACCCAGCCCGGCCGGGGGTACTCGATATCCATCGGTCGTGAGGCCTGTGCCACGACCGAGCCCTCGTGGTCCACGAGAATGGCCTTGGTGTTGGTGGTGCCCTGGTCGATGGCCAGGATGAGCGGTTCGTTGGGCATAGTGAATCGAGGATACGCGCGGCGCGGCGCCGTCGTAGGGTGGTGCCACGACCGCTGGCTCACGAGGAGGAGCATCGACCGATGACCACACAGTACGTCGCCGTCTTTGGCGATCCAGTCGAGGGCAACCCGACCTCGATCATGCAGAACGCGGCCTTCGAGCACGCCCGGCTCGATTGGCGCTACCTCGACATCCGTGTGCGCGCCGAGGACCTCGAGGCGGCCGTGGACGCGGCACGGCTCTTCGAGTTCGGCGGCTTCAACTGCACCATCCCGCACAAGATCGCGGTCATCCCGCTGCTCGACGAACTTGAGCCCTCGGCCCAGATCAGCGGCGCCTGCAACACCGTCGTGCGGGGGCCGGGTGGCCGTCTCATCGGCTCCAACACCGACGGCTCGGGCTTCGTCTGGTCCATCCGGGACTCTGGGTACGACCCGGCTGGGCTCGATGTCGTCATCCTCGGTGCCGGTGGAGCCGCCCGTGCGGTGGCGGTGTCACTGGCGCTGGCTGGGGCCAAGCGGGTGACCATCGCCAACCGGACCGCGCCGCATCGCGAAGAGTTGGTCGGGATCCTCGACACCAAGACGGAGGTGGAGGCGGTGGCCTTGCCATGGGAAGGCACGCTGGCCGTGCCGCCCTGCGACGTGCTGGTCGACTGTACGCCCGTGGGGATGGGCTCAGGTGCTGCCGCTGAGGCGCACGTCGATGTCGACCTGTCCGCGCTCTCGACCGACACCGTCGTCTGCGATCTCAACCCCGAGACGTCGGAGTCGGCCTTCCTGCGCATCGCTGCCGCTGGTGGGCACCGGACGCTCGACGGGCTGGGCATGCTTGCTCGTCAGGGTGCCGCGGGCTTCGAGGCCTGGACCGGCGAGAAGGCGCCCCTCAAGGTGATGATCAAGGCTCTCGGCGGCTAGGCCCAGGATCGAAGACGCCCGCCGGGCCTCAGGGCCTGACGGGCGTCGTGACGTTCGGTGCGGCAATCTGGCCGCGGGCGACTAGGAGTCCTGCTGGTCTCCGCCCATGCCCGGCGCCTTCTGCTTGGCGGCCTTGGCGTTGGCCTGCTCGAGGGCATCGATGGCGTCAAGCTGTTCCTGTGTCAGCTGCGCACGCTCGTTCTCGACGAAGTGCTGCTGCACTCCCGGGTAGCTCAGGTACAGGTAGATCGCGCCGGCCAGCAGCCAGGGGATCGTCTGCGCCTCGTAGGTGTTGCCGAAGAGGAGCGCGAAGAAGCCCCAGATCAGCGTGAAGAGGCTGATGAACAGGCCGAATTGGACGGCGTAGGCTCGCACGTTCCAGAAGCCGATAGCAACCCAGGCCCAGATGGCCGCGATGAGCAGCGACCACAATGCGGCGCCCCACTGGGCTTCGGGGAAGGCGACGTCCTGCCCGACGATGCTGAAGTTGACGATGCCCATGTAGACAAGCATCAGATAGATCTGATAGAGCGCCGCAAGGCCGGCACCGGCCGCCAGCAGCATGACCCCGATCGGTCGTTTCATTCGTGTTCCCTCTCTATGTGGCGTGCAGAAATCTCCCCCAACCACGTCAGCCTAGCAGCGCACGAGCAGGCGGACATCGTCCGATTCGTACGACAGGGCACCGTCCGCGCCTTCGCAGGTGGTCCCGGGCGGTCAGTGGGCCAATCGTCCCATTCGCGTTGGCGCTCCTGAGTGGCAGGGTGTAGTCACGGACCAGAAGTGTGGCCTTCGTGCACCAGAAGGGGTTCCGCGGCCGAGTGGCCGACCGGAATCAGCGATTCGCGGACCTACACTTGGCCGTCCGATCGTCTTGGAGGAACCATGTTCAGTCAGTCCGGGGACAAGCCAGCTGCCGACCAGCCCGACGCGCCTGCCGGCATGCGTGAGCTGCCGCCACAGCCGGCCAAGCCGGTGATGCCGGGCTACACCCCGACCGTTCCTGCCACCCCGATGGCACCCGAGACAGAGCCTGTCGTGGCCGATGACGCTCCGGGTCCGGATGACTCGGTCGTCGCGGTCGACGATCACCTCGAGGGCACCTTCACCTCTCGCGGCACGGTCGTGGTCAAGGGTTCCGTCAAGGGCCGTATCGAAGCCGTCCAGATCCGCATCGAGGATGGCGCCACGGTTGACGCCGACGTCATCGTGGACGAGGCCATCATCGCCGGCGAGTTCACCGGCAACCTCACCTGCCGTGAACGCCTGGAGGCCCGCGCCAGTGGCCGCATCTCCGGCCGTGTCGAGACCTTCAAGTTGATGCTCCACGAGGGCGCATCGGTGGAGGGCGAGATGCACATGCTCACCGAAGCCCCCAAGGACGCGGCCGAGACCATCCGCGGCACGGCCTCGCTACGTGGCGACACGGACGAGCCTCGCAGGCCCGCCGCGCCCGCCGCCCCAGCTGCCAAGCCAGCACCGGCACCGAACGTCAAGCCTGCCTCGGCCGTCGGGTCGAGCACGGCCGGTGAGTCGGGCAGCGCCGACGCCGTCCGCTCTTCGGTCGTCGACACGCTGAAGGCCGAGAGCACCCGCGTGGTGGCCCCGCGTACGACCACGACCACCCGTGGCTACGGCTACTCAGGCACCAAGTCCAGCACCGCCAGCGGCAAGGGCGAGAGCAAGGGAACGACCGGCTTCTAGCCCTCAGGCCCCGTCGAACCGAGACCCTGCGCCCGGCGTAGACTCGAGCACATGACAGACGCCAACGCTACGGCGCGAGCGGCACTCGAGGCTGCCCATCCTGGTCTCGTCGAGCTCTCGCACCGCATCTATGAGAACCCCGAGCTGGGCTACGAGGAGGTCCAGGCCGCCGAGTGGTTGACCGACGTCCTCGAGACCGCCGGTTTCGACGTCCGGCGCGGTTTCGGCGATATGCCCACGGCCTTCGTGGCCTCGACCGGTCCGGGCCCGCTCCACGTCGCCATCTGCGCCGAGTACGACGCGCTGCCGACCGTGGGCCACGCTTGTGGCCACAACGTCATCTGCACCGCCACGCTCGGGGCCGCCCTCGCGCTCCAGCCGGTGGCCGATGAGTTGGGCCTCAGGGTCAGCGTCATCGGCACGCCCGCGGAGGAGGGTGGCGGCGGCAAGATCCAGTTCATCGACGCCGGCTTCTTCGAGGACGTCCACGCCTCGATGATGGTCCACCCGTTCCCGACCGACGTGGCCGAGCCCGACATCATCGCGGTGCAACAGCTGAAGGTGACCTACGTCGGTCGCGCTGCGCACGCTTCCGGCTTCCCGTGGCAGGGCATCAACGCGGCAGATGCGCTGGTGGTGGCCCAGACCGCCATCGGCCTCATGCGTCAGCAGCTCCTGCCCACCGACCGCGTCCATGGCTTCGTGACCAAGGGCGGCGACGCGGCCAACATCATCCCTGAGCGTACGACGGCCGAGTACATGGTCCGCGCTTCGTCCGCGGATCGCCTCGAGGAGCTGACAGCCCAGGTCGTGCGCATCTTCGAGGCCGGTGCGCTGGCGACCGGCGCCACGCTGGAGTTCGAGAAGGACGTGGCCTACAAGGACATGCGCCACGACTCCGAGCTGGCGGCCATCTATCAGAAGCACGCCCAGTCGCTGGGACGGGAGTTCGAGCCCGAGGCCCCTCCGGTGTCGACGGACATGGGCAATATCTCGTACGAGGTGCCTTCGATCCATCCCATGCTGGGTATCGAGACGCATGGCGCGGTGAACCACCAGAAGGAGTTCGCTGACGCCTGCGCCACCCCATCGGCTGACCAGGCCATCTTCGACGGCGCGCTGGGCATGGCCTACACGGTCATCGAGGCCGCCGGCGACGACGCCCTGAGGAACCGCCTCCTCGACAAGTAGCCGCCAGGCCGGGGTCCTTCACGGCTTGCAGCCGGTGCAAGCGAGCGAGCCGGCCTAGTTCCCGTTGCGCAGGACCAGGATGTGCTGGTGCACGATGTTGGGCACGAACGCATGGGGATACCCGTACGGACGAAGCCGTGTCCCGGCCTGGTACCAGATGAGGTCGCCCTTGGGCACGAACGCGTGCGCCGAGGCTCGAGCCGCGAGGTCCGCGGACACGAAGCGGTAGGCCCCGTCCTGGTAGGCATCGCGCACGATGACCACCGCGTAGCCCTTGGGCCGCAGCACGCGGGCCAGCTCCCCGAAGAGCCTCCCCATGCGCTCGAGGTATTGCCCGTATGACCGGCTGTTGGCGAAGTCGGCCGGATCGTCGGTGACCATGGCGTAGTCGGTGCGTCGGTTGGCGTGGTCCTTGGCCAGCTCACCGCCGGACATCGTGATCTTCAGCTGTGGGTTGTACGGCGGGTCGGTCGCGATCATGTCCACCGTGTCGTCGTCGAGCTCGGTGATGAGCTCGAGCGCGTCGCCGATGCGCAGCTCGGAGCCCGAGGGGTCGAACCTCCGAACGCCGCCGGGATCGGCATCGCCCAGGTCGCGCAGCTCGACGCCCTCGGCAGAGGCGGCCGCCACGACCGCGTCGTAGACCGTGGCCCAGCGTGGCTCGATCTCGAAGCCGATGGCCCGGCGCGGCGTGCGCGCGATGGCGGCACCCAGCAGCGTCCCGCCCACCCCGGCGAATGGATCGAGCACCAGCTCACCGCCCTTGGTGAAGAACTCGATGAGCCGCGCCATCAGGCGCGGCGGCTTGTTGGCGCCGTGGGCCTTGCGATCGCCATGGCCGAGCTCCGACGGATAGGCCGTCGTCAGCAGGGACTTGGTGAAGTAGAGCCATTCGTCGCCACTCAGCTCGTTGAGTGTGTTGTTGGGATGCACCGGCACGTGCGGAAGTATGTGGCACGGGACGTCAGGCCGTGGCGCGAGGCGTCTATGCTTCTGGCCTATGGCGTTCTTGGGCCGAGAGCGCGAGTTGGCCCAGCTGGCCGAGGCCGTACGTCGAGTCGCGGAGGGGCGGCTCGGTCGAGTCGTGCTCACCGGGCCGGCCGGTATCGGCTGCTCGCGTCTCCTCGACGAGCTTTCGACCCGTGTCTCGAACGTGCCGGGCGTCCTCGCCTGCCGCGGCCGGGCGTACGAACCTGCCCAGGGCGTGCCCTACCATGCCATGTCGGAAGCGCTCGAGGAAGCCCTCGGCCAAGTCCCCGACGAGCGGCTGGCGGATGTCGTCGGCAGGGTCGGCCATGACCAGTGTGTCCTCGTCCCTTCGCTCGCTGAACGACTCGACGGCCTGGGCATCCCCCACGAAGCTCCGGCGCTCATCGCCCCCGATCAGCTCGGCCGGCGCGTGCTGGAGTCGATCCTGGGTACGTTGCGCCGGCTCGCC
The DNA here is from genome assembly GCA_963752475.1 of uncultured Chloroflexia bacterium. GTDB lineage: Bacteria > Chloroflexota > Limnocylindria > Limnocylindrales > CSP1-4 > JAFMJV01. Next base: position 119,411 of record CAVVYR010000004.1, on the reverse strand, counting down.
GGTGACGGCGTGCTGTTGCTCATGCTCGAGGACCTCCACTTCGCCGACCCAGCCACCCGCGGTCTCATCGAAGCGCTCGACGGTGTCGGCCGTGACCTGCCCGTCTGCCTGGTCATCTCCTATCAGCCCGACGAACTCCACCGGCGCCATCCGATGCGCGAGCTGGCCGAGCAACTGGTGCGCGAGCCCGATGTCCAGCGCCTTGAGCTGGGGCCGCTCGAGAACAAGGCCATCGGCCAGCTCGTGACCGACGCGCTCGGGGAGCGGCCCTCGGCCAGCGTGCTCACGGCCATCGTCGAAGGTGCCCGTGGCAACGCGCTCGTCGCCCTCAGCCTGGCCCAGGGCGTGAGGGTGCTGGAGGGCGTGCGGCTCTCTGACACCTTCGACCAGCTTTGTAGCGCACACCTCGAAGCCATGGGTCGCGACGCCGCCCGGGCCGTGCGCATCATGGCCATCGCCCGCGGTCCGCTTCGACGCTCCACCATCCTGGGCCTGGACCCGCCGGGAGGCCGCCTGACGAGCCGCGCCGTAGACGACGCCATCAAGAGCGGCTTCATCGTCGAGGTGGGCGAGCGCCTGGCCATCTCCCATGTCCTCTGTGCCGAAGCCGTGGAGGCGTTGGAACTGACCCTTGAACGGCAGGCCATGGCCGCCGCCCTGGCCGAGCAGCTGGAGGTGGCGCCGGCGGTGGCCGCCTGGTTCTGGAATGTGGCAGCCCGTCCGCACGAAGCTCGCGATGCGCACGTGCGTGCCGCTACCGAAGCCATGCAGCTCGACCCGGCTGAGTCGGTCCTGCTGCACTACGAGGCGGCCCTGGAACTGCCGTGGGAAGGTGAGGTCACGCCCGAGATGCGCGTGAGTGTGCTCGCCGGCGCTGCCGCAGCATCTGCGGTCGCGGGCCGCTATCGCCACGCTGTCGCCTTGCAGCGCCAAGCCATCGACAGCCGCGCCGCACGTCGGGCCTCGGCCGATCGTGGCGCCCGCGACGATGCCTCCCGCGCCGTGCTGGGCGAGATGATCGCCGATCTTGGTCGTTACCAGTGGCACGCCGGCGAGCTCTCCGGCGCCATCGAGTCGATGGAGCGGGCCCTCGGCGTCATCCCCGACACACCGAGCCGGATCCGCGCCCGTGCCTTGGCAGCCCTGGCGCAGCATCTGATGATCGCCGGGCGGTTCAAGGAGAGCTCGGAGTACGCCGAGCTGGCGAGAACCATCGCCAAGGCTGCCGATGCGCCGGACGAACGATCGATCGCCGAGTACGGCCATGCCACCTGCACGCTGGCCATGGACGTGGCCTACCTCGGCGACCTCGAGCGTGGCCTGAAGCTCCTGACCGAGTCATCAGACATCGCGCGCAAGGCCGGTCGCCTCGACGATCTCATGCGCGTGGCTGCCAACCGCACGACGCTGCTGGACCTCGACTCACGTCGTGAGGAGGCCGTGGAGGCCACGCACCAGTTCCTGGAGGACGCCGCCGTGGGTGGCCTGGCGGTCTCATACGGCGCCTTCCTCCGCATCAACGCTGCTGATGTCCTCTTCCAGCTCGGTCGCTGGGAGGAAGCCGAGGCGGAGGTGCGAACGGCCATGGACTGGGGTGCCCAGGAGGCCGCGTGGTGGCCGCACCTGGTGCTGGGCCTGATCCTGACCGAGTCCCGCGCCGACGCCGAAGCCTCGAGCGAGGTCGGCCAGGGCGTCTTGAGCCTCGAGACCGTTCCCTCCGGGCAGTGGACCTCGACCAAGCTGCGTGCGGTGGTCAGCCTGGCGTTGTGGTCGGACGATCCCGAGGGCGCCTTGTCGGTGGCCGAGCGCGAGTGGCCGCGCGCGCTCGAGACGGAGGAGCTCGACGACGTCGCCTGGGCCGCATCCACCTGTGCGGAGGCAGCCGCCGCGGCCGCGGAGCATGGTCGCGCCTCCAACGACGCCGGCCTCATCGCCCGCGCCCGCGCCCTCGTCGAGCAGGTCATCCCTGAGGCGCAGGAGCAGATCCAGCGTTCGTCGTTCGGGCCGGAGCTCGGAGCGCGCCACGAGGCCGAGCTCAAGCTCAGGACGGCACGCGCGCATGCTGACAGGGTCCGTGGCACGTCCGAACCCGAGACATGGGCCTCGATCGCCGAGGCCTGGGGCTGGCGGAAGATGCCCTATCGCGAAGCCAAGGCGCGTTGGTGGCAGGCCCTCGCGATCCTCGCCGCGGCCCCCGAGGACGACCGCGAGTCTGCTCGCATCGAGGCGCGCGCACCGCTCGCAGAGGCCTACCTGCTGGCCCGCCGATTGGGCGCACGGCCACTGCTGGGAGCCGTCGTCGACCTGGGCAAGCGAGCCCGCGTGACGCTGCCTGAGCCCGATGGCGAGATGGAGGTCGTGGCCGTGGGTCCCGGTCAGCCGGAGGCCGTCGCGGTGGGACCAGGGACGAGCGGCGCCGGAAGTCCGGACATCGCCCGCGCTATCGATGAGCAGGTCATCGCCTCACTGCGCAAGGGCCCGGCCCAGACCTACGGCCTCAGTCCCCGCGAGAGCGAGGTGCTCAACATCCTCGCCGAGGGTCGCACCGACCGCGACATCGCCTCTCGCCTCTTCATCAGCGAGCGCACGGTGCACGTCCATGTGCGACGGATCCTGGCCAAGCTCGGGGTCTCCAGCCGGACCGAGGCAGCGGGCGTGGCCATCCGCCAGGGCCTGGTGCCGGAGGGCACCTCCGAGTCGGCGACATCCAATTCCGCCGACTGATCTAGCATCCACTCTATGAAGAGTCTCCCAAGGGTCGTCGTGGCCCTGTTCGCCCTTGCCTTCGTGCTGGCTGCCTGTTCGAGTGGTTCGGATAGCAGTTGGACACCCGCACCCGACAACGGTTCGGATCTCGCCGACACGCCGACCGAGCCCGCCGAGCCGACCGAGCCCGAGGAGCCCGCCGAGACCCACGGCGCCCGAAGAGCCGGCCGAGCCCACGGCACCCGAAGAGCCGGCCGAGCCCATCGAGCCGAGCGGAGAGGCCCGGGTCATCGACCTGCAGGCTGACAGCGCGTTGCGCTTCACCGACGCCAGCGGTCAGCCCGTTCCCGACATCCCCGTCACGCCCGGCGAGACCGTCATCTTCCGCATCGACAATACCGCCGGCTTCGGGCACAACTTCTGGATCGGCACGGACGCGGAGCTGTCGGTACCCTCAGCCACGACCGATATCGGCATCGCCGACTGGTCGACGGGCGTCCAGGAACTCGAGTGGGTCGTACCCGAGGATCTGACCGACTTGAAGTTCGCCTGTACCGTCCCCGGCCACTACTACACGATGTCGGGCACGTTCTCGGTCGCCGATGGCGCGCCGGCCGAGCCCGAGGAACCCGCCGAGCCCGCGGAACCGGCCGAGCCCGAGGAGCCGGCCGAGCCCGCGAGCCGAGCCCGCCGAGCCCGAGGAGCCCGCCGAGCCCGCCGAACCAGACGAGCCGGCCGAGCCTGCGGAGCCGAGCGGCGAAGCCCGGGTCATCGAGCTCGAGGCCGACGCAGCCATCCGCTTCCTCCAGGGCGGGGAGCAGATCCGCGAGCTGGAGGTCACGCCAGGCGAGACGGTCATCTTCCGCGTCGACAACACCGCCGGCTTCCCGCATAACCTCTACATCGGCAGCGACGATGAGCTGCAGGTGATGGGTGGCGTCACCGACGTGGGCATCCCGGACTGGAACCTCGGCGTTCAGGAACTCGAGTGGGTCGTGCCCGAGGATCTGACCGATATCCGCTTCGCCTGCACCGTCCCGGGCCACTACTACACCATGCAGGGCGACTTCATCGTCACCGAGTAGCGGCAGGGGCGAGGCCTGGGCCCCACCCGCGGCCTGGCCCTAGACTGCGGAACCATGGAAGCAGAGCGTCGCGAGCGGCCACGTGCGCGGTCGATGGGCGACGACGGGCTCGTCGACGCCATCACCGGACCGGGCTGTCCGATGTGTGCGCACGTGTCCTGCGTCGCGCCGCAGTACCTCGACTCGCTCCTCTACCAGCACACCACCGATCGGGCCTACCGGGACCGCTTCCTCGCTGGCGGCGGGTTCTGCGGGCGGCACGTCCGCGCCGCCGTGGTGGCCGATACCGCGGGCAATGGTGACGGTGTCGGTGGCGGCATCTTCCTGCGCTCCCAGCTGGCCGCTCGACGGCGAGGGCTCGAGGGCGCTGGTGGCTTCCGGGCCGCCAAGCGGATCCGTGACGCTACTCGGACGGCGTGGGACTGTCCGGTCTGCGAGAACGAGCTGACCCTGGCCGCGGCAGCGGCCAAGCGGTTGGTCGATCTCGCGCGCAGTGACGACGTCTGGCGCGAGTGGGTCACCAGGGCTCCGTGGTGCCTGGCGCACCTGGGCCATGTGCTGGCTGCCGCGGCCGACTCGGGTCGCGGCACGTTGTCCGAGCTGCGCGAGCGGCAGCTGGCCCAGATGCGCGAGATCGAGGGTCGGCTCGAGGACTTGGCACACGACTCGGCTCACGGACGGCGTGACGCGGTGACGCCGAAGATCCGCTCGTCGGTGAAGGAGGCTGCCGACATCCTGGCCGGTGACGAGCGCCTCTAGGCTCTAGGCCGGCGGGATCTCTGCCTGGAACTCGGCCATCGTGGCGTAGACGACGTCAGCGCCGGAGTCGGCCAGGACCTCGGCGCTGGTGGCTCCGGTGAGCACCGCGATAGCGCGCATGCCGGCGGCCTTGGCCGCGACCATGTCCCACTTGGAGTCGCCCACGTACCAGGTCTCGGCGGGCTCCACGTTCAGCAGTCCGGCGGCCTTGATCAGCAGGTCCGGCGCGGGCTTGGCGTGTTCGACATCGGCCCCGTCGCAGATGATGGGCATCGAGCGCAGCCCGATGGCCTGGACCGATTCGCGTGCGTCGTCGGGCAGGCTGGAGGTGGCGACCGCCCAGGGCATGCCGCGATCGGTCAGGCCTTCGAGCGTCTCCGCGACCGCCGGCAGGACGCGCGGGTCGGCGTTGAGCACGCGGAACTCGGCGCCGGCCTGGATGTCGATCTCGGCGTCATCGCCAGGCTGCAACTCGACGCCGTACTCCTCGGCCACCATGCGCGCGAGGTACTTGCCGTCGGAGCCCATGAGCGGTGCCAGGAACTCCGGTTCGGGATCGATGCCGAACTTGGGGAAGACGGCCATCCATGAGTCGACGCGGGTGCCGACCGTGTCCACGAGGGTGCCGTCGAGGTCGAAGATGATGGCGCGTGGGGCGCGGGAAGTCGTCATGCGACGCAGTGGGAGTGCATGTCCCTAGCCTACGACGAGCGAGCCGCCTTGAGTTGGCTGGCCAGCTCGGTCGGGTCGGTCGTGGGGCGCTGGCAGGCGAAGCCGCGGCAGAGGTAGGCGGTGGCGGCACCGTCGAGCATGAGGCGGTCGTGGAGCAGCGGGACGGCGCTGCCGGCGGGGTCCGCTGAGACGGCGATGACCTGGTTCGGCCGGAAGCCATCACGGGCCATCGCGAGCAGGGCCCCGGTGTCCTCCGCGGCGGGATCACCGACGATGGCGATCTCGTCGATGGGACTGCTCGCGAGCTGGTAGGCCTGGAGCCACTGGGCGAAGCCGGTGGGGTGCTGGGCGGCGATGCCGACGATCGGCGCGAGGGCACGTTCGGCCGCATCGCGATAGCGAGCGTCGCCGGTGAAGGCGGCCAGCTTCAGCAGCACCGTCGTGGCCATGGCGCCACCCGAGGGCACCGCGTTGTCCTGCAGGTTGCGCGGTCGGGCCATCAACTCCTCGGCGTCGTCGGCCGTGTCGAAGAAGCCGCCTTCGGGAGCTTCGAAGTGGTCGAGGATGGCGTCTGCCAGCTCCCTCGCAGCGGTGAAGAAGCGCTCCTCGAACGTGGTCTGATAGAGCGTGAGCAACCCCTCGGCGAGGTTGGCGTAGTCCTCCAGCGTGCCGTCGTGCTGGGCCCGACCGTCTTTCCAGGAACGCAGCGTTCGGCGGCTCATGCGCTGGGCTCCGGATGCGTCGCGAGGAGCGTCTCGAAGCGGACCAGCGCCGCCTCGTAGAGCTTCGTATCGGCGGCGTTGAGTCGTTCGATCTCGCCGCGGACGGCGGGGTCGAGCTGGTAGCGCTCACCATCGCGCTCGGGGTTGGCGTTGACGTGCTCCGCGGTCGACGGCATGGCCGGGTAGAAGGCGCGGCGGAAGAGGTCGATCGATTCGCCGTAGCGCTCGGTGATGCCGACGAAGGCCAGGCGCTCGGGCGGGACCTCGCCGAGGAAGCGAGCCTGCACGTCACGCATCTCGGGCAGCCCCGCGAAGCCCGACAGTGAGAGATCCTCTTCGATGAGCTTCCGGCAGGTCGGGTTCTTGCGATCGGGCTTGCGCTTCCAGTAGTGGTAGTGCGAGGCCAGGCGCTCGATCGGCTCGCGGAACCAGGCCATGTAGCGGGCCTCGGGGTAGCGCCGCCAGTACTTGGTGGCGATGAAGTGACCGTGGACCGCGCGCGTGCCGGGCTCCAGCTGCGGCCGGGCCGTGGCCAGGCGGATGCGCTGCCGGATGGTCATGGGCGCCAGCGGCCGGTCACCGTAGTCTCGCTGCAGGTGGCCTTCGGTGAGCGCTTCGAGGATGTCGCGGAAGGTCTCGCCGCCGGTCTTGGGCACGTGGATCGAGACGATGAGCTCGGTGGCCTGGGTCACGCCTCGTGCTCCGGCTCTGGCTCTGGCGTGTGCTCTGGCTCGGTCTCTGCGTCCGGACCCGGCGCTCGGAGCTGGTCGAGGATGAAGTCGGCCGCTTCGGTCGCGATACGCACGAAGGAGGGCTCAGCGAGGGCTTGGCCGGCGTCGGCGAAGGCGGCGATCATCAGCCCGTTCCAACTGGTCAGCACCTTGTCATCGCGCGCGGGCTGCGGTCGTTCGTCGCGGGCTCGAAGCAGCTGGGTCCGCGCCTCGGCCAGCTCCTCGGCGATCTCATCGCGAGGCCGTTCGTGCTCGACCGCGAGGTCGGTGTCGCCGCGAACACGGTTGAGGATCGTGCGGCCCTCCCAGTTACCTCCGTCGGTCACACCGTAGGCATCCTCGAACAGCGGTGCAGCATCGCCCAGGAGCTCGCGCACCTCGGTGGCGTCCCAGGTGTACGTCGCGCCCTCGATCCCTTCGGTGTCGGCGTCGAGGGAGGCTGCGAACGCACCGCCGGGAGGGTTGCGCATCTCGTGGGCTACGAAGTCGAGCGTTTCGCGCGCGTAGTAGCCATAGCTCGCGTCACCGCTGAGCTCTGCGGCATGGGCGTAGGCACGGGCGAGCAGGGCGTTGTCGTAGAGCATCTTCTCGAAGTGCGGCACGAGCCAGGCGGCGTCCGTGGAGTAGCGCGCGAAGCCGCCACCGAGGTGGTCATAGATACCGCCCGCGGCCATGGCGTCGAGCGTGCGTTCAGCCACCAGTCGGGGCTCCTTGGCGCCGGTCCGCAGGTGTTCGCGCAGGAGGTACTCGATCGACATCGCCTGCGGGAACTTCGGCGCTTCGCCCCAGCCGCCGTTCACAGGATCGAACGACTTGAGCATGCCCTTGGTGGCGTCGTCGAGGCGGTGGGCCGGGTCCACCTCGGGGAGCTCGGAGAGGGCCGCGAGGAGTCGGGCAGGGGCGTCCTGGCCCTCTCGGACGCGGTCGGCCAGCTTCGTCGCGGTCGACTCGACCCACTCGCGTCGGTCGTCCCAGACGTCGGCGATGCGAGCGAGGAGCACGCGGAAGGCGGGCATGCCGTGACGGGGCTTGTCGGGGAAGTAGGTACCGCCGTAGAAGGGGAGACCTTCAGGCGTAAGGAACATGCTCATGGGCCAGCCGCCTTGGCCGGTGAGCGCCTGCAGCGCGTCCATGTAGATGCTGTCGAGGTCGGGCCGCTCCTCGCGGTCGACCTTCACCGGCACGAAGGCGGCGTTGAGCTCGGCAGCGGTGTCCTCGTCCTCGAACGACTCGCGCTCCATCACGTGGCACCAATGACAGGCGGCGTAGCCGATGCTGAGGAAGATGGGCTGGTCGAGCTCCTTGGCCCGAGCCAGCGCCTCCTCGCCCCACGGATACCAGTTCACCGGGTTGTGAGCGTGTTGGAGCAGGTAGGGGCTGGTCTCGTGGATGAGGCGGTTCGTGTACTTCGGCGCTTCGGTCACCGCTGCATGGTAGCCGTCCGCGGATTTGGAACCCGTGTCCGCGTCTGTCCCCACTAAGTCGACAGGGGGCACGAGGGTGCTCGACGACCGCGCGCTGCGCGAGGAGGTTGAGATGAAGCGCCTGATCCACGGTCTTGCTGTAGGCATGGCGGCGACCCTGGCGTTGGCCGGGGCCGTCGCGGGCGACGATCACGCGCGCGTGGTCATCCCGTTCGATCTGGAAGCGGGCGAGGTGGCCGAGGGCGTAGCGGTGGATCTGGAGGGCAACGTCTTCACGGGCATCTCCAGCCAGGGCCGCTTCCTGAAGCTGGCGAGGGGTAGTGACGAAGCCGAGTCATTCTTCGTACTCGATGGGCTCCAAGAGGGCGACTTCGGTCTTACCGGGATGGCGCTGAACGGTGACCGGGACCAATACATGCACGGGCTGTATACAGCGGTGGTGTCGTCCGACCCGGCGCTCAACGGCGTGCACGTGCTTGACCCGTACGGGCGCTCCGATCCGGGCAACGAGTGGTGGCATATCGAAGGCACGGAGCAGATGGCCATGGCCAACGCCATCGCTTTCGATGAGTCGGCCGAACACATGTACGTGTCTGACTCGGCCACGGGTCAGATCTGGCGCCTGAAGCTCTTTGGGTTCGTCGGCTACGCCGAGCCCGAGGTGTGGATCGACGATCCACTCCTTGAGGGAACGGGTGCGTTGCCCTTCCCGTTCCCGGTCGGAGCGAACGGTGTGGCGGTCCGCGACGGCACGGTCTTCGTCGCCGTGACCGAGCAGGGAACCGTGGTCGGTGTCCCGATCCTCGGGGGTGGTGCTGCCGGCGAGCCGTTCGTCTACGCCGAGCTGCCCGGCACCTCACCCGATGGCATCGCCTTCGACGAGGCCGGCTACCTGTACGTGGCTGACCCGTCCAACCACACCCTCTGGAAGGTCGACCCCGAGGGCGAGATCTCGGCAGTGGCAGACGTGGACGACGGTCTCTCCGGCCCATCGAGCGTGGCCCTGTATGAGGGCGAAGAGGGCCTGGTGGCGTACGTCAGCAACCAGGCCATCGGCCCTGAGGGGACCGTCAAGCACGGCCCCTCCATCATCGCCATCGACCTGAACTGAGCGGCGTAGCTCGCGGTCGGGTGCCATCGGACAGAGGCACTGGCTGCCCACGGTGTGCCGCCGAGTGCCGCAGCCCGAGCCGCCGACCTCCCGCTGCCCGGCTGCCGCTGCCCGAGCAGCCGAGTGCTGCCACCACCCTCCCGCTGCCCGGCTGCCGCTGCCACCATCCTCCCGCTGCCCGGCTGCCGCTGCCACCACCCTCCCGCTGCCCGCCTGCGGCCGAAGCCCGGCTGCCACCACCTCCCACCATCCTCCCCAGCCTAGGCTGACGCTCGAGACCCGCTCTCCAGCGTCAGGCCATCCTGCGGGTACTCGATCGTCTCCCCAAACGCCGTTGAGGCTCCGCGGGTTGGCATGACGCCCGAAATAGGCTCGAATGGCACCCCCGAGCGTCAGCCTAGGCCCGGAGGGATGAGCGATCCCAGGATGCCGGCCGCACGAAAGCGATGCCGTTGGCGGACGGTACCTTGCCGGCCCGGAGGGCGGCGAGCACGTCACGCGAGTCCAAGGGCAGGGTGCTCCTGAGCGCTTCTCGATGCTCACGGACGACACGCCGGTTGTGTCTGGTGGCCGAGACCAAGAGGACCAGCCTTGGCGAGCCGCTGTCACGCAACTTCAGCTCGAGCTTGCGTTGTAGATCCTGCACGTCGCGGAGCCTCGTCTCAGCGTCGATGGCGATGTCCCCGGGGCCGTCCAGCCACGCATCCCAGGCGCGCTTGTCACCCGGGATGTCGAGTCCGACCTCGAAGCGCCAGCGGAACAGTCCGGTGACCATTGCCTGCAGCGCCGTGAGCAGGTCTCGCTGTGCTGCGTCGCGAACCGGCGAGCCGACGGGAAAGGAGCGTGCGCCGAGCTCTTGACCGAGCACAGCACAATGACGCGCCAGTTCGTCCAGCCGAGGGAGCGGTGCGACGCTGCGCTCGGTCCGACTGATGCGCGACTGGTGCAGGCCCGCGGCGCGTGCGACCGAGCCCTGGCTGAGCCCCGCGGCCAATCGAGCGTCGAGCAACTCCCGGCCGATCGCATGCGCGAGCGACCGCGCGCGTCGATTGCCCATCGCTCGGGCTGATTCCCAAGTCGCCATGCCTGCAGGATGACCGCGCGCGCTTCGACCCCGCTTATCGTGCGTTGCGCGACGCTTCACTCAAGCTTTGCTCGCGTGTAGGGTCGGGTTCGTGCAACGTCGACTACGTCTTGGGGTGATCGTGCTCGCGGCTGGTGCCGGGTCGCGCTTCTCCGACGAGCCTGGGGCCAAGTTGGTCGCACGGCTGGATGGTCGGCCGGTGCTGCAGCACGTGCTCGAGGAGGTGCGTGCCTATGGGCCCGCGGTGACCGTCGTCGTGCTTGGTGAAGGCGCCGCCGGCGATCGAGGATGCCCTCACCTGGGCCGATGAGTTGCGCGTGCGCAACCATGCTCCGGAGCGTGGCCTGGCTTCGTCGCTGCAGGTGGCTATCGATGCGCTGCGCGCACTGCCAGATGCGTTCGATGGCGCCTTCATCGTGCTCGGGGATCAGCCGCTGCTGCGGGCCGACACGATGCGTGCGCTCGAGGCTGCGGCGGCCACGGCCCGACCGGCTGACCCAGCGGCCGTCGTACCCCGCTACGACGCGCCCGGCTCGCGCAACCCGGTGCTGCTGCTCCGTCCGGCCTGGGCTTGGGTCGACGAGATCGAAGGCGACCGCGGCCTGGGCTCGACGCTCGCCCAGCGTGCGGACGCGGTCCTGGAGGTCAAGGTCGGCGGAAAGATGCCCGATGTCGACACGCCCGACGAACTCGCCAGGCTCGGTCAGGACTGACTACCAGCCGCCCTCTTCGCGCACCAGGCGATGCAGCACACGGGCGCTGACCGAACGTCGGTAGTCGGCGGTCGAGCGGACATCGTCGATGGGGCTGATCTCCTCGGCCAGCACCCGAGCGGCCTCATCGGCCACCGCCTCGCCCGGGCGCGAGCTCTCCAGCACGGCCTCGGTGGCGGCAACCCGGATGGTCGTTGGTGCCACGGAGCCCAGCGCTACCCGCACATCACGCCAGGTGCCCTCGTCGTCACGGTAGCTGAGCGCCAGCACGACCTTGGAGATGGCCTGCGCCGCGCGCGTGCCGACCTTGCGATAACGCGTGTGCCGGGAACGATCCACCGCGAAGCGGATACGCGCCAGCAGCTCGTCGTCGCGTAGCGCCGTCTGCCGATACCCGGTCCAGAACTCACGCGCGGGCACCTCCCGGATGCCCTCTGTCGACGCGCACTCGAAGACGGCGTCCACCGCCAGCAGCACCGGCAGCGTGTCGCCGGCTGGGGAGGCATTGCAGATGTTGCCGCCGATGGTGCCGCGGTTCTGGATCTGGGCCGCTCCGACGGTCGCGGCCACCTCCGACAGCGCGTGCAGGCGGGCCGAGACGACCGGCGAATGCCGTAGCTCCGTATACGTCGTGAGCGCCCCGATCGAGACCTCGTAGCCGTCGTAGCTGACGCCCCGCAGCTCGTCGAGTCGCGAGATATCGAGGACCCGTTGGGGCGCTTCACCCACGTCGGCCTCGAGCTGGACCATGAGGTCGGTGCCACCCGCGATCGGCCGCCAGCCACCCTCGGCTCGGAGCGCCAGGGCATCGGACAAGGTCGAGGGGCTAACGACCGGTGGCTCGACGGCCATCAGGCGTCGCCCTCACGCGCCAGGGCCGCGGCCTCGATGGCGTCGATGATCTTGGTATAGCCGGTGCAGCGACAAAGATTGCCGGCGATGGCCTCGCGGATGTCGTCCTCATCGGCTGAGCCGCCATCTTCGAGGTACGCCTGCGCCGACATCAGCATGCCCGGCGTACAGATGCCGCACTGGGCTCCGCCGTACTCCAGGAAAGCCTGCTGCAGCGGGTTCAAGGCCTCTGCCTGCGCTTCGGACAGGCCCTCGACCGTACGGATCTCCGAGCCATCGGCCTGACACACCGGCACCAGGCAGCTGTCCACGACCATGCCGTCGAGGATGATCGTGCAAGCGCCGCACTCGCCCTCACCGCAGCCTTCCTTGGTGCCGGTCAACCCGAGCTCCTCGCGCACGACATCGAGCAGTCGGCGCATACCCGGCACCGATACTTCGCGAGGCTCACCATTCAGCGTGAAGCGGTACGTACTGCCATTCCCCGCCGAACCCTCGCGCACGGCGGTCATGCTTCCGACTCCATGGCCGCGAGGATCTTCTCTGCCGTCGCCGGCAGCTCGGTGATCCACACACCGACCGCGTCGTGGATGGCGTCGACGACCGCCGGTGCTGCCACGTTCATGGGCAGCTCTCCGACGCCCTTGGCCCCGTGTGGCGAGCCGCTGAACGGCGCCTCCACGAGGATGGCGGTGATATCCGGCGCGTCCATCGAGGTCGGGATGATGTACGTCGCGAGCCGGTCGTTGAGATAGCGTCCGTCCTGCACCTTCATCTCCTCGATGGTGCCGTATCCGACCGCCTGGAGCGTGCCGCCCTCGACCTGGCCCTCGGCCAGCAGGGGATGGATGACCCGCCCGACATCGTCGGCCGAGACGACCGAGCGCACCCGCACCTCTCCGGTGTCGAGGTCCACGTCCACCTTGGCCACAGCGCAGGCCCAGCCGAAGGCGGGATAGGCATCGCCGGTGTGGGTCTCCTCGTCGAACTCGACCTCCACCTCCGACTCGTACTGCTGGTCGATGCGCGTGGCGCCATTCGCGGCGGCATCCGCCTTGTACACGTCAGCGAACGAGCCCCCGGAGCGCTCTTCCACGATCGTCCGAAGCCTGGCCGCGGCCTTCGAGACGAGCCCGCCCACGACCATCACGGTCCGGGAGGCGACGGTCGGGCCGCTGTTGGGGACCACCGAGGTGTCGACCGGGGCGAGCTCGACCTCCGACGGTTCCACACCCAGCACCTCGGCCACGATCATGGGCATGACGGTGTTGGTGCCCTGGCCGATCTCGGTGTTGGCGATGAGCAGCCGGACGACGCCGTCGGCCCCCAGCTCGACGCCAGCGGTGCTGCCCATCCGCTGCTCGCCGCTGCCCGTGAAGCCGGCGCCGTGCCAACCCATGGCGATGCCGATGCCTGAGGCGGATCGCACGCGCGTCGAGTTGAAGCTTGCGCCAGCCTCCTCGGCCTGGCCCCAGCGCACGCCGCGAGTCTGTCGGCTGACCTCGAGCACGCCTGCGTAGTCGGCGGCCTCCGTGGCCTCGCGCAGGACCTCATCCGCTGCGACCGACTCGCGCAGCACCTGGCCGGACGGCGTGGTGCCGCCCTCGCGGTAGATCCAGCGCTGCCGGAGCTCGGCCGGCGAGACGTCCAGCTCATGCGCGATACGTGACAGCTGGACCTCGTGAGCGAACCCGACCTGCGGCGCGCCGAAGCCGCGGAAGGCGCCGTTGGGCGGCGTGTTGGTGGCCATCGAGCGGCCCTTGATGTGGACGTTGGGGCACTCGTACGGGCCACCGGAGTGAAGCACGCCGCGCGAGAGCACCACCGGCGAGAGCGTGCAGTACGCGCCGCCGTCCATCACGACCTCGATCTCCTGGGCGATGAGCTCGCCCGCAGCCGACACGCCCGACTTGTAGCGCACCAGCGCCGGGTGTCGCTTCGTCGTCGCGGCGATGTCCTCGTGGCGGTCGTAGATCATGCGCACCGGCTTCCCCACGCGTTGCGCCAGCAATGCCGCGTGGATAGCCAGGACCGAGGGGTAGTCCTCCTTGCCCCCGAAGCCGCCGCCGGTCTCGGCCTGCGTGATCACGGCCTGCTCGTCGGTCAGGTCGAGGGCTCGCTTGAGCGCGCTATGCACGTAGTACGGACACTGCATAGACCCCGTGATGGTGATGCCGCCGTCCTCTCGGGGCTCGGCGATCATGGCCTGGTTCTCGATGTAGAGCTGCTCCTGGTGGCCGACGCGGTACTCGCCCTGCACGATGAGCGTGGCCTGCTCGAAGGCGGCGTCCGGGTCCCCCTTGGTGATCTCGTAGGCCGCGAACTGGTGCTCCGACTCCTCGGGATCGAAGACCGGCGCCAATGGCTCGGTCAGCGGGCGGATGCGCTTCCTGGCCTCGCGCAGGGTGGCCTTGTCCGGCGCCGCCACCAGCGCGACCGGCTGTGCATGGTGGGCGATCTCGCCCTCGGCCAGCGCCGGCATGTCCTCGATGATGATGCTGACGGTGTTCTCGCCGGGGATGTCGGCAGCCGTCATGACCACGACCCTCGACCAGTCGAAGTCGGGGTCCTGCTCCAGACCGAGCAGCTTGGCGTGCGCGTCGGTCGACCGGATGGCCGCGCCGTACCAGGCGCCGGGGAAGACGAGGTCGTCGGTGTACTTGGCCTCACCGGTGAGCTTCTCGCGGCCTTCGCGTCGCAACGGCAGCGTGGTCGCGATGCCGAGCGTGGGCGCCGCGGCCTCGCCGGGAGCGGGTGGCGTGAGCACGACCGGGCTCTCGGCGGAGGCGTGTTGCTGTGGGGCTCGATCCGTCATGCCGCGTATCGTAATGCCGATGGACCCGTCCTTGGCACGCCCGTCGCTCATCCGGCGTGGGCTGCTGCTCGAATACCTGACCGTCGGCTGGAACGTCATCGAGGGGCTGGTGGCCATCCTCGCCGGCCTGGCCAGCGGATCGATCGCCCTCATCGCCTTCGGCGTCGACAGCATCGTCGAGACCATCTCCGGCGTCGTGCTCATCTGGCGGTTGCGGACCGAAGAGCAGGGCCGCCTCGACGAAGAGGGCATCGAACGCGTCGAACGACGAGCGGAGCTGCTCGTCGGCGTCTCGTTCATGATCCTCGCGGCCTACGTCGCCTTCGAGTCGGTCAGAACGCTCATCACGGCCGAGGCGCCGGACGCCAGCCCGGTCGGCATCGTCCTCACCGCAGTGTCGATCGGCGTCATGCTCTGGCTGGCCAATGCCAAGCTCCGCGTCGGGGAGGCGCTGGGCAGTCGAGCGCTGATCGCGGACTCGCACCAGACCCGCGCCTGCTGGTATCTGTCCGCCGTGGCCTTGGCCGGCCTCGCGCTCAACGCGCTTCTCGGTTGGTGGTGGGCTGACCCGGTCGCGGCACTGGCCATCGTCGTCCTGCTCGTTCGGGAAGGTCGGGAGGCCCTGAGCGGCGAAGTCCACGACGACTAGGGTGGCCAGACCACGAGGAGCCGATGCTCGCGGACGAGCCTCGCCGACGTAGTACCACCCACGCCGACACGGGGCCACTCACACCAACGCGGGACCAGCCACACCGGGCTTTCCCTCGGCGCTACCATCGAGGGCATGTTCCAACTGTGGATGTTCCTGCATGTCCTCTGCGCTATCGCGGCTTTCGGCTACGGCTTCTATGCACCCATCTTCGGCATGGCCAGCGCACGAGAGCCACAGCACAGCCACTGGTTCACCAAGGCCGCCAAGCGTGTCACCAACCTCATCATCATCCCGTTCGCGATCCTGATATTCATCACTGGTGCGATGCTCGTGCAGACCGGTGGCACCGAGTGGTCCGCCCGCTGGCTCTCGATCGCCATGCTGCTCTACTTCATCGCCCTCGGCGTCGTCTTCTTCGTGCAGCGGCCCGCGGTCAACAGGATCATCGCGTTCACCGAGCAGCCGGCCGGCCCTGACGGCCCGCCCCCGGAGCTCACCTCCGCTGTGACGCGCATGATGTTCGCCGGCGCAGCCCTGCTGCTCCTGGTGCTGGCGGTGCTGGCGCTGATGGTTTGGAAGCCGGCTCTCGGCCAGTAGCGCCCTAGGCGCGCCCTTCCTCCAGCAGCAGCTTCGCGAGTCGCGAGTAGCGCCCGTACACGTCCTCGTAGATGCGCACGCGCTCGGGGTCGGGCTCCGTCGTGTGCAGCGGCGGCCGCGCCACATCCGCCACCTCCTCGTAGCCGCCATAGGCGCCAGCCGCGATGCCGCCGATGAGGGCTGCGCCTACGGCCGTTCGCTCGGGAGCGGCCACGAAGTGGAGCGGCTCGTCGTAGACGTCGGCAACGATGCTGCGCCAGATCGGTGATGAGAGGCCGTTGCCGACCGCCAGCCAGCGTTCGCAGTCGCCACCGGCTGCCACCACCGCATCACGCGTCGCGCGCAACGAGCAGGCCACGCCCTCCATCACTGCGCGAGTGAGGTGGGCGCGCCGATGGCTGTACTTGAGGCCCACGAACGCGCCCGTTGCCTCCGGCTCCATGATCGGTGAGCGCTCGCCGACGAGGTAGGGGATGAAGACGAGTCCGTCCGAGCCTGGCGCGACCTTCGCCGCAGACGTCCCCATGGCGGCGTAGGGGTTGCTCGAGGTCAGCCGCAGATCGGTCGCGCAGCCAGCGCAGCGAGAGCCCGGCCGAGAGCGTCGCACCGAGCTGATACCAGCGCTGTGGGGCGGCATGGCAGAAGGTGTGGATACGGCCCGCGGGGTCGGGCATGGGCTCGGTCGTGACGACCACGATCGTGCTCCCGGTACCCAGCGCGACCGAGCCGGTGGTGCGGTCGACCAGCCCGTTCGCGGCGGCCTGGGCGCATTGGTCCGAGCAGCCGGCCGCGACCGGGATCCCCGCTGACAGGCCCAGCTCGATGGCAGCCTTCGGCGTCAACGTCCCGGCCCGGTCGGCCGACTCGAGGAGCGGCGGCAGGATGGAGGTGGGTGCTCCCTGGCGTTCGGTCAGCTCGGCCGACCAGGTGCGCGCGCCGACGTCGAACATGGCCGTACCCGAGGCATCGCTGATGTCGGTCCCGACGCTGCCCGTGAGGTGGAGCCGCAGGTAGTCCTTGGGCAGGACGAACGTGGCTGCGGCATCGAGTCGCTCTGGCTCGTGGCGTCGAAGCCAGGCCATCGTGGGGCCCATGAAGCCGGCCGCGGGTCGCGTCCCCGCGACCGCCAGGAAGGTCTCGATCCCGATGTCGGACTCGAGCTCGGGGATCAGCTCCGCGGCCCGCTGGTCGGCCCAGGTGATGGCGCGGCCGACCGGCCTGGCCGAGGCATCGAGCAGCACGCCGCCGTGCATATGGCCATCGCAGCCGACCCCGGCGATCTCGGGGTTGCCCGCCTCGTGGAGTGCCTGGCGCACGGCCATGACGGTGTTCGACCACCAGGCCGCGGGATCCTGCTCGGCACGACCGGGTTGGGGCACTTCCATGGGGATCTCACGAAAGCCGATACCCAACACCTGGGCGGACTCGTCGATGACGACGGCCTTCACCCCCGAGGTGCCCAGGTCGATGCCCAGCAGTGCCATGTCGGGATGCTACGCCTGCGGGGGTCCCTCGAGCCGGCGTCCGCGCACCCAGGCGGCACGAACCATGCCGGCACGCTCGCGGAAGATGAGGCGGCTGGCGACCTCGTCCACGTCGCGACACGGTTTGGCCATCGGCGGGCGGCCCAGCTCCGGATCGACCGCGATGATGTCGGCCTCCTTGCCGGGCTCGATGGAGCCGATGATGTCTTCGAGCCCCAGGGCCTCCGCACCACCGAGCGTGCCCAGCCGGATCCACTCGAGCGGATCGGGCGCCGAGCGTTCATCGCCGACGACCACGGCCCTGGAGTTGTGCTGGAAGAAGCCCAGGCGCATCTGAGTGATGACCGAGAGCTCCGGCGCGCCGGCCACGTCGGTGCCCAGGCCCACGCGCAGGCCTTCGTCGAGGTAACGACCGATGGGCATCACGCCGCTGCGGATGTACATGTTGCTGACCGGACAGTGGGCCACGGCCGAGTCGGTCTCGACCATCCGCTCGACCTCCCGGTCCGAGAGGTGGATGGAGTGGGCAAGAAGCGCCTTGCGCCCGAGGCCGCCCGCCTGGTCGTACACGTCGAGGTAGTCGCTCGCCTCGGGAAAGTGCTCCGCTACCGTGGCCATCTCGCGCGCGTCCTCCGAGAGGTGCGTTTGCCAGGTGGCGCCGTAGTGCTCGGCGAGTGAGGCCGACTCGCGCAGCATGTCCGCGGTGCAGGCGACCGCGAAGCGGGGCGTGAAGGCGTAGCGAAGGCGGCCCTCGGCGGCGCCATGCCAGCGCTCGCAGAGCTCGCCGGACGCGCGGATGGCGTTCTGCAGGATATGGGCCGGTGGCGTGCGGTCGTCGTAGGTGACGCGGTCCATGAGCACGTTGCCGATGGTGGCCCGGATACCGTGTTCCTCGGCGGCGTGGAAGCAGGCGTCCGTGGACTCGGGCCAGATCGCGGCGTAGCCGGAGAACGTCGTCGTCCCGGCCGCGGCCATGGCCTCGTATACCTGCGGCGCCAGCTCCTGTGCCGCGGCGATGTCGAAGTCGTGCTCGAGCGAGAAGACGTAGCGCTCCAGCCAGCTCAGCAGATCCATGCCCGCGCCGAGACCGGCCGCCGGCACCTGCGGGAGATGCACGTGCGTGTCGACGAGGCCGGGCATGACCACGAGAGGGCGCAGGTCGATGGCGGTCTCGGCGGCACGCGGGGCATCGGCAGCTGCCCGCACCGAACGGATGCGCCCGGCATCGTCGACCTCGATGACTCCATCGGCCAGCCACAGGTAGTCCCCGTCCTGCAGGGGGCTCAGCAGGCGGGCTCGCAGCGTGAACGGCGGCTGCGCAGGGAAGACGACCGACGACATGCCGCGAGCGTAGGGCTGTGCCGACCGACTCGTCAACGCAGCTGGATCGTCGCCACTACCAGTTGGAGCGTTCGCGGATCCGAAGGTCGACGATCAGCCCGAGCAGGATCACGCCCCAGACCGCGCTCGCGAGGGCGGTGAACTGGGCCGCGTAGAAGGCCACCAGTTCGCCCACCACGAGGTCGAGGAGCACCGCTGCGAGCGCCGCATCCAGCCAGCGTCTCGAGCCGCGCACTCGGAGCGCCAGGGCGATCATGGCCGTGACGCCGGTAACCACGTAGATGCCCAGCATCACGAGTATCCAACGCAGATCGTCCGGGAACTCGATGCGCCCGGCGTCGATGTCCTGTAGCAAGTTCGCGTCAGGCATCGTGGTGAGCGCGACCAAGCCGAGCCCTGAGACGAGCGCCGTCAGGACCGAGAGCGTGAGGCCGGCGTAGACCACCAAACGTTCGAGCCGGATCGGCAGCCAGCGCTCGAGCCAGCGCCGGGCCTTCCCGCTGGCGAGCGGCCCGGCTGTGACCAGCCGGTTCTCGATGGCCTGCGACTCCAGCAATGCCAGCAGCTGGGCATGGATCCCGCCGGGGATCGGCTCGCCCGCGTCGTGCCGCAGCTGGATCACTCGATCGCGCTCTCCTGCGGTGAGGCGACCATCGACCGCGTGACCGAGGGAGTCGATGACCGCATGCGTGGCGTCGAGGGCATCACCACTCGAGCGCCTGAGCAGCAGCCAGAGCAGGACGAGCAACAGGAGGGCGCCGTAGATGATCGGCGCCGCGGGTGCGAAGAAGTAATCGGTCGATGTGGTCAGGAACTTGCCGATCTCATCGATGAAGAGCCCCACGCCGAGGCCCGCGAGCAGGGCCGAGAGCACCAGCGAGCGGTGCCCGACCCAGAGCAGGGGCAGGATCGCTGCGACCACGAGCGCCAGCCCGCCCCACAGCGCGTGGGCGACGTGGAGCTCACCGCCGCCGACCGTGGGGTAGCCGGACAGGTCCAGGTACCAGCGGGTTGCGGCGACCGTGACCGCGAAGCTGGCGATGGTGATGAGCAGGTACTGCGGGCCCTGATCGCGCCGCGCCCCGATGAGCCTGCGTCTGGTCATCGGCCCGGCACCGGCACAGCGATGACTTCGAGGCCATCGATGCCCTCGAAGTCGCGGGGATTGCACGTGTACAGCGGTAGCCCATTGGCAAGTGCGATCGCTGCGATCATGGCGTCGTACGTGCGGGCAGACGTCTTGCGTCCGAGGTGCCGCATGGAGGCCGCGACGTGGCCGAAGGCCCGCGCCGCACGAGAGTCGAATGGCAGTGGGTCGACGTCGGACTCCACCGTCTGGATGTGGCGCAGGCGCGCCGGGCGTTGCTCCGGTGGCGCAACCAGCGGCCCGACCGACAGCTCCGCCAGGGTGATGGCGGAGACCAGCGGCTGACGAGGCAGTGTTCCTGCTTCATCGATCCCCTCCAGGTGGATGACCACGCTCGTGTCCAGCAGGCCGACCGCGGGGCGCGTCACAGCGTGGGGTCGATGATCGAATCGAGCTCCCGCCGGATCTCATCCAGGTCGAGCGCAGGCAGTCCGCGATGGCGTTCCAGCAGTGCTTCCGCGGTCAATGGCTTGCGCGGCAGTGGAACCAGCTGAGCGACCGGAACCCCGTCTCGGGTCACCGTCAGCACCTCGCCTCCGATCACGCGTTCGATGACCTCACCACCCTTGTTGCGGAGCTCTCGGATCGTCACGTCGGCCATGTCGTGCAGTGTATCACCGGTGAGACATGGCGGAAATGGAGTCGTCTCGACTTGTGTCGGGCTCATACCCTGTGAAGCGCCAACACCCGCTGGCGCCAGCAAGGCATGGATATGGACGCAGAGCTCGTCAACAGGGCCCAGAGGGGGGACCAGGCAGCGTTCGCCGAGATCGCGGCGGCCACCTACGGCCGGCTGCACTCGCTCGCGTTCGGCATCCTGCGCGACCGTGCCCTGGCCGAGGACGCCGTCCAGCAGGCCATGCTCGATGCCTGGCGCAACCTGCCCAAGCTGCGCGACCCTGCCCGCTTCGAGGCCTGGACGTACCGCCTGACGGTCAACGCCTGCTACGCCGAAGCGAAGCGCGCCAAGCGCTGGCTGCCGAACATGCCCATCGACTCACCGCGCGAGCCCGTCGCGCCCGACGAGATCGGTCCGGTCGCCGACCGAGAGCTGATCGACCGCGGGTTTCGGCTGCTGTCCGTGGACCAGCGGGCCGTGCTGGTGCTGCGCCACCTGGTGGGCCTGCCGCTCGAGGAGGTGGCCGCCACGCTCGATATCCCACCGGGCACCGCCCGCTCTCGCCTCTACCGCGCGCTCCAGACGATGCGCGCCTCGATCGATGCTGACACGCGGCCGCCCACCGGTGGCTCCGCGGCCATGAACGAGATCAGCACGGGGGCACCGTCATGACCGATGAACGCGATCTCCGGCCGGACCACGAGATGGATGGCCGCGTCAGCACGTGGCTGACCGATACCGACCTCGCGCCCGATGAGGCCAACGCCGGCCTCGACCGACTGCTAAACGAATTCCCAGTGACCCCCCAGACCAGGCGCCGGCTCCTGGGGCGGTGGCTCGACCGTGACGAGGGTGCGGGACGCCGCACCACCGAGCACGACCACCCCCTGAACACGAACCGGAGGACCAGACTCATGCTCAGCGCGACCGGCATCACCGCCGCCCTTGCCATCATCGCCCTGTCGGTGAACGTCATCGACACCAGCCCGGCACCACCTCCTGGCGCGGTCGCCGATGCCGACCACACCGTGGCCGCCGACGGAAGCGGGCACTTCACCACCATCGGCGAGGCCGTGGCTGCCGCCGTCGATGGAGACACCATCGCGATCCTGCCTGGCACCTACAACGAGGCCGTGGTCGTCGACAAGGACCTCACCATCCACGGCGAAGGCCCGAGAGATGAGATCGTCGTCACCGCGCCCGAGGACGGGCCCGAGTGGGAGGTCGACTACTCGTGGATGTCCCGGTCGCCATATGCGATCGCCATCAGTGGGGCCGACGTGCAACTGCGTGACCTCACGTTGGCGGGCGTGACGTCTCATCTCTTCGTCGACACCGGCTCGTCGGTCGTGGAGAACGTCCTGTTCGACGGTATCGGGCTCCAGTACGGCGACACAGGCCCAGAGGACACCTGCGGAGTCGTCATCAACGATGAGACGACGGTATCGGTCAGCGACAGCCTCTTCGAGGCAGGCGCCGGGCTGTGCGTCTTCGGCGCGGCCACCATCGAGCGCAACGAGCTCACTGACGGCGCCTCCATCGCTGGCGTCTTCGGGCCTGGCTCCAGCATCACGGCCAACCACATCCACGGCAAGGGCGACCTGGGCATCATACTGCTCGGCGATTCGGCGGTGACCATCTCGGACAACACCATCGCCGACCGCAAGAAGGCGATCGCTCCGGGCGACGGAGTCTCGCTCACCTCGGAGTCCACCCTAAACATCGCCAGCAACAGCATCGAGAGCGCTCGCCTGGGGATCTACATCCCTCGCACCGTGAACGCCTCTGTCGTCCAGAACACCGTGGCATTGAGCGAGGTCGGTATCGACCTCGCCGCCAACGACTCGTTGCTCGAGCGCAATGGGCTCTCGCGCAACGAGACAGGTATCCACATCGTGAGCGGCGCGCCGACGCTGGACTCCAACGACATCGAGGGCAACGTCATCGGCGTCAGCCTCATCGGCACAACCGAGCCCACCTTCATCAGCAATACCTACTGCTCCAACGAGTTCGATGTCACATCCAGCCGCGATGAGCTGCCGGACCGTAGCAGCGACCTGTCCTGCGACGACGCGACCTCCGAGTAGCAGCACCAGTCACCGCGACTCTGCCGGGTCGGCCAGCGCGGCCGGCCCGGTCCTCTTGCGCGAATCGGGAACCATTCCGGACGCCCAGTACCCATACAGGTGAGAGCGGCCTCAGTGGTCGCCTCGCCGCGGCAACAGAAGAGTTCGACTGTGGGGGGCGGGAGGTAACTACGCGTGAAGAAGCGATTCGCCATGGGTGCTGCGCTGGTCGCGGCGATTTCGATGGTCGGTAGCACGGCCGTCTTCGCCCAGGACGACGAGATGGGGTCCGAGGAGGATGGCACCTGCCTGTACTGCATCGACGTGCTCGACGCCGGAGACTTCGGCGTCGTGCCCATGGGCGAGCTCGTGGCTGGCGAGCCCATCTCGCACTGGGTGCGCAAGCGCGACGAGTGGTTCTTGGGCACGCCGTTCGACGAGCACTACGGGCCGCAGAATGATTGCCAGGCGTTGCAGGGTGGCCCGGTCTTCCACCTGAGTAACGGGATGTTCGGCGCGACCGCGCACTACGAGTGTGAGATCCAGCCCGATCAGTACGTGCTGATCGACACCCGGCGGTGCCGGAAACGGGTCGCAGGACACGCCCGCCGAGGAACTCACCGCCCAGACCCTTGATGAAGCGATGTTCATCACGAATCCCCGCATCAACGTCGACGGCAGGGACATCCCGGTCGGCGGTTCGGCCTGGGTCATGGATGATCCCTTCACCCTCGAGATGCCCGAGGACAACATCTTCGGCATGCCCGCAGGCGAAACCACGTGGCAGACGATGGGCTGGTTCGTGATGCTCGAGCCGCTCGCCCCTGGCAAGCACACCATCGTCATCAGCGACGACTTGCTGGAGACGGCCATCGCGCCGTGGGACATCGATCCCGAGACCGGCGTCCTGAACGAGGAGTTCGTGCCCGTCGGTACTCCGATCCAGGCGACAGCCTTCTTCGACATCACCGTACCGGGTGGTGACGATGAGGCCGCAGCCGAGTAGCCCAACCCCTTGGACTCGCCTGCCCCTGTCCCGGGAAACCGGGGCGGGGGCATTGTCGTGCGCCCCGAAGTCGCGTATGGTGCGCGCGTTCCGGGGGGCTTCGGCAGATCCGCGTAGGGGAGGGCCCATGCCAAGCACCCGACAAGCTGAACGTGGCCGGCGTGATCGTCGGCTTGCTCGCGATCACGGCCCCGGGGGCGGTCGCCCAGGAAGGCGCCATCATCACCGTCGCGTCAGATGGCAGCGGCGACCACGACACCATCTCGGCGGCGGTCGAAGCGGCGTCGGGCGGTGACACCATCCTCATCGCGCCCGGCAGCTACGTCGAGAACATCTACATCGACAAAGCTCTCACCCTCGTCGGTGACGGGCCTCGCGAGCAGATCGTGATCCTGCAGGACGAGTCCGACCGGCAGATCGTGGACATGGCTCCAGCCTGGCCCCGAACACGACGCGCTGGCCCCCAAGACCGGCCCGTGGAGTCGAGCCTCGTCACGATCCACGTCGCCGACGCCGACGTGACGATCGAGAGTCTCTCGATCATGGATGAGGACGACGTCCTCTATACCTCCCTTCTGCTCGACGGCGGGACCTCGACGGTCCGCGACGTCGACACGAACGGCTTCGTCGGAGTGCGCGGCGACGCATTCGTGACCATCGAGGACTCGGACATCGAACGGCTGGGCTCGTGGGGCACCTCCAGCCACACGGTCGCGACCGGCAACGAGATCCGCGATCTCTTCTTCGGTAGCGAAGGCGCCACGGGCCGGCTCGAGGGCAACGTCGTCTATCGGAACATCGTGATCGAGAGGGGCGCCAGCTACGAGGTCGCCGGGAACCGCATCTTGCCCATCGAGGACGAGCCGGGCATCGTCATCTCGGATCCCGAGACGATCGCGACCATCACTGGCAACGAGGTGGACGGCGGCCCGATCGGGATCTCTGTCGAGTTCGCGGGCAAGAGCCTGGTGGAGGGCAACACGTTGTCCGGCAGCGAGCTGGGCCTTCGCGCGCTCGAGACTGCCAGCACGATCGCGCGCAACACCATCCACGACGTGACCGAGGTCGGCATCGTCGCGGCCGGCCACGGTATGACCATCACCGGCAACGACATCAGTGGTGGACGGCTGGGCATCCACGCGCTCGCCATCGACTACGACCGAGTGACGCCGGGCATCGTGCGCCACGACGAGCCGCCGCGCATCCTCGACAACCTGGTCGCGGATGCGTCGCACTTCGCTCTCGTCATCGAGGATTCCTCGCCGTCCGTGAGCGGGAACCGGCTCTGCGGAGGGCGGCAGGCGATCAGGATCGTCGGTGACTCGAGCCCATCGATCGGCGGCAACGAGATGTGCGAGGTCGACGGCTGAAGATGGAACCATTCGTCGTCGAGCGCCCCCTGACCAGATGAGCGCGGCCGACCCACGGTCGGGCCAAGAGCGGAGAGGTCGATGCAGCGAGAGCTCGTCGAACAAGCGATCGAGGGGGACCATGAGGCATTCAGCGAGCTCGTGCGGCTATCCAGCCGCAAGCTCTACGCGGTGGCGACCTTGATCCTGCGCGACAAGACCCGAGCCGAGGACGCCACCCAGGAGGCGCTGGTGGCCGCTTGGCGTGACCTCTCCGGCCTGCGCGACCCCGATCGGTTCGATGCGTGGCTCCATCGGGTGCTCGTGCGCGAGTGCTATCGAGAGGCCAGGCGCGAGCGCCGCCGCATGGAGGTCGAGGGCCAGGTCCGTGCGGTGAGCGAGACGGCCGACCCCGGCACCCAGAACGCCGACCGTGACGAGCTCGAACGCGGATTCGCTCGACTGCCGGTGGACCAGCGGACCGTGCTCGTGCTGCATCACTACGTGGGGTACTCGTTTCCCGAGATCGCCGAGACGCTGGGCATCCCCGTGGGCACGGCCAAATCCCGCGTCAATCGGGCCGTCGCCGCCATGCGCGCCGCGCTCACCGCCGACGCCCAAACGACCACGCCGGGGAGGACGACGCCATGACCGACCGTCGCGACGCTCCCTGGCATGACCAGGTGCACGAGCCCGACACCGAGCGGCTCCTCAGCGAGTGGTTCGAGGAGGGGGCCCCGACCCGCGAGCCGGCCGTGCTCGCGCCCAACGTCATCGCCCGCACCGCGCTCACCCGACGCCGCTCCCGCGTCTTCGTCCGCGATTGGTGGCGCGATCTCTTTCGCCTCCATCACTGGCCATCGCTGACCCCGACCCTTGCCGTCGGTGGCACGGCCGTCGTCGCGGTGCTGCTGGTGCTGGGGCTAACGCTGTCCGGCGGGTTCCTGGATCGGGCCGAGCCGAACGGTGAGATCCTCGTGCCCAGCGAGGCCATCGTGGTCAACCCCGACGATGAGAGCGTGAAGCAGACGATCGCCGCGGCCATCGAGCAGGCCAAGGACGGCGAGACCGTCTTCATCTTCCCCGGCGAGTACGTCGAGAACCTGCGCATCATCGACAAGACCATCGAGCTCGTCGGAGGCGGCAATGTGGGCGACGTCATCCTGCGGCCCGCGACCGACGACGAGCCCATCCTGCTCATCGACGGCGGTCAGTCGACGATCCGCAACTTCACCATCCGCGGGCCCGGCAACACCGTCCGGATCACCGCCGCCGAGCCCACTATCACCGACATGGTCTTCGACGGCGTGGGCGACCAATGGTGGATCTACACCGGCGCCGGATGGGACGGCTTCGAGGAGGCGGCGCAGTCGATCTTCGTGGAGCTCTTCTCCAACCCCACCATCTCCGGCAACACCTTCATCGGTGGCGGCGAGATCGAGATCGCCGGTGCGTCTGACGCCACCATCTCCGACAACACGCTCATCGAGGGCGCGGCCATCTTCCTCAGCAACGCCGGCGACGACACCGTTGTCCGCAGGAACACGATCGACAACTCGGGCCTGTACTCGATCGAGTCCAACTCCTGCTCCGAGCTCACCATCGAGGGCAACGTCATCACCCAGCCCGATCCAGGCATCGCCATCCAGGCCGTGTGCCTGAAGGGCACCATCCGCGACAACACCGTCGATGGCGCCGCCACCGGCATCCTGATCGCGGATCGCACCACGGCCGAGATCACGGACAACGTGATCGACACCCAGGGCGTGGCCCTGGAGGTCCACGAGGGCGTGGAGCCCACCCTGAGCGGCAACGAGCTCTGCGGCGACAACGCGATCATGGCGGTGGTGCGCGGCGCGACCCCGCTGGACCTCTCGGACAACAAGCTTTGCGAGGACGTGCCGCTCGTCTTCGATTGACGTCTCTTCCTTTGGCGTGGAACCTTTCGGCACCCGGGGGGACGCAATAGGGTGAGAGCGCGACGAGACGCGTCGTGCCGAAGTGGTGGCCCGCGATGACACGAGAGCTCGTCCGGCGAGCGATCGAGGGGGATCACGACGCTTTCTCCAGCCTGGTGGACGCGTCCGTCGATCGCCTGTATGGCGTGGCCACGCTCATCCTCCGCGACTCGGACCGCGCCCAGGACGCGGTGCAGGAGGCGCTCGTGTCCGCCTGGAAGGACGTGCGCGCACTCCGTGACCCCGACGCGTGGGACGCCTGGCTCCACCGCATCACGGTGTGGGCCTGCTACAAGGCGGCGAAGAAGGAGCGACGACGCAAGGAGGTCGAGCTGAAGGTCGTTCCCGACCCCGAGCGCACGACCGCTCCCGACTCCGCTTCTGCGTTGGCGAACCGCGACCTGATCGAGCAGCAGCTGAACGACCTGCCGATCGATCACCGTGCCGTGGTCGTCCTGCGCTTCTACCTCGACCTGCCTCTCGATGAGGTGGCCGACATCCTCGATATCCCCGTCGGGACCGTGAAGTCCCGCTTGCATCGGGCGCTGGCATCGCTGCGACAGTCGATGACCCAGGACGTGCCCGCTGCCGACAATCCCCCGGTCGGCGTCTTGAAGGACGGCTTGGCATGAACGAAGACGTTCGCTTCGAGCGGCTCTTCGCCGATGGCCTGCATGAGATGGCGCCTCGGCGCGCGCCCGACCGGCTCCGAACGACGATCAAGGCGCAGACCGGCGAGACGCGTCCGCGCGCTCGTTGGCTGGCGCTCATCAAGGAGCCCACGATGCGAAGCAACAACCGAACTGCGGTCGGATCTCCGACCGCTCGCGTGGCGGCCATCATGGCCGCGACCCTGCTGGCAGCGATGATGATCATCGGTGCCGGGATCGCCGGCGCCCAGCTACTGGCAGCCGACGGCCCTCTCATCGTCGACGCGAACGGCGATGGCCACTACACCACCATCGGGGCCGCGGTCGATGCCGCTGAGGACGGCGACGAGATCCTCGGTGAAGTCCCGGCACGTATGCCGAAGAGATCACGATCGAAGACAAGAACGTCATCGATCCGTGGCGACGGCCCGGTCGACGAGGTCATCGTCGAGCTGGAGGATGCCACCCTCTTCACGCTGAACTCGACCGACTCCGAGATCTCGAACCTGACGCTCCGCGGCGACAACGACACGACCGGTGTGAACATCCTCAACGGGGCGCCCGTCCTCTACGGGCTCGTCTTCGACGAGACGGGCGTTGCCTACCAGAGCGGCGAGTTCGGCAGCGGCAGCTCGCTCATGATCGCCGGCGGCACTGCCAGCGTGCTCGACAGCGACTTCCTCGGTGGTGGCGAGGTCATGGTCACCTTCGATGCGGACGTGGTCATCGAAGGCAACGAGTTCATCGACGGTCCGCACCTCTATCTGAACGATCCCGGCAACGAGGCCGTCGTCCGCAACAACATGTTCAGCGGCAGCCACAATCGCGCGATGGGCCTGTTCGGCGAGTCCACCATGCTCATCGAGGGCAACGTCGTCGACGGTGCGGGCGGCGACGGCATCACCGTCGGCTGGAACAGCTCTCCCGGCCACGACCCGGTGATCCGAGACAACGACATCTCGGGCGCCAGGAACGGGATCATGATCTTCGTCGACGCCAACCCCGTGGTGGAGGGCAACCGCCTGCATGGCAACGATACGGGCGTCGTGAGCCATGGTGAAACCGTGGTCTTCACGGACAACGTGGTGTCCGGCAGCCGCGTCGGGATGCAGCTCCGGGGCTCGCCGGCGCTCGACGACAACTCGGTCGAGGGCGGCAGCATCGGGATCATGGTGTCCGGCGAGGACTCCACGCCCTCGCTGGCAAACAACAGGATCTGCGACAACGAGCACAACGTCCTGATCTCCGAGGCCACCAACGCCCCGCCGCTCGAGTACGACGACAGCAACGAGATCTGCGAGGACCCGCCTGCCGAGTAGGCCGCTGGTCTTCGACGCTCAAGGCCCGGGTCGCCACTCTGCCGACCCGGGCTTCACTATGTCGAGCTGAAGGGATCGAGGGTGGCAACCCCGGTCGACGCCACGTCCTTGACGTTGCGCGTCACCAGCGTGAGGTCATGCTCCAGGGCCGTAGCTGCAACGAGTCCATCGACGACCGGGATGGGATTCGGCACGTTCAGCCGACCCCAGCACTCGGCGATCGCCGTATCGACGGGAAGGACGCGGTCCGCAAGTGCGCCGGTAAGGCGTAGCAGCCACTGGTCGAGCGCGGCTGCCTGACCTGGATCGCGTCGCCGTACCGACTCGACGCCTCGGCGGATCTCACCGACGACCAGAACGCTGGTGAACAGATCGCCATCGACGCGCGCCCTCGATACCACGCGCGCACCCCAGCGTGGCACCGGTCGCCCTTCCGGACTTCCGCCAAGACGTTGGTGTCGACGAGCCAGCCCGTCATTCGATGTCGCGTGGAAGTTCGCGCGGTACGACGAAGTCCTCGTCGTCACCGACATCGGGCATCGAGCCCATCCAGTCCTTGAACGACGGCCCTGGTTCGGAGGAGAGAAGCGTGACGCGCAGGATCTCCCGATGCTCGGCCTCCATCGAGCGACCACGCTCGGCGGCGCGCATCTTGAGGGCGCGCACCACCTTGTCTTCGACGTTGCGCACGATCAGCTGCTTCATGAGGTGCCTCCGTTCCGAATGATATCAATGATAGCACCGGGTCTCGGCGTCGCTCCCCCACGGTCATCGACTGGAGGGTGATTCCGCCGTGTGACGGACACGCTCTCGAACCCAAGTGGGGTCAGCGGCAGAGACTCAGATCGTACGCGGGGCGTCGGGGTCGATGAGGCGCGCGACGATGAACTCGTAGCCGAAGCTCTCGCCGAACTCGCGCCGGACGCGCAGCTCCTCGGCCAGCTCATCGAGGAACGACTGTGCGGTCGAGTCGCCTCGGTACTTCTGACGGGAGGCCTCGAGTCTCTCGGACAGCGGTGTGTAGTAATCGGTCCACCACGATCGTTCGGGCAACGTGAAGTGGTCGACGATCTCGTAGCCACAGGCTTCGATGCGCGCGAGGTTGCCGGGGACGTCTGTCATGGCGGGGTACTCGTCATGGAAGAAGTCGAACGCAGGCCGCGGCACATCGGACTCGGGCACCAGCCAGCTGATCTCTGTGATGGCGATGTAGCCCTGTGGCCGCAGGAACTCCTTCCAGTGCTCGAAGGCCTCGGGCACGCCCATGATGTAAGCCGCACCTTCCGACCAGACGAGATCGAAGGAGTCCTTGCCGAAGGGCAGGTCGGTCATGTCTGCGCGCATGACCTGCACGCGCTCGCGCACGCCGGCTTCGGTAGCGCGATCACGCAGCTCGTCGAGGAACTGCTCGAAGAGGTCGACCGCAGTGACGGTCCCGTCGGTACCCCGCGCGAGGGCGACCGTCTGCATGCCGGGACCGCAGCCCACGTCGAGCACGGCCGGCCGCATCGGCAGCTCGGTGCAGAGGCCTAGCGCACGCAAGGTCGACTCGTCGTCTCCGGGTCCCTGGCGTGGGAGGCCCGAGTGGACATCGAGCATGATCTGCATCAGGCGATCGTTGTCGGTCATCGAGCGCAGAGAGTACCGGCGCGTACGGCGGCGCGCCAGTCGATCCGGCAGCGAGCACGTAGTAATGTATACAGCGATAGTAGCGATGTATACTGCGCTCATGCGACGGCTGCAGATCTATATCGATGACCAGATGGACGACTTCCTCGCCACCCGAGCGCTGCACGAGGGCACATCCAAGGCTGCTCTGATCCGCTCGGCAGTTCGAGAGCACTACGCGGAGCACTACGCGGAGAACACCGCGGACGACCCGCTCGATGAGTGGGTCGGAGCTGTGGACGCTGAGTCGGGCGATGTCGACGACGTGGTGTACGGCGAGTGAGGTTCGTCGACACCTCGTACTGGGTGGCACTCGGGTTCCGGCGCGATACCCACCACAGAGAGGCCAGAGCGATCTGGGAGGCTGCTGACGGCGGCGGCATGCTCACCTCCAACCACGTGGTCGGTGAGACGTGGACGTTCATGCGTCGGCGCGCCGGTCATCAGGCGGCGGTGGACTTCGTCGACCGCGTCGAGCACAGCCGTCGTGTCGGGGTCGTCCGCGTAGACGAGGCTCTCGAGGAGGAGGCGTTCGCCTGGCTGCGACGCCACGACGAACGGGTCTACTCGTTCGTGGACGCCACCAGCTTCGCGCTCATGCGCCGGCAGCGACTGACCGAGGCACTCGCCTTCGACGGCGACTTCAGTGCCGCGGGCTTCGTGGAAGTGCGTGCCAGCGACTGAACGTCAGCCGGGATCCTCGCCCCAGGCATCGCCCTCGGCCAGGCGTTCGGCGAGCACCGCGCCCAGCCAGCGGAACGTCCACTCCTCGGCCAGCGGCCGGGTCTCGGTGAAGACGACCGGCGTCTCTGGGTAGCGCACCTGCACGCGGGCCAGCAGGTCCGGCAGGTATCCCGTCGGGGCGAACTCCTGCTTGAGCAGCGAGGCGTAACGGTCCTCCACCACCACGGCCGAGCGCGGGAGGCTCGAGAGCTTGGCGAGCTCGAACACCAGGGAGCCGTTGTTGAGGCTGCCCGCGAGGTCGTTGATGGTCTTGCGCTCGACCGCGGCCACGATGGTGCCGTCGGTGTCACACACGGCGTAGTCGCCTGCGGCCAGGGCTCGGCGCTCCGTCTCAGCCTGCTGCTTGCTGAAACGGTAGGGGTAGCGCTCGCGGGTATCGACCATGATGGTGAGCGAGCCCGGCAGGTCACTGATACGCCGGCCGGGGATGCGGGCGCCCGGACGAGCGGTGGACGCCACCTTGCGCGTCTGCCAGAAGATGCCCTCGCGACCGCCGGCCATGCGTGTGAAGACGAACTGTGAGCGGTACTCACGCTTGCGGTCGAGGACCAGGTCGACTGCGACCCCGCGCCGACGGCACTCCAGCACGGGGACATCCTCGATGATCTCGGCATCCTCCGGCCACTCGTCGAGGCGGTGACAGTACACGCGGCTGGTTCGTGGCCAGGTGTCTCGCGCCTTGAGCGCCAGGCCATCGCCGACCGGTACGAGCAGAAGGTACGGCAGCGTGCTTGCCGGATCGGGGTTGCGCGCCACCAGGAAACGCCGGCTCATACGCAGATGGTGCCACGGGACGGGTCGCGGCTACCGAGCCCTAAGGGCGACCGAAGATCTCGTGTCCACCGATACGCCGCCACCGAATGGCCAGATCGCCGTCGACCTCGATCCACTCGAAGGTCGCGCGGCCGTCAGGACCAGCGAAGCTCCAGGTCATCTCCCAGACACCGGGATAGCCCTGGACGCGCTTGACACGCAGGCCTCGTGGCCAGGGAGTCGAGGGATCCTCGGCGAACCGTTCACACGCAGGGTGGAACACCTCACCCACGACCTGGACGAACGTGTCTCGCTCGGCCTGGCTGAGCCGACGGAGGTCCCGAATGAACGTCTGCAGTTGCTGGTGCTTCAATCGTCGCGGATCTGCCGGATGCTCTCAAGGAATTCGTCGACGTCCATGGCCCGCGATACCCGCCCGGCCGCGATGTCCTCGTCGGCCTCCCGCTCCATGGCCTGCCAGCGCTCGGTCCAGAACCAGCGCTGGTCGGCCGGCACGGGCAGCATCGGCCGCAACTCGATCGAACCATCCTCCCGCTCGACGATCTGGACTTGAGCGCCGGGTTCGTCGAGATGGTGTCGGCGTCGCAACTCGGCGGGCAGGGCGATGGTTCCGCGTGATTGCACCGAGACGTGGTAGCTCTTCATCAGCTCAGGCTAGCCGCTTCACAGCATTACTGCAATGCCGCATTAGTGCTCACTCCGCTCGGGCGATGTAGAACTCGTAGCCGTAGGTGCCTGGGTACTCGCGGCAGATGCGGTGCTCGGCGGCAGCTTCTTCGACGACGGCTAGCGCCGCCGGGTCGTCGGCGTACTTCTCGCGCAGGGCCGGGAACTTCGCTTCCAGCGGGGTCTGGTAGTGCGTCCACCACGACTCGGCCGGCAGGGTGAAGTGGTCCACGATCTCGTAGCCGCAGGCCTCGATCCGGGACAGGTTGCCGGCGATGTCGGTGACGCCCGGATACTGGTCGTGGAACAGGTGGTAGACCTCGTCGGGGACGTCCTCGACGAGCCAGCTGACCTCGGTCACGACGATGTAGCCGCGCGGCCGCAGGAACTCGCGCCACTTCGTGAAGGCCTCGCTGATGCCCATGATGTAGGCCGCGCCCTCGGACCAGATGAGGTCGAACGAGTCAGGCTCGAAGGGCAGGTCGTTCATGTCGCCGCGCACGATGCGCAGGCGCTCGCCGATACCGGTCGCATGCGCGCTCTCCGCCAGCTGGTCGAGGAACTGCTGGTAGATAATCGACCGCGGTCATCGTCCCGTTCGTCGCGCCTAACAGCGCCAGCGTCTGCATACCCGGACCACAGCCCACGTCGAGGATGTCCGGACGCTCGGGCAGCTCGGTGCAGCGACTCAGGGCGCGAAGGGTCGACTCGTCATCGCCGGGGCCCTCACGCGGCAGCCCGCTGTGAAGTTCGAAGAAGACCGGATGGAAGCCGTCGACGTCGCTCATGACTTCGGGCGAGCCACGATGAACTCGTAGCCGTAGGCGTCGGGGTATTTCTGCCGTATCACCTGCTCATCAGCCTGCTGCCCGATGGTGGCCAGCGCGGCCTCGTCGTTCGCGTACTTCTCGCGCGCGGCAGGGATGCGTTCGGTCAGCGGATCGTAGTAGTCGGTCCACCACGCCTCGTCGGGCAAGGTGAAGTGGCCGACCACGTCGTAGCCCGCCGCTCGAACCCGCTCGAGGTTGCCGGCTACCGTGGTAAGGCTGGGGTCGAGCGGTGTGAGGAATGCGCGGGCCTCCTCGGGCGGATCGGGCACCAGCCACATGAGGTCGGAGAAGGCGAGGTAGCCACCCGGACGCACCAGCGGACGCCACGCCTCGAGCCCGGTCTCGATGCCGATGATGAACATCGCGCCTTCGCACCAGACCAGGTCGAACGACGACGGCTCGAAGGGCAGGGCGCCCATGTCGGCCGAGACCGTCGCGATGCGCTCGCCGACTCCTGCCGCAGCCGCGCTCTCCCGTAGCTGGCCGAGGAATGGCTCGTGCACGTCGACCGCGGTGATGACGCCGTCGGTGGCACTGGCCAGGGCCAGCGTCTGCATGCCTGGCCCGCAGCCGATGTCCAGGATCTCCGGCTGGTCGGGCAGCTTCGTGCACATCCCGAGTGCCCGCAGCGTCGAGGCATCGTCACCGGGACCCTGACGCGGCATGTCGCGATGGAGCTCGAAGAAGGCCTCGCCGAGGATGGCCTCCAGGTCGACGCTCATTCGAGCCCCCAGAACGGGCCCGAGAGACCGACCGAGCGGAAGTAGTCGAGCGCCCGGACGGGCTCGCGGCGCTCGTAGCCGTGCTCGAGGCGGCCGTCGTACCAATGGGCGGCCAAGCGCCAGAGCGTGGCCAGGTCCATGACGTAGCCGGGCTCGACACCGCTCGACTCGGTCCAGCGCTGGACGCACTCGACCGAGCAGAACAGCCGTTGGTTGTTGCAGGTGTGGACGACGTCGTCCCAGCACT
This sequence comes from uncultured Chloroflexia bacterium, assembly GCA_963752475.1. GTDB lineage: Bacteria > Chloroflexota > Limnocylindria > Limnocylindrales > CSP1-4 > JAFMJV01. The sequence goes on along the minus strand of CAVVYR010000004.1, from coordinate 84,898 downwards.
CATGCATGGGCACGAGGAAGTGGGCGACCTCATCGCCGACCGGCGGCGCCTCGCGATTGACGACCCACGAGAGCGGCTTGCCGCAGCCGGGGCATTGCGTGGCCACGAGGACCTCCGGGTCGTCCGGGCAGAGCTGCGGGATGGCGAACGAGTCCCAGGCGCAGCCACCCCACCAGAGCGTGTCGGTGCCCATGACGCTGAACCCGAGCGGGATCGAGGCGAAGGGGTGGGCCATGACGATCTCGTCGTCGCGCAGGACGACGTGCCGGGCCACGCTCAGGGCGTGGAGTGCATCGCGGACGGCATCGGCGCTGAGCGCGAGCTCGACGGCCATCTCCTCGATGCTCGGTGGTCGGCCATCGTCTACGTAGCCTCGGTAGACGGCGGTTCGGACGGCTTCGTCGTGGGTCATCGGTCGCCCCCTCCTCGTCGATCGTCGGTGCCGGATGCGGCCAGCGGCTCGCTCGGGTGTGCGTTGCCCGCGGATGATGACGCAGCCTTCGCTGACTTCGCTCGCCGCTTCCGCTTGGGCCGACGGAACTCGACGATCAGTTCGGTATCGGTGGCCACAGCGATGCGCTTGAGCGTCGCGACGCTCGGTGCCTGCCTGCCCGATTCGAGCCGCGCGATCGTCGACTGTGGCACGCCGACAAGGCGCCCGAACTCGGTCTGCGTCATGTCCATGTCCGCACGCAGCCCCCCGATCTGGAGCGCGAGGTCGAAGTAGGGATAGGACTCGTCGAAGCCCTCCTTGAATCCGGGGATCGCCAGCAGTCGTGCGTCAAGGTCGGCCAGCTTCATCGGTCCGCCCGTACCTTGGCGCGCCACAGGTGGACCTTTCGCTCGATGAGCTTCAGCCTGGTCATCCTGATCCTCCGTGCGTCCTTCGCGATGAGTGCTCCGACAGCCAGCCGCCTGGTGCCGGGCACCAGTGTGAAGAACAGACGATGCCGTCCAGCGCGTATCTCCCACAGCTCGAGCGACTTCAGCTTCTTTGCGCCGTGCGCTCGCGTACCCATGGACCCCAGGAGCAAGAGGGCCGCCCTGATGTGCCGAGACTCGACCCTGGCGGCTCCTGAACGCTCCGCCAGGTCCAGCATCCGTTTCTCGACCTCCGGTGCCACGCGGACGTCGAAGCGTTGGTGTCGGGTCACGCCGACGTTCTGGAATATAGCATCGATGCTATAGCGGGCCTAGTGGGCGACGGCGGTTCTCCGGAGGGATGCAGGCACGCCGACGGCTTGGCCGAGATGGCCGTCGACGAGGGCCAGGGGCGGGATGTCGAGCGCGTTCATGTCGACCTCGGCGAACTCCTCGAGCAGCCAGTTGGCGAACTCGCGCTCCACGTCGAGCGGGAGGCAGATGACGAGGTCGCGCATGGGCGCGAGGACGAGGCCGTTGCGATCACCGACGACACGGACGAGCTCGTCTGGCAGGAGCAGAAGCTGCGATGCCCAACCGTCGCGTGACTGGAAGGCCAGCGTGGGCACATCGGCGATGCGCTCGTGGATGAGCGCGAACTGCTTGCGCGCGGCGACCTGTTCGCGGACGTTGTCGAGCGCGCGATCGAAGGCTTCGTCCACGCTGACTTCCCACTTGGCCAGCTGCTGGTGCGGGACAAAGAGCATGGCCGGACCGATATCGAGGCCGAGCACGGCCTCGATGCCAGGCGGGTACACACGCCTGGGCAGGTCCTCGTTGGGCACTGGCAGGTCACGGCGGCGGGGGAGGGCGACGCGCAGGTTCGGGGCCAGCTCCTCCCAGGGTGCGTCGAGGTCGGCCGATTCGATGGCCGCGAGGACCTCTTCGACCGGTGCGGTCTCGACCAGGGGCTCGTCGTAGGTGGTCATGGCGCCACTGTGACGAGGGGTCCTTGGCCGGGACTCCTCTCGCGCTTATCGGTGCTTTGTGGCCCTGCGGGTGGCTGTGGATGGCGCGTAGGGTCAGGGTGTGAGCTCCACTCATGCGCCCCACCCTGCCGTCCGGCGTGCCTACGTCGACCAGGCCGCGATCAGCTACAGCTTCTACGTGGTGGGGGCTTCGGCTGCCTTCATCGCGGCGGCACTGTCGCTGTCCGAGACGCAAGCCGGGCTGCACTCATCGGCGATGGCCGTCGGGATGATCGTGGCCGGCGTGGCCGGGGAGCGGTTCGATGGGTTGGGCGGGGTGCGTCGGATGCACCTGCTGGCGATGGGGCTGCTTGCGGTCTCGCTGTTGTTGCTGGCGTGGGCGCCGGGGGTGGCGGTGACGTTGGCGGCATCGCTCGGCGTGGGCCTGGGGGCGGGGACGATGTTCGGGCACGTGACCCATACACTCGGGGCCGGCGGGGGCTCGGTGGCTCGCTTGCGGTTGACGCGGGGGGCGTTCGTGGCCAAGGCCTCGCAGTTGATGGCGCCGGTGGCCATCGCGGTGGGGGCAGCGGTCGGGTTCGACTGGCAGTTCGTGGTCGTGCCGGTGCTGGTGCTGCTGGCGGTGCTGGTCTGGTGGTCGCGCTCGGCCGAACCCTCGGTGGTGGAGAGCCGGGAGCTGGAGCGGTTGCCGAGGGCCTACTGGCTGCCGTGGCTGCTGACGGTGTCGGTCATCGGGCTCGAGTTCTTCGTGGTCGTGTGGGGCGGGTCGCTGGTGGCGGCGCAGACGGGCGAGTCACTGGCCGATGCCACGCTCACGATCTCGGCCTTCATCGCGGGCATGATCGCGGGGCGGGCAGTGATGTCGATGCCGGCGGCGGGTCGGCTGGAGGCGATGTGGATCATCCGCGGCGGGCTGGCGCTGACGTTCGTGGCGGTGCTGGTCGTGTGGCTCTCGGGGGCGTGGGCGTTGAGCGCGGCAGCGATGGCGGTGGCCGGCTTCGGCGTCGGGATCCTCTATCCGCCGTGTGCGGCCATCACGCTCGCTACTGCGCCCGAGGCACCAGCGGCGGCCTCGGCACGTCTAGTGCTCGCGGCAGGTCTGGCCATCCTGGTGGCGCCGTTGCTTCTCGGTGTCATCGCTGACTTCAGCGACATCGGCTCAGCGTGGCTGCTGGTGCCGGCGGTGTGCGTCGGCATCGCGCTGCTGTCCGTACCCGTCGACCGGGCGCGGCAGGCGAGGGAGTCGGCCTAAGCTCAGGCGACGGCGGCCGCGAACGAGTTGAAGAGATCTCCCGGCAGGGACCGCTCAAGCCGCCAGGTCACTGCCATCGGTCGCTCCCCTTCGTGGCCGACATAGGTGCCGGGCCCCAAGAACCAGAACGCCCTTTCGTTCTGTTGCAGCCTCGCGAACAACATCACGGCAGATCCCTGTTCTCGGTGGTGCTGATAGCGCAGGCCTGTTTCCGAATCTGCACGTGTCACCGACTGACTCTCCCAGTGGATGAGATCTGGACTGATCGCGTAGTCGCGATAGCGAGTCGTCGGCGAGAACCGTCCGTTCGTCTTGTCCAGAGTGAAGGCAAGCAGGTCTGCTCTCTCCTCCTCAACCCACTGGACTCCGGTTTGCCATGGTGGCGCCTTCGCTCTGTTTCGGTGTTGGAAGGCGGCGAGGATCTCGAGGCGCGTGTAGCGTGCGTGAACCTGCAAAGGAACGTTCGGATGGCTTGAGAGCCGGAAGTGTTGGTGATCGATCCGGTCGGCGAGGAATGCAAACAACTCTGACAGCTCCGCACGGACTTGCGGATGATCCCAGATCAGTGCCAGGCCTTCGTCGAGCGTTGCTCCCTTGCTGATCGCCTTGTTCAACAACGACGACACCAGCATTCGGGCGAGCCGAGCAGGTCGATCGCTCCTCTCCCCAAACGTAGGCGGCCTGTCCTGCTGCAGTAGCTGGCGGTAGGCTCCCAGCCGCTCGCGATCGTCGACGTGAAGCATGCGTCCACACGATCGGCGTAGCGCAGACTCCGCAGGGCCACTTTCAAGAAGCGAGCCGCCTGAGTCCTTCAGGAGATCCGACCAACTCTTCGTGCCCGCATAGACGTCCTCGAGTTCTAGGCCGCTGTCCTCCAGGAATGCGGTGAGGTCGCCACGACCCTCCTCGCGCAGGCGACGCAGTTCCTCCGCCTTGGCATCCCAGTGTGAGGGAACAGCTCGTCGAATGTTATCCAGGACTATCTCGCTCGATTCACGATCGAGTTCCATGTGACAGCCGGCCGGGAGGAAGGGGAAACCCTCCTCTACCTGGTGTTCGACATGCTTGCGCGAGCCACCGAGGAGGGCGCGTAGTCGCCTGTCGAAGCGGAACTCTCGTCGGTGTTGGCCGACGAAATCCAGAACGAGACAGCTGGCCTTGTCTCTCGACCGACGCAGCCCGCGTCCCAACTGTTGCAGGAACAGCGTGGCGCTGTCTGTCGGTCGCAGCAGGAGGAGGGTGTCGACTCTAGGCAGGTCGACACCCTCGTTGAAGAGGTCCACAGAGAACAAGACGTTGATCTCGCCGCGTCGGAGGGCCTCCAGGGCGCCATCACGCTCTTCTACGGTCGACTCACCCCAGACGGCTGTGGCAGCCACGCCGGCTTCGTTGAAGACTCGCGCCATGAACCTCGCATGCTCGATGCTCACGCAGAAACCCAGGCAGCGGATGTCCTCGATCCTGTCGACATGCTGCTCCAGTTGTCGCAGCACCAATCGGGCCCAGGCGTCATCGGCCGTGTACACGTTCGTCAGGCCTTCGATGTCGTAGCCGCGGCCGCGCCGCCAAGGGATCTCCCGAAGATCGAGGGTGTCGTGAATGCCGTAGTAGACGAACGGCACGAGCCGGTGTTGATCGATCGCGTCCCACAGGCGAAGCTCGGCCGAGATTTCGTCCCTCGAACCAGTCGAAGATCGGGAGGCCGTCGGCGCGCTCGGGCGTCGCCGTGAGACCGAGCAGTTCCTTCGGCTGAACGTGATCGAGGACGACTTGATAAGACTTCGCAGCTGCGTGGTGGAACTCATCCACCACCACGACGTCGAAGTGGTCAGACGGAAACAGTGTCAAGTCCGCCTGTCTCAAGCTCTGCACGGACGCAAAGACGTGCTTCCAGTGAACTGGCCTGCGCCCGCCCACCCAGAGCTCCCCGAAACTCGGCTCCCTAAGCGCGTGGCGGTAGGTGCCGAGGCTTTGCTGAAGGATCTCCTTGCGATGAGCCAGGAAAAGGATGCGATCGCGCGACAAGCGTTCTCGTAGTCGAGCGTAGTCAACGGCTGCCATGACGGTCTTGCCGGTGCCCGTCGCCGCCACGAGGAGGTTGCGGTGTTGACCGCGTCCACGAGCGACCTCTATCTCTTCCAGCAGGCGCTCTTGGAATGGCTCCAGTCGGATTTCGACAGGCGAAAGCCACGTACCCGTTTCTTCATGAGCCGTTTGGGTACGCGCCTGGAAGTCGTCTGGATCGAACGGCTCGAAGTCGCTGCTCTCCCAGTACGACGAGAACACCGCCGCGATCTTCTGGAGTACATCCGGGTTGCGGGCCTCGGAAGCCCGGACGTTCCACTCGAGTCCGGTGACCTGTGCGGAATGGGTCAGGTTCGACGATCCCACGTAGGCCGTTGAGTATCCGGTCTCACGAGTGAAGACCCATGCCTTCGCGTGGAGGCGCGTGGAGCTCCTGTCATACGACACGCGAATGTCCGCGCCGAGGCGCTGAAGGTCCTCGAGGGCCCTCTGCTCCGTTGAGCCGGTGTACGTGGTCGTGAGAACTCGGAGGCCCCGACCCTCCGTGCAGTGGTTCCTCAGCGCATCGACGAATGGCCTCGTACCGCTGCGACGGATGAACGCCATCACCAGGTCAATCCGGTCGGCGCTGTCAATCTCGGTCAGGATCTGATGCCGAAGGGATGTCTCCCCTGGAGAGTTGGTGAGCAGGGTGGTGTCGAGGAGCGGGATGTCCGGGGTTCGGATCGACTCCGGAGAACCATCTGGTCGAAGACGAGCGATCGCCCGCAGCAGTGTCTCGGCGTGGACGGGTGTGTACAGCTCAATCGCTCGATCATCAAGCTCACGCGCCATGGTGGCGATCACCGCCTTCGCGAGCTCAAGCCCTCGGTCCAGACGGTCGGCTTCCCCAATGCCGTCGATGGTCCGGGCCACTAGTCGTCCGATGTAGAGGGCGAGACGATCAGCGGCCTCGGCCGGATCGATCGCTTCTCGCTGGATCGTCAGCCTGTCAGAAAGGTGAGCAAGCTCCTCCTCAAGCTCTTCGGAGATCAGTCGTTCGTAGAGACCTCGGGTTGACGTCATCCGAACTCCTAGCGGTTCACTCGTAGCCAGCCGAGAATTTCGGTCATGACCTCTTCGAGAACCCAACCGACTTCGAGGCATGCGCTGCGAGGCTGTGGGAGATGCAGGCAGGCAGGATCGAATACACGATGACGCGGCCGAGTCGCGACGGTGGAAGAGATGCGTTTGGGACTGTGCGCGTAGGACCGGAGAGCGACCCGGTGCGGCTCGAGTTCGCGCTCGAAGCGAAGCGATATGCATTCGAGAACTCGGTCAACGTGCGCGATCTCGCTCGACTGATTTCGCGCATCCGGAATCGGATGTTCGGCGTGCTCGTGACCACTTCGTACCTCAATCAACAGGCGTACGAGGAGTTCAAGTCGGACGGGCATCCCATTGTGGTGATCGCCGCCCGTGACATCGTCGACATCCTCAAGGCGAACGGATACAGCGATGCAGATGACGTGCGCAGTTGGCTGACCCGGGAGTTCCCGGTGGCCGCCCCGCCTGGGGAAGAGCAGCGCGACGTCCTCACCGCGTAGCCTCGCGATCGCGCAGCCAACTCCAGGATCTCGGCCATGACTTGGCAGTCGACTTGGTTGTAGTCGGCGACCTCTTGCATCAGCGGGTCGTCGAGCAGCTTGCCACCTAGCTCCGCGACCGCTTCGTCCACGCGCCACGCCGCGACCATCGCGCCGAGGCCATCGGTCAACCCGTCACCCCACGCGGTCTCGATCAAGCCCATCGCGTGCATCGCCTTGGCGATGTCCTTGAGCCCGTAGCCGAACGCGCCGGTCACGCCCAGTGGCGCCGCCTTCACCACCCGGTCCAGCAGGTCGAACCACGGCAGCAACGGCCACTCGTTCTCCGGGTGCCGCTTCCGAGCCGCGTTGTAGGCCGTGGTCAGCGTCGACGTCTCCGCCGGACTCCAGTGGAAGAGCCGTGCCTCGTCGAGCTTGATCCCACGCACTTCACACAGCTCCCGCACCCGCGCCACCCAGGCGTCGATGATGGCCACCTCCGACGGCTCGTCCAGCCGGTCCACGGTCCACTGGTCGAACTGCCACTCCCCATGTTCCATGCGCCCGCAGCCGATCTGGAAGATCAGGGGTAGCCCACCCTCGGCCGGCAGCGCGGAGAAGTCATCGGCCAGCGACGAGACCGTCTCGAAGTCCACGTACAGCTCCAGCGGCGCGACCTCGCGCCAGGCGTCGTCCTCGAGATCCAGCCGCTCCGGCAGCACGACCGGCTCATCGGCCCGGTTCGCCGCCAGCACCGCCTCACACATCCGAGCGGCCATGCCGCTCAGCTCCAGCGACTGCGCCGACACGGCCGAATCCGTCCAGCGCGTGATCCCGCGCTCGTGCATGGCCCGGCGACGCCGCGGGTTCACGCCCGGCAGCATCGTCAGCTCCGCGAGCTCGTCACCGATCCTGGCCTTGGCGGTGTGCCACGGGTCGTCGTAGTCGTTGCCCATGTGCGGGTAGAGCTCCGGCCGCGTGGGCACCGGCAGCACCTCCCACTCGGCCCCCTGCGCCCGCACTTGGCGGATCCACTGGTGTGCCTGCTGTGCAAGCGACGAGAGGCTCTGACCGTCATACCGGTCGAAGGTGTTGTCCATGTCGATGCGGCCGAGCCGGTCCAGGCAGCCCGATCCACGCTCGCCACGTCGCTTCCAGTTGCGCCCCAGCAGGTAGCCGGCGGGCGGCTCGAAGCCCTGGATGCGCCCGAGCGCCGTGTTGTAGACCCACACCTGCGCTTGGTAGGCGAGCGTGTCCGCGGAGCGCCCGACCGAGCCGTCGGCCCGCAAGTCGAGCGTGCGCATCTTGATGTCGATGACGCGGTAGTGCATCGCGGGCAGCCAGAGCGACGTCGCCCCTGCGGCCGCGTCCTCCTCGCTGATGTCATCGGGGAACAGCTCGCGCAGCACGTCCGAACGCACGAGCAGGTCGGCCACGCCGTAGGTCCGGTGCTCCGGGTCCCGCAGCACGCCCTGGGCGATGATCGGCGTGGCGTCGCGCATCGCGGCAAGCGTGGCCGCGGCGGCATCGAGCGAGCGGCTGTCCTCCCACGTCTCCGCGATGGTGGCGACCGGGTGCCTCTCCGCCAGCAGCCGCATCACGCCCTGCTCGAAGGCGTCACCCTGGCCGAAGATGAACGGGCGGAAGTCCGTGCGAGGGTCGAACCCCTCCGCCTCCTGGTCGCGCTCGAAGCCCTTGTCCGTGCCGAAACGGTCGAGCCAGTCGAGCAGCGGGTCGTCGTTGAGCCAGTTGCGCGCCTTGGTGGCGCTGACCCACTCGCGCCAGGCCTCGCGGTCCTCCGGGATGACGAGCGTGCCGTCATCGGCGCGCGTCAGGGCCTCGATACCCGTGACCACCGCGGTCGTCATGACGATCGCTCCCGGGCGACTTCTTCCAGCCGACAGAGCGCGTTGGCCAGCACCATCTGCTGCGGCGTGCGCGCGTTCGCTGCCACCAGCGCCGGTGAGGCCACCACCAGCGTCAGGCAGCGCGCTCGCGAGGTCGCTACGTTCAGCCGGTTGAGCGAGTAGAGGAACTCCATGCCGCGCGGCGCATCCTCCGGCCGCGACGTGGCCATCGAGTAGATCGACACCGGCGCCTGCTGACCCTGGAACTTGTCCACGGTCCCGACGGGCACGCGCGCGCAAGCCTCGCCGCGCCTGGCCAGCTCCGCGTTGATCAACGTCCGCTGCGCGTTGTAGGGCGTGATGACGAGGATGTCCCGCGGGTCGATCGACTTCGTGGTGAGCTCACGGTCGATCCAGGTGGCCCGACCGTTCAGCAGGTCACAGACGACGTCAGCGATGACTCGAGCTTCCTCGATGGAGCTGTTGTCGTTGCGCGCCTCGGCGTGCTCGACCGCGATGAAGCGGATGCCCTCGCCGTCCGCGAGGCCCGAGCCCGTGAGCGCCTGCCGCTCGTTGCCATCCTCCGGCTGGAGCTCGCTGCGGTAGAAGACCTCCGAGGTGTAGTCGCAGATCTGCGGATGCAGCCGCCAGGTCTTGTCCATGAAGAGACCACGCTCGGCCGGCATGACCGACTCCGAGCCGAGCAGATGTCCGAGCGCACTGCCTTCGGCGCCCGGCGGATGCGAGCCCTTGATGGGCTGGTCCAGCTGCTGCGGATCGCCCAGCAGCACGACCGACGAGGCTGCGGCCGAGACCGCCAGCGCGTTGGCCAGCGAGAACTGGCCGGCCTCGTCGATGAAGAGGACATCGACGGTCTGCGGCGGGATCTTGGCGCTGGACCACAGCCAGCTGGTGCCGCCGACGACGTCGATCGCGCCATCGATGAAGGCAGCCGCCACGTCCTCCGCCCGGGAGATGGGCTCCGCGTAGTCGCAGGTGGGCTCGCTCTTGTTGCCGGGCTTCTGGCGGATGCGCACCTTCTGATCCTGGAACGCTGGGTGATCCTTCTGCGCCTCCCACACGTTGTCGAGCAGGTTGCCGATGACCTTGTGGCTGCCGGCGGTGACGCCGACGGTCTTGCCCTGGGCCACGAGGTCGAGGATCATGCGCCCGCCGATCCAGGTCTTGCCGCTGCCGGGTGGGCCCTGGATGGCCAGGCATGTGCTGTCGAGGACCTGCACCAGTCGCCGGGCCGCATCGCCGGCCGACTCGCCGTCGTGGCGCAGTGGCTCACCATCGAGGTGGCCGATCACCCGTGGCGACCGAAGGCGCAGCATGTCACGCCCGGCGCGGTAGTCGCCGTCACCCTCCAGCCCGTGGTCCACGACGTAGCGGCCGAGGTCGAGCAGCCGCTCCTCCTGGCCGGGCGTGGGGATGATGTTCTTGGGCACGAGCGCCGTCGGGTGCTCGATCTCCCGACCGCGCGGGAAGCGCAGCACGATCTCGTTGCGGTCCGTCGGAGCGTCCTCGACCGGCATGGCCTTGCCGTTGGCTGGGTCGATCGGCTGGCTACCCACGTCGAAGTCCTGCGGCGGGAAGCGGTAGCGGTACGTCCGGTTCACCTCATCCTCGACCCCGACCAGCTCGAGTGCCCCGAGCGGCTCTCGGGCGTCGATGAGCTCGTCCGGCGGCATCTCCAGCATGTGGAAGTAGGCCCACCACTCGGGCTTCTGCTCTCGGCGATGCCAGCCGAGTACGTTGGCGAGCAACAGCCTCGCGCGTTCGTCGTCGGTCCACGGTCGCTCGGTCTCGTCATCGGGGATGTCCGCGACCAGCGGCTCGGCGACGTCCTGGATGCGCCGCAGGTATTCGGCCAGGTCCTCATCGGGCTCGCCGTCCTTGACCTCCGGCCTGGGCAGCACCTCGCCGCGCTTGCGGGCCAGCTCATCGCGCAGCGTCTCCAGCCAGCGGTGAAGCAGCAGCGTCGATACGACGTCGTCGCGGTTGTAGGCCTCGATCTGGTCGAGGATCTCCTGGCCCACGCCATCGCCGTGGCTGCCGAGCTCCATCCAGCGCTCGAACTCGACGATGGAGTCGTTCGCCGCGCGCAGCTCGATGCCGCGGGTGAAGTCGTAGAACGGCTCCAGCTTCTTGATCGAGTAGCTCTCGACCGAGGCCAGTAGCCCCTGCCGCACGACCCCGTAGAGGTCCACGAGGATGTCGCCACGAAGCAGTCGGTCGACCTCGTCCTGGCGCGTGTTGTAGCGGCCCATCAGCCGGCCGAAGTGACTCGGTTCGTAGGGCGCGTAGTGGTACACGTGGAGGTTGGGGTCCTCCTCGAGGAGCTCCATGATCTTGTCGATGCAGGCCTCGAAGGCGGCCTTCTCGCCGGCGTCGGTCACCTCGCCCGAGGCGTCCTTGCTCCAGAAGGCATGGAACAGCGGCTCGCCGTCCGCGTCCACCTCGGACGGCTGCAGCAGGCCGAAGAGGTAGTCCATGCCGTCATCGCCGATGAACGGGTCGCCCTCGAGGTCCAGGTAGAGGTCACCGGGGTTGGGCTCCGGGAGCGCCAGCAGGCCCTTGGTCGTGTCCAGCGTCCCGTCATCCGCTTCGTGCGGGGGCAGCAGCTCGTAGATCTTGCGGTCCTCGTCCTCTCCCTGGACCTGCAGCTCCGCCTGCCGATGCACGCGCTCCAGCACCTCCGGCCGGGTGCCCTGAAGCGGCGGCGCCATGGGCAGCTCCAGCTCGGCGAGACCACGTCGTGTCTCCACCTCCCGTTCCACGAGCGAGGCCCGCGTCTTGGCCGTGATGTTGGCCACGAGCGAGAGGTGATCATCCGTCCGGCGCCGGTCGCGGCAGATGGGGTCCCACGAGCAGACACGGCAGTGCTCCGCGGGCTCCGGGTACGACGGGAGCGCGGGCGGATAGGTCGGCTCAGGCCCGGCGGCGTACTGCAGGAAGCGGCGACGCACAGCCCGGAAGTAGGCCCGGAAGTCCGCGGTACGGAACTCCTGCGTCTCCCTGTCCTTGCCTCCGAGCGCGACGTACATGCGCTCCGGGTAGACGCCCTGGATCTCGCTCAGCATCTCGTTGTAGACGCAGATCTGGAGCAGGGCGCCGGCCTTGACCGAGTGCGCCAGCTTGGTATCGGCGACCTCGTAGGACCAGCCCAGCGGCGCCTCGGGGTCGTCCACCCGCAGCAGGAAGTCCGCGAAACCGAGCCACGTCCCGTCGAAGAAGCAGGCCTGGAAGATGACGTCATCGCCACGCTCGATGGCCTGTCGCGTGATGGCGGCCTGGGCACGGTAGAACTCGCCGGGGTGCATGCCCTCCGGTCGGTCGGCCGAGTAGTCGTGGACATCTCGTCCCTGGACTCCTTGAGGCGGCCGATGTACGTCTGCTCGTGCTCCAGGCCGCGCTTGACGATGATGTCCAGCTCAGGGTCATCGCGGTGCGGCTTCTCCACGAGGCCCTGCAGCTTGCAGCGCTCGAGATCCGTCAGGTGGTTGCAGGCGAGGAATCCGACGAGATCGGTCGCGCTGTAGACCGGCTTCCCGGCGATGATCTGCATCGACTCGATGGTACGCGGCCGTTGTGCCAGCTCGCGTGGCACGCGTGTCGGACGCGATACCCTCGGACGGAATGGCCCAACCTCCCATGAATCGCCGTGCCCGGATGGACGCATGGCTCCGACGCTGGCGGCCGCTGCTGCCGGTCTTCGGGGCCGAGTTCATCGTGCTCATCGGCTTCGGCGCGCTGATGCCGGTGCTCACGCTGTTCGTCGAGGACCAGGGCATCGACCCCGCGCAGATCGGGCTCATCATCGCGGCCTGGTCCATCGCCAAGCTCCTGTTCGAGCCGGTCTTCGGCTGGTGGGCCGACCGCCACTCGCGCAAGCCCCTCATGATCGCCGGCCTCTTGGTGCTGGCCATCGCGAGCGTGTTGCCGCTGTGGTTCCATGGCTTCTGGGCGCTGTTCATCCTGCGCTTCATCGCCGGTGCTGCGACCGCCGCCTACGATCCTGCTGCCAAGGGCATGGTCACCGACGCCACCGATGAGAACGAGCGGGGCGAGGCCTTCGGTATCTATGCCGCATTCCAGATCGGCGGCTTCGCGGTGGGCCCGGCCATCGGTGGCATCGGCGCCGCGATCTTCGGCGGCTTCGCCTTCCCCTTCATCGCCACCGGGCTGCTCTCGATCGCCGGCGCTGTCGTCCTGGCCCTCCGCCTCTCACCGAACCCCAGGCTCGTCGAGCCCGACGCGGCCGACCACGACCATGACTCGATCTCCCGGATCAGCGGCGAGCCCTTCAGTGCCTCCGAGCAGGCCATCGTTCCGCCCGACCCGCCCGAGCCCCAGGAGCAGGCTCCGATCAGCGCGGTCTTCAACCGCACGGTCATCACCGCGCTCATCTTCACCTTCGGCCTCCACCTCACGTTCGGCACGTACGAGGTGGTGTGGGCGCTGTACCTCGTGGCCCTCGGCGCTTCGGTGGCCTGGGTCGGCGTGAGCTTCGTGCTCTTCTCGCTGCCGGAGATGCTGGTGGCCCCGTTCGCCGGCCGCTACATCGACCGCCACGGCCCCCTGCGCCCGATCATCATCACCGGGGTCGTGATCATGTGTACGGGCACGTTCTATGCACTCTCGCGCTCGTACCTGGCCTCGTCGTTCGTGGCGCCGATCGAAGCGGCCGCGACCGCGGCCATGATGCCTGCGCTCTACACGATCCTCGGTCGAGGCACGCCACGGGGTCGCGCCTCTACGGCCCAGGGCCTCTTCGGCGCCACGAGCACGCTGGGGCTCATCGTGGCCTCGGTCGTGGCCGGTGCACTCTTCGAGATCCACATGAGCCTGCCCTTCGTCTTCTTCGTGGTCGGCATCGGCGTCTCGATGATCATCGGCTTGCTCCTCTACCGCTCCCTGCCCGCAGCCGGACGCGCCGCCACGGAGTAGGCTCGGCCCGATGCCCACTTCTCGCGCCGACTGGCGGCACCGTATCTCCGCATGGTTCACGCGCTGGCATCCGCTGCTGCCCATCTTCGCGGTGCAGATGATCGTGACCATCGGCTTCGGCGCGCTGCTGCCGGTGCTGCCGCTGTACATCGAGGAGCACGGCATCGACCCCTCCGGGCTCGGCGTCATCGTCGCCGCCTGGGCCGTGGCCAAGCTCCTCTTCGAGCCCATCTTCGGCTGGTGGGCCGACCGGCACTCGCGCAAGCCGCAGATGATCGGCGGCCTGCTGGTGCTGGCGGTGGTGAGCGTGCTGCCGGCGTTCTTCACGACCTTCGCCGCCTTCGTGGTCCTGCGCTTCCTGGCCGGCGTCTCCACGGCCGCCTATGACCCGGCCGCGCGCGGCATGGTCGTCGACGCCACCGAACCCGATGAGCGAGGCGAGGCCTTCGGCTTCTACGGCTCCTTCCAGATCGCGGGCTTCGTCATCGGCCCGGCGATCGGTGGCCTCGGCGCCACGATCTTCGGTGGCTACACCTTCCCCTTCTTCTTCACGAGCGCCCTTGCTCTCGTGGGCGTGGTGGTGCTCATCCGCTACCTCGACCCCAATCCGCACGCGGTCGAATCGCCCGAGTTCGAGCACCATCCCGAGGCCAAGCCCATCCCGGCCGGGGACCCCTACAGCGCATCGCAGACGCTGGTGGTGCCGACCGAGGAGGTCGCGCCCGCGAAGCAGGCGCCACTGCGGGCCGTCTTCAACCGCACGGTCATCGCGGCGCTCGTGCTGGTCTTCGGTCTGCACCTCACGTTCGGCACATACGAGGTGGTGTGGTCGCTGTACCTCATCGCGCTCGGTGCGTCAGTGGCCTGGGTCAGCCTCACCTTCGTCGTCTTCGGCATCCCCGAGATGCTCATGGGGCCCCTGGCCGGACGCGTGGTCGACCGCCGTGGGCCGGTCGGGGTGATCATCGCGAGCGGTGCCGTCATCCTCGTCTCCGGTGCCGTCTATGCCACGGCCACGCACTACTACGTGCCCACGCTGGCGGTGCCGTTCGAGGCGGCCGCCACCGCGGCGATGGCACCGGCGCTCTACGCCATGCTCGCGAAGGGCACACCGGCGGGGCGTTCCTCGACCGCGCAGGGTCTCTTCGGGGCGACCGCGACCCTGGCTCTTGTCGTGGCCTCGCTGGTGGCCGGCAACCTCTTCGAGATCGGTGTCGGCCTGCCGTTCTGGTTCTTCGTCGTGGGCCTGGCCATCTCGCTCGTGGTGGGACTGCTCATCTATCGCTCGGCCAATCTGCCCCGGGAGTCGACACCGGCGTAGAACTGCAGCTGTCGGCTCGACCATCCTGTGGAGCCTAGGCTGACGCTCGGCTGCTCTGAAACGGCCTCGCCAAGCGTCATCTCATCCATGGGGCACTCGATCGTCCACGTGCGGCGTCAGTCAGTGCCCGTGGGCTCGAATGACGCTCCAAGCGGGCGCGAAGCGGGGTCCCGAGCGTCAGCCTAGTGCCCCGGGGTTCTGCGGCGCCGGAAGAGATCACTGTTCTACGACATCAACGGTGCCGGAAGGTGTCAGGCGTTGGACGCGTGCGGGAGAATCAGTAGGTAGCGGGAGGCACTGAAGCGCGGCTCCACCCTTGGCCGCCTGGGCCGCGCCGAGCCACTGGCGAAACCGGCCCGCGCATGAAGGGGGATGTCATGCGCACTCTGGCGACGACCGTGCGAGCCCTGGTCATCGCGGCGATCCTCGTCGCGAGTTCGATGGCCGTGCACGCTCAAGACGAGGAACTGCCCCTGCCCACGCACGTGACCGGGACGGTGGTGGAGATCGCCTCCTACAGCGGCCCAGACGGCAACGAGGACACTGGAGTCCAGGACACGGTGACCGTCACTGATGAGCCTGGGGTTTCACGAGAAGCAGGTCACGTCCTGGGGCAGTGGGTGGAGTGGAACGATCCGCGTCTCCCGAGTGAGCACTGGATCCGACTGGACCTGGCCATCTACGAAGACCCCGAAGCCGGCGTGATGACGATGCAAACGAGCCACCTCCTGCTCGGCGACGAGGGCTCCTGGCGCGGTACCGGTCGATCCCTCTTGGCCGAGGACGCGCGTGATAGCTACTACGAGCTGGTCGGAGAGGGGGCCTATGACGGTCTGTCCCTGCTCCTTCGTGGCACGACCGGCGCGGATGCCCACGCACCGTGGGAAGTCGGGTACGACGGCTGGATCTTCGAGGGTGAGCCGGCGGGCTTCCCGGACCCGGCCGAGCCGTCGGACGAGGAGGGCTTCCTGGTGCGAAAGGCGCCAGACCCGGAGGCCACCGCGTCCGCCGAGACTCCGTCCGATCCGATGGCTCCCGCGGCCTTCGTCTACACGACCGAGCAGGTGGAGGAGCCGGACTGGGGCACCGATCACCATAGCGCCGAGGGCTCGGTGAGCGAGTCCCGCGGGACGATGATGGTGGACCGCATCGAGGCGACCGACCCGCGCGCATCGGGGCTCCTGCGGTCGTCGGATAACCGCACGCAGATCGAGCTCGACGACGGCGTGGTGCAGACATGGTCGGTTGCGCTCCGCCTGACCAACGACGGTGGCTCGTGGTCGGGTTCGGGGCCGATGATCTTCGCTCACACCGATCAGGTCATGCAGTTCACGGGTCTCCTGCCGCTCACAGGAGAGGGCGGCTACGAAGGCCTGACCCTCTACCTCAGCCAGTCCGGGGACTATCTCGACCAGGCATCGTGGGGTCTGATCTTCCCCACCGAGCTGGTGGCGCCGATGCCCGATCCCGTGGGGCCGGTCATCGAGTAGCGGGGGGTGCCCTCGGCGCCAGGTGAGGCCGATGTCGCCGATTGTCGCCCCGCTGACGCCACCCGGCAGCGCCAGCCCGACCCCGGCAGCGCCAGCCGCAGACGCGCGGCAGCGCCAGCCGCAGACGCCGGCAGGTGCTACTTCAGGCGCAGGGAACGACCACGCGACAGACGACCGCCGGCCCCGCCACCTGGGGCAGGGGAGCGCCGCAGTGTTCGCAGCGCGGCTCGTCCGGCGATGAGTGCATACCCAGCTCGCCGCACTGCGGGCAGTGGACGTCATTGGTGGTGATGGTGAAGGTCGTGCTGGCGAAGCCGTGATCGACGAGGTAGTACGCCGCGTCGAGTGCCACCGACTCAGATTCCAGGCGAGTGGCGTCGCGGATCTCCAGCTCCAGCTGGCCGCCCTTGCCGCCCTTGGGCCAGCCGCCGATCGCCTTCGCGATGGCCTCGCCGACCTCACCTGCGTCGTGCATGGCTCCATGATGCGCTCGTCGCGCCAGCCTGCGCGATGCCGAGCGGCCCATTCGGTCGTGGCCCTTGGCCCTGTAGCGCTGCGGGTCTTCCGCTAGGGTGATGGCTCGATGAGTGATCCCACCCTCCTCGCCGAGCACATCCGCGCGACCTGGTTCGGCTCCGACCTGCCCGACGAATCGCTCCGGCGACTCAGTTCGATGGCGCGCGAGTACGAGGCGCCGGCTCGAACCCGCCTGCTGCGCGAGGGCGACGAGACCAAGGAGCTGAGCATCCTCGTCGACGGCCGCATCGCGCTGACCGAGCATGTCGCCGGCCGCGGCTCGGTGACGCTGATGAGCGCCGAGCCGGGTGACGTCTTCGGCTGGTCCGCCCTCATCCCGCCGTATCGGGCCACGGCCACGGTCGTGAGCCTGGAGCCGGTCAAGGTCATCGCGGTCGAGGCCGATGCGCTGCGCGCGGAGCTCAAGGCCGACTGCGTGCTCTCGGCGGGCGTCTATCCCCGCCTGGCCGAAGCACTGGCGCGGCGCCTGGAAGCCACCCGCCAGCAGCTGCTGGACCTGTACGGCTCCGAGCAGCGGCCGCCCTGGTAGTGGACCGCCTCGATCAGCTCCCGGGACGTGCGCCCGAGTCGCTCACAGAACAGCGCGCCGAAGTCGTCGTCTTCGCCTGCGGTGATCCCGCCCATAGCGAGCACGACTCCGTCGCCATCGCCGCCTGCAAGAGTCTGCCCGCTGCTGTGCTCGAGCGCATCGACCTCAAGCTCACCGGCCCCATGCGCCCCGAGTACCTGCGCGATCTCTCCGCGGGCACGTTCGTCGTCATCGCCGACACCATCCTCGGCGAGGCCGATGGCATCGAGGAGGTGCCCTTCATCGAGCTCGTGGGCCGAGAGGAGCCGCTCGAGGCCAGCTCGTCCACGATCCAGCCCATCGACGAGGTCATCGCCATGGCCCAGCTCGTGCGCCCGGAGCCGCTTCAGGGCCGCTTCATTGGGCTCGTCGTCGAAGCGGTGGACCTGACGGCCGCGCCGGATGCGGTCGCTGTCGAGCGCATGCGCGCGGCGATCGAGGGACTCATCGCCCAGCTCTAGCCCCGCCGGCCACGGGTTCGAGCCGACGCCTTCTACCGACAGGGGGGTACCCTGCTCCTGACCCCGTGGCGTGATGGCCGGCCCCGGTGTCCTGCAGGAGACTGACGATGGTGAAGGATCGTTCGGCCCGGGCGGCGCTGTGCTTCGGCGCGCTCCTGGCCTTCGGGGGAACCGCGACCGCTGCCCAGGAGGCGGCGGAACCCAGCGCTGGTGAGCAAGCGGCTGAACCGCTCGCGGCGGTGTCCGTCCAGGGCACCTCGACGCTCGTCGGGCAGCGCAGCCCCGGTGTCGTGGCGCTCGATGGGTCCGTCTTCCGACTGCGCGGCAATGAGCTGACCACGGTCGAGGCTTCGAGTGACGAGCGGGTGTCCGGCCAGGCCGTCATCACCGTCAACTACGACGCCTACCCGGAAGCCGACGGGACCGTCGGCGCCACCCAGGTGCGCTATGGCGAGATGCAGCTCGTCAACGAGGGCGGGAGCTGGGAGGGCACCTTCAGCGGCAGTCTGGCCAACGGCGCATTCGTGCAGACGTACTGGCTGGAGGGCACGGGCGAATACGAGGGCTACAGCTACGTGGTGACCGCCGGCGGCATGGGCAACGTCTGGCGCAGCCAGGGACTCATCTTCCCCGGCGCCCTCCCGCCGATCGGTTCGACCGTATCACTGCCCATCGACTCCATCGACATCGACGTCCCGGCGGCCATCGCTGCGCCAGGCTGACCCGGACTCCGTCAGCCGCCTGCTGACGCCCAAACGGTGTCATGGGGTCGGCATCTTGAGCTGACCATCGTCTAGCCAGCAGGTGCCCATTTTCGAGACGGGCGCGCTATTCGACCCGCGGTTCCCTATCCTCGGGCCATGCCCGACGTGCGCTTCGCTCAGAGCGGTGATGTCTCGGTGGCCTACTCCATGAACGGGGAGGGCCCAGTCGACATCGTCCACGTGCAGGGGGCTATCTCTCACCTCGAGGTCTGGTGGGACCAACCGCTGTTCCGCGCCTGGTGTGAGCGGATCGGCGAGTTTGCCCGGCTCATCCGCTTCGACAAGCGCGGCATGGGCATGTCCGATCGCGTCCCCGGTGCGACCACGCTCGAGACACGCATGGATGACATCCGCGCGGTGATGGACGCCATCGGAAGCGAGCGCGCGGTGCTCATCGGACAGTCGGAAGGCGGGCCGCTGTCGATGCTCTTCGCAGCCGCCTATCCAGAGCGCACGCAGGGCCTCGTCCTGGCCGGCGCGGAGGTCCGCGAGCGTCGCGACGAGGAGTGGCCCTGGGGTGAAGGCACCGACGCCGAGTTCGAGGAGTACATTGCCAGCGTCGATGAGCGCTGGGGCAAGCCCCGCTCGCTGAGTGTCTTCATCCCCAGCATCGGTGATGACCCGGAGATCGCCGAATGGTTCGGGCGACTCCAACGCAACTCGGCCACGCCCGGCGGCTGGAAGGCGTTCGCGCGTATGGCCCACGACATCGACGTGCGTCACGTGGTCCCTCACATCGCAGTCCCCACGCTCATCTATCACACGGTCGGCGACAGGGTCTGCTCGGTAGAGAACGCTCGGTTCCTCGCGCGCACGATCCCAGACTCCCGTTTCGTCGAGAGTCCGGGCTCAGACCACTTCCTGTGGGCGGAAGAAGCCGACCGCTCCATCGCTGAGCTGCGCGAGTTCGTCACCGGCGAGCGTGACGCCCCACCGACCACCGTCGACCGCGTGCTGGCCACCGTCCTCTTCACGGACATCGTCGACTCCACGACGCACGCCACTGAGTTGGGCGACCGCCGCTGGCGTGAGCTGCTGGAGCAGCATCACCGCATCGTGCGCGAGTCGGTCGAACGCCACCAGGGACAGGAGGTCGACATGGCCGGCGACGGCATCCTGGCCACCTTCGACGGACCGGCTCGGGCCATTGCTTGCGCTCGTTCCATCCAGCAGACCGTCGCGCCGCTGGGCCTCGCGATCCGTGCGGGTGTCCATACCGGGGAAGTAGAGCTGCTCGACGGCGGCGTGGCGGGCATCGCCGTCCATACCGGAGCGCGTGTGGCCGCGATGGCTAAACCGGGTGAGGTCTGGGTCAGTGCCATCGTGCCCATGATCACCGCCGGCAGCGGCCTCTCGTTCCACGACCAGGGTGTGCACCAGCTCAAGGGTGTGCCCGGCGACCACCAGCTCTACTCGGTGGCATAGGAGCACTTCATGACCCAGCGCCACGTCGATGTCCCAGGGGGTCGGTTGGAGGTCCATGACTTCGGGGAGGGCCCGCCGATCGTTCTGCTCCACGCCGGCATCGTCGACTCCTGGGCTTGGGAGCCGCTGACGCCGCTCCTGCTACGAGAGGGCTACCGGGTGGTGGCATTCGACCGACGCGGGATCGGCGGCAGCACCACCGAAGACGCGGAGTTCAGCCATCGTGCCGACACGATCGCGGTGCTCGATGCGCTCGGTTTCGGGCAGGCCGTGCTGGTGGGAAACTCCATCGGCGGCCAGATCGCCCTCGACACGGCCATCGAGTTCCCCGGCCGGGTCTCCGCGCTGGTGACCATCGGTTCGATCGTGCCCGACCACTGGCCGGGCCTGAAGCCAGAAGAGGAGGCCATCGAGGACGAGCTCGAGGCGACCGCGAAGGCCGGCGACCCCGCTGCCATCGCAGACGCGGACGTGCGTGCCTGGGTCGACGGCCCGGGCCAACCCCCGAACCGCGTGCCCGAAGACATCCGTGAGCTTGTGCGCGAGATGGATCACGCCATCAACGAGCCGGGCCGCGAGCGCGGGCGCTCGGTCCGTTTGCAGCCACCGGCCTCGGAGCAGCTCGAGCGCCTGACGATGCCGGTGCTGGCCGTCTGCGGCGAGCTCGACTTCTCGTACCACCTCGAGGCGACCGAGTACCTCGCGGCCAACGTCCCTAGCGCGAGCGCGGCGATCATCCCGGGCGTCGCGCACCTTCCCGGCTTGGAGGCGCCCGAAGAGCTGGCTGCCCGCATCACCGGGTTCCTGGCGTCCTCGCGCCAGAACTGACACCGAACGACGGCCCAAGGCTGCTGCCGCTCGGTGGCCCACGCGACGAGGCGAAAGGGACGGCGCCCGAGACAACCATCCACTCTCTCCAGTCCAACAGCGACCGAGGGTCTGCGGATTCGCTTTGATGTAGGCGGCAGGTGGGCGTACCATGGCCGCGCCCAGTGACCCCGGCACTCGCCGGGATTGGCTTTGGAGGAGGCGTGGGCGACAGGCTCAGGCCGCGCGGGTTGGGAGACGCGCGAGATGAGTCCGAGGTTCGCGTGCTCCTCGCATAGCAGCGAAAGGAGCAAACCCTGATGAGGATGGGCAAGCGCGCAGTCGGCGTCGGGATGACCGTGGCCCTCACGGCATCGCTCGTCGGTGGCGCAGTCACCGCCCAGGACGGCGGAAACATCACGTTCTGGAGCACTGAGACCCAGCCCGAACGGCTGGCGATCACCCAGGGCATCGTCGAAGGGTTCGAGGAGCAGTCCGGGATCAGCGTGACGCTGGTGCCGGTGGATGAGAACAACCTCACCGAGATCATGCTGTCCGCCGCGGCGACAGGGATCCTGCCCGAGGTCGTCTTCCACCCCATCGACTACACGGTCGGTTGGGCCAGCCAGGGACTCCTGGACACGGAGGCCGCCAACGCCGTCGTCGAATCCCTCGATCCGTCGACGTTCGCCGACGCCGCACTGGGTCTCGCGACCATCGACGGCAACGTCGCAGCGGTCCCCAGTGATGGCTGGGGTCAGCTCATCGTCTACCGCAAGGATCTCTTCGATGCCGCCGGTCTGGAGGCTCCGACCACCTATGAGGCCATCGAGGCGGCCGCGGCTGCGCTGACCGACCCTGACAACGACATGTACGGCATCACCGGCGCGAACATCCCGGGCGATGTCTTCACCCAGCAGGTGTTCGAGCACTTCGCCCTCGCCAACGGCTGCGAGCTCACCGACGACATGGGCGTCGCGTTCGACAGCCCCGAGTGTGTCGAGGCACTGACCTTCTACACGGACCTGTTGAAGAACTACAGCCCTGGCGGCGCCCAGGACGTGGTCTCGACCCGTGCGGCCTACTTCGCGGGGCAGGCGGCCATGGTGCCGTGGTCCCCGTTCATCCTCGACGAGATGGCCGGCCTGCGTGACGCGGCATTCCCCGCGTGTGACGAGTGCGTCGACAACCCGGCCTTCCTGGCCGAGAACTCCGGCATCGTCACCGCCATCTCCGGACCCAGTGGCGAGCCCAGCCAGTACGGCCAGGTGAGCTACATGGGCATCGGGGCGGGCTCCGACACTGAGGCTGCCCAGGCGTTCCTCGAGTACTGGTTCTCCGACCCGGCCTACATCCAGTGGCTGTCGACCTCGGTCGAGGGCAAGTTCCCGATGCGCAGTGGTACGCCTGAAGACCCGAACGCATTCGTCGACCAGTGGAAGACGCTCGAGACGGGTGTCGACCGCAAGGCTCCGCTGTCGGAGTTCTACTCCGAGGACATCATCGACCAGATCGCGGACGGTGCTAACTCGTACGCGCGCTGGGGCTTCCCGCAGGGCCAGGGCGAGCTGGTGACGGCCGTCTACACCTCGCTGCCGGTTCCGGCAGCGCTCGGTGAGGTCCTCGATGGCGCGATGACGCCAGAGGAGGCTGTGGCGGAAGCTGCGGCGGTCATCGAAGAGGAGCTCAGCCTGATCGGAGGCTAAGCCGAAACGAGTTCGCTGAAGGGTCCTGGCCGAGTTTCTGGGCAGGGCCCTTCGCGATACTCGATCGCTAGAACGGGGAGACAGGATGGCGCTGCGATTCCGGCGCAGGAAGCAAGCGACACTCGCCAGCCAAGAGGCTCGGCTGGGCTACGCCCTGGTGTTGCCGGCCATCGTGATCGTCCTGCTCCTCGTGATCTTCCCCTTGATCTGGAACGTCTCGCTCAGCTTCCGCAGCATCCGCCTGATCGAGCTGTCCACGGTCGACTTCCTCGACTTCTCGACCGCGTCGCTGGACAACTTCCGCAAGGTCATCGGGGTCCGCGACTTCTGGCCGACGGTTTGGACGACGCTGCTCTACGCCTTCCTCGGGACCGCCGGGTCGCTGCTCATCGCCTTGTGGGCAGCCCTCGTCGTGAAGAAAGCCTTCCTCGGCCGCTCGGCGGTGCGCGGGCTGATGCTGTTCCCCTACGTTGTTCCCGTCGTGGCCGCGGCACTGGTCTGGAGGCTCATGCTCCATCCGACCTTCGGTGTCGTGAACGAATGGATCGTCGCAGCGGGCGGAACCCGGACGGACTTCCTGAACTCCCGTTCGGCCGAGCTCAGCATCCTTGGGTTCGACTTCACCGTCCCGCTTGCCTTGACGACGGTGATCATCTTCGAATGGTGGCGGTACTTCCCCTTCGCCTTCCTGTTCATCCTTGCCCGGCTCCAGTCCATCCCCGAGGTGTACGACGAGGCTGCCCGAGTCGACGGAGCGACTCCCACCCAGCGCTTCCGATACATCACCCTGCCGCAACTCTGGGGCGTTATCTCCATCCTCTTCGTGCTGCGGTTCATCTTCACCTTCAACAAGTTCGATGACATCTACCTGTTGAACGGGGGCGCGGCGGGAACACAGGTGATCACCATCAAGATCGTCGAATGGTTACGCGGCCGCGCGGACATCGGCGCTGCGGCGGCGTTGGCCATCGTCCTCGCGGTGATCCTCCTGATCCTCCTGGCGTTCTACTTCCGGTTCTTCCATCGAGACGAGGAGGCCGAGTGATGGCGAGTGCGCAGGGCACCCGGCCCCGTCGTCGCTGGACCAGGGACGAGACCGAGACCAAGGTCCTCACCGTCCTCAAGTGGGCGAGCATCGTCTTCTTCGTCGCGATCACCGTCTTCCCGCTCATCTACATGGTCGGCCTGTCCTTCAAGCCCATCTCGGAGCTCCTCCGCGAGCCGGCCAACTTCCTTCCTGACCTCGACGATGTCATCGGACTCGACACCTACCGACAGGTGTTCGTCGATCAGGGCTTCGGGCGCTTCATCATCAACTCGCTCATCGTGACGCTGGGGGCGACCTTCTTCACCGTCACGGCCTCGGTCTTCGCCGCCTACGCCATGGTCCGCCTCAAGTTCCGAGGCAAGACCGTGGTCACCGGGACCGTCCTCGTCGTCTACCTCTTCCCGGCGATCATCATCGCCATCCCGTTGTTCGTGCTCTTCAGCCGCCTGACAGTGGGAGACATCGCGCTGCGCAGCACGCTCGCCGGCCTGATCATCGTGTACCTCGCGCAGACCATCCCCGTCGCTCTGTACATGCTCCGAAGCCAGTTCCTCTCGATCCCGGTCGCCCTCGAGGAAGCCGGCATGATCGACGGCCTATCGCGGACCGGGGTGATCAGACGCATCACCTTGCCCTTGGCGGCGCCGGCCATCGCCGCGGTCTCGCTGTACGTCTTCATGATCGCCTGGAACGAGTTCCTCTTCGCCCTGCTCTTCCTGGTCGATCAACCCGCCCTCTGGACGTTGCCGCTCGGTCTCCAGCAGCTGGATTCGACTGAGGTTCCCAAGACGGTGCTGATGGCAGGGTCGGTGGTCATGTCGCTGCCGATCATCCTGCTCTTCTTCCTCGCAGAGCGGTTCCTCACCGAGGGACTCACCACCGGCGGGGTCAAGGGCTGAGCGAGATCTCAGGTAGCCGCGTCGGGGACGTGACCACATCCCGTGGCCCGATGCGGAACCAGCACGTACCATCGGCATGTGACAGCACCGCGCAAGCCGCGAGACATCGGCAACGGCCTCATCGCCGCCTCATTCGGACGGGGTGGCGAGTGGCTGAGCCTGTCCACGGTCCACCCCGAAGCCGGCTTCGTCGAGCTCAACGGCCTGCCCTTGTTCGCGCCCGAGTGGCGCGGCGACGCTGTCGCAACCCGCCGCTACCGCTCATGGATGCGGCGGGAGGAGCACGCCTTCCTGCACATCGAGGCCGGCCGCGCCACCGTCTCGACACGCCAGGACGCGCCGCGGGGCACTCGTGGCGTGGTCCAGCGCATCACCATCTCCGCCACCCACCGGGACCGGCCCGCGGGTGTGCGCATCCGCGTGAACGGCCGGCTCGGCTGGCCCGCGCTGGCCGAGATCACCGAGGTCGACCCGCCCACCGAGGTCGGGCTCAAGTCGCGTGTGAAAGCACACGAGGGCACGCTCCGTGTCCAAGGGGAGGGCGGCCCGGTCATCGTCCAGGCCTGGCTGCGCAAGGGCGACGACGGTCCTCGTGGCTCGGCCGAACGGCGTGCCGACCAGCGCATCGGCTGGAAGATCCTGCGGCGGACGATGCCGTCCGCTGTGGCCTGGGTCGACTGGCCGGGCGAGGCCGAAGAGGTCCACATCGACATCGCCTGCACCTTCGACACCCCGCCGCCGGATCCGCCCGAGTGGGCCGATCGCTCGCGGATGCGCCCGCCCGAGGACGAGGGTGACGGGCGCGAGGAGCTGCGACCCCTACGCGTCCCGGCCCGACTGGTGAAGGCGCTGGGGCGGATGAACCGGCGGGCCGCCATCTACACCCGCGGTTGCACCGCGCTCAAGGTCAGCGGCACCGAGCGTGCCATCCTCGCCGACCATCGCATCCTGCCGCTTTCGTGGACGCGCGACGCCTACTGGCAGGCGCGGCTGCTGCTCTCGACGTGGTCGCGTGGCGGCCACAACGAGGATGAGCAGATCGTGGCCGACCACCTGCGCTGGCTCTTCCTGCGCTGCGAACGGCCCGACGGCCGCTGGGTCCGCAGCCACCATGCCGACGGGCGACCCAAGGACCGGCCGGTGCAGTCGGACCAGCAGATGTATCCACTGCTGGAGCTGGCCGACTACGCCCGAGCCACTGGGCGGCTTCCGCAGCTGCCGCCGGAGGAGAACTGGTCCGACCTCGTGGGCGATGCCTGGGAGGTCAACCTCCAGAACCTCGACGAGGACCTGGGCCTGGTGGCCACCGACGAGAACCCGGCCGACGACGTGCCCACCAACCCGTACCTGCTGTCCGACCAGGTACTGCTGTGGCACACCGCGACCGAGCTCGCCCGCCTCGCATCCAAGGTGGGGCTCGATCCGGCCGAGGTGACCGCGGTCGCCGACCGCATCCGCGAGGCCTTCCTCGCGCACTTCCGCATCGAGGGCCCGCTGGGCGAGATGTGGGCCTACTCGGTCAATGGTCGTGGTGGCATCGAGCGGTACATGGACGCCAACGACCTGCCCGCCGCCCTCGCGCCGCTGTGGGGCTTCGTCCCGCCCGATGACAAGCATTGGCAGACCACGATGCGCTTCGCCTTCGATCGTGAGAATCCAGGCTTCGTCGAGGGGCCGATGGGTGGGCTCGGCTCGCGCCACACACCGGGCACGTGGACGCTCGGCGACATCATGGGCTGGGCCGGGTTCGGGCTGATGGAAGAGGACGAGCGCAGCGAGGCGGCGCTGGAGCGGCTGGTCCGCTCGGCCTTCACCGACGGCATGCTGCCCGAGGCCTACGACCCGGAGGGCTCGGGCCAAGCCGTACGCCACTGGTTCGCCTGGCCTGGCGCGGCCCTGGCGGCACTGCTACTGGACCACGCCGCCCGCGACACCGGCGAGTAGCAGCGGGTAGCGTCCAGACGAGCCACGCCATGACGCGACCGGCGAACTACGCCGTCGGTCTGGCGCTCGCGCATCTCACACCGCGCGGCGCCATCCCCACCATGGGTCAACTCGACCGTTCGGGCGCGGTTCTCGCAGGTCTCAGCCTCGAGGAGGCTCGATCTGACGATCTCAGCCTCCACCAGCATGAGAGCCGGCACTTCACCGACGTTCCTGTCGAGTTCACCCTCCACGTGATGGCGGTCGGGTGTACGTGAGGCGCACGCGGACGGGAAGCACCACCGCGCGCCCCGCCATCGCGCCACCGCGCACCACGCCGCTACCCACCGAGTCAGCGCCGTGGATCTGGCTCGCCGTCCCTCAGCTGGATGCCCGCGGCGCGCAGGTCCTCCGCGAATTCCTCGAGAGCGTCGGTGCCATCGGCCAGCCCATCGACGTAGGACTGCACCCGTGAGAGGCCCAGCTCGCGATAGGCCCCGAACAGATCCACCCGAGCCTGGCCCGGTTCGCTGACGCCCGCATCCTCGTACCACGTGTGTACAGACACCTTGAGCGTCGCCGGGTCGCGGCCGATCTCATCGCAGCGGGCGCGGATGACCGGCAAGGCTCGTGCCACCGCCTCGGGGTCGAGGCCGTCAAGGTTGAGTTCATCGGCGTAGCGTGCCGCCAGTCGCCAGGTCACCTCGGGGCCATTGCCGCCGACCATCACCGGCACCCGCGGGTGTTGCAGCGGCCTGGGCTGATTGACCGCGCCGGCCACCCGCGCCCGCTGCCCCTGGTACGTGGCGCGCTCATCGGTGGTGCTGTCGAGCATGCGCGTGATGATCTCGAGGTGCTCACCGAGCACCGCCAGCCGTTCGCGTGTGGAGGGATAGTCGTAGCCGTAGGCCTCCCACTCCTCGCGCTTCCAGCCGGCGCCGATACCCAGCTCCGCGCGCCCATCGCTGACCACGTCGAGGGTGGAGATCATCTTGGCCGTGAGCGCAGGGTTGCGGAAGCCGGTGCAGATGACGATGTGCCCGATGCGCACGCGCTCGGTCAGCGCTGCCAGCGCGGACAGGGCCACGAAGGGCTCGAAGACGATGACATCCTCGGGTGCCGGCCAGGTGTGGAAGTGGTCGTAGAGCCAGACCGATTCGAAGCCCATGCGCTCGCTGGCCTGGGCGATGGCCACGCTGTTGGCCCAGGCCTCGCGGGAGGTGTGATCGCTGTACTCCCGCATCCAGCCCTGGGGCAGGACGATGCCGACCTTCATGACGCTAGCGGGACTCGCGGTAGCGCTGCGCTGCCTCGGCCCGCTTGCGCACGCCGAGCTTGTGCAGGATGTTGCTCACGTGCGTCTCGACCGTCCGCGGGCTGATGACGAGGGCCTCGGCGATCTCGCGATCGGTCAGCCCGTCGGCGAGCATGCGCAGCACGTCGTTCTCTCGCGGACTCAACCCCTCCAGCCCACCAGCGTTGCCGGAACGTCCCTTGCGCGCGGCACCGATGAAGTGGCGCATGACGGACGAGGCGTGGCGGCGCGACATGGCCAGCTCGCCCTGTTGCGTGCCTCGAAGTGCGCGCAGCAACGCCTCCGGTGCGAGGTCCTTGGTGAGGTAGCCCGCGGCACCGCGAGCAAGGGCGTCGATCATGTCGCGCTCGGAGTCCGAGACCGTGAGCATCACGATCTTCGTCTCCGGCAGGCGCGGGCTCAACTCCTCGAGCATCTGGATACCGTTCATGCCCGGCAGGTCGATGTCCAGCAGCATCACGTCCGGTCGCACCGCGAGCGCCAGCGCGAAGGCGTCCTCAGCGCTGCCGGCCTCACCAACGAGCTCTACATCCGGTGCGCTGATAGCCTGACGCACCGCGGAACGGACGAGTGCGTGGTCGTCCACGAGCATCACACGCAGGGTCCTGCCGGCGCCGTCGCCGGTGGTCGACTGGGCTGCCGCGACGCGCGGCTTCTCGATGGTCATGACCTTGCTAGGTTTGCATACCCGTGGGCTTGGCGTCGGCGGTCTCGCCCGAGGACGGGCTCGCGAATGCGTCGGGCGGCTCTGGCATGAAGGGATCGTCCTCATCAGTCGGTGCCATGGCTGTGCGCTCAGAGGTCTCGCTCATGCTGCCCACGCCGGCGGTGACGACGGGCGCCCGCACCTCGATGGTCGTGCCACCCGAGAACTCGGACATGACCAGCAACGAGCCGCCGATCAGCCGAGCGCGCTCATGCATGCCCTGCAGGCCCATGCCCTTGTCGAAGGCCTCGTTCTGATCGAAGCCGCGACCGTTGTCGGTGATGGTGATCAGCAGCTCGCCATCGTTGATCTCGGCGGTGATGCGCACGATCGTGGCATCGGCGTGCTTGCGCACGTTGTTGAGGGCCTCGCTGACGATGCGCAGCAACTCGACTTGCACGCGGGGCGCGAAGGAGGAGGGGATGCCGGTCGAGGCTGTGAAATCCGCGCGCAGCCCGGAGCTGCTCTCGAAGTCGTCGACCGTGCGCACGAGCATGTCGGAGAAGGGCACGTCCTCTTCGAGGCTGGAGCGCATCGTGACCAGCGCCTCGCGAGCCTCGATGATGGCCGCGTCCAGTGCCTGCGTGACCTCCTCGGCCAATGGCCGCTCATCATCGGAGAGCGTGGAACCCAGTCGCTCGAACTTGAGCTTGGCGAACCAGAGGTGCTGGGCCAGGCCATCGTGGATCTCGCGCGCCAGGCGGGCCCGCTCTTCCAGCGTCGCGCGTTCGGCCTCGTTGACGCGCATGCGATCGAGCGCGGCATAGGCCGAGCGGAGCGCACGCAGGTCGCTGCGCTGATCGGCAAAGGTGCCCGCGAGCAGGACCGTGTAGGCCACCAACCGCATGATGTCGGAGATGGTCACGAGGTTGCTGTAGACGCTGGGCCAGATGGCGTACTGGACTTCGGCCACCGCGAGCATGACCAGCCCGAGGGCGGTGAAGGCGTCACTGGTGGGACCACCGCGTCCCCACGTCACGCGGTATAGCAGCACGCCTGCGACGAGGCCGGTGACGGTGACGGTGACGATGACGAGGGCCAGGCCGGTGAAGCCCGGCAGCAGCGCGAACTCGCCCGGCTCGGCCAGCAGCGCCTCCATGCCCTGGGGCTCGATGAGCGGTGGTAGCAGTTCGCGGAAGGGGTAGATGACGATGGTGAGGGCCGCGATGACCAGCACCGGCAGGAAGATGATGCGGACCCGTCGACGGGCGCCGCCGTAGATGCCCATCAGTGCCGCCACGCCGCTGACCATCAGCAACCCCGACACGCTCATGCGTACCACGCCCGAGACCCACAGCGGCAGTTGCTCGGGGTCGCCCAGGGTGAGGCCGATGCGACCGTCCAGCCGGAAGATCATGAAGAGCAGGGTCGCGAAGGTGAAGGTGGCCCAGAGCGTGAAGGCGGAGGACTGCACGAACGCCGCCAGCCGGCCGGTCTCGCGATAGCGCAGGAAGGTCAGGATGGCCAGGCCGGTGACGGCCACGAAGGTCAGCGCCGAGAGGGCCACATCGAGCGTGCGGTCCTTCATCACGATGTTCAGATCGGCATCGATCTGGGGCAGCAGCGTGGTGACGAGCAGGAACCCCGCGGCCGCGAGCAACAGGACGTCGAGGCGGATCGTCCGCCGCCCCTGGGTGCTCGCGCGAGGAGACTGCATGTAGCCGATGATAGTCTCCGGAAAAGGTCGAGAGCCGGACGCGCCCCAGCGCAGTCCGACTCTCTAGACGCTCAACTCCGACCCCGCCGTGAAGGGTCAAAAGAGCGGTGATGTATTCGACGTTGTGCTGAACATGATGGCGTCGTGGCCGGTCCGGGGCATCCGTGCGAGTACGGAACCGACTACGGAGAGGAGCATCCGTACGAGTACGTAGTGGAACGCGACGACTACGGAGCGTCCACGCACCGGGTGTTGACCGTAGGCACCACCCTGGTAGGAACGAGGACACCGCACCGCACCAGGGCGCAGAGGAGGGCCGTGGTGCCTTTCGCATTCGCCACCGGGGCGGTACCGTGAGGCGGTCATGCCCGCACAC
Source organism: uncultured Chloroflexia bacterium (assembly GCA_963752475.1). Lineage (GTDB taxonomy): Bacteria > Chloroflexota > Limnocylindria > Limnocylindrales > CSP1-4 > JAFMJV01. Next base: position 54,403 of record CAVVYR010000004.1, on the reverse strand, counting down.
CCCCGATTCGCCCGCCTCACCGTGCTCGCGGTCGCGCTCGTGCTGTTGGCGCTCTTGGTGCCGGCGGCGGCCGTGTCGGCGGCGACCAGCTACGACCTCGAGGCCCGCTATACCGTCGAGGTCGACCTCGACTGGGACACGCGCTGGGTGGACGTCAGGACCTGGATCGCCGTACGCAACACCAGCGGCCGCAGCATCGACCGGCTGGAGCTCAACACCGTCGCAGCCAAGCTGGGCAGCATGAAGAACCTGCGTGCGCGCTCGGACGGGGCCGCGGTCGCCGTCAGGAAGGTGGGCCAGACGCTGAAGGTGCCGCTGGACAAGGATCTTGTCGCGGGTGCTTCGGCCACCGTCTTCGTCGGCTTCAGGGCCCGTCTCAGGACGTCGGCCGGCGGCCGGGGCTATCTCTTCGCCAAGCTCAACGGGGTCGCGCAGCTCTACCGCTTCATCCCCTGGGTCAGCCGGCGAACCCCTTTCGGCAACAGTGGCCACGGAGAGCAATTCGTGACGCCCGTGAGCCCGCGCGTGGAGGTCACGGTCACGGCCGACCGCAAGCTCGCATGGGCCACCAGCGGCCGTCGCGCGGAACGGGTCGACGCCCGCACGTTCCGCTATGTGGCCACGCACGTGCGCGACTTCAACCTCACCGCCAGCCCGGCCTGGAAGACGACCGTGGGCAGGTCGCTCAACGGCAAGACCAAGATCTTCGTCCACTCGCGCAAGCACGACGGCAAGCAGCTCCTGAAGCTGGCCAAGGCCGAGCTGGCCCGCTATCGCAGGATCACCAGCGTCCCGTATCCACACGACACCTACCGCATCGCCGAGACCGGTGGGGGCCTGGCCATGGAATCGCCCGGGCTCATCTGGATCCCGTCCTCGCGACCGGCAAGTGATCTGCCCTACCTCGTCTCCCACGAGACCGCCCACCAGTGGTGGTATGCAACGGTGGGCAACGACCAGTCGACCGACGCCTTCGCCGACGAGGCCCTGGCCGACTACTTCTCGCGCAAGAAGCACCTCTCGATCCGCTCCAGCCGCTGCCCGACCGACCGGCTCGATCGGCCCTCGCAGGCCTACTCGGACTTCTGCTACTTCGAGGTCGTCTACGTGCAGGGCGCGCGTTTCCTCGACAAACTGCGCGAGGACTACGGCTCGGCCAAGTTCCTCGCGGCGGTACGGGCCTACACCCGCGACAACCGGTTCGAGATCTCGAACAACGCTCGGCTGCTCGAGGCCTTCCGGGCCAAGATGGGCAACGGCGTGCTGCCGCGCTTCAGGAGTCGCTTCCCCAGCATCTACTAGTGCCATGTGCCGCAGCGTCCGGGAGCACGCTTGGCCCAAGCGCGCCAAGGCCACGACTCATGACGTCGGGTGTCGGAACTGCGGCAGCGTACTGCCTGACGATCCGGCATACGGCGCCATCCGCCCGCCCGGCGCTCCTCGGCCCGCCCGGCGCCATCCGCCCGCGCGGCCCGCCCGGCGCCATCTGCCCGCGCGGCGCCATCCGCCCACCGGCGCTCCTCGGCCCGCCCGGCGCCATCCGCCCGCCCGGCGCCATCCGCCCGCCCGGCGCCATCCGCCCGCCCGGCGCCATCGGCCCGCCCGGCGCCATCCGCCCGCCCGGCGCCATCCGCCCGCCCGGCGCCATCCACCCGCCCGGCGCTCCGCAAGCGTATCCTGAGACATATGTCTGAAGCCATTGAGCGCATCGCCGCGCGAGATCCTGACGGTTCGCCGACGCATCATGGCTGGAATCCGCTGGCCGCCCGGCGCCGCTGGATCGAGCCTTTCGTCCTGGCCATGCTCGCCCGCGGCGATTCCTATGGCTACGCCATCCTCGGGCGTCTCGAGGAGATGCGTGTCAGCAACGGGCCGCTCGATGTGGGCCTCGTCTATCGCACGCTGCGCGACCTCGAACGCGACCGGCTGGTGAGCTCGGTTTGGGCAGAGGAGTCGGCCGGACCGCGCCGACGTGCCTACGAACTGACCGATGCCGGGCAGGAGGCGCTCGACGACTGGGCCGTGGTCATGCGCGAGCGTGCTCGCCTCATCGGTGAGTTCAACGCCGACTATCTCGACGCCATCGCCGGTGGACGTCGCACGCCATAGGCTCGTGGCTCCCGCGCCGGTCGAGGCGTGCTGTTGTAGCCACATGTCGCTCCCAACGACCCTAGTCGTGCTTGTAGTCAGCGTCAGAGAAGGATCGGAGGCTGCCCGCTCGGATCCTGAGTGTGGCTGGGCATAGGCCAAGCCCGTCGGCACCACTCGAAGCCGTAGACCGGCATGGATCCACGACTAGCGTCGACCCGGACGACGGATGTCCATAGGGAAGGGCGGAGCGAGCACTTAGCGTCGACCACAGCGACGAGTGTCCATCATCGGCGCCCACCTGATCGCGCTGCCACCCAGATCGTCGGCGCCACCCTGATCGCGCTGCCACCCAGATCGCCGCCGCCCACCGGATCGCGCTGCCACCTGGATCGCGGCGCCACCCAGATCGCCGCCGCCCACCGGATCGCGCCGCCCACCGGATCGCGCTGCCACCCAGATCGTCGGCGCCCGCCTGACACAGTTCCGCGCTTGGGCGCTTACCCGATCGCCGGCGCCCGCGTGACGCGATCCCGCACGTCGTGTCCGGGCGAGGCTACAGCGGCTCGGCGACCGCGTGCTCCATGCCCTTCACCAGTTCGGCCTGCTCGCCGTCGGAGAGGTTGTGTTCGAGCACGCGCAGGTACTCCTCCTCCTCGGCCAGGTGGACCTTGAGCAGGGCGTAGAGCCGGTATAGCACCCGCCGCAGTCCGATCGTGCCGGCGGGCCCAAGGGCATCAGCCTCGATGGCTTCGCCGAACGTCCCCAGCCGCTCCACGAGCCCGCGGATGTCCTCGTGCTCGTTACGCATCTGGGTCATCGAGTGCCGGTTCTGCATGAGTCGGTCGAGCTCGGGGTAGAGCGTCGTTTCGACGCGGTCGATGTGGGGCAGGAGCGTGCCGGTGACGCTGTTGTGGACGGTACGAAAGCGTTCCTCGAAGCGCGCCGGGCGGGGCCGTTCATCGAGCATGCCGGCGAGGGCCGGTAGTCCATCAAGCATGGTCGTGAGCCGCTCGTGGTGCTCGTGTCCGGCGGTCGATACCGAAGTCACGTCGATCGTCCTCCTGCGTTGGTCCAGACGGTAGCGGGCTCCGCCTGCGGGAAGCATGCCCTCGATGGCATGTGCGCATACAGGTCCACATGGCCCCCGCGACAGGTACAATATGGCCCACGCATATAGATGACCGAAACATGTAGACATATCGGGGCGGACCCGAGTCCGACCGCGACGACCCAGACCGGAGGCAAGCAGGAGGCTCACGCGCCACATGGACCAACCAGAGAAGCTGGTCATCATCGTGACCCACGGACCCGAGGAGCCTGAACTGGCCACGCTGCCGTTCGTCATGGCTGCCGGGGCGCTCGTCTCCGAGATCGAGGTCGTCATGGCCTTCCAGGCCGAGGGGGTCCGTCTCGTGACCAAGGGCGGCGCCGAGGACGTGCACGCCCACGCCTACCCGGAACTGCAGGAACTGGTAGACACCGTCGCCGCCATCGGTGGTCTGCTCATGCCTTGCTCACCCTGCCTGGAGCACCGCGGCATCACCGAGGACGACCTGCTCGACGGCGTCGAGGTCATCGGTGCCGCGCGCCTCGTGTCCGAGATCGCCTCGGCCTCGGCCACGCTCAACTACTAGCCACCCCAGCGCCAGAAGGAAGGAACCCCCAATGACTGACCTGCTCGACCAGACCGCCGTAGATGCCCTCGAGGTCGGCGCCGTTGCCGACGCCCGCGGCAGCGCTTGCCCGGGCCCGCTGCTCGAAGCCAAGAAGTCCATCGGCGGCGTGGCCGTAGGTGGCGTGCTGGAGATCCTGACCACCGATCCGCAAACCAAGTCGGACATGACGGCCTGGTGCAACAAGGTCGGACATGGCTTCGTAGGTGTGTCCGCGGCCGACGGCTACGAGCGGGTCTTCGTCAAGCGCGCCAAGTAGGCGCCCGACGACACCAGCGATAGGCAAGGGGAGGCCGAGGCATGACGGCACCTGCGGCGACCGAGCCGAAGAGGGCGGAGATCCGTCCGACCCGGATGCTCGTCATCGCCACACTGCTCTGCTCCTACCCGGGCATCGACGCCACGGGCCAGGCGCACATGGAGTACCCGCCCAACACCTTCGTCATCCCCACGCCCGACCCGGTGATGTTCCCTGAGTCGTTCTATCTCTACTGCTTCGAGCAGGGCGTGGACGCCGTCCTCATCGCGTCCTGCGGCACCGATAGCCCGTACAAGGGCTCGTTCGAACAGACGGCCAAGCAGATCGATCGCACCTACAAGCTGATGAAGGAGCGCGACATCGACATCCGCCGGCTGAAGCTGACGGCCATCTGCTCGGTCTGCACCAAGGCCTTCATCAAGGAAGTCGCCGACATGGAAAAGGTGCTCGAGGACCTCGGGCCTATCGGGCCCGTGGCCCCGGCGCCCGAGCCGGTCGACGAGCCGGCAACAGAGGCCGCGGCATGAGCAGGACCACCACCGTCGCAGCCGATCACGATGTGCTCGTGGTGGGTGGCGGCATCGCCGGCCTGCAGACCGCCCTGGACCTGGCCGACCGTGGCCGCAAGGTGCTGGTGGTCGAGAAGGAGCCCAGCATCGGGGGCAAGATGATCGCTCTCTCCAAGGTCTTCCCGACCATGGACTGCGCCTCCTGCATCACCACCCCGCGCATGTCCAGCGCGGCTCACCACGACAACGTGGACATCTGGGCCTACTCGGAGATCGAGGAGCTGAAGCCCGACCCCGAGGGCGGCTTCAGCGCCAGGGTTCGGCGCAAGGCCACCTACGTGAGCGAGGACGACTGCATCGGCTGCCGCCTGTGCGAGTACGCCTGCCCCGTTGAGGTGCCGCACGAGTTCGAGGGTGAGCTGGGCGCTCGCCGCGCGGCCTACATCCCGTTCGGCACGGCCATCCCGCAGTACGCGCTCATCGACGCTGACGAGTGCATCTTCTGCGGCAAGTGCGAGAAGGCCTGCCCCACCACGCCTACGGCCATCGACTTCACGCAGCAGGACCGGGTCGAGACGCTGCATTTCGACGCGGCCGTGCTGGCGACCGGCTATCAGACCACGCCCACCGAGGCCAAGGCCGAGTACCACGGCGAGGCCGCCAACGTGCTCTCCGGGTTGGACATGGAGCGCCTGCTCTCGCCCAACGGGCCCTACGGGCGCGTCCTGCGGCCGTCGGACGGCAAGATCCCCGACCGCGTGGCCTACGTCCAGTGCGCAGGGTCGCGCGACGAGACGCTCGGCGTGCCCTACTGCTCGCGCGTGTGCTGCATGTACGCGGTCAAGCAGGCGATGCTGCTCTCGGGTTCGCTGCCGCTGGCCGACATCACGATCTACTACATGGACATCCGCGCCTTCGGCAAGGGCTACGAGCAGTTCTACCAGACGGCCAAGGCCATGGGCATCGAGTTCGTCAAGGCCAAGGTCGCGCGCATCGATGAGCAGGAAGACGGCGATCTCAAGCTCCGCATCGAGCGCATGGAGGGGGACGGTTCGGTCGATGAGCCGCTGCATGACCTCGTCGTGCTCTCGGTGGGCATGCAGCCCGGCACCGACCCGCGCTCGTTCGTGGGTGTGGACCTCGACCGGGATGGCTTCATCCGTCCGGCCGAACCCAAGCTCGACACCACGCGCACGAGCACACCCGGGCTCTTCGCCACCGGTACGGCCATCGCGCCCAAGGACATCGTCGACACCGTGGTCGAGGCGAGCGCCGCCGCGGCCAAGGTCGAGGGCTACCTGGCCTCGACGGTCGGGGCCAGACCACAGCAGGCGCAGCCGCTCGTCTCGGTCAGCGAGATGAGCCCCGAACAACTGGCTGCCGCGGGCGCCATCGAGGAGGCCCACCATGGTCAGTGAGGAATGGCCCGCGACCGATCAGGGTGAGGATTGCCCCGAGCCGGCCGGCGACGAGGGCCTCGGCCCCATCGAGCTGAGCGCGGACGACCTGACGGCCGGTCCCGGCGAGAAGCTGGGCGTCTACGTTTGCCACTGCGGCGGCAACATCAGCGATGTCGTCGACGTCGATGCCGTGGCCCAGTCGCTCAGCCACGAGGATGGCGTGTCGGTGTCGCGGCACATCCCCTTCATGTGCTCCGATGAGGGCCAGGGGCAGATCACCAAGGACATCGAGGAGCTGGGGCTCGACCGTGTCATCGTGGCCGCCTGCACGCCATCGCTCCACGAGACCACCTTCCGCAAGGCCGTCATCCGCGCCGGCATGAACCCCTACCTGTTCCTGCCGGCCAACATCCGCGAACAGGTCAGCTGGGCTCATCCACACGACAGCGAAGCCGCGACCGACAAGGCTGTCTCGGTCGTGCGCGCGGCGGTGGGCAAGTCCCGCCTGCTGCAACCGCTGCAACCGGTTCGGGTGGACGCGGTTCACCGCGTCCTCGTGGTCGGCGGCGGCGTGGCCGGCCTGCGGGCCGCGCTCGATTGCGCGGCCATGGGCCAGGAGGTCACGCTCATCGAGAAGACGCCGTTCCTCGGCGGACGCACGATGCAGCTGGGCACGGTCTATCCCACCGACGAGCCGGCCGTGCCGCTCGTGCGCCGCCTCATCGACGAGGTCACCGCCGACGACCGCATCGAGGTCCGCACCTACACCGAGCTCCACGCCCTGACCGGCTTCCTCGGGGACTTCAGCGCCACCCTGCGCACGCAGCCGCGGGGTGTCGATGAACGACTGAGCGACCCGGCCGTGGCCGTGGATGCCTGCCCCACGGTCGTGGACGACGAGTTCGACGATGGGCTCTCGACGCGCAAGGCCTTCTACAAGCCGCATCCCGAGGCCATCCCGGCGCTGCATGCCATCGACTGGGCCAACTGCACGCGCTGTGGCGAATGCGTGCTGGCGGCCGGCGAGGGCATCACCATCGACGAGGTGCCCGAGGACGAGGTCGTGGAGGCCGGCGCCGTCATCGTGGCCACCGGCTACGACCACTACACACCGCGTGAGGGCGAGTACGGATCCGGCACCTCGGAGCGGGTCATCACGCTGCCGCAGCTCGAGCGGATGCTCGACCAGGAGGGTCCGACCGGCGGTCAGGTGCTGGTCGACGGAAAGGCACCGCGGTCGGTGGCCTTCATCCACTGCGTCGGCTCACGGCAGATCGCAGGCGTCGACGAGCCCGGGCCGTCGGGTTCGCTCAACGAATACTGCTCGCGTGTGTGCTGCACGGCCACGCTGCAGGCCACCAACGAGGTGCGACGGCGCCTGCCGGACACCGCCGTCTACGACCTCTACCGCGACATCCGCACGTACGAGAAGGCACAGGAGGACTACTACGTCGACGCCTCCAAGCTGGGCGTGCGCTTCCTGCGCTTCGACGACCATGCACGGCCGGTGGTGTCGGTGGCCGAGTCGGGCGACTACCCGCTCGCGGTCCGTGTGACCGACACGCTGACCTTCGGGGCCCAGCTGGACGTGCCCGCCGATCTGGTCGTGCTCGGTGTGGGCATGCAGCCGCGCGACGTGGCCGACATCATCGACATGACCAAGGCGCCGGTGGGCAACGATGACTTCCTGCTGGAGGTGCACCCCAAGCTGCGACCGGTGGAGACGTCCATCCCGGGCATCTACCTGGCTGGTGCGGCACAGGGCCCCAAGGACATCACCGAGTCCACGTCCTCGGCTTCGGCCGCGGCGGTCAAGGCCGCCACCGTGCTGGCCAAGGACCACGTGGAGATGGAGCCGTTCGTGGCGCGCGTCGACCTGGCTCGCTGCGTCGGCGCCGGGGCTTGCACCGACGCCTGCCAGTACGACGGCGCCATCAGCCTTACCGAGATCGAGACCGAGGAAGGCGTCACCGAGCAGAAGGCCTACGTCAACCCGGTCGCCTGCGTCGGCTGTGGTGCCTGCGTGGCCGTCTGTGACAGCGAGGCCATCGACGTGCAGGGCTGGGAGATGGACCAGTACCGGGCCATGATCGACGCCATCACCAGCGCACCAGCCGCGCCTGGCGAGGCGGTGAAGGTGGAGGTGCCTGCATGAGCGAGACCAAGGTGCCGACCGCCCTGGACGTCTTCAAGGAGCGACAAGGCCCCGCGTCCGAAGACCTGCTGGCCTACGTCAAGGTCACGAACAAGCGCAAGGCGGCCGTCAGGAAGACCCTCAAGGACGGTCCCATGACCGTGCCCCAACTGGCCACGGCCACCGGCTTCGAAGCGCGGGACGTGCTCTGGACGCTGACGGCCATGCGCAAGTACGGCCAGGCGGTCGAGGACGGAGTCGATGGCGACTACCCGCGCTACGCGCTGCCGGAGAAGGAAGTGAAGCGATGACCGCCACGGCCCAGAGTGAGACCGCGGTCGTACGGGTCGACCCGGAGCTGCTGCCGGAGATCAAGCGCTACGGCGCCTTCGACGTCGATGCCTGCTTCAACTGCGGCAACTGCACCGCCATCTGTCCGCTGTCGACGGCCGACTCGACCTTCCCTCGGCGGATCATCCGCTACGCCCAGGTGGGCATGAAGGACGAGCTGCTGGCCTCGAAGGAGCTGTGGACCTGCTACGCCTGCGGCGAGTGCTCCGAGACCTGTCCGCGTCAGGCCGAGCCGTCCGAGTTCATGGCTGCCTCGCGCCGCTTCGCCACGGCCTCCTACGACCGCACGCGCATCGCTCGCTTCCTCTATCTGCAGCCACTGCTGGGCACGATCGCCGCGGTCGCGTTGGCCGTGCTCTTCGGGCTCTTCATGTTCGTCAACCGCGCCGGGCCGCTGCCGTCCGAGGACGCCGGCATGGCCTTCTTCGATTGGATCCCGGCTCCGTTCATCCATGACTTCGGCCTCGTGGCCATGATCCTCGTCTTCGTCGCTGGAGTCGTCGGCGTGCTCACGATGATCGGCCGCACCGCTCCGGCCAGCGGCATCGCCTGGGGCGAGCTGCGCAGCCGTGATGGGCTGCGCACGGTGGGCTCGGCGCTGTGGTCATCGCTGGCCGTCGAGTCGCTGGGTCAGAAGCGCTACCGCGACGACTGCGAGGAGTCGGAGGCCGCCGTTCCGTTGTGGCGTCGGACCTGGTTCATGCACGCGGCCACGATGCTTGGCTTCCTGGGCCTGCTGGCCGCGACCACGCTCGACTTCGGCCTGGACATCATCGGCGTGAAGCACACCGGTGAGCAGGTGCCCATCTGGTATCCGGTGCGACTGCTGGGCACCGTGGCCGGGCTGGCCATGATGTACGGCGCCACGGGCCTGATGATCCGCCGCTGGCGCAAGGACGGGCGCACGGTTCGCCGCTCCTTCACCTCCGACTGGACCTTCCTCTGGCTGCTCTGGCTGGCGGGGCTGACCGGCTTCGTCATCGAGCTGGCGCTCTACCTGCCCCAGCCGCCCGTCTGGGGCTACCTCGGCTTCCTGGTGCACGTGGCCATCGCCATGGAGCTGGTGCTGCTGGTGCCTTTCACCAAGTTCGCCCACGCCATCTATCGGCCGGTATCGCTCTTCCTCCAGTCGGTCCAGGAGCATCAGCGGGCGACGTAGTCAGCGTCGATCGCTTCGGGCCTGATGACGGAGAGCTCGACCGGGCTGAGGTCGTGCCGGGTGATGGTGGCGGGCGTTCCGGCCGCGGTCGGTCTTGCTCCGACGTCAAGCTTGCACACGCGCGAACTGCTGAGCGCGCTCCTCGCCCGGGTGGCCGTCGCTGCTCGCCCGATCGGCCGTCGCTTCTCACGCGTAGGCCGACCAGAGCAGGTCGGCACCTTCGAGAGGTGACCACTGGCAGGCGAGTGGAGGGCGAATCGGATTACACTTGGCCTATTGGCGCCGGACCGATGTGTTTGCGCGCGCCATCAATCACCTTCTCGACACTCGGGGTTCCTGCATGAGGATTGCCACCGTCAAGGAGACCGCGCCCAACGAACGGCGGGTCGCCCTTGTGCCTGAGGCCATCGGCAAATTGACCGGTGCCGGGCACGAGGTCCTGATTCAAACCGGCGCCGGAGACGGCGCTTCGATCCCGGATGCGGACTTCACCGCGGCCGGGGCCAAGGTCGTGAGCGAGGACCAGCTGTACGCCGATGCTGACGTCGTGCTGCGTGTGCAGAAGCCGACCCCTGAAGAGATCGGCAAGCTGCGCTCCGGCCAGGTCGTCATCGGCCTGCTGCAGCCGCTCATCGATCCGCAGAACGCGCAGTCGCTGGCCAACGCCGGCGTCACCGCCGTCAGCCTCGATACGCTGCCGCGAACGCTCTCGCGTGCACAGTCGATGGACGCGCTGTCCTCGCAGGCCAACGTCGGCGGCTACAAGGCCGTGGTCATGGCCGCGGACGCCTACGGCCGCTACTTCCCGCTGCTGACCACGGCCGCGGGGACAGCCAAGCCGGCCAACGTGCTCATCCTCGGTATCGGCGTCGCCGGCCTGCAGGCGATCGCCACGGCCAAGCGCCTCGGCGCGCTGGTCAAGGCCTACGACGTGCGCTCCGAGACCAAGGAACAGGCGCAATCGCTGGGTGCGCAGTTCCTCAAGCTGGAGTCGGTCGCCGACGCCACCGGTGAGGGCGGATACGCCCGCGAGCTGACCGATGAGGAGAAGGCTGCCCAGCAGGCAGAGCTCAATACGCACATCAGCTCCATGGACGTGGTCATCACCACGGCCCAGGTGCCGGGACGCCGGCCGCCGCTGCTGGTGACCGCGGATGCGGTGCACAACATGAAGTCCGGCTCGGTCATCGTGGACATGGCTGCGAGCGCACTCGGCGGCAACGTCGAGCTCTCGCAGCCCGACGACACGATCACCACGGACAACGGCGTCACCATCATCGCGCCCACCAACCTGCCGGCCACCATGCCCGGCGGCGCCAGCGGCTTCTATGCCCGCAACATCAGCGCGCTTCTGACGCACTTCATCAAGGAAGGGGAGATGACGTTCGACTTCGATGACGAGATCACCACTGGCACCGTGATCACACACAACGGCGTGGTGGTGCACCCGACGACGGCTCAGATGCTGGCCGAAGGGGGTGCCGCATGAGCGGTGAGATCAGCCTTCTTGGCTCACTCGTCATCTTCATCCTCGCGGTCCTCGTCGGCTTCGAGGTCATCAGCAAGGTCCCCGCGACCCTCCATACCCCGCTCATGTCGGGTGCCAACTCGATCCACGGCATCGTCGTCATCGGCGGCATGATCATCGCCGCCGAGGCCGACGACATCCTGGGCTACGCCCTCGCCTTCGTGGCCGTCGCCTTCGGCGCCATGAACGTCGTGGGCGGCTACGTGGTCACCGACCGCATGCTGCAGATGTTCAAGAAGAAGCCCACCGCTCCCAAGGCCGACGGTAAGGAGGCCTAGCGGTGGATCAGTCAACGCTTAGCGCCCTCTTCATCATCATCGGTGCCCTGGCCGCGGGGTCGTTCGTCATCGGCCTGCACTTCATGAACAGCCCCGCCACCGGGCGGAACGGCAACCTCATCTCGGCCGGCGGCATGACCGTGGCCGTCATCGCCACGTTCGTCTACCTGCTCCTGCGCGACTGCCCCCACGAGGCTTGCGCGGTCGGCGGTCTCACCACCGAGGCGCTGATCATCATCATCGCCGGCTTCGCCATCGGCGCGGCCGTGGGCATGTTCCTCGCGCTGCGCGTGGCCATGACGGCGATGCCCCAGCTGGTCTCGCTGTTCAACGCGGTCGGTGGTGGCGCGGCGGCCATCGTGGCCATCTTCGACTACCTGCTCATCGTGGGTACCGACAAGGAGTCCATCTCCACCACCATCTTCGTCATCCTCGGCGTGCTCATCGGCTCGATCACCTTCACCGGTTCGATCCTCGCCTCGGGCAAGCTGCAGGGTCTGATCTCGGGTCAGCCCATCAAGGTGCCGGGTGGCGTGTACACCACCATCGCCCTTGGTGTGGTGGCGCTCGTGACCACCATCGTGCTCGTGCTCGGCGCGGGCGAGTCGCCCGTCCTCGAGCTCGGCAACGAGGTCAAGATCGGCGTCCTGCTGGTCCTGCTGGCGGCCTCGCTGACCTTCGGCGTGACCATGGTGCTGCCCATCGGCGGCGCCGATATGCCGGTCGTCATCAGCCTCCTGAACAGCTTCACCGGCACCGCCGCGGCCATGTCCGGCTTCGTGCTGGAGAGCCCGTTGCTCATCATCGCCGGTGCCCTCGTGGGTGCGGCCGGCGGCATCCTCACCAAGCTCATGGCGGACGCCATGAACCGATCGCTGCTGAACATCCTGGTCGGCGGCTTCGGTGGCGGTGAGGGCACGCAGGCCGATCCGGCAGCCAGTGGCGGCACCGTGCGTGAGGTCGGCGTCGACGACGCGGCCATCCAGCTGGCCTATGCCGAGAACGTCATCGTGGTGCCGGGCTACGGCCTCGCGGTGGCCCAGGCGCAGCACGCCGTACGCGAGCTCGGGGACATCCTCGAGGAGCGTGGCGTGAACGTCAGCTACGCCATCCATCCGGTGGCCGGTCGTATGCCGGGCCACATGAACGTGCTGCTGGCCGAGGCCAACGTGCCCTACCCGCAGCTCAAGGAGATGGAGGACATCAACCCCGAGTTCAACCGCTGTGATGTGGCCCTGGTGATCGGTGCGAACGACGTCACCAACCCCATCGCGCGCACGGATCCGGCATCGCCCATCTACGGCATGCCCATCCTCGACGTCGATCACGCCAAGTCCATCGTCGTCATCAAGCGTTCGATGGGCCGCGGCTACGCCGGCATCGACAACAGCCTCTACACCGACCCCAAGACCGGGATGCTCTTCTCGGACGCCAAGGCCGGTCTGGAGAACCTCATCGCGGCGGTCAAGGAGCTCTAGGCTTCGACCGCCCGGCGCCCCGGTGGCGCCAACGACGCGAGTCCAGCAAGGCCCCCGGTCATGTAGATCGGGGGCCTTCTTCGTGTCACGTTGGGCCGGCCGCCGGGGCATCCTGAGGCAGCCTTGGAGGTCGGATCGGCCCGTTGAGCGGCAAGGCGGTGGATGCGGCCCCCGGCCCGTTGAGCGGCGAAGGCGGCCCCTGGCCCATCGGGCGGACAAGGCGGTGGATGCCGCACTGGGCGTGCTTCGGTCGGCTACCCGACGTAGCGGGCAGCGGCCTGGGCGTGACGCTCCGCCACCCACTCGCGCAGCTTGGGCGGCTCCAGCACCTCTGCGTCCGGACCCCAGCTCAGGATCCAGGAACGGATCTCCAGCACCCCGGCCACGCGTGCTCGCCACAGGAGCGAGCCATCGTCCTCCAGCTCCTCGACCTGGCTGTGGTGCCAGCGGGTCTCGTGCACGCGCTGAGAGACGTCCGGCGTGAAGCGGATGACGACCTCCACGGCCTCGTCGTCGCCGATGACATCCCAGGCGGCCAGCATCTCGCGCGCGACCGAGGCGTCGGGTGCTTCGTACGCCTCCGGCGTCATCGAGATGGAGCGGATGCGCTCGAGCTTGTAGGTCCGTCGGGCAGTGCGCTCCTCATCCCAGCCGATGACGTATAGCGCCCGTGTCGCCGCCGACGGCTCGATGCCGTAGGGGTGCAGGCGCACGCGCCGCATCGGCCGGCTGGCGTCGTACACACCCGACTCGTAGTCGAACTCGACCACGCGCCGCTCGGCCAGGGCCGCGGTCAGGCCACGCAAGGCCCGGGTGAAGTCCTCGTCGGGCGGGGTGTCGGCGAAGGCATCGGCAGTCTCGTGCAGCTGCTCCGTGAGCACCGGCGGCAGCACCTGGGCCAGCTTCACGAAGGCGCCGATGATCTCGGTGTCGAGCTCGTCGGTGGCCTTGGTCAGGAGTCGTGCCGCGAGGAAGAAGGCCATGGCCTCGTGGACGGTCAGCTTCAGTGGTGGAAGGAAGGCGTCCGCGTCGAGGCCGTACTTGCCCTTCTCGTTCCAGATGGGCAGGCCGCCGTCGAAGTCCATGCCGTCGAGGTCGCGATAGATGGTCCGCTTCGACACGCCGACCTGGTCGGCCAATGCCTGCGCGCTGATGCCGGCCTCACCGTGGGCGTGAAGGACGGTGGCGATCTTGAGATAGCGCGCGGCACGGTCCCACTTGGTCCCGCCGCGCTCCTCGAACGTGTTCATGGCCCAACTGACTCTAACGCCACCGCGGCCGGCGAGCCGGGATCCGTGCGCGCGTTCACGTCCACGGCCTGGTCGCGATCGACGGCGATGAGGCGAGCCTCGAGGAACGCTCGCACGCCGTCGTCCTCCCAGCCGGTGTCGATACGCGCGCCCGATACCTGCACCGATGCCGCTCCCAGTTCACCATCGGCGAAGACCCACCAGTCGAGCTCGCCACGCCACCGCTCGAGGGCATCGTCGGGCACCTCGGAGTCGTCGGCCAGCAGCCAGCGCAGCGGCAGGAAGGTGTCGAGCGCGGTGGGGCCATCGATGAAGGTCCGACAATGGCGAGCCCTCGCACCCTCGACGACCTCGAGGCCCAGGTCTTCGGCCACGATCGTGCCGCGAGGCACATGGGCCACCGCGAAGGGCGGCCCGTCCATGGTCAGGCCTTCGTCGCCGAGCAGCCCGAAGGGGTTCGGTTCCGACTGGTCCCAGAAGGTGCCGGGCGCCTGCGGATCGTCGCTCTCGTCGTTGAGCCAGGCCTCCTCGCCGAGGCGTCGGTAGGCCTGCACGCCGGAGCCGTCAGGCCCATCCCACGAGCCGCCCCACGACTCGTCCTGGTCGTGCCGCTGGCCGTCGAGGACCGCGAAGCCGCGATCGAACGTGTCCACGGCGGACTTGGCTTCGATGGTGACGGTGGCATCCAGACCGAGGGCCAGTGGCTCGTCGCAGTCGGGCGGCTCGAGCCCGGGATCGGTGGGCCCGAAGCGCGAGGCCTCGGCCGGATCCGCGCGCAGCTCCTGCTCGTTGGCGATCGCCACGAAGAGGAAGGCCCCGCCCGCGATGAGCGTGAGCCCGGCGGCGACGAGGGCGGTCATCAGCATGGCTCGACGCTCGAGCGGTCGGACGCCCATACGGTGGTGGATGAGACCGACTGCGCTGAAGTACGACATCAGGTAGAGCGCGATGATGCCCGCGTAGGCGGCCTCGGCTGATGGCAGCAACCCCTGTGACCCATCGCCGGTGACGGTCGAGGCCACGCCGTAGATGACGGGAACCGCGAACAGCACCGCCCCGATCCAGACCCACACGAGCGCCGTGCGATGGTTCCGCGTCAGGCGCTTGGCTGGACGGATGACGCCAAGGTCGGCGATAGCCACGGGCACGAAGCAGGCCAGGGCCACGAGCACGTCGATGGGTCCACCCGGCCGATAGGCGGTGGCGATGGCGATGGCGGTCACCGCCCACAAGGCCGTCAGGGCCGCCGCAAGCAGGCGCATCTGGCGACGGTCATCCGCTCGTTTCGTCATCGGGAGCCGAGCATACCGCCGTCAGGGCCCCGGTACGGGTCGGCCACACCGAGGCGCGCATCTCGCGCGTACCATTCGGCCGATGCGGATCTACACGGACACCGTCACGACCTCCGCCAACGCCGCCACCACCGGCGCTGTGCGCACGCCGTTCGTGAGCCTGCTCAGCGACTTCGGCTCACGCGACCCCTCGGCGGGCATCATGCGCGCGGTCGTGGCCGGTATCTGCCCCGAGGCCAACGTCATCGATATCAGCCACGACGTCGACAAGTTCTCCGTCCGCGACGGGGCGCTCCTGCTCTGGAGTGCGGCCCCGTACCTGCCCATCGGCGCTCACGTGGCCGTGGTCGACCCCGGCGTGGGTACCGCGCGCAAGGGTGTGGCCCTGCAGACCGCGCGTGGCGACTACCTGGTCGGCCCCGACAACGGACTGCTCATGCCCTCGGCGGCACGCCTCGGTGGCATCACCGCGGCCCATCTGCTGGAGGAACCACGCTACGCCCTGCCGGAGGTCAGCACCTCGTTCCATGGCCGTGACATCTTCGCCCCCGCAGGTGCCCATCTCGCGGCCGGCGTGCCCATCGATGAGCTCGGTCCGTCGGTGGACCCGCGTCGCCTGCTGGACCTGGCGTGGCCGCGCCCCGACATCCGCCCCGGGGTGATGCGGACCCAGGCCATCTACGTCGACACGTTCGGCAACGTCAAGCTCTCGGCGCTGGCCGACGACCTGGCCGCCGCGCTGCCCAACCTGCGTTTCGGAGAACGGCTTCTGCTCCGGAAGGGGGAGGGTGCCAGCCGGGCGGAGGTGTCCCTGACTTGGGCGCGCACGTTCGGCGAGGTTCCCGAGGGCGCGCCCCTGCTGACAGCCGACTCATACGGCCGCGTGGCGTTGTCGGTGCATCAGGGCTCAGCGGCCAAGACGTACGACATCAGCGTCGACACGCCGCTCGAGGTCGCACGCCCGGCACCGCCACCTCCGCCACCAGCACGACCTGCGCCACCAGCACGACCCGCGCGACCAGTGCCGCCACGGCGCGTCCCACCTCCGCCGCCGAGGCGCCCGCGCGCACGCTAGGAGGCCGGGGCCGGTCCCATCTCGTCGACGGGCGTGGGTGGGGGCACGAAGCCGTCGGTCAGCTCGAGCCCGTCGGCAGCGGTGCTGACGCGATCGCGTCCGGCTCGTTTCGCGGCATAGAGCGCGTGGTCCGCTGCCAGCAACAGTTCGGCACGGTCGGTCGCGTCGGTCGGGAACGTGGCCACCCCGACGGAGCAGCGCATGCCGCTCTTCCGTCGCCCACCACCGCGCACCGACCGGATGCCGTCGCGCACGCGCTCGGCCACCTCGAGCGCACCCGCGAGCCTGGTCCTGGGCAGGATGAGGCTGAACTCGTCACCGCCGTAGCGATAGACGAGATCGTCCTCGCGGCAGGCGGCGCGGATGGCGGACGCGATGGCCTTGAGCAGCTGGTTGCCGGCCTCGTGGCCGCGACGGTCGTTGTAGGTCTTGAAGTCGTCGAGGTCGAGCATCAGCAGCGAGAAGGGCTGGCCCCGCTCGACGGCCAAGCGCAGGTCATCACGGAAGGTGCCGTGATTGCGCAGTCCGGTCAGGGCGTCGGTCTGCGCGCGCAATTCGACCGCCCGATGTGCCAGCGCGTTCTGCAGCGCGATCGAGACATGGGCCGCGAACAACCGCACGATCTGGAACTCGCGCTCGTCGAAGCGGGCCTCGCTGCCGAGACGCTTGAGGTAGAGCACCCCGATGACGCGATCCGGTCCGCGCAGCGGCGCCAGGATGAGGGCCGCCGCCTCGCCGCGCGCGGCCCGGGCTTCACGGGTGACGCTGCGGGCATCGCCGGTGCGGAGCACCTCCGAGACGACCTCGCCGGAGTCCGGCAGCCGGCGTGACATGAAGACGTCGGAGCCGATGCCGCGCGCGAGCAGGGGGTCGAGCGTGTGTTGTTGGGGAACGTGGACGTACACGCCGAGCGTGTCGATGGGGATGAGGCCCGCGAGGCTGTCGGCGATCTCGGCGATGACGGCGGCCGGGTCGAGGGTGGTCAGGATGCGTTCGGTCACGCGCAGCAGCTCGGCCTGGCTGCGCAGCTGGCGATCGAGCGTGCGAGCCTGGACCTGCAACCGATGTGAGATGTCGGCATTGACCATGGCCTGCGCCGCGATCGAGGCGTAGACCCCGAGATAGCGCAGGTCGTCAGCGGAGAAGCGGTCGAGCCCGAGCTTGGCCAGCACGATCACGCCGATCACCCGGTCCTCGTAGAGCATCGGTGCGACCAGCAGCGATTCGTCGAGGTGCTCCTCGGTGCCCGGGACGTGCGAGCCGCGCGGATCGGCCATGGCATCGGGCAGGTACTGGGCCACACCATGCTTGGCGACCCAACCGGTGATGCCCTCGCCGACTCGTGTGCGCAGTTGCTCGCCGGCCTCGTCACCGTAGGTGCCGTCCTCACCGCGCCAGGCCACCGGCACGACGTCGTCACCATCGACGCGATACACGCGCACGTTGTGGTAGTCGATGAGCTCCCGTAGCCCGTGGCAGATAGCGGTACCGATGTCGGCCGCCGAGCTGAGGTGGTTGAGCCGCGTGCCCAGTCGGGCGATGGAGTCGATCTGAGCTTCCCAGTCGGCCCGAGAGCCGCGGTCGGTCTCGTCGGTCCTGGCCTCGCGCACGAAGGCCTCGAGGTCGTCGACCAGGAAGCGCCGATCGCCTCGGGCGTTCACCCGCAGGCAGCGGATGCGTCCCTGGTCGGCCCAGGCGCGCAGCGTGTTGGGGTGCACCCCGAGCACGCGGGCCGCCTTGGTGATGGGCAGCGAGGCGGCGGCAGATGGCGTCATCCCCGTGATGCTGCTCGAACCTCACAACTCCTCATATGGGAGTTCCGTACCAAACGGGGGGTGGCCCGGTGCCTCGACGCACCAGCCCGGCTCGCTCGCGCGGTCGTTCGCGCGGGGTCAGTCGCGCTGGATCAGCCGCGTCAGGAGCACGGTCACCGCGGCCGTGGCCAGGCCCAGGCCCACGACCGCGAACAGGATGAGCAGGGGGTTGCCCACGAGCCCTGGGCCCTCGCCCTCGGAGCGCAGATCGCCGCCGGTGAGGATCTCTGTCGCTGGGGCCGATGGTGTGGCCGTCGGATCGGCGCCGAGGCTCGATGCTGCGAGGCAAAGGAGCGCCGCGAGCGCGAGCGCTACCGCCCACAGCGACCGGCTCACAGGCCCGCCGCCAACGCGATGAGGCCGATGACGATGATCACCGGCGTCGCCACCAGCAGGCCCGTCGCCACCAGCAGCTCGGTGCGTCGTCCGCCGGCGAGCACCCGCATGGCCTCGTCGAGGTCGAGTGTGGTCAGCACCAGCGGTCGGCCCAGGCCCGCTCCGAGCACGACGGCTCCGCCCTCGCCGATCCGGGGTACACCGGCAGCGGTGGCGTGGTCGACGGCCGAGACCTGTTCGATGCGTAGGCGCACGGGTGTCTCGGGCGGCATCTCCGGCAGCTTGCCGCTGACCGCATCGGAGGTCAGGTCGCCGGCCACGCCCTCCGACTCGCGGGGCACGACCACCAGCCCGTCGCCGAGGGCCTCGGTGTCGATGCCGACCTGCTCGCCCTTCTCGCTCAGGCGGAAGGGCACGGCCAGGCGCTGGTCGTCGAAGGTCGCCCAGTCGCCCCGGCCGCGACGGCCCTGCAGTCGGCGTCGGCGATAGACGAGGGGCTTGCCGTCGTCGCCGGGGAACTCCTCGTCGCTGTCGATGCGTCCGTGCAGGCGGACGTAGCCGGGTTCGCCGTCGGCAGCCAGGGCCGCGGCCTGGGCGAGCGTTCGTTCGGGAGCGGCCGCGAGCAGGCGACCGACACGCCAGCCGGTGCCGCTGCGGCGGAGCAGGAGGTAGCCCACGAGTCCGGCCCCGAAGCCGAGGGCGGTGATGGCGAAACCGATCATCGGTCGTTCACCGCGGCGGGCAGGCAACGACCCGAAGGAACCTTCCACGCGACATGGGCCGTGATGTCATCTTGGCCATTAGTCGGTTCCCGGGCCCCTCCGGGTCGAGGCCGACGGTATGACTCGGCCCGGGCGGTGGTCAACGGTACGGAAGGGTTATGTGGTGTATGCACGCACCGTCCTGTCCACCGTTCATCCACATCACGCTCGGGCGTGCGCGGAACGGTCAAGTCAGGGCCTGTCCGCTGGTGGGGTCGAAGGCGACCACGTCGCCGCCGTACGTCTGCAGCGTGAGCACCCCACCGGTGAGCTCGGCGCCGGCGATGACCTCACCGTGCGCCACGCGCCAGCGGACCTCGCCGGCGGCGTCGAGTGCGAGCGTCTCGACCTCGCTCTGGACGATGACGTGATCGAGGCGCGACGATCCCAGCACGGCCACGATGGGTGTGCCCGAGAGGTGCGACCAGCGCAGCTCGCCGGTCCGGCTGGCCAGTCCGTAGACGCGGAACCCGTACTTGACCACGAGCTGAGCCTCGGTGTCCCAGACGCGACCCTCCGGCACGTCGAAGACGGGAGAGGCGAAGCGTGCCGTCCAGGTACCGAGCGGACCCTCCACGCGCAGCTCGGCGTGGCACATGCGGGTCGTGTCGCCGCCGGCGAGCTCGGCGTGATCGGTGAGGCCGCCGCCGCTCTCGCTGAGCGCGAACACCGCCTCTGCGGAACCACTCCCACCCCAGCGGTAGCGCGCGGCCAGCCCGCCCGGGTAGGTCACCGTCGAGCGGCCGATCTCCTTCTCCGTCACGCCTCGACCAGGTCCTCGGCGCAGGGCGCCACGAGCGCATCCGAGAGCACGGCCAGCGTTCCGGGAGCGATAGGGAAGACCGTCGTGGGCGTGCCCGCGGCGGCCCAGATCTCCTCGTAGCCGTCGAGCGCGGGGTCCATCACCACCACCGCCTGCTGTTCGTGGGCGAAGGGCGGTACGCCCCCGATGGTGTAGCCCGTGGCACGCTTGGCCTCCTTGGCCGAGGCGCGTCGGAGTCGCGGATGGCCGGAGACCGAGGCCAGTCTCCCGAGGTCGACACGGTCGGTCCCGCGTACCAGCGCGACCACCAGCTGCTGCTCGCCGTCGTCATCGACCGGGTCGAGCGGGGCCATGAAGACGAGGCTCTTGACGATCTGACCGAGCGCCACGCCGATGGCGTCGGCCGCCTCCTGGGCGGTGTGGGTGGACTCGTCGAAGGCGGTGATCTCGATGGTCACGCCACGCTGCTCGGCGTAGGCGCGGACACGTTCGTTGGCCGGGTGAGCGTCGCTGGGCATGGCTTCGAGTCTAGGGGTGTACGATTTCCCGTGCCAACCACATATGGGACAGGGGAGCGCCAGCGGGCGCTGAGAGTGCGGAACTCCGCAGACCCTCGGAACCTGATCCGGTTCGTACCGGCGAAGGGAGTCGATGCCGCACCTCCGTCCCAACCAAGACGGAGGTCGTTTCGTCCATGGCCGCTCACACCCACGCACTCGTCGTCGCCGATGGCGATGTCGACGTGTCCGTGTTGATCGAGCTGGCCGCCGCAACCCAGCCGCCCCTGCTCATCGCGGCCGACGGTGGCGCGGCCCACGTGCTGGCTGCCGACCTCGTGCCCGACATCGTGGTCGGGGACTTCGATTCGCTGGGCGCGGCGGAGCGTGCGCGTCTCGAGGCCCTGGGCGTGGAGCTCCTCGTCGCGGCCCCGGACAAGGACGAGAGCGACATGGAGCTGTGTCTGCTCACGGCCCTCGATCGCGGCGCGACACGGGTGACCATCGTGGGCGCCCTGGGCCTGGTTCGACCAGAGCATGGTGTGGCCAACCTGCTGCTTCTGGTCGACCCGCGCTTCGATGAGGTCGAGCTGGCCATCAGCGGACGCGGCTCGCACATCCGGCGCATGGGCACGGCCGGCGGCCCCGGCGCGGCAACGGTCGAGGGCGAGCCGGGCGACTACGTCTCGCTCTTCCCGCTGGGGTCCGCGGTCGAGGGCGTGACCACCGAGGGCCTGCGCTTCGCGCTGGCCGACGCGACGCTGCCGCTGGGTCCATCCCGCGGCCTTTCCAATGAGCTCACCAGCGACCGGGCGCGCGTGATCACGCGGCGCGGCCGGCTGCTCGTCATCCATACCCGTCGGTCGAGCGCCGACGCCTCGCCCGCAGGAGGGAACTAGATGGATCGCAACCGCCTTGCCACGACGGGCCTGGCCCTGGGCCTCGTCGCTGCCATGGCCGCCCCGGCCGCCGCCGAGGACACGATCACACTCATGACCCACGATTCGTTCTTCCTGCCTGACGGCACGTTCGAGGCGTTCGAGGCCGAGCACGATGTGACCGTCCGGCTGCTGCCGGCAGGCGACGCCGGCTCGATGGTCAACCAGGCCATCCTCACGTCCGACGCGCCGCTGGCCGACGTCCTCTTCGGTGTCGACAACACGTTCCTCTCCCGCGCGCTCGCGGCCGGCATCTTCGAGCCCCACGCCTCCGCCGCGCTCGAGCACGTGCCCGCCGAGCTACAGCTCGATCCGGAAGGTCGCGTCACGCCCATCGATGTCGGGTTCGTCTGCCTGAACCTCGACCGTGCTGCCTTCGAGGAGGGTGGCCTGCCGTGGCCGGAGACGCTCGATGACCTGACCGACCCGGCGCTCGAGGGCCAGTTGGTGGTCCAGAACCCGGCCACGTCCTCCCCGGGTCTCTCGTTCCTGCTCGCGACCGTGGCCGCCTTCGGCGAGGACGGCTGGGCCGATTACTGGACCGCGCTGCGCGAAAACGGCGTGACCGTCACCTCGGGCTGGGAAGAGGCCTACTACGGCTACTTCTCCGGCGCCGGCGGCGGTGAGGGCGAGTTGCCCATGGTCGTCTCCTACGCCTCGAGCCCGGTGGCCGAGGTCGTCTATGGGCCCGATCCCGAAGCGGAGATCTCGCCGACCGCGGCACTCGAGGACAGCTGCTTCGAGCAGATCGAGTTCGCCGGGATCCTCGCCGGCACGGAAGAGCCCGAGCTGGCCGGCGCGCTCATCGACTACCTCCTGAGCCCCGACGTCCAGGCTGAGCTTCCGTTCGCGATGTTCGTGTACCCGGCCCGTTCCGATGTGGCCCTGCCGGAGGCCTTCGAGCAGCACGCGCTGCTGCCGACCGAGGTCGCGAGCCTGGACCCGGCGCTCATCGACGCCAACCGTGAGGCCTGGATCAGCGAGTGGACCGACATCGTCCTGCGCTGACGCGCCAGTGGGCCCTGCTGGTGGCGGCCCTGCCCGTCGCCTTCCTGGGCCTCTTCTTCCTGTGGCCGGTCGCCAACATCCTGGCGCTGGGCCTCGCCCCCGAGGGTCAGCTGCAGCTGGGTCACGTGCTCGAGACGTGGGCCCAGCCGTGGGTCCTCGACACGGTCGTGTTCACGCTCGCACTGGCCGGTGCCTCGACCCTGCTGACGCTGCTCCTGGGGCTGCCTGCGGCCTGGGTCTTCGCCCGCTTCACCTTCCCCGGCAAGCGCGTCGCGCGGGCCCTGACGGTGGTGCCCTTCGTGCTCCCGACGGTCGTGGTCGGCAGTGCCTTCCTGGCCCTGCTCGGCCCGCGCAGTCCCATCAACGAGCTGCTCACCGTCCTCTTCGGTGAGGCCTTCCCGCAGGTCCGCCTCGATGGCTCGGTCGCGGCCATCCTCATCGCGCACGTCTTCTACAACATCGCCGTCATCATCCGGCTCGTCGGCGGCATGTGGGGCAACATCGATCCGCGAACCGAAGAGGCGGCGCGGATGCTGGGTGCCTCGCCGTGGACCGCCTTCAGGGAGGTGACCTGGCCGCTGCTGCGCACGGCGGTGATCAGCGCGGCCTCGATCGTCTTCCTCTTCACCGTGACCTCGTTCGGCGTGGTCCTGCTGCTGGGCGGCCCGCGTGACGCGACGCTGGAGGTGGAGATCTACCGCCAGACGGCGGTCCTGCTGGACCTGCCCACGGCCGCGGCCCTGACCATCCTGCAGATGGCCGGCGTCATCGCGCTGCTGCTCGCGAGCGCACGCACGCAGGAAGGACTGGCCGTGCGGCAGCGCCTGCGAGGGTCCGGCGAGACCGCTCGCCGACCACGCCCCGGACGTGAGCGGACCGTCGTGGGCCTGATCCTCACGGCCACGGTGCTCTTCATGTTCGTGCCGCTGGCCGTGCTGGTTGAGCGCTCGCTGCAGTGGGGCGACGGCTACGGGCTGGGCGCCTACGCTGCGCTGCTCGAGGCCGACCCGCGGATGCGCCTCTCGGCCGCGCCCTGGCAGTCGGTCGTGGACTCGCTCGCCTTCGCGGCCGCGACGACGCTCATCGCGGGCACGCTCGGCCTGCTGGCCGCGTCCGTCGTGGGCTATCGCCGTGGCTGGCTCTCGCGCGGGCTCGACGCGCTGGTGATGCTGCCGCTGGGGACCTCGGCGGTCATCGTCGGCTTCGGCTTCCTCGTCTCCCTCGATACTCCACCGCTGGACCTGCGCACGTCGATCCTGCTCATCCCGATCGCCCACGCGCTCATCGCGCTGCCCTTCGTGATGCGTTCGGTGGTGCCCACGATCCGCTCCATCGACGACCGCCTGCGCGAGGCCGCGGCCGTACTGGGGGCGTCTCCTCGTCGAGCCTGGCGCGAGGTCGACGGGCCCATCCTGGCCCGAGGGGCGCTGGTCGGGGCCGGCTTCGCCTTCGCCGTGTCGCTGGGCGAGTTCGGTGCCACGCTCTTCATCGCCCGGCCCGACACGGTCACCATCCCCGTCGCCATCTTCCGCCTGCTGGGCCAGCCGGGCGCGGCGAACTTCGCCACGGCCATGGCGCTGGCGGTCGTGCTGATGGTCCTCACCGCCAGCGCGGTGTTGCTCATCGAGCGCCTGCGTGGTGGCGGACCGCAACCGTTCTAGGAAGGGACCGATGCTGACGATCGAGGGACTCACCGCCGCCTACGACACAGCGGTCGTGCTGCGCCATGTGGACCTCGACGTGCCCGAGGGCCAGCTGCTTTGCGTGCTGGGCCCATCGGGCGGCGGCAAGTCGACATTGCTGCGCGTGATCGCGGGATTGGAGGAGCCACAGGCCGGGCGGGTGCAGCTCGATGGACGCGACCTCGCGGGCGTGCCCGCACACGAGCGCGGCGTGGGGCTGATGTTCCAGGACTACGCGCTGTTCCCACACAAGGACGTGGCTGCCAACGTCGCCTTCGGGTTGCGCATGCAGGGGCAGGGCAGTGGTGACGTTCGGGCGCGCGTGCACGAGCTGCTCGAGCTGGTCGGACTGCCCGGCGCCGAGAGTCGGCCGGTCTCGCAGCTCTCCGGCGGGGAGCAGCAGCGCGTGGCGCTAGCCCGTGCCCTGGCACCCCGCCCGCGCCTGCTCATGCTCGATGAGCCCATGGGTTCGCTCGATCGGGCGCTACGCGAGCGGCTGCCTGAGGAGTTGCGCGCGATCTTCGACGAGCTTGGCCTCTCGGTCATCTACGTGACCCACGATCAGGACGAAGCCCTGACCGTGGCCGATCGCGTGGTCCTCCTCGCCGACGGGGGTATCGTCGCGGACGGCACGCCAGAGGAACTGTGGACCCATCCGCCGACGGCCTGGACGGCGCGTTTCCTCGGCTTCCGCAACATCGCGCCCGCGAGCACGGCCGACGGCCTGCTCGAGACGCCCTGGGGCCGGCTCCCGCTCGAAGGCACGAGTGGGTCTACTGCGCGGGGAGAGGTCACGGTGGTGCTGCGTCCGGCGGCGCTGGTCCGAGCGGCAGACGGCCCCATCACCGGTCGAGTCGGCGCCAGACGCTTCCGTGGCGATCACGTGCTGCTGCTGATCGAGGTCGAGGGTGCTCCGACGCTGCACGTGGAAGCGCGTGAAGGTGAGCTGCCGGCGGTGGGCGCGCCCATCTCACTCACCCTCCGTCCGGGGGGTGCTCACGTCATCGATGAGCCCTCGGCGTTAGAGTCGGGCTCATGAACGCATCGGCCCTACCCGCGGTGGGCGATCCTGCCCCCGCCTTCACCCTTTCCGACGACACCGGCACCAGCCAGGAACTGGCAGCGCAGCGCGGCCGCTGGGTCGTGCTCTTCTTCTACCCCAAGGACTTCACGCCCGGCTGCACCACCGAGGTCTGCGACTTTCGCGACCTGACGCCGGACTTCGAGGATGCCGGCGCGACCGTCTGGTCGGTGAGCGTCCTCGACGCCGGATCGAAGGCGAAGTTCAAGGCCCAGCACGGGCTGACCTTCCCCTTGCTGGCAGATCCCGACCACTCGGTCGCCGAGCGCTACGGCGTGTGGGTCGAGAAGCAGAACTACGGCAAGACGTACTGGGGCATCGGGCGCGCCACGTTCCTCATCGACCCCGAAGGCACGGTCGCGAAGGTCTGGCCCAAGGTCAAGGTCGAGGGCCACGCCGCGGAGGTCCTCGAGGCTGTTCGCCAAGCCGCGGGCTGAGCACGAGAGCGGTCCCAGGCACAGAAAAGGCGTCGCTCGTGGGGGGAGACGAGCGACGCCGTAGATAGAGGATAGCGGCAGTTTCTGAAGAATCAAGTACTTCGTCGGTGTTTTTTAAGACCGACGATCACGAAGTCGCGCTGAATGCCGGACCGGCGGGTTCGAGACAGTCGTGACGAAGGTATCCAACGAGGGATGAGCTGCCATGAATGGGACACATTCCGGGCCCACCGAGCGGCCCTTGCGCCTGCTCGCGGTGATCGCGCATCCGCGTGACGTGGACCGTATCGGCACGACCGTGACCCGCTGGGTGGAGCAGGGCACCGAAGCCTGGCTGGTCAGTTGCACCAGTGGAGACGGTCACTCGGACGACGCGGGTGCCGATCCGCTCGCGTTGGCCGCGGCAGAGGAGGCCGAACTGCGCGAGGCTGCCGATCGCATCGGCTACGCCTCGGTGACATTCCTGCATCGACCCCAAGGTGCCGTGGTCAACGATCTGGCCTTGCGCGAGGGGCTCGTCCGCCAGATCCGCCGACACCGTCCTGATGCCGTTGCCACCCACGACCCCCGCGACATCGTCAGCGACGACGGCATCGTCAACGACGTCGACCACCGGGAGTGCGGCACGGCCGCGATCGATGCGGTCTCGCCGGCCGCGGCCAACGCCATGGCCTTCCCCGCCCTCGTTCGCTCCGAAGGTCTGGAGCCGCACCACGTCGGTCGGCTCTACCTGTTCCGGGGCGAGGACCTCGAGCGTATCGACCTGCGCTCCCAGGCGGTCAGCCGGGCACCGACCCCAGCGCGTGGCGGTCGCTGAGCAGCGTCGGCCGGACCTGGCCCCATTCGTTCCATAGCGGCTCGAGCGTGCTCGCCCGGCGGCCCAGAGCGCGAACGACGTTGTCGACCGTCAGCTCCGGTGCCCGCGCCGCAAGGAACGCGCGTGCGTCGACGCCGATCGATCCCGGCAGCATGCGCAGGTCGTCGGCCGACGGCAGATCGCGCATGTTGCGAGCGTCGAGGCCGGCGTAGGCCAACGCCATCGAGAGGTCCGACGGCGCTGGTGCCCGCCCCGCGTGCCAGCCCTCGGCGGGCTCCAAGACGAAACCGAGGCGGGCCAGCGCGTCGATGACGTCGCGAGCCTCCTCGAACGTCAGGCCACTCCAGAAGTGATGGGCCTGGTCGAACACCAGGAAGCCATCCTCGGCCGCGGCCGAGAGCACCGCGTCGAGCAGCTCCTGGAGCTGTAGCTGGATCTCGGCGGGAGATTGGCCGACCTGCTCGGCGACTCGGGCCGCGGCCAGCTCCAGGGCCACTCGATCGCCGCTGACCATGGATTCGATCACAAGCGGCGCGCCTGCGGAGGTGTCGCTGATGGCCACAGCATGGCCGCCGGTGCCGCTGTGAGGCTCGAAGACCGTGGCCGTCGTGGTCGCGGGCGCCTGGGAATCCTCCTCGCAGGCCGCCAGCCGGACGCGGGCATCCATGCACGCGGCCTCGGCCTGGTCGGCGTGCAGTCGGACGGTCTGCTCCTCACGTACGATCGAACGCAGGACGCTCTCGAGTGTGGTCACGGCCGCTTCGGCCTTGGCGACCTCGCGGCGACGAAGCGTGGCCGTGCGGTTGATGCGGTCAAGGGCCTTGGCCCAGGCGGCGGTGGCCTCGCGCACCTCGTCGTCGGTCTCGGCCGCGGTTCGCGCCATCTGGTAGGTGTCCCGTGCCGCCGTCTTCTCGGCCGCGCGCATCCGGGGGTCATCGGCAGCCACGGCCTCGTCGCGTCGATGCTCGGCTGCGACCAGGTCACGCTTCAGCGCTCGGACCCGCTCGACCACGAGCGCGTGGGCCTGCGTGGCCGCGTGCGACTCCTCGCAGCGGGCGTCGACCGCCGCGCGAACCTCGGCGCATGCATCGGATCCCCAGCCGCCGGGCACCTGCTGTCGCGTGCTCATCGGACCAACATAGGAGCCGCCACGCTCAGGGTCAACGGTCAGAAGGTCAGGGTCCCCATCGGGTGCGGACACCATCTCGACAGCACAAAGGGCTACTCCGGCGCTAATCGATCCGGCAGAGAACCCGGTGCCGATGGTAGATTCCAGCCCACTCACGCCGAGGGGCGTGATCAGTCTTGCCGCATACCCAGGTTGAGGGGAGCCGATCACAGCGTGGTCATCGACACCGGCCAGGAATTCCTCGTCCAGCCCGTGGACGCCTCCTGGCTCCAGTGCAACATCGAGTGCCAGGAAGCGTGCCCCGTGGGCACGAACTGCCGCGGGTACCTGAACCTCGCGGCCGAAGGGCGTTTCGAGGAGGGCTACATCCTTTCTCGTGAGCCCAACCCCGTGGCTGCGATGTGCTCGTACGTCTGCTCCGCGCCCTGCGAGCGCGCTTGCCGCCGTGGCGATATCGATCGCCCGCTGGCCATCCGCGCCATGAAGCGCTTCCTCGTCGAGTGGCATGCGCAGTCCGGCATCCCTGACGAGATGCCCCTGATCACCCCGCGCGACACGAAGGTCGCGGTCATCGGTGCCGGCCCCGCCGGCCTGGCTGTGGCCCGTGAGCTGGCCGTGGCAGGCCACCAGGTCACCGTCTACGACGAGCTGCCCATGGCCGGTGGCACGATGCTCGTGGGCGTGCCCGCCTTCCGCCTCCCGCGCGAGGCCATCGAGATGGACTTCAAGCTCGTCGAGCGGTTGGGCGTGGCCTTCCACTTCGATACGCGCATCGGCCGCGACATCACCTTCGAGGAGCTGCAGGAGCAGTTCGACTCCATCGCCATCTGCGCCGGTGCCATGAGCGCGGTCCCGCTGGACATCCCGGGTAACGAGCTCAACGGCATCCAGTACGGCGTCGACTTCATGAAGAAGGCCAACCTCGGTGAGGAGCTCCAGGTGGGCAAGGATGTGGTCGTCATCGGTGGCGGCTACACCGCCATGGACTGCTCGCGCACCAGCCTCCGTCATGGCGCGGAGAACGTGACCATCGCCTACCGCCGCACCCGCTCGGAGCTGGTCGTCGACGAGGAGGAGCTGGGCGAGACCGAGCGCGAGGGCGTGACCATGGACTTCCTGGTCAGCCCCGTCGAGCTCATCGACGACGGCGAGGGCAACATCGGCGGCGTCAAGTTCGTGCGCAACAAGCTGGGCGAGCCCGATGCCTCCGGCCGCCGCCGTCCGGTGCCCATCGAGGGCAGCGAGTACGTCGTCCCGGCGCAGACCGTCATCCCGGCCGTGAGCCAGGCCGCCGACAACACCTTCCTGCCGGTCGAGGCCAGCTTCCAGATCAACCGCGGTCGCATGCGGGTCGATCCCGGCACCTACGCCACCAACGTCCGCGGCGTCTTCGCCTGCGGCGACTTCGTGACCGGCCCGACCACGCTCATCGAGGCTGCCGGTCACGGCAAGAAGGCCGCCTACGCCGTCGACCGCTACCTCTCCGGCCGCTCGACCGTGGAGGTCGAGGCCGATGTGCGCATCGTCAGCTCCGCGCGCCACGACATGCCCGCGTACTACGACACGCTGCCGCGGCAGCACATCCCGGTCGTGCCCGTGCCCGACCGCATCCCGTCGGATGACCCCACGGTGAACTTCAGCACGCCGATGGAGATCGGCTACAGCGTGGACGGCGCGGTGACCGAGTCCACGCGCTGCCTCATGTGCAACTACAACATCTGGTTCGACGGCTTCCGCTGCGTCCTCTGCGGTGCGTGCGCGGACGTCTGCCCCGAGGGCGTCATCCACATGATCGACGTCAACCAGATGAAGTCGGAGGGCGCGCTGCCCGAGCTGGTCGACGGCTACGGCTGGACCCAGGGCGCAGCGATGGTCCTCGACGAGGAGCGCTGTATCCGTTGCGCCCTGTGCGTGAAGCGTTGCCCCTACGACGCGATCACGATGGAGCGGTTCGAGATGCAGGAGCTCAGTGAGGACGGTAGGCTCTACAAGGAGTCTTACCGTGACACCCAGCTCGGGCTGGCGGGTGTCGGAAACCAGGCAGACGCAGGGGGACACACACCTCGATGACGGTGATACGGCGTTGAGCTTCCTCGAACGTATCGACCACGGCATCCGCAACAGCGCGGTCTTCCGGTCGATCTTCCGACAGCCCTATCCCAGCGACGAGCGCTCGCGCGCCATGGCGGTGATGAACAACGTGTTCCTGCACCTCCATCCGGTGCGGGTGCGCCAGCACGCGGTGAAGTTCGCCTACACCTTCTGTCTCGGCGGCCTCTCGTTCTTCTTCTTCCTGGTGCTGACGGTGACGGGCGTGTACCTCATGTTCTTCTACGTCCCGTCCGCTACCCAGGCCTACTCGGACATCCTGCGCATCCAGGCAGAGGTGCCCTTCGGCTTGCTGACACGCAATATCCACAGATGGGCGGCGCACCTGATGGTGTTCTTCGTCTTCCTGCACATGATGCGCGTGTTCTACCACGGCGCCTACAAGCCACCGCGTGAGTTCAACTGGGTGGTCGGCGTGGTGCTCCTGCTGCTGACCGTCTTCCTCTCCTTCACCGGCTACCTGCTGCCGTGGGACCAGATCGCCTACTGGGCCATCACCATCGGCACCAACATGGCCACGTTCGCGCCGCTCTTCAACACCCCCAGCCAGCTGCTGCTCCTGGGTGGCATCGAGGTCGGGCAGAACACGCTGCTCCGCTTCTACGTCCTGCACGTGATCCTCATGCCGCTGGTGGCGGCCATCTTCCTGGCCGTCCACTTCTGGCGCATCCGCAAGGACGGAGGCATCAGCGGTCCGCTGTAGACCGAGAGACCAACGATGAGCGACGAGAGCAAGAAGCCCCACGAGGTTCCCGCCGCACCACCGGCCTCACAGCCGGAACGGCGTTCGACCCTGCCTGCCGCGCCGCCCGAGCGGCGCGTGACGGAGATCGACAAGCAACGCGTGCCCATGGCCGCCAAGCCCTACCGGCTGCTGGCCCTGGTCAAGCAGGACGCCGTCGTCCGCGTCCAGAAGGAGCCGGACGACACGGTCATGACCTGGCCGCACCTGCTCAGCATCGAGTTCTTCGCGGCGGCGATGATGAGCATCTTCCTGCTGCTCATGGGCGTCTTCGTCAACGCACCGCTCGAGGAGCTGGCCAACGGCAACGTCACACCCGCCGTGGCCAAGGCCCCCTGGTACTTCGTCGGCCTGCAGGAGTTGCTGGCCTACTTCCACCCGACCGTCGCGGGCGTGCTGGCCCCGACCGTCATCCTCGTCGGCGCCGCGCTCGTTCCGTTCATCGATCGTGGCCCCAAGGGCGACGGCGGTTCACCGCGTCCCTCCGACCGCAAGGTCGGCGTGATGCTCTTCACGCTGTTCATGGGTGCTGGCCTGGCCATCACCTTCCTCGGCGCCTTCTTCCGCGGCCCGGGCTACGCCTGGACGATGCCGTGGGAGGGCTTCTTCTTCGCACTGTAGGGATCGATGGGTAACTGGAAGCTGACTCGGCCACAAGAGCCCCAGACGCTGACGCCGGCGGTCCAGCGCGAGATGCGCAGCGCCAAGACCGGCGGCCTCACCCGTCGCCAGCTCATCCGCCGCTCGATCGGCGCAGCCGTGGCCCTCTGGCTGCTGGAGGTCGCGGCCGGCTCCATCGGCTTCCTCTGGCCCAACCTCTCGCGTGGTTTCGGCGGCACCATCAACCTCGGCAGCATCCAGACCGTCTCGGAGAGCCCGGAGATCCAGGGCCTCACGCTCAGCGATGGCGCACCCTCGTACTTCCCCACGGCGCGCACGTTCGTCATCCTCAACGACCCCAACCTCGGCTTCCAGAACGGCGACTCGCCCGACGGTGAGGGCACCGTCACCAACGTGACCACCATGTTCCAGAAGTGCCCCCACCTCGGCTGCAAGCCCAACTTCTGTGAGTCCAACTTCTGGTTCGAGTGCCCCTGCCACGGCTCGCGCTACGACCGCCTGGGCATCAAGGTCCAGGAGCTCGGCCCCGCGCCTCGCGGCATGGATCGCTTCGCCCACGCGGTCCAGGATGGCAACCTCATCGTCGACACCAGCAAGGTCGTGCTCGGTCCGCTGCCGGTGGCCCTGGGCCAGCCCGGCCTCATCCCGGCCAGGTCGCCGCAGGGCTGCATCTGATGGCAGAAGACAAGAGCGGGCGCGAGCTCACGCCGCGTGAGCCGGCCGACGTCGAGGCGACCGACGCGTCGCTGACGCCGGTCGATGGCGAGAGCCGTGACGTCGAGCGGTTCTCCGCCGGCCCGCGCGCCCACAGCGTGGGCCTGACCGAGGAGCGGTCGGCGAAGATCGTGCGCCAGAGCGCCAATGCCCGCAGCGTCGTGTTCCTGGCCATCCTGCTCATCTCGCTCTTCATCCCGGTCTACTGGTTCTACGAGAACGGCATCCCCGCACTCGGCGCCGAGGGCCGCATGGTGGCCGAGACGGAGGCCCAGTACGTGACCGACGTGGCCCGAGGCTACGAGCTCTACATCGCCAACTGCGCCGAGTGCCATGGCGACGCCGGCCAGGGCGGCATCGGTCCCCGGCTCAACGACCAGGGCAAGCTCTACAACGTGCTCACGCCTGCGGGCGATCCCGGCACCGGCCATCTCAACCCCGACTTCCTCGAGAACGTCCTCGTCGTCGGAGGCCGCTACGTCTGCGGCGATCCGGACAGCCTCATGGCCTCCTGGCAGGAGCCCAACGGTCCGCTCAACTATCGCCAGGTGGAGGAGCTCATCGCCTGGCTCACGGCCAGCCAGGACATCGTCTTCGAACTCCACGTCGAATCCCACGGTGAGGCCGATGAGGACCCCGGCGAGCCCGAGGTCGTGGCCGGCTGGCGCGATCTGGACTACGAGCCCGCCCCCGACGACACGCCCGTGCCTGCCTGCTGGAAGGCGCCCAACGGCCTGACCGCGGCGACCGACTCCGGCTCCACCGGCGGCACCGATACCGGCACTGACACCAGCACCGGTTCGACCGATGCCGGCAGCACACCGGCCGTCTCCGGCGGCACGCCCGACGCCCCGCGCCAGATCGAGCTCCTGGCCAACTCGGCACTGCAGTTCACCGATACCTCCGGCGCGCAGGTCACCGAGCTCGGCCTCGTGCCCGGCGAGACCGTCGAGTTCGTCATCGACAACACCGCCGGCTTCGACCACAACTTCTACATCGGCCCCGCGGACGTGCTGCAGGGCTCCTTCGCCGAGACCGAGGTCGGCATCCCCACCTGGCAGAGTGGCGTCCAGACGTTGACCTGGACGGTGCCCGAAGAGGGTGTCGAGGGCCTGCAGTTCGCCTGCACCGTGCCCGGCCACTACACGCCGATGCACGGCCCGCTCGTCACGGCTGATGCCGGCTCCGGCTGCGGAGGGACTCCCGCCGAGGAGCACGGCCGCTGCGCAGGCTACGGCCGGCGCCGAGGATGCTCTACCGACCGAGGACAGCGCCGGCCGACGACGGCGGACCGCCGGCCAGCCGCGCGTCATCAACATGAAGCAACGGCCGCGCTGCAGTTCACCGGCGAGGACGGGCACCCTCCTGACCATCGATCGCGGTCACGCCCGGCGAGACCATCGAGTTCGTCATCGACAACACCGCCGGCTTCGACCACAACTTCTGGATCGGCCCCGCCGCGGACCTGTCACAGCCCATTGCCGAGACCGACATCGGCATCCCCACCTGGCAGGAGCGGCGTGCAGACGCTGACATGGACCGTGCCCGAGGAAGGTGCCGCGGGTGCTGCAGTTCGGTTGCACGATCCCCGGCCACTACGCTGCCGGCATGTACGGCAACTTCGAGATCTCAGGGCTAGGACGGGAGAGGACGTGGCACAGCAAGCACTTCCACAGGGCGCCGCTCGCCGCCGAGCTGCCTTCGGGCTGTTCGACGCGGACGGCTGGACGTGGGCCGGGCTGAAGGCGACCTTCTGGTTCCTGTTCATCATCTTCATGCTCGGAGTGGTCCCCAACTGGGCGTACTACATCACCACCAGCAACACCATCCAGGTGGGTTACAACTTCGCCTCGATCGTCAACCTCTGTCCGGCGGACAACGAGGATCTGCCCTGTCCGGCGCCGGCGGGCGCCATGAAGCCGTGGCAGGCCTCGCCAGAGGAGCTGGCCATGCCGGCCGGACGGTCGGGATCGTCCGTCTTCCAGTCCGGCTCCACGGTCTACCTGCTCGGCGGGACCGTCGATGGCACGGCCACCGACGAGGTGCTCCTGACCGAGATCACCGAAGACGGCAACCTCGTCCCCTGGACCGAGGGTACGCCGCTGCCCGAGCCGCGCTCGGACGCGACCGTCGGCCTCTTCTCCGGGATCCCCTACCTCATGGGCGGCTACGACGCCTCCGGCACTCCCACCAGCACCGTCTACAAGGGCATCGTCGAGGAGGGCGTGCTCACCGGCTGGGAGCTGTCGGACGGCGAGGATCGCACCGTCGACCTGACGCTGCCGCAGCCGCTGGCCGGCGCGGGCGTGGTCACCGGCTCAGCCGGCTTCGTGCTCGTAGGCGGCACCGACGCCGAAGGCGACCCCACCAACGGCGTCTACCTCGCATGGACCGACGAGGCGGGGCAGGTGCTGCAGCCGTGGGAGCCGCTCGAGAACCTGGCGCTGCCGGAGGAGCGCACCGATGTGGTCGCGGCCATGATCTCCGACTTCGTGTACGTGGTCGGCGGCGAGGGTCCCGAGGGCGCCACCGAGACCGTCTTCCGGCTCAACCTCCACGAGGGTGAGGCGGAGACCGACGAAGCCGGCAACCTCGTCGGCTGGGCCGTGGCACCGCCGTCGGAGGCGCTGCCCGAGGCACGCACCGACGCCACCACCTTCACCTCGAACGGCGCCATCTACGTCATCGGCGGCTTCGATGCTGATGGCGCACCGACCGACTCGATGATGTGGGCCGTGCCCGACACGCTCACCGGCGACTACGAGGGCTGGGAGCGCCTGGAGCAGACGGACCTGCCCGTGGCCACGGCCGCGGCACCCATCGTGGGTGTCGGAGCGCACGCCTTCGTCTTCGGTGGTGAGACGCCCGATGGCGCGACCGACGGCTCGCTGCGTGCGGAGATCTCCCCGCGACCACCGTTCTTCCAGCTCGGCATCGCCGGTGCCACCATCCCCGGTCTCGCGATCAAGGGTGAGGTCGGCCAGCAGCTGGGCTATATGAACGCCATGGGCGTGGGCATGCTCAACTTCGTGATCCTCATCATCATCGGCATCGCCTTCAGCCGGCCCGAATCGAGCAAGCGGGTCATCGGCCGCATCCTGCGCATCAAGCCCGAGCCAGAGGAGCGGTACCGGGCCTAGCCTTCCGGCTGCTCCACGCGGCTGCCATCCTCGGTGGGTCACGTCCTGAAGCTGACGGCGAGGCGCTGGCGGCAACTGGCGGCCCCGGCTCCTCCGCAGTAGACACCCGTCGTTCGTGCCGACGCGATCGCCCACGCTCGTCCGAACGGTGGTCGGGCGTCGACTCGGGCGACGCTAGCGTGGTGGGACGGCCTGGGTGATGGCCAAGCGTCGCCCCCATCGACCGCAGTCCCACAGTCCCGCCTGGCGCATCGGACCACCGTCGACCTGAGCGACGACTGACCAGGACGCGCGCACCATCGACACGAACGCAGGCGTGAGCGTGCGCGGAGCCCGCCGCTGTGGGTGACCACAAGGCCTCGGAGTGTCGACTCCAACGACAGGTGACCACGAGCTCAGCGGACTCCGGTCCCGGTCAATCCTCTCGTCGATAGATCGCGAGCGGAGGTTCGGTGGCCTCGTCAAGGAACAGCAGACGCACGCTTGCAGCTGGACCCGGCCGGCAGAGGGCGATGCCACCGGGTTCCAGCGCACGCGCGATATCGTCGTCGGCGGGTCCGTCGGGATCGACCAGGAGCCGGAAGCGCTCGGGCGGAAGGTAGGGCAACTCCCGACGTTCCAGGCTCGACCAGACGAAGCCACCCGGCAGAGACGGGTCGTCCGCCGCGCCGATGATGGCCGCGGCGCCGCCAGGTGCCATCGACGCGGCGCGGCGGAGATGTGCCTGCCAGCGGCGCCGGGCGGCCTGCTCCGCTTCGATGCCGGCGCGCTCGTGGTCGTCGATGGCCGCACGCAACGCCTCCAGCACCGCCGTGTTCGCACCATCGAGCCAGGCGATCGCGCCTGCACCGGCTTGGAGCCAATCGCTCAGGGGGTCGTCGGAGGGTGCCAGCGCGCCCCAGGGCAGGGGAGCGTCTTCAAGGGTCGCCGGGTCGAGGGGCCCGGGCAGCAGCAGGCGTTCCAGGGTCTGTGCTCGGGCCCAGTCGAGCCAGCCGGGCAGGGTGGTCGCAGCGAGCGCGTCAGGGGTCAGTGCCGTCCACACGGGTAGGCCGCTGTCCGCGGCCTCGGCGATCGCCGCGCGAGCGTCAGGCTCGGTCCGTTGACCCTCGACGAGGATGAGGTCGGGCTCGGCGTCTGCGATGGCGCCGGCCTGATCGCGATAGTCGCGGGCCGTGGCCGCCTCGTGGGGGAGCAGGCGCCCCGTGGCAGCCTCGGGCTCATCGTCGAGAGCCGGCAGCGACGCGGCCACCAGCGGTCGTGGCCGGCCCCGTCGGATGTCGCCCTCAGGGGCATCGGCCAATGCTTCATCACGGCGCTCGAGGCCGATCTCCATGGCCTCTCGGGCCACTCGGACGGCCGCTGCGGTCCAGGGGCCGGCACGCCGCGTCTCACCCAATGGCAGCAGTGCGCGCCGATGCGTCAGCCAGGTGGGTGCGACGACGACATCGGCCCCAACGGCGACCTGGCTCGCGATCCGCTCACGCGCCGCGCGCTCGTCGCGCAGGTGCAGCGGCAGGTACCAGTCGGCATGGTGCGGATCGGGGCGTGCCGGGATGCGTTCCGGGCCGACCGAGCCCGCGAGGAGCAGGACGCGGTCGGCCATGGCGGTGGGCTAGAACTCGCCCTCGCCGGGCTCTGGTGCGCCACTGGTGGTGGGCAGGCCGGCGTTGTGCCAGGCGACCATGCCGCCATTGACGTTGGTCACGTTCTCGAAGCCGTTGGCTGCGAGGAACTGCGTGGCGTTGGAGCTGCGGCCGCCGGTGCGGCACATGAGCAGGATCTCGCGGTCGCGCGGAAGGTCCTTGACGCGACCGTTCAGCCGGCCGAGCGGCAGCAGCACCGCGCCCCTGGCCCGGAGCTGGTTGTACTCGTTGGGCTCACGTACGTCGACGATCAGCGCGCCGACCTCGCCGCCCTGCATGTCGGCAGCCTGCTTGACGTCGACGGAGGGCACGCCCGGGCCCATGAGGTTGCGAAGGAAGGACATCGTTGCTCCAGTTGTCGTTGAACGCTCGTGGTCGGCAGTGCGACCCGATACTCGGTGTCTCGTCGGTTTCCACAGCCTACTATCTTTGGCCGCTATTTGCGTTGACACGCAAATAGGTTCTACCGGCCAGGCCGTTCTACCCCAGTTCTATCAGTGGTTTGCGGCCCGCGATGCCCGCGTCCATCTCGTGCCAGTTGGCGATCTCGTCCTCGCCCAGCTTCCAGCAGAGCCAGATGGGACGGCCGTTGACGAGGGCAGGGAAGTCCACCAAGCCGGTGCCGATGTCGCGCAGGGTCACGCCCCAGGCGTCGATCTGCCGGACGGCCTGCTCCATGCGTCTGACGGTGATGGTCATGCCCTCCTGCTCACGGGCGATGAGCGTGGGATCGGCGTCGTCGGCCGTGGCGAGCTCGGCCAACCGGCGTTGGCCGGCGGCCACCTCATCGCGGGCGTCTCGAAGGGCCGCCAGGAGCGGCCGGAGCTCGGCCAGGCGGGCGTTGGCTGTATCGATGTCGTAGTAGCTGCTCACGTCCCGGATTCTCGCATGCCCGGGGCCCGAGGGCGGCAGGGGGCCAAGGATGTGCCGAGCCCGTCATGCCCAGCGACACGCACGTCGTCGGCTTCATCGACACCATCAGTAGACTGTCCGCGTGCTCTTCATCCGACTGGCCGGTCTCTTCTTCGCCTTCATCCAGATCTCGCTCGTGCTGCGGCTCGTGCTGCCGTTCGTCGAGGTCCCGGTCGGACTCGAGGAGTACGTGCCTGCACTGATCGATCTGACCGACATCTGGCTGCTGCCCGTCGAGGTCATCGGCGATCGCTTCGAGATCACCGGCCTCGCCGAGGATCTCGCCGAAGCCGGTGACGCCAGCATCAGCGGCCCCGAGGAGTTCGAGCCAGGGGTCATCCTGGCCATGCTCTTCTGGGGCCTCGTGGCCTGGTTCTCGCTCTTCGTGCTGCGGCTGATCTTCCGACCCGCCGGCTAGCCACCGGCCCTGCTGTCCGGTCAGCAGGGCTCGGCTGACGAGCGATCGGCACTACGGCTGCAGGTCAGGGTCGGAGCGGTACCTTCGGGTACGGTCCGGTGCGGTCGTGTCGCCGTAGGCTCTTCTCGATGGCCCAGCACGAGATGCCGGCCGCGTCTCGCGTCCGGCAAGCCGACCCCGCCGACCCCGCTGCCCCGACCCCGCCGTCCCCTCGCTCCTCGCGCTGGGCCATCTCTCGCGGCGCGCTCATGGCCTTGCTGGCGGTGCTCCTGCCGGCGGCGGCCTCGCTCCTGGCAGCGGTGTACTCGACCGACATCGCCTATCACCTCCGTGCTGGCGAGATCATGCTCGACTCGGGCGCGCTCCTAGACGAGGACCGCTTCACCTTCACCGCGCTCGGCGACCCGTGGTTGAACCAGCAGTGGGCGGCCAGCGTCGTCTTCGCCGCCGTCTACGACTTCGCCGGCTGGATCGGGCTGCTGCTCCTGCGCGCCGGCCTCGTCGGCCTCACGTTCGGGCTCGTCTTCGCTGCCTGTCGCGGCGTCGGGACGAACAGCGTCGTGGCCTCGCTCGTGACGCTCGCTGCGTTCGTCGTGGCGGCCACGAACCTGGCCGTGCGCTCGCAGTTGTTCGCCGCCGTCTTCTTCGCGGCGGTGATGGCCATCCTCGCCTGGCGGCGCAAGTACCCCTGGCTGCTGTTGCTGGTCCCGCTCCTGATGGTGGCCTGGGCCAACACCCACGGCTCGTTCTTCATCGGCTGGGCCGCGCTCGGCCTGGCCTTCCTCGAGGATCTCGTGGCCCGACGCCGGCTGGCAGCCCTGACCTTGGTCGTCGGCCTCATCGGCGTCGGCGTGACGCTGCTCAACCCGTGGGGTCTCGAGATGTGGGCCTACATCCTTGAGCTCTCTTCCAACCCGGTCATCGCGGCCATCGTCACCGAATGGCAGGCGCCCACGCTCCGCAGCTTCAGCGGGCTGTTGTTCTTCGCCTCGGTCGCGGTGGTGATGGCGTTGCTGCTCATCCGCGGTCGCGTCGTCTCGTGGTTGCAGCTGCTCTGGCTCGGCGGCCTGATCGTGCTCAGCCTCATGGCCGTCCGCAGCGTCATCTGGTGGGCCATCGGTGCCGCGCCCATCGTGGCCATCCTCGTCGACGGCCTGGAGTTGCGCGGTCGCCGCATCGGTGCTCCGACCTTCGACGCACCGCGCGGTACCGGCTATACGGCCATCGCCGTGCTGCTGTTGGTGCTCGCGCTCGTGGCTGTGCCCATCTACAAGCCGAGTGAGGCCCCGTTCGGGCCCGAGGGCGTCGTCTCGAACGCACCTCCGGAGCTGACCAAGGCACTGGCGGCCGAGGTCGAGCCCGGCGACCGCTTGTACGCTGCGCAGCGGTGGGGCTCGTGGTTCGCGTTCGCCGTGCCCCAGGCCCTGGTCATGGTCGATGCCCGCATCGAGCTGTACGACGAAGACGTGTGGGTCGACTACATCGACGTCACGAGCGGCCGCGCTGACTGGGCCGAGATCCTCGAGCGCTGGGAGGTCGGGTTCGCGGCCATCGGTGCCGAGAACGACGACCTGCTCCCGTTCATCACGGCCGACCCGGACTGGGAGCTGCTCCACGAGGATGAGGACGGCGCGCTCTTCCGCCGCGTCGAGTAGAGCCGGTCGGCTTCGACACGTCCATGGCGCGGGCACCAGGCCCGAACGTGGTCGCTAGTTGGCGGCCTGGCTCAAGACGTGCCTGAGCTCCGAGCTGTACGTCCGGCCAGCCATCGTGCGGCTCAGCCACTCGAGGTAGTTGCGGTCGTACGCCGCGACCTGGGACAGGGCCCAGCCACGGTAGCGGCCGAAGGAGAGCACGCTGCCTCGCGCCGGCGGATACCGCGGCGGCGGGCCGGCTTCGCCGAAGGTGGCGGATGCCGGAGTCGGCTCGGTCTTGGACCGTACCGACCAGTTGCCACCCTCGTACTTCATGTTGGTCGCGCCTGGCATCGACTGTCGAGCGTGGCCGACCATGTCTCCGGCCTTGGAGACGCCGATGATCTCGTCGTACCGCGCTCGCTTCTCCTGGTCGGAGAGGACGGTGTAGGCCTCGTTGATGCGGGCCATCTTCTCCGAGGCCTCGGGACCGGCGCGGTCCGGATGGTGTTGCTTGGCCAAGGCGCGATAGACCGCGTTGATCACCTCGATGGTGGCGGTCGGGTGCAGCATCAGCACTTCATAGAGCGTCCGCTCCTTCATGGTGTTGACTCTACCGGGCCCGGGCAACCCGACGTACTAACCCATTGGTCATGCATCCACCGAACCTCACCGGTACCACCTGTAGCACGCACCCGGCTGGATCCTAGACGAACGAGGGCGTCGTCACCAGCATCTTGAGCTCGCCGCTGATGGTCGTCGCTGCGGTGTTGCCAAGGATGGTGAAGGTGTCGCCGGCCTTCAGCTGCAGGGCACCGTGCTCGGTCTCGGCCACGCCCGAGCCGCCGGTCACGATGTTGACCGTGTACACGCCCGGGTGCGGCCAGGCCACGGAACCGTTCACCGACAGGCGGAAGGCCTTGAAGTAGGGGTCACTCTGTGGCCCCCAGATGTCGTCCTCGGTCCAGCCCTCGGTGTCGTTGGAGGCCACGCGCTGTGGTGGCCCACACAGGACCGACAGCTCGTCCTGGGTGACCGCAGCGCTGTCGATGACCTCGAGCATCGTGTCCCAGCCCTTGTGCATGTGGGCGATCTCGGGGTCGATGGGATAGCCGCTGTACTCGGCCATGATGCTGAAGTCGGTCGGCTCCTGGGCCTCGACGAGGAAGACGCCGGCGCCGGTCGCGTGCAGCAGACCCGGTCGCACGAAGACGGCATCGCCGGGCTTGACCTCGACCTCGTTCATGGCGCCGCGCAGTGCCTCGGTGTCCTGCTCGAGGATCCAGCTTCTCAGCTGATCGGGCGAGACGTCGTCACGGAAGCCGAGCCACACGCGCGGGGAGGGGGCACCCTCGATCTGCCGCGTGGCCGCGATGTACCACGCCTCCGCCTTGCCGAACTGCGAGTCGAAGATCTGGCGAGCGAGATCGCGCGTGGGGTGGACATGTACCGGCAGCCGCGAGCCCGCGTCGAGCAGCTTGACGAGCAGCGCCGTCGTCACCCCGTAGCGCTCCACGATACGCGCGCCCGCGACGTCGTCGGGGCGCTCCTGCAACAGGTCCGCGATGACGTACGACGTGCCGCCGACCTCGACCGTGCTCAGGCCTTCGCCTTCGTAGGTCTGCTCGGGCGGGTTGATGGCCGGCGTGGCCGAGCCGACCCAGTCCTCGGGGAACATCGTGTCCTTGGGGTCGGGCAGGCCTCGGAAGCGATCCATGAGGCCGCCGCCCTTGTAGAAGCGGTAGACGCGGTTGGGTGCCAGTCGAAGCGGAAGGTGCAGCAGCTCATCCATATGTAAACGATGACATCAACGCGCCATCAGGACAGGACGAGCGTGCACGAGCGTGCGCTTCAGCCCTCCTCGGCCATCTCCTCGTCGGCCATCTCCTCCTCGTCTTCGGCCGGGGTGGCTTCCAGGAACTCGACCGACTCGGCGATCGTCTCCCAGAACGGTTCCTCGGCCTCGCGTGCGCTGCAGGCGAGCAGGAAGCGCTCGAAGGTGCCGTCCTCTCGAGCAGGACCGTCGAAGACGTAGACGGCCCGGATGTGGCCGGTGCCCTGGTTGAAGATCTCGATGCGATAGGCCGCGCCGTCCGCGACTTCGGCCTCAGATACGACCATGGCGTCGTCCGCGCGTGCGTTCTGCTGCAGGTAGTTGACGTACTCGAAGGCGAAACCTTCCAGGCCGGAATCCGCCGGCATGTCGAGGAAGGCGTCGACGTCGCAGACCGTGCCGCCGCCGGCATTGGCGTAGATGACCGTCGTCTCCATCACCGGCTCACCCGCAGCGTCGGTGATCGCCGAAAGGCGTTCGCCTTCGGGCAGTATCACGCTCCACTCCGCGGGGAAGTCCATGGCGATGCCCAGGTTCGAAGCCTCGATCCGCTGGGTCGCGCCCTCGTCGGTCGTGGCCTCGTCATCCTGCGCCAGGACGGGAGTGGCCCCCAGGGCCAGGCTCAGCGCCAGGAGGGTCGGGATGGTTCGTCGCATGTTCGTCTCCGTTCCGTGTCTGGTCTTCATTGTCTAGTCAGCGTGGATGGCGTCAAGTGTGGCTGCCATGGTGGTCGGTGCGTTGACGGTCCGCGGTCCCAACTCGATGGACTCGGCGATGGCCATCCAGTCCTCCGGCGAGCCGAGGGTATCGCTGCAGGTGAGCAGGATATGGTCATCTTCGTGCTCCAGCAGGTAGAGGCGTGAGGATCGTCCCTTGCGCTCGTCGTTGACGTCGATGCGCCAGGCCGGCCCCGCCTGCAGCTCGATGGCCTCGTAGCCACCGCTGCGGCCGTACAAGCTGCCGCTGACGTGCCAGTGCTCGAGGAAGGTGGCGTGCTCGTCGAGCGGCCAGGGGAAGTCCTCGAAGCGATCGAGGTCGCACCATCTGCCCCCATCGCCGATGGCGAAGAAGCCGGCCCAGGCGTAGACCGGCGTCGAGTCTTCGGCGCTGACGTCGAACCAGGATTCGCGCGGCGTCATCACGGCGCGCACGTTCCAGTGCGCGGGGAACACGGCGGCCAGGCCGATCTCGGGCAGTTCCACGCGTTGGGTCGTCGGCTCCTCCGATGCGATCGCAGGCGCCGTCACGAGCGCCACGCAGATGTGCGCAAGGGCCAGCCCGGTGGCGAGGGCCCTAGCCCGACGCATCGGCCAGCTCCACCATCGCGGCATTGCGGTAGGTCACACGCTCGAAGTCGGACACGTTCATCGAGACGATCTCCACGCCCGGCAGCAGCGCCTTCAGCGCGCGTACCACGACGGTCGAGAGAGCGGCCTTCTGCTCGGTCGTGCGGCCCTCCATGATGTGGCCGAAGACGTGGACGAAGTGCTCACGCCCCTCGACGTTGCGGTAGTGACGGAACGACTCCAGGCGCACCTTGATGCCACCGACGCCAGACGTGGCGAAGAGGCCGGTCGACTCGGCAGCTGCGAAGACGGTATCGATGATCGCCTCGGGTGCGGCCATACGCGTGACCGACTCCGAGCACTCGATGATGAGGTGGGGCATGCGGCTCCCTCCGGCTGCTGACCGAAGGGTAGCGCCGCGGCTCGATAGCGGCGCTACCATCGCGGGCATGCGTCCTTTCCATGAGTTCGTGGTCACGCTCCGTCACTTGTTGGCCGACGACGCGTTCCGGGCGGCGTTTTCGATCCTGGCGGCGTTGCTGACCGTGGGCACGCTCTTCTACATGGTGGTCGAGGGGTGGAGCCTGCTCGACAGCCTCTACTTCTCGGTCATCGCGGCCGCGACCGTCGGCTTCGGTGACTTCACGCCGCAGACCGACCTGGGCAAGGCCTTCACCATCGTCTACGTGCTCATCGGCGTGGGCCTGTTGGTGATGATCCTGAGCCGCATCGCCACGGGCATGGTCGAGTATCGGCTGGAGCGTGAGGCCGAGAGTGGCCCGCGGAAGCGACGACGCCGTGCGCGACGTAGACAGGCGAAGG
The DNA here is from genome assembly GCA_963752475.1 of uncultured Chloroflexia bacterium. Taxonomy (GTDB): domain Bacteria; phylum Chloroflexota; class Limnocylindria; order Limnocylindrales; family CSP1-4; genus JAFMJV01. The sequence goes on along the minus strand of CAVVYR010000004.1, from coordinate 10,788 downwards.
AGGCAAGCGAGAACGATCGTGATCGCCCGACTCCGTAGCCTGCTGCGGCTCGACCTCCGAGAAACCGACGGAACGATCCCGCCTTCCTGAGCCCCATAAGATGTGTACAGGCCATCATCGGTTCCGGCACCGATGATTTGACGGCCGGAGACGCCGGTTGGGGGGTTCGGTGGATCCCGACCTCGTGGTCCAGGCACAGGGTGGCGACCACGCAGCGTTCGAACGGCTTGCGCTCGCGGTCAGCGATCGCATCCATGGCATCGCGTTCAACATCCTGCGCGATCGCGACCTTGCCGAGGACGAACGGGACCAGTCCGACCGAGCCTTCCGTCGACTCTCGGTGGACCAGCGCACGGTCATCGTGCTGCACCACTACCTCGGGCTGACCATCGAGCAGGTCGCCGACACGGTCGGGGTGTCTGATGGCACGGTCAAGTCCCGACTCAGCCGAGCCTACGCGAGGCTACGGACGGCACTGATGGTCGATGCGACCGACACCGACAGGACGACACCCGTGGAGGCGACCCGATGAGCGCCGAGCGCGACCTCCACGACATCCTCGATACCCGTCTGCGTGACGTCCCGCAACTCCGTCCGACATTGCTTGGCGACGTCTTCGACCAGACCCGGACGATCCCGCAGCGTCGCCATCGGTGGCCGCATCCCGATAGGGGGTTCACGATGTTCTCCGCACTCAAGTTCGTCGCCGCGGCCGTCATCGTGGCGCTCTTCGGTGGCTTCCTGCTCGCTGGTGTCCTCACGACAGCGCAAGGGGATGAGACGGTCCCAGCGGCAGTGACGGCGTCGCCGGAGCCGGAGACCACCAGACAGCCGACCGAGTCGTCCAGCCCATCGGTCCGCACCGACATCCTGCCCGGCGTCGAGTTGACCGTCGAGCTGGTCGAACCGGGGGTGTACCAGGTCGTCGATGACGGCGTGCGGGACCTCGCCTCGAAGAACGACACCGACATCGTCGCTGGCGAGGACGGTGGCATCTGGCTTCTGCGCCACCAGCGCTTCTTCCGCCTCGGCAGCGACACCGCGCACGCGTGGGCCACCAAGAAGCCCGCGGTCTCGGACTTCGAGGTCGCTCCCGGCGGCACCGTCTGGACGATCCAGACGAGACGAGGGGAGGAGGGCTGAGTCGTCCATCCAGTCCTTCGATGGCGAGGAGTGGACGACCCATCACAAGTCGTGGTGGGGCGGGCCGAAGGTCGAGGTCACCCCGGATGGCACGGTCTGGGCCGTGTGGTCCGATGGCGAAGACGAGGTCTTCGGCTATCTCGGAGCCGATGGCTGGACGGCGGTCGGCGAGGGGCGTGCGCCACCTGCTCGTGGCCAGCCGGGACGACATCTGGGCCACCGGCGGGGCGGGCAACATCTTCAGCAGGTATCTCTACCGCTTCGTCGATGGCGCCTGGCAGCGGTGGGTCGGCATGGAGGGGACCGAGCCGACGTGGCAGGGGGCTGAGGCCCCTCTGGCCAAGGACGCAGAACAGTTCGACAGCGTTGCCGTCGGGCCGGATGGAACGTTCTGGGGCATCGCCACCTTCCCCAACCTCCCCAACCTCGTCCGCTTCGACGGCAGCGGCTGGAGTCGATGGCCCAGCGGGGACACGTTCTGGCCGACCGGCTCCAGGACCATGGGCGGGGGCACTGCCCTCGGCGTGGCCCCAGATGGCAGCGTCTGGTACGCCACGCTTGACGAGGATTCCTCCGGGGACTCCTGCGGTGGCGTCCGCCACTTCGATGGCGTGACGTGGGACCGCTACCTCCCCGGCCTCTGTGCCAACGCCATCGACATCGCCGCTGACGGTTCGGTCTGGGTGCTCGCTACCGATGAAGCGGCCTATGCGCTGGAAGATGGCTTCTTCCTCGTCGACAAGACGTGGGACCGGGACCTCTACGTCGTCACCCCCGAGGCCGTGGCGGCCCTCGAGTAGGGTTCGAGCTGGTCGCGGTGCGCGACCGCACTGAAGCCCTGGCCAGCCAACGGGTCGGCCTCGAGGGCCGGCGACGGCGCCTGCATCCAGCGCGAGCTGCGTCGCCCTTCGCGTCGTGGGCCGGCATGCCGTGCGCGGAGCGTCGTCGTGCGCCCAGTGACATCAGGTAACGTGGCCGTGTGGCAGCCATCCTCACGCTCATGATCGTGCTGACGCTCTCGCTGGTGGTGACGCGCGCGGCGACGATCGCGTTGACCGCGACGGGCATGTCTCGTGAAGCGGCCCGCTTCCAGGCGCGCTCAGCCTTCAGTGGCGCAGGCTTCACGACCACCGAGTCGGAAAGCGTCGTTCGTCATCCGGTCAGGCGGCGGATCATCATGTGGCTGATGCTCGCGGGCAGTGCGGGCATCGTGGCCGTGATCGCTTCGGTCGTCCTCGCCGCCGCGCAGGGAGGGGAGGACGTCCATGCCTTCGTGCAGGTGGGCATCGTTTCCCTGGGCATCTTCCTGATCTGGTGGGCGTCGCGCACCCGCTGGGTCGATGAGCGCATCACCTGGTTGGCCACGAGAGCCCTTCGCCGCTGGACCGACCTCGAAGTGCATGACTATGCCGCGCTCCTGCATGTCGGAGGCGAGTACATCGTCACCGAGCTGACGGTGGAGGCCGACGGTTGGCTGGCCGGGCGCGACCTGGGGTCGCTGTCGCTTCGAGACGAGGGCATCGTCGTGCTCGGAATCGAGCGGGTGGATGGGAGCTACTTCGGTGTGCCGCGAGCCGATACCGTCGCCGCCGCCGGGGATGTGATGCTCCTGTATGGCCGGGCCGAGTCCATCGCTGAGCTTGACCATCGCGAGGGTGGAGGAAGAGGGGATGCGGCTCACGAGGCAGCCGTGCGCGAGCAGACGGCGGTGCTGGAGGCAGGAGAGACCCAGGCGGGCGACCCGTCGCTCGACGAGGAGTGGCGCGCTCCGACATCCGAGCAGGCAGGCACCGATCGTCGCGAGTCGGGCGAGTAGGTTCCAGCGCCCTGTCGTGGCGTCGGAGGTATCGTTGGCACACCTATCGCTACAGCCTGAGGTCGAGATGTCCGAGCGCTCATCGGGTGCCATGCCATGCGCATGAGTCGTTTACTTCGCAGCGCCAACGTGATGGTGATGCTGGTCGCCCTCACGTCGATCGCCGCCTCCGGCGGGGTCAGCGCCCAGTCGCCGATGCCGTCGACCGCACCCGCCGCGGAAACACCGGGCCAGCAGGCGACTCCGGCCGCCGTGGACGAACCGCGCGACTGCCGCCGGCTCACGGACTTCACCGCCGAGGACACGGGTCAGTGGTTCGTCGTGAACGACGGGGTCATGGGCGGCCGCTCGGATGGAGGCGGGTTCATCGACGAGTCGGTGCTGCGGTTCGAGGGCAGCGTGGTCACTGCCGGAGGCGGATTCACGAGCGCCAGACTTCGGCTGGAGGGGGACGAACTCGTCGACTCGAGCCGCATCGAGATGCGCGTGCGCCCCGACGGTCGGACGTACGGTGTCACCCTCGAAGACACCGCCGAATACCGAGGGCGCTTGGTGTCGCACCGGGCTGACTTCGACATCGGTCCCGTCGACAGCGACGGTTGGGCGATCGCGGCCGTGGACTACGACCAGCTCGTGCCCTCGGTCTTCGGCATACTCGTCGACGCGCCGCCGTTCGACCCTGCCACTGCCCGTGAGTTCGGGATCATCATCGCCGACGGGATCGACGGCGACTTCGTCCTCGACATCGATTGGATCGACGCCTGCCCCTGAACGGTCGGCAGGTCGCTATCGGTCGGTCGGGCGAGCCTTCCTGGCCTGTCGGGTCGACCCAAGGTCACACGAACGAAGTGGGCCGGCAGCTCGGCTACGGCCTACGAGATCGGACCTACGACAACTTGTCGTATAGTGGCGCTCCGGCCAGCCCCAGCGGCCCGCGCTTCTGGCGATGGGCCCGACGCGTATGAGTCAAGGAGTCGCGCATTGCTACGTAGTCCGACCATCATCTCCATCCTCGTCATCATGGCCATGCTGTTCACGGCCATGCCGGCCGCAGCACGGTCCAAGATCGCCATCGGCATCTCCGACCCGCGCGGGGCCAACCTGGCGGTCCTGGACGAGCACATCGAGTTGATGGGCGGCCAGAAGCCGGGCCTCTGGGGGCTCTGGAGCGACTGGGGCAGCCGAGGCGGCAGGGCTGCCTGCACCAGGAGCCGTGGCACCTGCGCGTTTCCGCTGGCCACATCCAAGGAGCTCCTCAGCCGGGGCATCACGCCGGTCATCTGGTGGCAGCCGGTCGACCCAAGGCGGCCGTCGAAGCGCAAGTTCACGCGATACAAGAACATCACGCAGGGCAAACACAACGCCTACATCAAGCGGTGGGCCAGGGACCTCAAGAAGGCCTCGAAGGCCAACGGCGGCCGTCCCATCGTGGTCCGCTTCGCGCATGAGGCCACCGGCAAGTGGTTTCCCTGGGCCATCAGCAGGAAGTACAACTCGATGGCCACCTACAAGGCGGCGTGGCGGCACATCGACAGGCTCTTCCGGAAGGTCGGTGCGCGCAAGTACACGCGCTTCCTGTGGAGCAACCTCAACCCTCGGCCGAAATCGTATCCCGGGGACAGGTATGTGGACTATGTCGGTGCCACGATCATGAACTACGGGACCGTGCGCAACAAGCGCTGGCGCTCGCTGCAGGGCCAGGTCCGCAAGGTCACCAGACAGGCCCGGCGGTTCACGAAGAAGCCCATCTTCCTCGTGGAAGTCGGCTCCAACCACAAGGGCGGGAACAAGGCGACCTGGATCAGGCGCGGCTATCTCAAGACATTCGCCAAGTACCCCAAGGTCAAGGCCATCATGTACCTCGACACGGACAAGCCGCACCTGAACGTGTCGCACCCGGATTGGCGCCTGGTCAAGCCGAACGATGGCTCCGCCGTGGCCGCCTACCGTGCCGTGGCCGCCAACCCCAGGTTCCAGGGTCGTATCCGGTAGCCAGCAGCGGCTGCCCGAGCGCCGCCACCATCGATGCTGGGGCGGCCCTGGACCGAGCTTGCCTGCGCGGCGCAGAATGCATCAGCGCGCTCCGCTCGGCTGGCGCGTGTCGTCCAGGCCCAAGTTGAGGGTCGGAGCCGGCAGGACCTCTTCGGAGCGGTCCCGATGGGCTGCGCCGCGAGGAGACAGCGGAGGAAGGCGCAACATGAAGGTCTGGTTCGAAGGCGAAGGCGATATCGCTTGTGACCTGCAGCGAGTCCAGGAGGCTGTCGCAGCACCCGGAGAGTACTTCGTGGCGGTGGTCAGTTTGATGCCCGGCCTCTCCAAGGTCGAACTCGTGGAGGAGGGCGAGGGCTTCGTGACCATCCGCACGAATGAGGGGCTGATGCAGCGCACGAACCTGTCGTGCACCGTCGACGATGGGCGCGTGGTCGTCGAGTTCGACGAGTTCTACGATGCCAGCGGCCGGGTAGCCGCCACCTCCCACTACCGTGACGAGTTCATCGCAGCTGGCGCCGGTGTCCGGAACCATCTGATCATCAGCGGGGTCGAGGCACCTGGCGTCCTCGGCTTCCTGTACCGCAACTTCGGTTCTGGGAGCATCGGCAAGGCCGTGTTGGAGGCGAACCGGCGCCATTTCGCGGGTGAGGGTCCCTAACTCTGCGGGCGGGGAATCTCGCCATGGTGGCGATGCTCTCGGTACTCTGACATCGTGGGCCGGTAGCTCAGCGGTCAGAGCAGGGGACTTTTAATCCCTGTGTCCTGGGTTCGAATCCCAGCCGGCTCGCCACTTCTTCCTCGTATCCACGCTGGGATGCGAGGTAATCCCTCGCTTCTGCGCTCCTTCGTATCGGGCTGACAGCCACGTCGAACGTACAAGAAGTCTCCGTGCGAACGCTATGCAGGTCATGGATGAACACTGCCCGCCTGGCGATCTGGTTACCCGCAGAGTTCATCTAGGCCGATGACGCTCACGCGATCAAGGTATCGCTCAGCGACTGCCTTCGCGTGCTGCAATCCAATGGCATCCCATTCGTCCAATGCTTCAAGCACCAGGTGGTCGGCTCCGAGATCGGCCGCCAGCGTAGCTGCACTCGACATGCGTGGGTCTCCGCCGGCGCGTTCCGCATGCTCGATGGCGCCGAGCAACATGCCGCCCGTTCCGCATGCCGGGTCTTGGATGGTCTCCTCCTCCATAGGGTCGAGCAACTCGACCATCATTCGTACGACGCTACGCGGGGTGTAGAACTCACCGGCTTTCTTCCGCCGGGTGACGTCGGCGAACTTGCCGACTCGGTACTCGTAGGCGTCGCCGAGGACGTCCGAAGAGACCACGCTGTTGCCGACAGGGACCTCGGAGAAGCCTTCAATGAGGTCCTTGAGAGTCTCGTCGGTCAGCATTGCGCGGTTTCCCCAGTCGGCAGTCCCAAAGACTCTGTACAAGCGCTCAGGATTGGCACGCTCGAGCTCTCGCATAGCGTGCGAGAGCGCGGCACCAACGTTGGACGGCGTCCCGCGAACGTCGCGCCAGTGGCAGCCCTCGGGGATCACAAGCCTGTGCACCTCGGGGAAGTCGATTGGGTCCTTGTCACCGAAAGAGCTTTGCCGCTTCAGCAGTCTCCTCGTCCCATACGTCGCTGATACGCTTGAAGAACAGTAGGGGAAGGATGTACGCCTTCCAGTAGGTCCTGTCGACGGCACTGCCCCGGAGGATCTTAGGCCGCTGTTCCACAGTTGAGAGCTGAGCTCCTGGAGCGTCAGTGTCATTCGCGTGTGGGCCTCCATGCGCTCGGCCCGAGCCACTTCCGTGGCGAGACGACCTCCATGGCGTCCCAGCCAGGGTCACACAGCTGTCTTCGCCGGCGTAGCGGCCCATGACCTTCGTGCGCCGGCGGAACTCGCCCAGCCAGCGCTCGAGCACGTTCGTCGAGCGCTCTCTCTTTCTCCTCGCCTCCATCTTTTCTCCTCTTGCCTTCTTCTCTCTCCTCCTCTCTCTCCCTTTCCCTTTCTCCTTCTCGCCTCTCTTCCTCTTCTTTCACCTCTTCTCTCTTCTTTCCCTCTTCCTCCTCCTCCCTCTTTTCTCTCCTCTCTCTTTCTCTCTTCTCCTCCTTTCTCTCTCCCCTTTATCTCTCTTTCTTTCCTTTCTTCCTTCTCTCTTTTTCCTTCTTTCTCTCTTCTCTTTTTCTCCTCTCTCTCTTTTTTCTTTCCTTTTATCTTCTTTTCCCCCCTCTTCCTTTTCTCTTTTTTTCTTCCTTTTTCTCTCTTTTCCTCTATCTTTTTTCTCTCCATCTCTTCTCTCTCTTCTTTCCTCTCTTTTTTTCTCTCTTTTTCCTTCCTTCTCTCTCCCTCTTTTCTTTTTTTTCTTCTTTTTTCTTCTTCTTCCCTTCTTTCCTTCCTTCTTCTCTCTTTCTCCTCCTCTTCCTTCCCTTTTTTCTTTTCCTTCTCTCTTCTTTCTCTCTCTCCCTCCTTCCCCCCCGTCGCCAGCTCACTACGCGGTCGCTCTAGCGGGTCTTCCCCCCTCCCTTTCTCTCCTCCTCTTCTCTCTCTCTTTTCCCTTTCCTCTCTCTCTCTCTCTCTTTTCCTCCCTCTCTCCCCTTTTTTTTCTTCTCCTCTCTCTCCTCTCTCTTTCTTTCTCTCCTCTTCCTCCTTCCTCTTCTTCTTCTCCCTTCTTCTCCTTCCCCCCCCCTCTCCCTCTCTCCCCCCCCCCCTCTCCTCCCCCCCCCCCCCCCCCCCGCGTAGTCCTCCCTTGCGAACTTGCAGGTCCGCTTCGGAGCCTATGCCGTTCTCACTTTTCCAGCGATCTCAGGACGCGACCCGCCTTCCAGTCGGTCCTGTCGACGGCACTGCCCTACCCGCGTAGCCACGGTCGCGAGCACGATCACCACATCGTGTCGGGGCCGTGCTGGCTGGCGTGCTCACAACACTACCCAAGCGGCGGTCCTCTGCGGACGATGGCCTCCAGCTCATCGACCGAGCCACGCATGGGCGACAGTGACTCCAGCCACCACGTGGCTCCAGCTTCCCTGAAGTCAGCGACGCTCGTGCCGTCCAGACCTGCGACACCGAGGACTGCGACCTCGAACGGCTCTCCCAACGTGCCGCGGGTCTCACGCTCATGGAGGGCGACCGAGACGTGCCTGGCGAGATCGCGGGGCAGCATCGACATCGAGCCGCCGTCCTCACTCATCGCGACCGCGATCCAGCCATCCCATCGCGCCGCCTTACGGACGCCTCCGGGCTTGAGCGCGCCCAGCCACATCGGGGGTCGCGGCCGCTGCACTGGCCGAGGCCCGAGGATGGCGCCGACGGCGACGAGGTGGTCGCCGGTGTGGTCGAGTTCGCGCCCGCGCAAGCCGGCGTCGATGACCTCGAGGCCCTCGTCCATGCGGGCGATGCGGACGGACCGATCGTGCGTCTCGCCGAAGGCTTCGAAGTCGGGTCTGTCTTCCCCTGCGCCCACTCCCAGGATCAGGCGGCCGTCGCTGACGAGATCGAGGCACGCGGCCGCCTGGACCACGAGCTGTGGTCGGCGTCGTGCCACCGCCACGACCGAGGTGATGAGGCGGAGCCGCTCGGTCCTCGCAGCGACGGCGGCCAGCGTGACGAACGGGTCGGCCGCCGCAGTACCCATCGACAGGCCCAGACTGTCCCAGATGCTGAGCCCGTCCCAGCCCGACCGCTCGGCCGCCTCCGCCAGCCGCATGATGGTGCGCGGGTCGCTCAGCTCGCCGAGCGGCGCGATGTCGATCGCGAAGCGTATCCGACTCATGGCTGCACCCTACGCCAGCAACTGGCGGACCGACCCGGGCAACCCGGCCCGGATGCGCACGTCCGTGCGGCACCCCATCGGCCACGATGTCCTCATCTTGTGGCTCCCATGTGCTGGTGAACGATCGGCAGCCGGGCTGACCTCGTTGCCGCATCGACGAGCCAGTAGATGGGCATCGCGCTTCGAGGTATTGACACGTGAGTAGCGCCCGGCGCACCCTCTGGCTATGGGGGGATGCCGCTCCGCGATCACCGCGTTCGTCGCGGTCGCCATGTTCGTTGGCACGCAGATTCCGACGGGCCCTCTGACCGTCGATGCCAAAGGGCCCGAGAGCCTTGTGTCCTGTCCCAAGAAGGTCGGCAGCTACAAGCTCGATGGCGTCAGGGCAAACCCAGGGCAACAGGTCCAACGCAGTCCTGCAACTACGATCATCGCAAGAAGCCGGGCTGGGTGACCCTCCACGTCCAGTGGTACGCGGACGAACCCGGTGGTCGGCACCGGTGCGGCAGTCGCCAACCGCGACTCATGGCCGACGAGGACTTCGGGAGCCCTGGTAGCTCGAGAGCGCGACCAGACCGGTCTTCGGCAGCCTCGTTCCATGAGCGAGGCGGGCGGCAAGCCCAAGTATCCCTCGCTGACGCCGAGGCCGGGCTACGCCAGCTCATCGGCTCGGGCGACCGCTTGGCCCATCCGTGTGTCCGCCAGGTGCCCATGCCCAGCGATGGGCCTGTCCTGTCCACTGGTGCTCCCCGGGGATCTCGTCAGGACCGACTGGTATGGGCGCGAGGCGCAGTCGTGGTGCCGGTGCACGGCTCCGACAACCGCTTCGGCCTGACTTTCAGTACCAGCCGGCCTACGCTGACGAAGGCGATGTCGTCTTCGCTCAGACTCGAGTGGAACGAGGGCGACCCGGCGGGAATACGCTCTGCAACGCCGGGGTCCACGAGTACTACCACGACACAAGTACAGGCTGGGCTATCACCCGGTCTCGGCCAAGTCAGCAACGAGTTCGTCGAGCGCTGGGGCGGACAGGCGTTGGCTGATGCTCTCGTGGCTGCGGCTGCAGCCCGGACCCAGCGCTGCCCGGATGCTCCGGAAGGCCCCGCCCCGTACGAGAAGCCACGACCGTCGACGCCACCTCGTCTGACCGACGCGAGCGTAGCACCATCGACCATCGTGCTCAGTGGCGGGCCCGACGAGGAGCCACCCGCACCGGGCACCACCATCGAGCTGCCCGAGGACGACCAGCACCAGCTGGTGATCGGCGGTCCCACAGGCGAGGTCATCCGCGAGGAGTTCATCGGTGATCGGGTCACCATCAGCGCCTACGGCCCCCTGGTGACGGACGTTGATGGCAACTGGTCCGTGCTGGCCACCGTTGATGTGACCACGGCCCCCGAGCCCACGCCGCTGTCGAGCCCGCAGCCGTCACCCGCCCCCGTCCCGGGAGCCACGGTCGAGCCCACCTTGGCGCCGTCACCCGACACCCCGGGCCCGCAGCCGACCACGGCACCGGGTGCGTCATCGCCCAGCCCCGAACCAGCGCTCGAGTCTGCGCCGGTCGCACCGACCGAGGCACCCGGGCCGGCGGCCTCCCCGGTCCCGATCCCTCCACCCGAGCTCATCGGGATGCCTCCCGGCATCGCTGAGATCGTGGCCGGCCTGCCGCCCGCGGGCGCCGGTGCGGTGCGCGATGTCAGCGACCACCTCGCCGTCCTGGGCGAGCTGCTCGAGACGGAGGAGAGCGGCCAGGTCACGGTCCCCGCCAGCGACATCGGTTCGCTGCGCGAGCTGCTGCCCGACCTGGTGCAGGAGGTCTGGCTCACCGATGGCTCGATCGTCGTCTCGACCACCAACCCCGACATCGGCAGCATCCTCGTCAAGCCGGTGATCGGGAGCGACGGCCTCATCAGCGTCACGCTCAGCCAGTACCAGATCGCGACGTACCACCCCGTCGTGCGTGCCCTCGTGGCGGCGCTCAACGGCTACGTGGCCGAGCGCGGTGGCCGCTTCACCTCGGTCTCGGTCGCCCCTGAGGGTCTCGTCCTCACCGCCGAGCGGTCGACGC
>CAVVYR010000003.1:0-19655 GCA_963752475.1 uncultured Chloroflexia bacterium | reverse complement strand
CGAGGCCCCCTCCTTGAGCGCGAGGCTCGAGCCCGGCTCCCTGGACCTGCTGGATGTCGAGTCAGATGTAGACGCCGACGCTGGCTCGATCTCGCTGGAACCAGCCGCCACGATGTACGTCCTGGCGCGTGGACTGCAGGGTTCCATGAAGCACTTGCCCCGTGCATCGACTGACGAAGGAGATGGCACTCGAGTCCGACCGCCCGACCACCGAGGATAGGACCTCAGGGCTGGCAGCCCCCCCGAAAAGGCCAGCGACGGGCTTGCACATACCGCTACGCTATGGCTGGTCGCCACAGGCGCCTGACTCCCGGGCTGCCGGAGCGACGCAGGTTTGGGAGGGTCCAGACACCGATGAGAACCACCCGACTCCGCCACGTACTGGCGGTCGTCACCGCGGCCGCGGTCCTGGCATCGATGACCGCGGCGACGGTCGCGAGCCCCGCCAGTGCAGCCAAGCCCAAGTGCCAGGGCAAGGTCGCCACAATCGTCGGCACCCGCAAGGCCGACCGCATCGTCGGCACCGCGCGACGCGACGTCATCGTCGCCAAGGGCGGCAACGACCGGATCTACGGCCGAGGCGGCAACGACCTCATCTGTGCCGGCACCGGCAACGACCTCGTCGTCGGTGGCCCCGGCGCCGACACCCTCTGGGGCCAGCTCGGCAACGACCGCCTCCACGGTGGTCCGGGACCCGACTTCCTCGCGGGCCAGGTGGGCGACGACCTGCTCAACGGCGGGCTCAGTGTCGACAAGTGCTTCCAGGGCACCGGCTCGGGCCTGAGCGCGAACTGCGAGCTGCCCGCCCCGCCCCCGCCCCCGCCCCCGACGCTCGTGGTGGCCTACACCGACGCCAACCTGAACCACACCTACGAGGCCGGCAGCGACGTGATGATCGCCGAGATCGTCGACACCGACCGAAGCGGTGGGGTCAGTGTGAATGACACCATCAACATGGGCCAGTACCCAACGAGGCTCGATGCCACGACGCCGGCCCCGGCGCGCATCCGCCAGACGATGGAGCCTTGGCGAATCAGGAGCCACATCATCACTGCTGTGAACCCCGGCGCCACGAACCGGGTCTCGGTCACGGCTGAGGTCGGCACCACGTACAACTTCTGGCGCACTGCGGGAGTCAATAACGATCAGTACCTGGAGACCGGACCCGGCGGTACCTCGGACATAGACGACCGCACCGGTGCGAGCAACGACCGGATCAGCGTCACTACTGGGTCACCGAGCCAGGCCCTTGAGAATCTGGACACCGGTTCGGTGCCTGGCACCGGCGACGATCACTTCCTCGACGTGGACTTCCTGAGCCCGTAGTTGAAGCCAAGCCGAAGCAGAGACACAGAGGCCCGCCCTTCCAAGAGGGGCGGGTCTTTCCACGCGGTACCCTGAGTGACGATCGAGCCGTCGCCGCAGAGGTATCCATGACCGTCTTTGCCGACTACACCGACGAAGAGCAGGAGTTGCTCCGCTCAGCCATCCGATCAGCCGCGGTGGCGGTCTCGGCGGCGAGTCCCGGGCGCAAGGAAGAGACCGTCAGCGAGGGCTTCGCTGCGGCCGACTACATCCTCAAGAGCCAGCCGGACTTCGTTGGCAACACGCTCGTGACCTCGATCCTTGTGTGGCTGCAGGCGCAGCTGGAGACTGACCACGTGTTCGCGGACTATCTCGCGGTGGCGTCGGCGCCTGGGGCGCTCGACGAGTCGATGATCGTGCTCGGGCGCGTCGTGCGGCTCCTCGATGAGAAGGCCACCGCAGAGGAGGCCGCCGGCTTCAAGGCCTGGCTGCTGGCCATCGCCGTGACCGTCGCGCAGGCAGGCAAGGAGGACCAGGGTTTCCTGGGCCGTGGCGGAGTGGTGGTGAATGACGCCGAGCGGTCGGCTTTGGGCTCGATCGCAACCACGCTCGGGTTGGAGCCGCCCTCGGTCTAGGCCGTCTTCACCCGGCACTCGTCGAGGATGGCCTTGGCTCGTCCCGCCAGCTCGGACCCGTCGGCCTCGATGGCGTCGATGGCGTCGTAGTAGGCGTTCCAGGCCTGCCGCTCCTCGGCCAGCGCCAGCTGCACCATGCGGGGATCGCCATCGGTCGCCAACGCATCGGTCACTCGCTGGGCCGCGAGGGTGGCGTACTCGCGCGCATCGTCGACCTTGCCTGAGCCGAAGAGCCGCAGGGTACGCAGCGCCACCCGCAAGACGACCAGGGTCTTCGGTGTCGCCGACGCGAAACAGCCGGTGAATGGGTCGAGCAGTCGGTGGCTCTCGGCCTCGTCGATCCCCGTGCGGGCCAGTGCCGACACATAGGCCGAGAAGACGAGGATGCGGACGTCGTCACCGATGAGCTTGCCGATCTTGGCCGCTTCCATCGACTGGTTTGCGAAGGCCTCCTTGTCGTGCCGCATGATGAGGCCTGCGGCATGCGCGTATGCCAGTCGAGGTCCGGCCTGGCCCAGAGCTGACAGGAGATAGGCCTGGTCCTCTGCGCGGCCGACCCAGGTCGGTGTGAACGGACGATGCTTCCGAAGCGCGTCGATACGGATGCCGTTGGTGCCGCCGGTGACGTGGACCCGCTCCAGCGCCCGCGTCCGGCCGTCGATGGAAGCTCCGTCGTAACGCTCCATCATCTCCGCTCGCGTCGAGATCGACTGCGGCAATGGACTGAAGAAGACGTGCTCGTCGAGTGCCGGCAGCCGTTCCGGGATAGGTACGTCCGGCGTGAAGAGGCCATGCCCGATGTCCCGCTCATTGACGAGGGCGCCGGCGAGCATGCCCAGTTCCAGCTCCTCTCCGTCGGCGGAGCGAGCGGTGGCGCCCCACAGCGGCGTACGCAGGTGCTCGAGCACGGTCTTGCCCGTCTCGGCCTTGAGCACGTCCTGCGGGAAGACCTGATCGAGGTCGATCTTGAAGGTGGCCCGGACCTCCGACGCGACCGAGGCCTGCCACAACGCAGCCACGGCCTTGAGGAAGCTGTAGTGGCGACCGTAGCGCCCGTCCACGCCGACCACGCGCCGCAAGCTCACGGCGACCTCTTCGGCTGGGTCGTGGAGCGCCGGCAGCAGGACCTCGTCCACGAGACGGCGTGTCTCGTCCTCGGTGACGATGACGACCTCGAGATGCTGCAGGCCGCCGTCACGGGCCAGCTCCGCCTCGACGTACCGTCGGGCGACGCCGGCGAGACCTTCGTGGGTGACGCTCACCGAGAGCAGACAGGTGACTCGCGCGGGCTCGTCCTCGGCAGCGATGGCGGCATCGAGACCGCGCAGTCCGTAGAGCAGCTCGTTGGCGGCGGGCTCGACGCCGATCTGGATGGGGTGGTCGAACCAGTAGCGCTGCGGTTCGGCCGCGGCGGCTCGGATGGCCTCGCGCAGCTCGGCAGGGTAGGGCAGGGCCTCGATGTCGGTCGACTCGTCGGGCACCGTCAGCAGCACGTTGGACGTGAACAGCACCTCTCGCGCGGGGTCTGCGATGGGCTCGGGAGCCGGTTCCTCGATCTCGACGGTACGGTGGTGTCGCAGGGCGGAGATGTGCGTGTTCTCGTGATGGCGGATACCGACCGCCTGCGGGAACAGCGCTCGCCAGATGGCCTCGGACGCCTCTTCGCCCGTGCCTGCCGCGGCCAGGGCGTCAGCAGCCGCGTCCCACTCGCGGGCGAGCTCGGCGTCGCGCTCGAAGGCTTCCTCGAGCTCCGCGTCGACGAGGTCGAGGGCGTCGCGGTAGAACGCCGCGACCTCGCCAGCAGCGCTCGGCGGATCCTCGAGGATGCGCTGGGCCTGAGCGTGATCCGGGAGCGACTCGCCGCCCGCCGCGATGAGGAATGCCGCCGCGACCTGTGCATGTGGGTCGGCGTCATCGCTGAGCCATCGCCCCGCGTGGAACAGCGGCAGGCCGGGCACGCTGGCGTCAGGGCCGAGGGCGCGAGAGACCAGCGTCGTCAGTCGTGCGTTCATACGTCCTTCGGGTGGTCGGTCTCGTGGAGCGGTCCGCCCGCGGGGCGGTCGTCCCAATATGCCACGGATGACATACCGGAACCAGCGCGCTTCGGGTGCGACCAGGTCCCATCCGGCCCCGGCATGCGGAGGTCACGTGGGCTGCCAGCACGGGCAGCCGAGTGGGAGAGCCGGGCGCCCGTTGCGTCCGGCGCCCCGTTCCTTGATCGCACCTTTGCCTGCGCCTGCTACGGTGGTGTCACCATGACGCGCATATCAGTCGGTCGGTCCGTCGTCACTTCGATCGCCACAGCCACGCTGCTGCTCGCGGCCGTCGTCCTGACCAGCGTGGCCCAGGACGCTACTGAGGATCACCCTGTCGTCGGCCGTTGGTCGATCACCGCGGATGAGGTCGGCGGCGCCGTGTGGGCGTTCCAGCCCAGCGGCGCGTTGGTGGTCTCCGGTCCCGGTGACGTCCTCTCGAAAGGCACCTGGATGCCGGCGGCTGGGCCGGATGAGTTCGATGCCACGCTCAAGGTGGAGATCGACCGGGCAGCAGCTCGAGATCCTGGCCCAGGTCGCACCCGATGGCACCAGCATCGCGCTCTACGCCACCGCCACCGAGGCCACGCGTCCCGATGACTGGCATCCCTGGCCGGCCGAGTCGCGTCTCGTCGGGCAGCGCTTCGGGATGATGGTCGAGGAGACGCCCGTGCCGACCGAGTCGCCGGTCGATTGCCTTCGGCCCCAGTGGATCGAAGGTGCGGTCGACTGGGATCGCTGTGACGAGGTCACGCCCGAGCCCTAGGCCCGCTGGCCCCCGGCACCAAGGTCTTGCTTGCCTGTGGCTGATACCCTTGGGCACATGCCTAAATCGAATGCCCAAACCGCGGAAGACCGGCCGGCCGGCGGTGATCTGACGCGAGAGCGGCTGCTGGCCGCTACGGCATCGCTCGTGGTCGAACGCGGCTGGCGTGGTGTGACCACGCGGGCCGTGGCCGACCGGGCCGGGGTCAACCAGGCGCTGGTGCACTATCACTTCGGGTCGGTCGCCAACCTGCGGCGAGAAGCTGTCATGACGCGCCTTCAACAGGAGACGGGGCGGCTCATCGACGAGCTCCTCGACGAGCGCCCACTGCCCGAGTCCATCCACCGCGTCATGCGCCTGCTCGATCGCTTCGATCTGAGTACCGACGTCGGCGTGCTCATGGCTGAGGCGATGCTGCAGGTGACGCGCGAACCGGAGATGGCCGATGCCATGGGCGGCGTCATGGGTTCCTGGGGCGAGATGCTCGCGCCAAGGCTGGTGGTCGCCCAGGAGCGCGGTGTGGTCCGCGACGACATCCCGGCCGAACGGCTGACCGCGGTCATCGCCTCGTTCCTCGACGGCTTCCTCATCCAGCGCATGGCCGACCAGAGCCTCGATGCCACCGCTACCGCCGAGACGCTCATCCGTTTGCTGGAGCCACCAGGGGAGGAGAGGACATGACGACAGACGCCGCTGCACCCGTCATCCGCCTGGAGGACGTCGACAAGACCTTCGGCCAGGGCGATCTGGCGGTTCACGCCCTGCGCGATGCCTCCGTCGAGATCGAGCGCGGCCAGTTCCTGGTCGTGCTCGGACCATCGGGTTCGGGGAAGACGACGCTGATGAACCTGATCGGCGGCATCGAGGCTGTCACGGCCGGCACCATCACCGTCGACCGACACGAGGTCAGTGGGCTCGACGAGGCCGCGCTCACCGAGTACCGCCGCACCGACGTCGGCTTCGTGTTCCAATTCTTCAACCTCATCCCGACGCTCACGGCGCTCGAGAACGTCCAGCTCGTGGGCGAGCTCGTCGGGGTCGGCGAGCGTGGTGCCACCGAGTCGCTCGAAGCCGTGGGCCTGGTCGATCGCGTCGGTCGCTTCCCGAGCCTGCTCTCGGGTGGTGAGCAGCAGCGGGTAGCCATCGCCCGGGCGCTGGTGAAGCGCCCCACGGTGCTGCTTCTCGACGAGCCTACCGGCTCGCTCGATCTGGAGACCGGCCGACAGGTGCTCGGAGCCCTGCGCCGCGCGGCCCGGAGCTTCGGCTCGACGGTCCTGCTGGTGACGCACAACTCGGCCATCGCCCGGATGGCCGACCGCGTCATCCACCTGCACTCCGGCTCGATCGTGGAGGACCGGCTCCAGCCCGATCCGGTCGACGCCTCGGAGCTGCAGTGGTGAGCCACTTGTCACGCGCGCTCTGGCGCGACATCCGCCGACGGCCAGCCCAGTTCCTCAGCGTGGCCCTGGTCATCGCGCTGGGCGTGGGCATGTTCAACGCATCCTTCGACGCGTTCCTCAACCTGACCGGCTCGTACGAGAAGCTCTACCGCGAGACCAGCTTCGCTCACGTCACCGCGGTCGGCGGCCCACGCGAGGAGGTGCTTGCCGCCGGCGACCAGATGCCGGGGCTGCGGGCCTCGACAGCTCGCACCGTGGCCGACGTTCCATTCCTCGTCGGCGAGGACCACACGATGCTCGGTCGCGCGGTGGGCATGCAGTCGTCGGGCCAGTCGACCGTCAACGACATCCGGATCACCGTCGGCACGACCCTCGATCCGCGGACGCCGCACGGTGTGGTGGTCGAGCAGCACATGGCGGCACACTTCGATCTCGAGCCTGGTGAGGCGCTCTCCATCTCCACGCCCGACGGTTGGGCCGAGGCGCAGGTCCTTGGCGTGGCCGCCTCGCCCGAGTACCTGTGGCCGGCCAAGAGCCGCCAGGAGGTGCTGGTCCTGCCCGATGACTTCGGGGTCGTGTTCGCGTCGGAGTCGTTCGTGCGAGAGCTGGCACCCACGGCCCAGCGCTCGGAAGTGCTCTTCCGTCTCGCCGACGACGCGTCGGCGGAGGCCGTCGAAGACGCGCGTGCGGCCGTGCTCGCGGCCGGCGCGCTCGATGCCTTCACGCTCGACGAGCAACCCTCGAACGCCGCGCTCCAGGAGGACGTCTCGGGATTCGCCGAGATGTCGGTGATGTTCCCAGCGTTCTTCCTCATCGCCGCCGCCTTCGCCACCTACGTGATGCTGGGGCGGATGATCTCCGGGCAGGTGGCGAACATCGGCACCATGCGCGCACTCGGCTTCCGCAGTCGCACCATCACCTGGCACTACGCTGCCATCGGCGTGGTCGTGGGTGTGGTGGCCTCGGTCGTGGGCGTGGTCATCGGAGCCCTTCTGGCTGAGGGCATCACCCGGCTGTACACCACTACCTTGAGCATCCCCGCCGCAGTCGTGGAGATCCGACCCGCGACGGTCGCGACAGGCTTCCTCGTCGGCGTCGTCACCGGATTCCTCGCGGCCTGGTTCCCGGCCAGGCAGGCGGGTCGCATCTCGCCGGCCACGGCTATGCGCGGCCAGCTGCCTCCAGGTGGCGGGGGTGAGTCGCTGCTCGAGCGGATCATCCCGCCTTTGCGCCGGCTGCCGGTGCGTTGGCTCTCGGCCATCCGCGGCCTCGGGCGTGCACGCCGACGCAGCGTGGCGTCGGTCGTGGGCGTGATGCTGGCCACGATGCTGGTCATCGTCTCGTGGGGCTTCATCGACAGCGTGCAGGTCCTGCTCGATCGCCAGTTCGTGCAGATCCAGCACTACGACGCACAGCTGCACGTCGCCGGCCGCCCAGCGGAGCAGATCGCCACCGACGTGCGTGCTGTGGACGGTGTCACCGGGGTCGAGGAAGCGCTGGTCGTCCCGGTATCGGTGGTCGGTCCTGACGGTTCCTACACGACCACGTTGACCGCGCTCGAGCCCGAGGCCGAGATGCACGTCCTGTTGGACGCCGATGGCCGCGTTCTACCAGTGCCGGAGGAGGGCATCGTGCTCGGCCAGGCGCTCGAGGGAGCCCTCGGCGTCAAGGTCGGCGAGACGGTGGATCTGCAGATCGCCAGTTTGGGTCTGCTCGAGAGCGTGCCTGTGGCCGGTTTCGTGAGAGAGCCGCTGGGGACGAACGCGTACACCTCACTGCCATACGCGATCGGGGCGGTGGAGGCCGCTCTTGGTGTGTCGGCGGCCGGCACCGATCCGTCGAACCTGCTGATGCTCACGTTCGCGGATGGCGTGGACGGCTCGACGATGCGCGCATCGTTGAGTGCCATCGCGGGCGTCCAGGCCTTCGTCGATTCGGACGCGCTGTACGAGCTGGTGCAGGAGTACATGGGACTGTTCTACGCCTTCGTGGGCGTGATGATCGTGCTTGGCGGCGTGCTGGCCTTCGCGCTCATCTACAACACGATGTCGGCCAACATCTCCGAGCGTCAGGGGGAGCTGGCCGTCTTGCGCACGCTCGGTCTTTCGCGGCGGGCCATCGGCTCCATGGTGACGATCCAGAACCTGTTGCTGACGATCGTGGGGCTCGTGCCGGGCCTCATCTTCGGCTGGGTCCTGGCCTGGGTCTTCATGTACGCCTTCAGTTCCGACATGTTCGCCTTCGAGCTATACGTCCGGCCGATGACCTTCGCACTCACGTCGGTGGCCATCATCGTGGTCGGGCTGCTCTCGCAGTGGCCCGCCCTGCGCGCGGTCGGTCGGCTGGAGCTGGGGAAGATCGTGCGGGACCGTTCGTTCTGAGCGACGGTCGTCGCTTCAGCCGCTCCCTGACGTGGCCGTCGTCCTATCCTGTAGGCGTGAACGGGAACCGCGAGCGACCAGAGACCTCCGCCGCCGAGCAGGCGTACCTGCTGGCCATCCGCCAGTCGCGTGGTGGTGACCCGCTCAGCGCAGCCGACCTCGCGCGGCGGATGAGCGTCTCTCCGCAGGCGACGAGCGAGATGCTGCGACGCCTCTCGGGTGCCGGCCTCGTCGAGATCGGCGAGCAGCGCAACGTCTGCCTGACGACCAAGGGCAACCAGGAGGCGGACGCCATCTACCGCCGCCATGCCTTGGCCGAGTGGCTGCTGGCATCCGTGCTGGGCATCCCCTGGGCAGAGATCGATCCGGAGGCCATCCGGCTGCAGGCCCATATCTCGCCCCGTGTCGAAGCGGCCCTCGATGAGCTCCTGGGCCATCCGGAGACGTGTCCGCACGGCAACCCGATCGATGAGGCCATCGCGAGGAGACGCCCCGATGGCCTGCCGTTGAGTGACGTGGACGCGGGCGTACGAGCGACCGTCTATCGCATCACCGAGGCTGCCGAGGAAGACGGCGGGTTGGTGTCGTACCTTCAGGCGCGAGGCCTTCGGCCCGGTGCGCAGGTGACGATCCTTGCGCGTTCCGAGTCGACGGATTCCCTGACCCTCGAAGGTCCTCGCGGGCGCGCGACCCTTGGTCTGCGCCCGGCGAGACTCATCCGCGTCCTGGAGGGCGAGCCTGAGGCGGAGCTCTTCCACACGGTGCCCGACCGCGAAGCCTGAGCACATCCATCCGGCCCTTCAGTGGCCTGAGCTGATCCCGAGGAAGGAGTCGACCGCATGCTGGTCGTGATGTCGGTCGGAGCGACCGAGGAAGAGGTCCAGGAGGTCCGTCGCCACATCGAGGCCGATGGACTCACGCCCCACGAGAGCCGTGGCGAGCAGCGCGTGATCATCGGCGTCGTCGGCGACGTCGGACCGCGCAAGGAACAGGTCATGGCACACCTCGCCGTCCTGCCCGGGGTCGAGTCGGTCACACCCATCAGCAAGCCCTTCAAGCTGACCTCGCGTGACTTCCACCCGCAGGACACGGTCATCGAGGTGGGCAACACGACCATCGGCGGTGGCTCGCTGACGATCATGGCCGGCCCCTGCGCCATCGAGAGCCGCGACCAGCTGATGCGCACAGCCACGGCGGTCGCGGAGGCTGGCGCGACGGTGTTGCGCGGCGGTGCCTTCAAGCCTCGGACGAGCCCTTACAGCTTCCAGGGTCTGGGCATGGATGGCGTCCGCTTCCTCGCTGAAGCCCGCGCCGAGACCGGTCTGCCGGTCATCACCGAGGTCATGGAGCCGAGCCAGATCACGCAGGTCGAGCTGCACGCGGACATCCTCCAGATCGGCGCGCGCAACATGCAGAACTTCTCGCTGCTCATGGCTGCCGGCCGCACCGAGAAGCCGGTCATGCTCAAGCGCGGCATCAGCGCCACCGTCGAAGAGTGGCTCATGGCGGCGGAGTACATCGTCAGCTCGGGCAACCCCAACGTGATCCTCTGTGAGCGCGGCATCCGCACGTTCGAGAAGTACACCCGCAACACCCTCGACCTCACGGCTGTGCCGCTGCTGCATAAGCTGACGCACCTCCCGGTCGTGGTCGACCCGTCCCATGCCACGGGCCAGCGGTGGTTGGTGCCGCCGATGGCCGTAGCCGCGGTCGCCGGTGGCGCCGACGGCATCATGGTCGAGGTGCATCCGAACCCCGACGACGCCCTGTCCGACGGCCCGCAATCGCTGACATTCGAACAGTTCGGCGAGATGGCGCCCGTGCTGCGTCAGGTGCACTCGCAGGTGGAACCGATCGTCAGCGTCGAGGTCTAGGGCGAGGATTGCGCCACGCACCTATGCCGTGGGCGACTGACACGACCAAGCTGCGTGGCCTCACGGATCTGGGAGTAGCGGTCCCAGTCAGGGAGGGCATGAGGATGTCGCCGATGGGTCGAAGTGAGTCACCAGAGGCATAGGACCGCCCATCTGGGACACCTGACTGGTCGATGTAGTCGTGGGTGGCATAGCCCGGCGGCCTGGCCGTGCATCAGGGTTGGGCGGAACAGATGGCGGCTGGCTCAGTGGCCGCGTTCGCCCCTGACGTAGGGCGTACCCAGCGCGGCCGGCGCACCGATGCGCTTGCGGTTGGCCTCGCGCGCGGCGATGACCAAGACGAGGATGACCACGGCCCACGGCAGCATGCCCAGGAAGAACGTCGCGGGCTGGTACTCGTAGAAGATGTTGGGGATGCCAAAGAAGTCGGTCGGTCCCTGGAGGTCGAGCGCGAGCCGGAAGATGAAAGCGACCATGTAGGCGCCGAACATCGTCCGTCCCGGCTTCCACTGACCGAAGATGACGAGCGCGACCGCGATCCAGCCCTGAGCGATGACCGTCTTGTCGGCGTGCCATCCGGGAACGAGAGCCATGGTGATGGTCGCACCGGCGAGCCCGGCCAGCGCACCGCCGAGCATGGTGTAGAAGTAGCGCTGGCGGTAGACGTTGACGCCGAGCGCGTCGGCCGCGCTGGGCTGCTCGCCCACCGCTCGCAAGTGCAGACCAGCTCGGGTGCGGAAGATCCAGATGTAGGTGACCGGCACGAGCAGGTAGCCAACGTAGACCAGGATCGAGTGTCCGGTGAAGAAGATCCGGCCGATGAAGGGGATCTCCGCCAGCAGGGGGACCGTGATGACGGGTAGGAGAGCCGGGCTACTGGTCGACAAGCCGTCGCCTAGGACTAACGCGACTCCGGTCCCCAGGAACGTCAGGGCCAAGCCGGAGACGATCTGGTTCGCCTGCAGATGGATTGTGACGAAGCCATGGAGCCCGGCGAACACCGCGCCGATCGCCATGGCCGCGAGGATGCCCAGCCACGGGTCGATCTCCGTGCCGATGCGGAAACCCGCCAGCGCACCCACGAACATCATCCCCTGCACGCCCAGGTTGAGGATCCCGGAGCGCTCGGTGAAGAGCTCGCCGATTGCGGCGAAGAGCAGCACGGTACCCGAGGCGACGCCGGCTGCGAGGGCAAGCTCGAGGTTCACCGTCGCACCAGTCTGACGTGGTAGCGCAGGAAGACGTCGCTGGCGATGACGCAGAAGAGGATCACGCCCTGGACCATGGCCGGGATGCCGGCAGGCTGGACCTCACGACCAGCCAGGATCAGGGCTCCGAAGGCGATGCCGGCGACCACCACCCCGAGCGGGTTGAAGCGCGCCAGGAAGGCCACGATGATCCCGGTGAACCCGTATCCCGGGGAGAACCCATCGGTCAACCGGTGCACCACACCGCTCACCTCGGAGGCACCCGCCATACCGGCCAGGGCACCGGAGATGAGCATGACGAGGATGATGGTGCGGCCCACATCGATGCCGGCATAGCGGGCCGCGCGTGGATTGTCACCGAGCAGGCGGATCTCATAGCCCTTGCGCGTACGGTTGAGGAAGAGCCACACGAGACCGGCGGCGACGACGGCCACGACGAACCCGAGATGAATGGTCATGCCCGCGAAGTCGGACACGATGTCACTGTGGTCGGTCAGACGGGGCATCCAGGCCTCACGGGGGAAGCGCGGCGATTGCTGGAACCCTCCTTCGCTCCAGGGGCCGAAGACCCAGAACTTCACCCACTCCTGCGAGATGTAGACGAGCATCAGCGTGGTGATGATCTCATTGACGTTGAACCGTGCCCGCAGCCAGCCGGCGAGCCCGGCCCACAGCGCGCCGATGGCGAGTCCGGCGACCATCATCAGCGGTAGGTAGATGAAGCTGGCCGTGCCATCGGGGAACACGCCCACGAGCACGACGGCGCTGGCGGCCCAAGCGCCCATCATCAGTTGCCCCTCGGCGCCGATGTTCCACAGGCGCATCCGGAAGGCCACCGAGCAGGCCAGTCCGGTGAAGATCAGCGGCGTAGCCTTGACCAGCGTGTCGTTGAGGACACCGATGCTGCCGAGAGACGATCGCACGATGTGGGCATAGACATCGATCGGGTTGCCACCCACGAGCCAGATGATGCCCGCCGAGATGACAAGTGCGACGACGACGGCGCCGATGGTCGTGAGCACGCCCAGCCCGCGAGGGGTCTCGAGCCGCCGCTCAAGATGGAGGCTGAAGGGAGACAGGCGGCGCGTGCCGGGTGTCGTCGCGCTCATGCCTTGTGCGCCTGGTCGGAGGCGCCCGCGTCGGAACCCGTCATCAGCAGGCCCAGCTCGTCGACTTGGGCCTCCTCGACCGGGGTGGAAGCGCTGATGCGCCCTTCGTAGATGACCGCAACGCGGTCGGCTAGCATGAGGATCTCGTCCAGATCCTCGCTGATGAGCAGCACCGCCATGCCCGCTTCACGCTGCTTGAGCAGCAGCTTGTGCACGGTTTCGATTGCGCCCACGTCAAGGCCTCGTGTGGGCTGGACAGCCACCATCAGCCCTGGCTCCGAGCTGATCTCACGGGCCAGGATGAGTCGCTGCAGATTGCCACCGGAGAGCAGCCGGGCCTCGGTATCGACGGATGGTGCCGAGACCTCGTACGTGTCCTTGAGGCCCTGCGCCTGGACCCGGGCCTCGCTGCTGTCAAGCGTCCAGCCATGTGCGATGGGCTCGGAGCGATAGGACTTCATGATGAGGTTGTCGGTCAACGAGAGGTTGGGTGCGGAGCCAGTGCCAGTCCTGTCTTCGGGCACATGGGCCACGCCGGCGTCGATGGCCTCGGATACGGGCCGGTTGGCCAGTTGCATCCCGTTGACCTCGATGGAGCCGGTGCACTCACGTAGTCCGGTGATGACCTCGGCCAACTCCGACTGACCGTTGCCGGCGACCCCGGCGAGGCCGATGATCTGGCCGGCGCGGATGCGCAGGTCCACCCCGTCGAGGGCCGTAAGGCCGCGGTCGCTGATGGCGCTCACGCCCTGCATCTCGAGCACGATCTCGCCAGAAGGCAAAGCCGCCTTGTCGAGCGATTCGAGGACTTCGCGGCCCACCATCAACTGGGCCAGGTCGCGCTTGGTCTTGCCGGCGCCAGGGAGTCCGGCTGCCGTCACCACTCCCCGCCGCATGACCGTCACGCGGTCGGCGATCCTGGTGACCTCGTCGAGCTTGTGGCTGATGAAGACGATCGAAGCGCCGGTGGCGGTCATGCCTTGCAACGTGGTGAAGAGCTCGTCGATCTCTTGCGGGGCGAGCACGGCCGTCGGCTCGTCCATGATGAGGATGTCAGCCCCGCGGTAGAGCATCTTGAGGATCTCGACGCGCTGCTGTTCGCCGACCGAGAGCTGCCAGACCTTGGCCTTGGGATCGACCGCCAGACCGGTCTGCTCTGCGAGCTCTCCGACCCTGGTGTCGTAGCGCGGCAGGTCCATCCAGAAGCGCGGTTCGTCCAGGCCGAGCAGGATGTTCTCCGTGACGGTCAGTGACTCGACCAGCGTGAAGTGCTGATGGATCATGCCCAGCCCCGCCTCGATGGCATCACGCGGCGAGTGGAAGTCGACCTCCTGTCCGCGGACGCGGGTCCGGCCTTCATCGGCCTGGTAGAGCCCGGCGAGGATGTTCATGAGCGTGGACTTGCCGGCGCCGTTCTCGCCCAGCAGCGCGTGCACTTCACCGGCTCGCACGTCGAAATCGACGTGGTCGTTTGCGACGACGCCGGGGAACCGCTTGACGATCCCCCGCATCTCGACGGCGAGGGAGTCCTCAGTCATTCGGGTCAAGTCGACCTCGAGCCCCTGATCGGGGCCCGAGGTCGGATGGTGTCTGGCCTACTCCTTGTCCGGGAGGGCGGCGTTGATGCCCTCAGCCCACCAGTACATGCAGGTCTCGCAGCTCGCACCCGCAAGGTGGGGGAACATGTCGAGGTCCTCCTGAGCGAGCTTCTCGCCCTCGGCGAGGACTTCGTTACCCGCGTTGTCGGTGATCGGACCGGCGAAGACATCGAAACGGTCGAACTCACCGGCCAGCATGGCGGCGAGAGTGTCCCGCACCAGTTGGACGTCCTCTTCCGGAAGGTCGGCGATGCCGGGCTGCGGCTCTTCGCCCTCCATGAAGCCATAGAGGCCCAGCGAGCCCGAGTCGGCATCGAAGTACTCCGAGCCTGGCACGTACGTGCCCGCGCGGATCTCCTCACCGATGCGAACGTACTCGGGACCCCAGAGCCAGTACGGTGCCGTCAGACAGGCCGGACTGGTGCAGGAGGTCGAGAGGTCGTACGTGATGCCCCACTTGTCACCGAGCTCCTCGGCCACTGTCGCGGGTGCGGGCGTATCGGCTCCGGTGAAGACCACTTGGGCGCCCGAGTCGAAGAGCGAGGCGGCGGCTTCGCGCTCGAGCGTGGGATCGTGCCAAGTGTTGATGAAGCGCACGTCCATGGTGCACTCGGGACACGTCTCCAGTACGCCCAGCTGGAAGGCGTTGCCGAGCCGCAGCTCCTCCGGGATCTGGAATGTCGCGATGTAGCCCGTCTTGAGGTTGCCGTCGAGCTTCGCGCGCGAACCGGCGAGCATGCCGGAGAGGTACTTCATGTCCTCCATCGCGCCCATGATGTTGCCGAAGTTCTCACCATTCGACTTGAAGCCCGACACGTGCAGGAACATCGTGTCCGGGAACTCGTCGGCCACGAGCTCCATGCCGTCCATGAAGCCGAACGAGGTACCGAGGATGTAGTCGAAGCCCTTGCGGGCGAGGCTGCGGAACACCTGCTCAGAGTCGGCCTCGAGCACGTTCTCCATGTACGCCACATGGACGTCATCCATGTTCTCGCACACGTACTGCAGGGCCTCGAAGTGGGCCTCGCTCCAGCCGCCATCGTTGTGCGGGCCGACCAGGACCATCCCGATGTTGAACTTGCCTTCGACGGTCTCAGGCAGCTGCACGCCACCGGCGATAGCCGAGCAATCGTTCTCTTCCTGTGCTGCGACGAGTGGGGCGCCGCTCACGCCGATCGCGCTGGCCAGCAGTGCTCCCGCCAGGGTCACCCGAGCGATCTTTGCCCACGGTTGCATGCTCATCCGATAGGTCCCTCCAATACGAGCGCCGGGGAAAACGCTCCCGCCCCGGTCACGCCGACGATACGCCACCGCGCAACCCGAATCAGGGCCGATTGGGAATCAGTGGGGCACCCATTCGGCACCAAAGGCTCGATTGCCCGACAGACGCCCACGGCTGATCCGCCCTGTCGACGTCGCGGTACCCTCGCTTCCACAGCACATCCCACCACCGAGACCCACCGACTGGAGGCATCCGTGGCCACGAGCGAATTCGCGGGAAAGCCCGCCGACCCCTCGATCCTCGTCGATTTGCAGGCGCTCGAGGATGCCTACTACTCCGGCGTGCCTGATCCGTCCGAGCCGTCCCAGCGAGTGGCCTTCGGCACGTCCGGCCACCGTGGATCATCGCTGGACACCGCCTTCAACGAGAGCCACATCGTGGCCACGACGGCGGCCATCGTGGACTTCCGCCGTGAGCAGGGTATCGAGGGCCCGCTGTTCATGGGTCGTGACACGCATGCGCTGAGCGAGCCGGCCTTCCTGACCGCGCTGGAGGTGCTGGTGGCGGCCGGTGTCGACGTGCGCATCGATACCGCCGACGGCTTCACGCCGACCCCGGGGATCTCGCACGCCATCCTCACCTGGAACCGGGAGCACCCGGACGTCCAGGCCGATGGCATCGTGGTCACGCCCTCGCACAACCCCCCGGCCGATGGCGGCTTCAAGTACAACCCGCCGAGCGGCGGCCCGGCCGACGCGTCGATGACCAAGGCCATCCAGGACGCGGCCAACGAGCTGCTCGCAGGCGACGTGAAGGGTGTCGCGCGCGCGCCGGCGCCACGCGCGCGATCAGCTGCCGCACGGTACGACTATCAGGGTGTCTACATCGCCAGCCTTGGTGAGGTCATCGACCTTGCTGCCATCGCCACCTCCGGCCTGCGCGTCGGCGTCGATCCGCTGGGTGGCGCGGCAGTGGCCTGGTGGGGCGCCATCGCCGAGCTCTACCAGCTCGACCTGACCATCACCAACGACACCGTCGACCCGGCTTTCGGTTTCATGACCCGCGACTGGGACGGCAAGATCCGCATGGATCCATCGTCGCCCTACGCCATGGCGCGGCTGGTGGAGATGCGGGCCGACTACGACCTGGCCCTGGGCAACGATGCCGACGCCGATCGCTTCGGCGTGGTCACGCCGTCCGTCGGGTTGCTCAACCCCAACCACTATCTCGCAGCCGCGGCCTCGTACCTCTTTGGTGGGGCGCGAGCGTGGGGCACCGACGCCGCCATCGGCAAGACGCTCGTGTCCTCGAGCATGCAGGACCGTGTCGCGGCCTCTCTCGGGCGCCGACTCTACGAGGTCCCGGTCGGCTTCAAGTGGTTCGTGGACGGGTTGCTCGATGGTTCGGTCGCGTTCGGCGGCGAGGAGAGCGCGGGCATGTCCTTCCTGCGCTTCGACGGCTCGCCCTGGTCGACCGACAAGGACGGCATCATCGCCTGCCTGCTGGCGGCCGAGATGACGGCCAGGACCGGTCGCGATCCCGGCGCCATCTACGCTGGGCTTACCGAGGAGTTCGGGGCGCCGGTGTACAAGCGCATCGATGCGCCTGCCACGCCCGAGCAGAAGGCGGCCCTGGGCCGGCTCTCGCCAGAGGCGGTCGCGGCCACCGAGCTGGCTGGCGAACCCATCACGGCCAAGCTGACCGAGGCCCCCGGCAACGGCGCTGCGATCGGCGGTCTCAAGGTGGTGACCGAGCAGGGCTGGTTCGCGGCGCGACCATCAGGCACGGAGAACGTGACCAAGCTCTACGCCGAGTCCTTCGTCGACGAGGCCCATCTCGAGCGCATCATCACCGAAGCCCAGGCCATCGTCGCCGACGCGCTGAGCTGATCCCGGCCGGGTGGGCGTACGGATGGCCCGTGCTCTCGATAGTGCGACAGGACTAGGCAGACCGGTCCGCTCGGGGACTATCATTCGCTGATTGGCGCCTGCCCTGTTCGTCGACAGAGCCGCGCCGAACAGTGATGGCGCCGGGGGGCACCTCCTCGTCCCCGGGCGGCGAAAGGGAGCTATGCAGTCGTCGGGCCCCATGCGTACGCCTTATCTCACCATGCTTGCAGTGCTTCAAGCGGTCGTGCTGCTATCGACAGTCCTACTCGCCCCTGCCTCAGTGATCGCCCAGGACGGCGAACCAGAGCCTCCCCCTGCCTCCGAGGCTCAGGCTGACCAGCAGCCGCAACCGGATCCTCAGGCGGCCGAAGAGCCCAAGAAGGACGAGCCCAAGGCCGACGAGCCTAAGAAGGACGAGGCGCCCAAGGCCGACGAGCCTAAGAAGAAGGACGAGGCGCCCAAGAACGACGAGCCTAAGAAGGCCGAGGAGAAGAAGGCCGAGGAGCCCAAGAAGGACGAGCCCAAGGCCGAGGAGAAGAAGGCCGAGGAGCCCAAGAAGGACGAGCCCAAGGCCGAGGAGAAGAAGGCCGAGGAGCCCAAGAAGGACGAGCCCAAGGCCGAGGAGAAGAAGGCCGAGGCCCAAGAAGACGAGCCCAAGGCCGAGGAGAAAAGGCCGAGGAGCCCAAGAAGGACGAGCCCAAGGCCGAGGAGAAGAAGGCCGAGGAGCCCAAGAAGGACGAGCCCAAGACCGAGGAGAAGAAGGCCGAGGCGCCCAAGGAGGACGAGCCCAAGGACGACGAGACCAAGGCCGAGGAGCCTAAGAAGGACGAGGCGCCCAAGGCCGAGGAGAAGAAGGCCGAGGCGCCCAAGAAGGACGAGCCCAAGGCCGAGGAGCCCAAGGCCGAGGAGCCCAAGAAGGACGAGCCCAAGGCCGAGGAGAAGAAGGCCGAGGAGCCAAGAGAAGGCCGAGGAGAAGAAGGCCGACGAGCCCAAGAAGGACGAGCCCAAGGCCGAGGAGAAGGCCGAGGAGCCCAAGAAGGACGAGCCCAAGGCCGAGGAGAAGCCGGCCGAGGAGCCCAAGAAGGACGAGCCCAAGGCCGAGGAGCCCAAGGCCGAGGAGCCCAGGCCGAGGAGCCCAAGAAGGACGAGACCCAAGAAGGACGAGCCCAAGGCCGAGAGGGTCCTCGTGATCCTCCCGACGGAGCTTGTCCTTACCGTGGGCGACGTCCAGGCAGTCGCCGCATACGTCTGCGTCAAGGATGACTCGCCGCGCGGTCAAGGCTGGGACCCAGCGACTGACAGTGCCTGCGACTACAGGAAGAACGCGAGGTGGTCTCTCAGCGATCCCGACGTCGGTTCATTCAGCAAGCAGAAGGGTGAGAAGACCAAGCTGTCCGCAGTCGCCGCCATCGAGGCGACCGAGGTCATCGCTGTGACCAACGAGCTCAGCGCCAAGGTCGATCTGAGGATTCAGCCCGCCGCGGCGGCGAAGCCCGAGAAGGACGAGCCCAAGGCCGAGGGGAAGAAGGCCGAGAAGCCTCAGAAGGAGGACGGACCTCCTCCCACTTCCGACGACTCGGTGGGATCACCCGACGCTGCGGTACCTGTCGAAGACGCTGAAGGTCAAGAGCCCGCCACGGAAGGGGCTCCGATGACCGAGGAATTGGCCACGGAAGACGGCGGCACAGACGATCAGGGCGATGCTCCAGCTGGCTCGGGATCGGGAGCCGAGGAAGGCGAGGGGATCACGCAGCCCGAGGGAGTCGAGGCTGACGGCGTGCCCGTCTCCCAAGCCTGTGAAGCTGACCCCACGAGTGATGAGTGTCTGGCCGAGCTACTCGCCGTCGCGCCGCAGGCGGACGGAGACGCGACCGTCGAGCCTGCAGCACTTGGCGGCTGGTCGGTGAGCGACGCGACGAAGGACCCTGAAGGCACCGGCACGAACAGCCCTCTCGCCTTCAACGTCCGCTTCGCTCGAACGGGAGGCATCTTCGGTTTGGGCTACGCCAGCGTACAGGTGCGGACGGTAGCCATCGGAACGGCAACGGCGGGCAGCAGTTGCAGCACTGCTGGCGTCGACTACGTCAGCCGCGGTTGGACAAGCGTGACGACACCGAACTGGTGGGGGAGCGCCAATATCCCGTTCAACGTCACCATCTGCGGCGACAGCCGACCTGAGCCCAACGAGTGGTTCCAGGTGCGGCTGCGCCGACCAACAAACGGCACGTCCATCAC
>CAVVYR010000002.1:0-20991 GCA_963752475.1 uncultured Chloroflexia bacterium | reverse complement strand
GAGCTCGCTCTCGCCGCTGGAGGTGAAGGCGACCGGTGCGATGGACGGCGCCGAGTTCGACCTGCTGCCGGCGGCGGACATGTACGTCATTGCGCACGGCCTGCGAGGATCGATGGCACACCTGCCGGAAGCGTTGACGGGAGCGCCTGCTGGCACCCGGATCTCCCATCCCGGGTACTCCGAGTAGGGAATCCACGATTGGGGTCGGGTCTTCCCTGGTGTATCGCGCCGCGCTAGGCTCGACGTGTCGTACGAGATGCTTGGGTCTCCAGGCGACGAAGCGACACAGGTCCAAGGGGGGATTTGGTCCATGCCAACCACTCGATCCGGCCGGGCGCTCGCAGTAATCACCGCGGCTGCCGTGATGGCCACGATGACCGTAGCCACCGTGGCGGCACCGGCGCAGCGGGCCAAGAAGCCCAGATGCCAGGGCAAGGTGGCCACGATCGTCGGCACCAGGAAGAGCGAGGTCATCCGCGGCACCGCCAAGCGCGACATCATCGTGGCCCGTGGCGGCAACGACAAGATCTACGGCAAGGGCGGCAACGACCTCATCTGCGCCGGCAACGGCAATGATCTCGTGGTCGGTGGTCCGGGGGCGGACGTCCTCTGGGGCCAGCTCGGCGACGACCGTCTCCACGGCGGACCCGGTCCGGACTTCCTCGCCGGACAGGTCGGCGATGACGTGGTGAACGGCGGGATCAGTCTCGATACCTGCTTCCAGGGCACAGGGTCAGGCCAGGTCGTCAACTGCG
The DNA here is from genome assembly GCA_963752475.1 of uncultured Chloroflexia bacterium. Lineage (GTDB taxonomy): Bacteria > Chloroflexota > Limnocylindria > Limnocylindrales > CSP1-4 > JAFMJV01. Next base: position 20,236 of record CAVVYR010000002.1, on the reverse strand, counting down.
AACTGCCCGCACCGCCTCCGCCGACGCTGGTCGTCGCCTACGCCGATGCCAACCACAACCACGCGTACGATTCCGGTGATGTGATGATCGCGGAGATCGTGGACAGCGATGGGTCTGGCGACGTCAGCGTGACCGATACCATCAACATGGGCTCATACCCCACGACGCCTCGGGCGATCACGCCGGCTCGCATCCGCCAGACGTTCGAGCCCTGGCAGGTCAAGTCTCACGCGATCACCGCCATCGACGCGGTGACCGCGAACTGGGTCATCGTCCAGAGTGCGGGCGGTACACACAGATGGTTCCGCAAGATCGGCCTCAACTACGACGAGTACCAGGAGAGCGGGTCAGGCGATGTCTCCGATTTCCGGGATCCATTCGGTGTCGACGTCCCGGACACCGTCGTCCTTCAGCCGAATTCGCCGAGTCGACCGATGAGCGAGGACTACCAACTCGAGGCGCCCGGCCGAGGCGATGACTTCTTCATCGATGTGATCTTCTACACTCCCTGACGCACCGATCGGCACGAGCCAGTGAAGGCCCACCCTGTCGAGGCCGGGCCTTCACTTGTGCTCGCGAGCACGCTAGGATGCAGCGATCGTTCGAGGGGCACCGGACCCCGGGGGGCGACGCAGCTACTGGGAGGGTCCCTCAAGGTATGCGCACCACCAGAATCCGCCATGTGCTGGCCGTGGTCACCGCGGCTGCGGTGCTCGCGAGCATGACCGCCGCCACCGTGGCCTCCCCCGCGTCCGCGGCCAAGCCCCGCTGCCAGGGCAAGGTCGCCACCATCGTGGGTACCCGCAAGGCCGACAAGCTCGTCGGCACCGCCAAGCGCGACGTCATCGTGGCCAAGGGTGGCGCTGACCGCATCTACGGCCGCGGTGGCAACGACCTCATCTGCGCTGGCACGGGCAACGACCTCGTCGTCGGTGGCCCCGGCGCCGACGTCCTCTGGGGCCAGCTCGGCAACGACCGCCTCCACGGCGGCCCCGGTCCCGACTTCATCGCGGGCCAGGTGGGCAACGACACGCTCAACGGCGGCCTCGGCGTGGACAAGTGCTTCCAGGGCACCGGTTCCGGGCCCTGGGTCAACTGCGAGATCCCGGTGCCCATCCCACCCGAGCCCCCGACGCTCGTCATCGCCTACGCCGACGTCAACACCAACCACGTCTACGATGCGGGCGACGTGATGATCGCCAAGATCGTCGACACCAACGGGGACGGTGCCGTCACCGTGGGTGACATCATCAAGATGGGCCAGTACCCCGTGAGTCCTGCGATCATCACCCCCGCCGTGCTCCGTGGGCCCTTCCAGGACTGGAAGGTCAAGCAGCACGTGGTGACGTCGGTAGGCGTCGAGGCGGACCCGGACTACGTCGAGGTCATGAGCGGCGCGGGACTGGAGCACATCTGGACCCGGGCCGGCGCCACGTATGACGACATCTACCAGGAGGAGGACGGGGTCGACACCTCCGCCCTCATCGACGACTTGGATTCCGGCAGCGGAGACGCTGATCGTGACCGAGGCCACGCAGAGCCAGCCCACGACCGAGCTGGTCGCGGTCTGGGACGGGTTCGGCGACGACGGCTTTCTCGATGTCGACTTCGCCCCTGGGGTGTAGGGCCTGACGGGCTGGCGTCGTCCTTCAAGGATCGAAGAGAAGGCCCGCCCGCCGAAGGGCGGGCCTCGGCCGGTCCGTCTCAGGGGATCGGGGCTTGAACGGACTCAGGCTCACCCGTGTCCGATACGCTAGGTGCTCACCGACCTGACACCGCCGAGGTATCCATGACCGTCCTTGCCGACTACACCGACGAAGAGCAGGAGTTGCTCCGCTCAGCCATCCGATCAGCCGCGGTGGCGGTCTCGGCGGCGAGTCCCGGGCGCCAGGAAGAGACCGTCAGCGAGGGCTTCGCTGCGGCCGACTACATCCTCAAGAGCCAGCCGGACTTCGTCGGCAACACGCTCGTGACCTCGATCCTTGTGTGGCTGCAGGCGCAACTGGAGACTGACCACGTGTTCGCGGACTACCTCGCGGTGGCGTCGGCGCCTGGGCGCGCTCGACGAGTCGATGATCGTGCTCGGGCGCGTCGTGCGGCTCCTCGATGAGAAGGCCACCGCAGAGGAGGCCGCCGGCTTCAAGGCCTGGCTGCTGGCGATCGCCGTGACCGTCGCGCAGGCAGGCAAGGAGGACCAGGGTTTCCTGGGCCGTGGCGGAGTGGTGGTGAATGACGCCGAGCGGTCGGCTTTGGGCTCGATCGCAACCACGCTCGGGTTGGAGCCGCCCTCGGTCTAGGCCGTCTTCACCCGGCACTCGTCGAGGATGGCCTTGGCTCGTCCCGCCAGCTCGGACCCGTCGGCCTCGATGGCGTCGATGGCGTCGTAGTAGGCGTTCCAGGCCTGCCGCTCCTCGGCCAGCGCCAGCTGCACCATGCGGGGATCGCCATCGGTCGCCAACGCATCGGTCACTCGCTGGGCCGCGAGGGTGGCGTACTCGCGCGCATCGTCGACCTTGCCTGAGCCGAAGAGCCGCAGGGTACGCAGCGCCACCCGCAAGACGACCAGGGTCTTCGGTGTCGCCGACGCGAAACAGCCGGTGAATGGGTCGAGCAGTCGGTGGCTCTCGGCCTCGTCGATCCCCGTGCGGGCCAGTGCCGACACGTAGGCCGAGAAGACGAGGATGCGGACGTCGTCACCGATGAGCTTGCCGATCTTCGCCGCTTCCATCGACTGGTTTGCGAAGGCCTCCTTGTCGTGCCGCATGATGAGGCCTGCGGCATGCGCGTATGCCAGTCGAGGTCCGGCCTGGCCCAGAGCTGACAGGAGATAGGCCTGGTCCTCTGCGCGGCCGACCCAGGTCGGTGTGAACGGACGATGCTTCCGAAGCGCGTCGATACGGATGCCGTTGGTGCCGCCGGTGACGTGGACCCGCTCCAGCGCCCGCGTCCGGCCGTCGATGGAAGCTCCGTCGTAACGCTCCATCATCTCCGCTCGCGTCGAGATCGACTGCGGCAATGGACTGAAGAAGACGTGCTCGTCGAGTGCCGGCAACCGTTCCGGGATAGGTACGTCCGGCGTGAAGAGGCCATGCCCGATGTCCCGCTCATTGACGAGGGCGCCGGCGAGCATGCCCAGTTCCAGCTCCTCTCCGTCGGCGGAGCGAGCGGTGGCGCCCCACAGCGGCGTACGCAGGTGCTCGAGCACGGTCTTGCCCGTCTCGGCCTTGAGCACGTCCTGCGGGAAGACCTGATCGAGGTCGATCTTGAAGGTGGCCCGGACCTCCGACGCGACCGAGGCCTGCCACAACGCAGCCACGGCCTTGAGGAAGCTGTAGTGGCGACCGTAGCGCCCGTCCACGCCGACCACGCGCCGCAAGCTCACGGCGACCTCTTCGGCTGGGTCGTGGAGCGCCGGCAGCAGGACCTCGTCCACGAGACGGCGTGTCTCGTCCTCGGTGACGATGACGACCTCGAGATGCTGCAGGCCGCCGTCACGGGCCAGCTCCGCCTCGACGTACCGTCGGGCGACGCCGGCGAGACCTTCGTGGGTGACGCTCACCGAGAGCAGACAGGTGACTCGCGCGGGCTCGTCCTCGGCAGCGATGGCGGCATCGAGACCGCGCAGTCCGTAGAGCAGCTCGTTGGCGGCGGGCTCGACGCCGATCTGGATGGGGTGGTCGAACCAGTAGCGCTGCGGTTCGGCCGCGGCGGCTCGGATGGCCTCGCGCAGCTCGGCAGGGTAGGGCAGGGCCTCGATGTCGGTCGACTCGTCGGGCACCGTCAGCAGCACGTTGGACGTGAACAGCACCTCTCGCGCGGGGTCTGCGATGGGCTCGGGAGCCGGTTCCTCGATCTCGACGGTACGGTGGTGTCGCAGGGCGGAGATGTGCGTGTTCTCGTGATGGCGGATACCGACCGCCTGCGGGAACAGCGCTCGCCAGATGGCCTCGGACGCCTCTTCGCCCGTGCCTGCCGCGGCCAGGGCGTCAGCAGCCGCGTCCCACTCGCGGGCGAGCTCGGCGTCGCGCTCGAAGGCTTCCTCGAGCTCCGCGTCGACGAGGTCGAGGGCGTCGCGGTAGAACGCCGCGACCTCGCCAGCAGCGCTCGGCGGATCCTCGAGGATGCGCTGGGCCTGAGCGTGATCCGGGAGCGACTCGCCGCCCGCCGCGATGAGGAATGCCGCCGCGACCTGTGCATGTGGGTCGGCGTCATCGCTGAGCCATCGCCCCGCGTGGAACAGCGGCAGGCCGGGCACGCTGGCGTCAGGGCCGAGGGCGCGAGAGACCAGCGTCGTCAGTCGTGCGTTCATACGTCCTTCGGGTGGTCGGTCTCGTGGAGCGGTCCGCCCGCGGGGCGGTCGTCCCAATATGCCACGGATGACATACCGGAACCAGCGCGCTTCGGGTGCGACCAGGTCCCATCCGGCCCCGGCATGCGGAGGTCACGTGGGCTGCCAGCACGGGCAGCCGAGTGGGAGAGCCGGGCGCCCGTTGCGTCCGGCGCCCCGTTCCTTGATCGCACCTTTGCCTGCGCCTGCTACGGTGGTGTCACCATGACGCGCATATCAGTCGGTCGGTCCGTCGTCACTTCGATCGCCACAGCCACGCTGCTGCTCGCGGCCGTCGTCCTGACCAGCGTGGCCCAGGACGCCACTGAGGATCACCCTGTCGTCGGCCGTTGGTCGATCACCGCGGATGAGGTCGGCGGCGCCGTGTGGGCGTTCCAGCCCAGCGGCGCGTTGGTGGTCTCCGGTCCCGGTGACGTCCTCTCGAAAGGCACCTGGATGCCGGCGGCTGGGCCGGATGAGTTCGATGCCACGCTCAAGGTGGAGATCACCGGGCAGCAGCTCGAGTCCTGGCCCAGGTCGCACCCGATGGCACCAGCATCGCGCTCTACGCCACCGCCACCGAGGCCACGCGTCCCGATGACTGGCATCCCTGGCCGGCCGAGTCGCGTCTCGTCGGGCAGCGCTTCGGGATGATGGTCGAGGAGACGCCCGTGCCGACCGAGTCGCCGGTCGATTGCCTTCGGCCCCAGTGGATCGAAGGTGCGGTCGACTGGGATCGCTGTGACGAGGTCACGCCCGAGCCCTAGGCCCGCTGGCCCCCGGCACCAAGGTCTTGCTTGCCTGTGGCTGATACCCTTGGGCACATGCCTAAATCGAATGCCCAAACCGCGGAAGACCGGCCGGCCGGCGGTGATCTGACGCGAGAGCGGCTGCTGGCCGCTACGGCATCGCTCGTGGTCGAACGCGGCTGGCGTGGTGTGACCACGCGGGCCGTGGCCGACCGGGCCGGGGTCAACCAGGCGCTGGTGCACTATCACTTCGGGTCGGTCGCCAACCTGCGGCGAGAAGCTGTCATGACGCGCCTTCAACAGGAGACGGGGCGGCTCATCGACGAGCTCCTCGACGAGCGCCCACTGCCCGAGTCCATCCACCGCGTCATGCGCCTGCTCGATCGCTTCGATCTGAGTACCGACGTCGGCGTGCTCATGGCTGAGGCGATGCTGCAGGTGACGCGCGAACCGGAGATGGCCGATGCCATGGGCGGCGTCATGGGTTCCTGGGGCGAGATGCTCGCGCCAAGGCTGGTGGTCGCCCAGGAGCGCGGTGTGGTCCGCGACGACATCCCGGCCGAACGGCTGACCCCGGTCATCGCCTCGTTCCTCGACGGCTTCCTCATCCAGCGCATGGCCGACCAGAGCCTCGATGCCACCGCTACCGCCGAGACGCTCATCCGTTTGCTCGGATCCACCAGGGGAGGAGAGGACATGACGACAGACGCCGCTGCACCCGTCATCCGCCTGGAGGACGTCGACAAGACCTTCGGCCAGGGCGATCTGGCGGTTCACGCCCTGCGCGATGCCTCCGTCGAGATCGAGCGCGGCCAGTTCCTGGTCGTGCTCGGACCATCGGGTTCGGGAAAGACGACGCTGATGAACCTGATCGGCGGCATCGAGGCTGTCACGGCCGGCACCATCACCGTCGACCGACACGAGGTCAGTGGGCTCGACGAGGCCGCGCTCACCGAGTACCGCCGCACCGACGTCGGCTTCGTGTTCCAATTCTTCAACCTCATCCCGACGCTCACGGCGCTCGAGAACGTCCAGCTCGTGGGCGAGCTCGTCGGGGTCGGCGAGCGTGGTGCCACCGAGTCGCTCGAAGCCGTGGGCCTGGTCGATCGCGCCGGTCGCTTCCCGAGCCTGCTCTCGGGTGGTGAGCAGCAGCGGGTAGCCATCGCCCGGGCGCTGGTGAAGCGCCCCACGGTGCTGCTTCTCGACGAGCCTACCGGCTCGCTCGATCTGGAGACCGGCCGACAGGTGCTCGGAGCCCTGCGCCGCGCGGCCCGGAGCTTCGGCTCGACGGTCCTGCTGGTGACGCACAACTCGGCCATCGCCCGGATGGCCGACCGCGTCATCCACCTGCACTCCGGCTCGATCGTGGAGGACCGGCTCCAGCCCGATCCGGTCGACGCCTCGGAGCTGCAGTGGTGAGCCACTTGTCACGCGCGCTCTGGCGCGACATCCGCCGACGGCCAGCCCAGTTCCTCAGCGTGGCCCTGGTCATCGCGCTGGGCGTGGGCATGTTCAACGCATCCTTCGACGCGTTCCTCAACCTGACCGGCTCGTACGAGAAGCTCTACCGCGAGACCAGCTTCGCTCACGTCACCGCGGTCGGCGGCCCACGCGAGGAGGTGCTTGCCGCCGGCGACCAGATGCCGGGGCTGCGGGCCTCGACAGCTCGCACCGTGGCCGACGTTCCATTCCTCGTCGGCGAGGACCACACGATGCTCGGTCGCGCGGTGGGCATGCAGTCGTCGGGCCAGTCGACCGTCAACGACATCCGGATCACCGTCGGCACGACCCTCGATCCGCGGACGCCGCACGGTGTGGTGGTCGAGCAGCACATGGCGGCACACTTCGATCTCGAGCCTGGTGAGGCGCTCTCCATCTCCACGCCCGACGGTTGGGCCGAGGCGCAGGTCCTTGGCGTGGCCGCCTCGCCCGAGTACCTGTGGCCGGCCAAGAGCCGCCAGGAGGTGCTGGTCCTGCCCGATGACTTCGGGGTCGTGTTCGCGTCGGAGTCGTTCGTGCGAGAGCTGGCACCCACGGCCCAGCGCTCGGAAGTGCTCTTCCGTCTCGCCGACGACGCGTCGGCGGAGGCCGTCGAAGACGCGCGTGCGGCCGTGCTCGCGGCCGGCGCGCTCGATGCCTTCACGCTCGACGAGCAACCCTCGAACGCCGCGCTCCAGGAGGACGTCTCGGGATTCGCCGAGATGTCGGTGATGTTCCCAGCGTTCTTCCTCATCGCCGCCGCCTTCGCCACCTACGTGATGCTGGGGCGGATGATCTCCGGGCAGGTGGCGAACATCGGCACCATGCGCGCACTCGGCTTCCGCAGTCGCACCATCACCTGGCACTACGCTGCCATCGGCGTGGTCGTGGGTGTGGTGGCCTCGGTCGTGGGCGTGGTCATCGGAGCCCTTCTGGCTGAGGGCATCACCCGGCTGTACACCACTACCTTGAGCATCCCCGCCGCAGTCGTGGAGATCCGACCCGCGACGGTCGCGACAGGCTTCCTCGTCGGCGTCGTCACCGGATTCCTCGCGGCCTGGTTCCCGGCCAGGCAGGCGGGTCGCATCTCGCCGGCCACGGCTATGCGCGGCCAGCTGCCTCCAGGTGGCGGGGGTGAGTCGCTGCTCGAGCGGATCATCCCGCCTTTGCGCCGGCTGCCGGTGCGTTGGCTCTCGGCCATCCGCGGCCTCGGGCGTGCACGCCGACGCAGCGTGGCGTCGGTCGTGGGCGTGATGCTGGCCACGATGCTGGTCATCGTCTCGTGGGGCTTCATCGACAGCGTGCAGGTCCTGCTCGATCGCCAGTTCGTGCAGATCCAGCACTACGACGCACAGCTGCACGTCGCCGGCCGCCCAGCGGAGCAGATCGCCACCGACGTGCGTGCTGTGGACGGTGTCACCGGGGTCGAGGAAGCGCTGGTCGTCCCGGTATCGGTGGTCGGTCCTGACGGTTCCTACACGACCACGTTGACCGCGCTCGAGCCCGAGGCCGAGATGCACGTCCTGTTGGACGCCGATGGCCGCGTTCTACCAGTGCCGGAGGAGGGCATCGTGCTCGGCCAGGCGCTCGAGGGAGCCCTCGGCGTCAAGGTCGGCGAGACGGTGGATCTGCAGATCGCCAGTTTGGGTCTGCTCGAGAGCGTGCCTGTGGCCGGTTTCGTGAGAGAGCCGCTGGGGACGAACGCGTACACCTCACTGCCATACGCGATCGGGGCGGTGGAGGCCGCTCTTGGTGTGTCGGCGGCCGGCACCGATCCGTCGAACCTGCTGATGCTCACGTTCGCGGATGGCGTGGACGGCTCGACGATGCGCGCATCGTTGAGTGCCATCGCGGGCGTCCAGGCCTTCGTCGATTCGGACGCGCTGTACGAGCTGGTGCAGGAGTACATGGGACTGTTCTACGCCTTCGTGGGCGTGATGATCGTGCTTGGCGGCGTGCTGGCCTTCGCGCTCATCTACAACACGATGTCGGCCAACATCTCCGAGCGTCAGGGGGAGCTGGCCGTCTTGCGCACGCTCGGTCTTTCGCGGCGGGCCATCGGCTCCATGGTGACGATCCAGAACCTGTTGCTGACGATCGTGGGGCTCGTGCCGGGCCTCATCTTCGGCTGGGTCCTGGCCTGGGTCTTCATGTACGCCTTCAGTTCCGACATGTTCGCCTTCGAGCTATACGTCCGGCCGATGACCTTCGCACTCACGTCGGTGGCCATCATCGTGGTCGGGCTGCTCTCGCAGTGGCCCGCCCTGCGCGCGGTCGGTCGGCTGGAGCTGGGGAAGATCGTGCGGGACCGTTCGTTCTGAGCGACGGTCGTCGCTTCAGCCGCTCCCTGACGTGGCCGTCGTCCTATCCTGTAGGCGTGAACGGGAACCGCGAGCGACCAGAGACCTCCGCCGCCGAGCAGGCGTACCTGCTGGCCATCCGCCAGTCGCGTGGTGGTGACCCGCTCAGCGCAGCCGACCTCGCGCGGCGGATGAGCGTCTCTCCGCAGGCGACGAGCGAGATGCTGCGACGCCTCTCGGGTGCCGGCCTCGTCGAGATCGGCGAGCAGCGCAACGTCTGCCTGACGACCAAGGGCAACCAGGAGGCGGACGCCATCTACCGCCGCCATGCCTTGGCCGAGTGGCTGCTGGCATCCGTGCTGGGCATCCCCTGGGCAGAGATCGATCCGGAGGCCATCCGGCTGCAGGCCCATATCTCGCCCCGTGTCGAAGCGGCCCTCGATGAGCTCCTGGGCCATCCGGAGACGTGTCCGCACGGCAACCCGATCGATGAGGCCATCGCGAGGAGACGCCCCGATGGCCTGCCGTTGAGTGACGTGGACGCGGGCGTACGAGCGACCGTCTATCGCATCACCGAGGCTGCCGAGGAAGACGGCGGGTTGGTGTCGTACCTTCAGGCGCGAGGCCTTCGGCCCGGTGCGCAGGTGACGATCCTTGCGCGTTCCGAGTCGACGGATTCCCTGACCCTCGAAGGTCCTCGCGGGCGCGCGACCCTTGGTCTGCGCCCGGCGAGACTCATCCGCGTCCTGGAGGGCGAGCCTGAGGCGGAGCTCTTCCACACGGTGCCCGACCGCGAAGCCTGAGCACATCCATCCGGCCCTTCAGTGGCCTGAGCTGATCCCGAGGAAGGAGTCGACCGCATGCTGGTCGTGATGTCGGTCGGAGCGACCGAGGAAGAGGTCCAGGAGGTCCGTCGCCACATCGAGGCCGATGGACTCACGCCCCACGAGAGCCGTGGCGAGCAGCGCGTGATCATCGGCGTCGTCGGCGACGTCGGACCGCGCAAGGAACAGGTCATGGCACACCTCGCCGTCCTGCCCGGGGTCGAGTCGGTCACACCCATCAGCAAGCCCTTCAAGCTGACCTCGCGTGACTTCCACCCGCAGGACACGGTCATCGAGGTGGGCAACACGACCATCGGCGGTGGCTCGCTGACGATCATGGCCGGCCCCTGCGCCATCGAGAGCCGCGACCAGCTGATGCGCACAGCCACGGCGGTCGCGGAGGCTGGCGCGACGGTGTTGCGCGGCGGTGCCTTCAAGCCTCGGACGAGCCCTTACAGCTTCCAGGGTCTGGGCATGGATGGCGTCCGCTTCCTCGCTGAAGCCCGCGCCGAGACCGGTCTGCCGGTCATCACCGAGGTCATGGAGCCGAGCCAGATCACGCAGGTCGAGCTGCACGCGGACATCCTCCAGATCGGCGCGCGCAACATGCAGAACTTCTCGCTGCTCATGGCTGCCGGCCGCACCGAGAAGCCGGTCATGCTCAAGCGCGGCATCAGCGCCACCGTCGAAGAGTGGCTCATGGCGGCGGAGTACATCGTCAGCTCGGGCAATCCCAACGTGATCCTCTGTGAGCGCGGCATCCGCACGTTCGAGAAGTACACCCGCAACACCCTCGACCTCACGGCTGTGCCGCTGCTGCATAAGCTGACGCACCTCCCGGTCGTGGTCGACCCGTCCCATGCCACGGGCCAGCGGTGGTTGGTGCCTCCGATGTCGGTGGCCGCGGTCGCCGGTGGGGCCGACGGCATCATGGTCGAGGTCCATCCCAACCCCGACGATGCGCTCTCGGATGGTCCGCAGAGCCTGACCCTGGAGATGTTCAGGGAGATGGCTCCCGTCCTGCGTCAGGTCCACTCCCAGGTGGAGCCACTCGTCAGCGTCGCGGACTGATCGGACAGCGCCGAACCCCGGCCCGTCCTGCATCTGGAGCGTCGCTGGCGCGAACCGTCGGTGGCGATGGGTCAGCGGAGACCATGCAGGCTAGTGGCCGCGCTCGCCTCTAACGTAGGGTTCGCCCAGTGCGGCGGGTGCGCCGATGCGCTTGCGGTTGGCCTCGGATGCAGCGAAGACGAGCACGAGGATGACCATCACGTACGGCAACATGCCCAGGAAGAATGTGGCGGGCTGGTACTCATAGAAGACGTTGTAGAGACCCAGCAACGCATCCTTGCCCTGGAGATCGAGCGCCAGCCGGAAGATGAACGCGACCATGTAGGCGCCGAACATCGTGCGACCTGGCTTCCATTGGCCGAAGATGACGAGGGCCACCGCGATCCAGCCCTGGGCGATGAACGTCTTGTCCGCGTGCCAGCCAGGCACGAGCGACATCGTCATGTAGGCGCCCGCGAGGCCGGCCAGCGCTCCGCCCAGCATCACGTAGATGTAGCGCTGGCGGAAGACGTTGACGCCAAGCGCGTCAGCCGCGCTGGGGTTCTCGCCAACGGCGCGCAGGTGCAGGCCGGGCCGGGTGCGGAAGATCCAGATCGAGGTCAGTGGCACCAGCAGGTAGCCCACGTACACGAGGATCGAGTGGTCGGTGAAGAAGACGCCGCCGATGAGCGGGATCTCGGCGAGTAGCGGAACGGTGATGTTCGGCAGCAGTGGCGAGCTGCCGCTGGCGAGGCCATCGCCGAGCACGAGCGCCAAGCCCGTGCCGAGGAACGTCAACGCCAGGCCGGACACGATCTGGTTCGCCTGAAGGTGGATGGTGACGATGCCGTGGAGTCCGGCGAGTAGCGCCCCCGCAACCATGGCCAACAGCAGTCCCAGCCAGGGGTTCGACGTCCCCGCCGACCCAGAAACCGACCATGCCACCCAGGAACATCATGCCCTGCACGCCGAGGTTCAGGACCCCTGAGCGCTCGGCGAAGAGCTCCCCGACGGCGGCGAAGAGGAAGAGCGTGCCGCCTCCGACACCGGCGGCGAGCGCGAGTTCGAGGTTCACGTTCTCACCACCCGGATGCGGTACCGCAGGAAGACGTCACTGGCGATGACGCAGAAGAGGATGACGCCCTGGATCATGGCCGGGATGCCGGCCGGCTGGATCTCGCGTCCGGCCAGGATGAGCGCGCCGAAGGCGATCGCCGCAACCACGACACCCAGCGGGTTGAAGCGCGCCAGGAATGCCACGATGATGCCGGTGAAGCCGTAGCCCGGCGAGAAGTTGTCCTGCAGTCGATGGACCACGCCGCTGATCTCGGACGCGCCGGCAAGGCCCGCCAGACCACCCGAGATGAGCATCACGAGGATGATCGTGCGGCCGATGTTGATGCCGGCGTACTTCGCCGCTCGGGGGTTGTCTCCGATGAGCCGGATCTCGTAGCCCTTGCGCGTGCGGTTGATGAAGACCCACACCACGCCGGCGGCCACGAGCGCGATGACGAAGCCGAGGTGGACCGTGAGTCCGGCGAAGTCGCTGACGATGTCGCTGTGGTCGGTCAGGCGTGGCAGCCAGGCCTCGCGCGGGAAGCGGGGCGACATCTGGAAGCCGCCGTCGCTCCAGGGGCCGAAGACCCAGAACTTGACCCACTCCTGGCTGATGTAGACGAGCATGAGGGTGGTGATGATCTCGTTTACCCCCAGGCGGGCCTTGAGCCAGCCTGCGAGGCCGGCCCAGAGGGCGCCCATGCCGATGCCCGCGAGCATCATCAGCGGCAGGTAGATGAGGCTGGGCGTGCCCTCAGGGAACCAGCCCAGGAGCACGATGGCGCTGGCGCCCCAGGCGCCCATCATGAGCTGACCCTCGGCACCGATGTTCCAGAGGCGCATGCGGAAGGCAACCGAACAGGCCAAGCCTGTGAAGATCAGCGGCGTCGCCTTCACCAAGGTGTCCGAGAGGACGCCGGTGCTGCCGAGCGATGAGCGGACGATGTGCGCGTAGGCGTTGATGGGGTCGCCGCCGATGAGCCAGATGATCCCCGCCGAGATGAGCAGGGCCACGACCAGGGCGCCGATGATGGTGACCACGCCCAGGCCGCGCGGCGTCTCGAGGCGACGCTCCATGTGGATGGCGAACGGCAGCCGCCTGTGACGGATCGGTGCGGCGGCGCTCATCGGGCCGCTTCCTCCGCTGCCGTCTCGGCGCTGGTACCGGTCATCATCAGGCCCAGTTGCGCGACCTCGGCTTCCTCGACCGGGATCGACGGGCTGATCCGACCCTCGTAGATGACGGCCACCCGGTCGGCGATCATGAGGATCTCATCGAGGTCCTCGCTGATGAGCAGGACCGCCATCCCGGCTTCACGCTGCTCCAACAGCAGTTTGTGAACCGTTTCGATCGCGCCCACATCCAGGCCGCGCGTTGGCTGGACCGCGACCATCAATCCGGGCTGGGAGCTGATCTCACGGGCCAGGATGAGCCGCTGCAGGTTGCCGCCCGAGAGTAGTCGGGCCTCGGTGTCGATGGACGGGGCCGAGACCTCGTACGCGTCCTTGAGCTCCTGTGCCTTGGTGCGGGCGACGCTGCTGTCGATGGTCCAGCCGTGGCCGATGGGCTCGGTCCGGTAGGCCTTCATGATGAGGTTGTCGGTGAGCGAGAGGTTCGGTGCCGAGCCGGTCCCGGTGCGGTCTTCGGGGATGTGCGCGACGCCGGCGTCGATGGCCTCCAGCACCGGGCGGTTGGCCAGCTCCTTCCCGTTGACCTCGATGGAGCCGGTGCACTCGCGCAGACCGGTGATGACCTCGGCCAATTCCGATTGACCGTTGCCCGCGACCCCCGCGAGCCCGATGATCTGTCCCGAGCGGATGCGCAGGTCGACGCCTTCGAGGCACTGGACGCCGCGGTCGCTGGTTGCGCTGACGCCCTGCATCTCGAGCACGATCTCGCCCGAGGGCACGTCCGCCTTGTCGAGGGACTCCAACACCTCGCGCCCGACCATCAGCTGGGCCAGGTCCCTCTTCGTCTTGCCGGCGGCTGGCACACCGGCCGCCGTGACCACGCCGCGTCGCATGACGGTCACGCGGTTGGCGATCTCGAGGACCTCGTCGAGCTTGTGGCTGATGAAGACGACGGAAGCACCCGTCGCGGTCATGCCCTTGAGCGTGTGGAAGAGCTCCTCGATCTCTTGTGGCGCCAGGACGGCCGTGGGCTCGTCCATGATCAGGATGTTGGCGCCGCGGTAGAGCATCTTCAGGATCTCGACGCGCTGCTGCTCACCGACCGATAGTTGCCAGATCCTGGCGGCAGGGTCGACGTTGAGGCCGGTCTCGTCGGCCAGTGCCTGGACCTTGGCTTCCTGGGCCGGCATGTCCAGCCAGAAGCGTGGCTCTTCGAGCCCGAGCAGGATGTTCTCGGTCACGGTCAGCGAATTGACCAGCGTGAAGTGCTGATGGACCATGCCCAGGCCGACATGGATAGCGTCGCTGGGTGAGGTGAACGACACGCTCTCGCCACGGACCTGGATCTTCCCTTCGTCGGCCGAGTAGAGGCCGGCGAGGATGTTCATGAGCGTGGACTTGCCCGCCCCGTTCTCACCGAGGAGGGCGTGGACCTCTCCGGTGCGCACGTCGAAATCGACATGGTCGTTGGCGACCACGCCGGGGAAACGCTTGACGATCGCCCGCATCTCGACTGCGAGCGCCGGGTCACTCATGGGTGTGTTTCAGGACCTCGGGGGCCTGGAGACCCCCGAGGTCCTGGGTGACTCTTGCTAGCCGCTATCCCTCGGGCGGGGCCGCGGTGATGCCTTCGACCCACCAGTCCATGCAGTACTCGCAGGTCGCCCCGTCGAACGTACTGAACTGGTCGAGGTCCCCCTGCTCGAGGGACTCGCCCTCAGGGACGACCACGTTTCCCTGGTTGTCGGTGATCGGACCGGAGAACACGTCGAAGCGATCGAACTCACCGGCCAGCATGGCAGCGAGGGTGTCCTCGACCAACTGCACGTCTTCCTCGGGCAGGTCGGCGATGCCGGGAGTCGGCTCCTCGCCCTCCATGAAGCCATAGAGGCCCATACCCTGGGAGTCGGCGTCGAAGTAGACCCACCCTGGCGTATAGCTGCCGTCGACGATGCCGTCGGCGATGCGAGCGTACTCAGCGCCCCACAGCCAGTACGGCGCAGTCAGGCAGGCCGGGCTCGTGCAGGAGCCAGCCCAGTCATAGGTGATGCCCCACTTGTCGCCGAGCTCCTCGGCCACAGCGGCAGGTGCCGGCGTGTCAGCGCCGGTGAAGACGACCTGGGCACCGGCGTCGAAGAGCGATGCCGCAGCTTCGCGCTCGATCTGTGGGTCGTGCCAGGTGTTGATCCAGCGAACGTCCATGGTGCACTCGGGGCAGGTCTCCAGCGCGCCAAGCATGAAGGCGTTGCCCAGTCGGTATTCCTCGGGGATGGGGAAGGTGGCGATGTAGCCGAGCTTGGGGTTGCCGTCGACCATCGCGCGCGAGCCGGCGAGCATGCCGGAGAGGTACTTGAAGTCCTCCATCGCGCCCATGATGTTGCCGAAGTTCTCTTCGTTGGACATGAAGCCGGACACGTGCAGGAACTGCTGATCCGGGAACTCCTCGGCTACCGCCGACATCGGCTCCATGTAGCCGAAGGACGTCCCGATGATGTAGTCGAAGCCCTTGCGAGCGAGACTGCGGAAGACCTGCTCGGCATCGGCGCCCTCAGCCACGTTCTCCATGTACGCCACGTGGGCGTTGTCCACGTTCTCGCAGACGTACTGCAGGCCCTCGAAGTGAGCCTGGCTCCAGCCACCGTCGTTGTGGGGGCCGATGAGGACCATGCCGATGTTGAACTTGCCGTCGACGGTCTCGGGTAGTTGCACGCCGCCGGCGATGGCGGAGCAGTCCGTCTCTTCCTGTGCGGCCACGATCGGTGCGCCACTGACGCCGATCGCGCTCGCCAGCAACGCGCCGGCAAGGGTAACGCGAGCCATCTTCGCCCACGAACGCATGCTCATGCGATAGGTCCCTCCAATACGAGCGCCGGGGAAAACGCTCCCGCCCCGGTCAAGCCGACGATACGCCACCCGGCAAGTGGAATCAGGGCCGATTGGGAGACACTCGGGCACCCATTCGGCACCAAAGGCGCGATGGCCCGCCAGGCGTCCACAGCCGATCCACCCTGTCGAGGTCGCGGTACCCTCGCTTCCACAGCACATCCCACTACCGAGACCCGCCGACTGGAGGCATCCGTGGCCACGAGCGAATTCGCCGGAAAGCCCGCCGACCCCTCGATCCTCGTCGATCTGCAGGCGCTCGAGGACGCCTACTACTCGGGCGTGCCTGATCCGTCCGAGCCGTCCCAGCGAGTGGCCTTCGGCACGTCCGGCCACCGTGGATCATCGCTGGACACCGCCTTCAACGAGAGCCACATCGTGGCCACGACGACGGCCATCGTGGACTTCCGCCGTGAGCAGGGTATCGAGGGCCCGCTGTTCATGGGTCGTGACACGCATGCGCTGAGCGAGCCGGCCTTCCTGACCGCGCTGGAGGTGCTGGTGGCGGCCGGTGTCGACGTCCGCATCGATACCGCCGACGGCTTCACGCCGACCCCGGGCATCTCGCACGCCATCCTCACCTGGAACCGTGAGCACCCGGATGTCCCGGCCGACGGCATCGTGGTCACGCCCTCGCACAACCCTCCGGCCGATGGCGGCTTCAAGTACAACCCGCCGAGCGGCGGCCCGGCCGACGCGTCGATGACCAAGGCCATCCAGGACGCGGCCAACGAGCTGCTCGCAGGCGACGTGAAGGGTGTCGCGCGCGTGCCGGCGCCACGCGCGCGATCAGCCGCCGCACGGTACGACTATCAGGGTGTCTACATCGCCAGCCTTGGTGAGGTCATCGACCTTGCGGCCATCGCTACCTCCGGCCTGCGCGTCGGCGTCGATCCGCTGGGTGGCGCGGCAGTGGCCTGGTGGGGCGCCATCGCCGAGCTCTACCAGCTCGACCTGACCATCACCAACGACACCGTCGACCCGGCTTTCGGTTTCATGACCCGCGACTGGGACGGCAAGATCCGCATGGATCCATCGTCGCCCTACGCCATGGCGCGGCTGGTGGAGATGCGGGCCGACTACGACCTGGCCCTGGGCAACGATGCCGACGCCGACCGCTTCGGCGTGGTCACGCCGTCCGTCGGGTTGCTCAACCCCAACCACTATCTCGCAGCCGCGGCCTCGTACCTCTTTGGTGGGGCGCGAGCGTGGGGCGCCGACGCCGCCATCGGCAAGACGCTCGTGTCCTCGAGCATGCAGGACCGTGTTGCGGCCTCTCTCGGGCGCCGACTCTACGAGGTCCCGGTCGGCTTCAAGTGGTTCGTGGACGGGTTGCTCGATGGCTCGGTCGCGTTCGGCGGCGAGGAGAGCGCGGGCATGTCCTTCCTGCGCTTCGACGGCTCGCCCTGGTCGACCGACAAGGACGGCATCATCGCCTGCCTGCTGGCGGCCGAGATGACGGCCAGGACCGGTCGCGATCCCGGCGCCATCTACGCTGGGCTTACCGAGGAGTTCGGGGCGCCGGTGTACAAGCGCATCGATGCGCCTGCCACGCCCGAGCAGAAGGCGGCCCTGGGCCGGCTCTCGCCAGAGGCGGTCGCGGCCACCGAGCTGGCTGGCGAACCGATCACGGCCAAGCTGACCGAGGCCCCCGGCAACGGCGCTGCGATCGGCGGTCTCAAGGTGGTGACCGAGCAGGGCTGGTTCGCGGCGCGACCATCAGGCACGGAGAACGTGACCAAGCTCTACGCCGAGTCCTTCGTCGACGAGGCCCATCTCGAGCGCATCATCACCGAAGCCCAGGCCATCGTCGCCGACGCGCTGAGCTGATCCCGGCCGGGTGGGCGTACGGATGGCCCGTGCTCTCGATAGTGCGACAGGACTAGGCAGACCGGTCCGCTCGGGGACTATCATTCGCTGATTGGCGCCTGCCCTGTTCGTCGACAGAGCCGCGCCGAACAGTGATGGCGCCGGGGGGCACCTCCTCGTCCCCGGGCGGCGAAAGGGAGCTATGCAGTCGTCGGGCCCCACGCGTACGCCTTATCTCACCATGCTTGCAGTGCTTCAAGCGGTCGTGCTGCTATCGACAGTCCTACTCGCCCCTGCCTCAGTGATCGCCCAGGACGGCGAACCAGAGCCTCCCCCTGCCTCCGAGGCTCAGGCTGACCAGCAGCCGCAACCGGATCCTCAGGCGGCCGAAGAGCCCAAGAAGGACGAGGCGCCCAAGGCCGACGAGCCTAAGAAGGACGAGCCCAAGGCCGACGAGCGAGAGAAGAAGGCCGAGGCGCCCAAGGCCGACGAGCCCAAGGCCGAGGAGAAGAAGGCCGAGGAGCCCAAGAAGGACCAGCCCAAGGCCGAGGAGAAGAAGGCCGAGGAGCCCAAGAAGGACCAGCCCAAGGCCGAGGAGAAGAAGGCCGAGGAGCCCAAGAAGGCCGACGAGCCCAAGAAAAAGGCCGAGGAGAAGAAGGCCGAGGAGCCCAAGAAGGAGAGAGCCGACGAGCCCAAGAAGGACGAGCCCAAGGCCGAGGAGAAGAAGGCCGAGGAGCCCAAGAAGGACGAGCCCAAGGCCGAGGAGAAGAAGGCCGAGGAGCCCAAGGCCGAGGAGCCCAAGGCCGAGGAGAAGAAGGCCGAGGAGCCCAAGGGAGAGCCCAAGGCCGAGGAGAAGAAGGCCGAGGAGCCCAAGGCCGAGGAGCCCAAGGCCGAGGAGAAGCCGGCCGAGGAGCCCAAGGGAGGAGCCCAAGGCCGAGGAGAAGCCGCGAGGAGCCCAAGGCCGAGGAGCCCAAGGCCGAGGAGAAGCCGGCCGAGGAGCCCAAGACGACGAGCCCAAGGCCGAGGAGAAGAAGGCCGAGGAGCCCAAGAAGGACGAGCCCAAGGCCGAGGAGAAGAAGGCCGAGGAGCCCAAGAAGGACGAGCCCAAGAGAGAGCCCAAGGCCGAGAGGATTCTCGTGATCCTCCCGGCCGAGCTCGTTCTCACCGTGGGTGACGTCCAACCCGTCACCGCGTACGCCTGCGTCGAGGATGGCTCGCCGCGCGGCCAGGGCTGGGACCCAGCGACCGATAGTGCATGCGAGTACAGGAAGAACGCGAGGTGGTCACTCAGTGACCCCGACGTCGCGTCATTCATCAAGAAGAAGGGCGAGAAGACCAAGCTCTCCGCCGTTGCGGCCATCGAGGGAACCGAGGTCATCGCTGAGACCAACGAGCTCAGTGCCAAGGTAGACCTGAGGATCAAGCCCGCCCCTGCACCGAAGCCCAAGAAGGACGAGCCCAAGGCCGAGGAGAAGAAGGCCGCGGAGCCCAAGAAGGACGAGCCCAAGGCCGAGGAGCCCAAGAAGGACGAGCCCAAGGCCGAGGAGAAGAAGGCCGAGGAGCCCAAGAAGGCCGAGGAGCCCAAGAAGGACGAGCCCAAGGCCGAGGAGAAGAAGGCCGAGGAGCCCAAGAAGGAAGTGGAATCTCCTCCCACTGTCGACGACCTGGGATCACCCGACGATGCGGCACTAGTCGAGGGCGCCGACGGAGAGGAGCCCACCACGGATGGGGCTCCGACGGCCCGTGAATCTGCCACGGACGACGATGGCACGAACAACGAGAGCGAGGATCTCACTGCATCCGAGCTGCCAGCCGAAGAGGGCGAGGCAGTCCCGGAACCTGGAGAGACCGACGCCGACGGCGAGCCCATCACCGAACCCTGTGAAGTTGATCCCGCGAGTGGCGAGTGCCTGCCCGAGGAGCTCGCCATCGCGCCGCAAGCCGACGGAGACGCGACGGTCGAGCCGGCGGCCATTGGAGGCTGGGGGATCGGGGACGTTGGAAGGCGTGAGGGCACGGGCTCGAACACGACCCTCAGCTTCACGATCGATTTCGTGGGGCAAGCGTTCTTCTGGGAGACGGTGACCGTGCAGGCGTCTACGGTCAACGATGATGCTACCGGGGGTGCTGACTGCACGACTCCGGGGGTCGACTACATCACGCGCAGTAACGTCCCGGTCAGCATCGGTGGGCCCATCCGCGGCTACGCCCAGACATCCTTCGACGTGACGGTCTGCGGCGACAACTGGCCTGAGGACGACGAAACCTTCAGCGTGGAACTCTCGAACCCCGGATCGGTCACCTGGATCCGCTTCGGCGCAGGGACAGGCACCGGAACGATCCGCAATGACGACGCTGGCGGCTCGCTGCGGCTCCGCAAGTACGAGGACCGCAACGGCAACGGCAGTCGCCAGAGCGTCGAGCCTTGGCTGTCCGGATGGGACATCCAGCTCTACTACCTGACCACTGACTACTTGCTCGCCAACGGCACCACGAACGGAAACGGCACAGTCAACTTCGGAGGCCTTCCGACTGGGACTCACACCATCTGTGAGATCCTCCAGGCCGGTTGGGGCAACTCGCAGCCCGGCGCCGCCGCACCCGTGTGCAGACCGGTGACGATTCGGG
>CAVVYR010000001.1:0-261933 GCA_963752475.1 uncultured Chloroflexia bacterium | reverse complement strand
ATGCCGGCCAGTTCGGTCATATCGTGCAGCCTCCGGGCGTCTAGTGGTTGTCTCGCGGCCTTGAATTCGGGCCGTGCGCGATGTCCCGATAGCGGACGGCCGGCTCGAGCACCATGCCCTCGGCGAAGCTGGCCCACCAGCCCACGCTGGATCTCCTGCCACGGGGTCTGGCTGGCCTGGGCAACGTAGGGCAGGGGGCCGTCGGTCAGTCTGCGCCTCGAGCTCGGCCCGTCGCGCCTCCAGCTCACCATCGGGGAGTAGAACGTCCGCCGTCCGTCGGCGCAGGTCGATGCGCACCCGGTCGCCCGTACGAAGCAGTGCCAGACCGCCGCCCACGGCCGCCTCTGGCGAGGCGTTGAGGATGGACGGGGAACCAGACGTGCCGGACTGCCGCCCGTCCCCGATGCAGGGGAGCTCGTCGATGCCATCGATCAGCAGCGCGTCCGGGCGGCTGGACGTCGACGACTTCCGCGGCGCCGGGGTAGCCGAGTCGCCCGGCCCCGCACCCCGCATCACCAGCAGGGTCTGCTCGTCGATCTGGAGCGAGGGGTCGTTGATGGTCCCGATAGCGGACGGCCGGCTCGAGCACCATGCCCTCGGCGAGCTGGCCCACCAGCCCACGCTGGATCTCCTGCCACGGGCGTCTGGCTGGCCGGCACGTAGGGCAGGGGGCCGTCGGCCAGCTGCGCCTCGAGCTCGGCCCGTCGCGCCTCCAGCTCACCATCGGGGAGTAGAACGTCCGCCGTCCGTCGGCGCAGGTCGATGCGCACCCGGTCGCCCGTACGAAGCAGTGCCAGACCGCCGCCCACGGCCGCCTCTGGCGAGGCGTTGAGGATGGACGGGGAACCAGACGTGCCGGACTGCCGCCCGTCCCCGATGCAGGGGAGCTCGTCGATGCCATCGATCAGCAGCGCGTCCGGCGGCTGCATGTTGACGACTTCCGCGGCGCCGGGGTAGCCGATCGGCCCCGCACCCCGCATCACCAGCAGGGTCTGCTCGTCGATCTGGAGCGAGGGGTCGTTGATGCGCTCGTGGTAGTCCTCACGGCCGTCGAAGACGACCACGCGGCCCTCGAAGGCATCGGGATCGTCGGGGTCGGAAAGGAAGCGCTCGCGGAACGAGGCCGAGATGACGCTGGTCTTCATGATGGCCGAGTCGAAGAGGTTGCCCTTGAGGTTGAGGAAGCCTGCGTCCGGAAGGATCGGCGAGCCGAAGCTGCGGATGACCTCGCGATCCTCGGAGAAGCGGCCGGCGCAGTTCTCGGCGATCGTGTGCCCGTTGGCTGTCATGGCGTCCGGGTGGGGGAGGGCGCCTGCGTGGAGCAGCTCTGCGATGACGGCCGGGACGCCGCCGGCTCGGTAGAAGTCCTCGCCCAGGAAGCGGCCCGCCGGCTGCAGGTCCACCAGCAGCGGGATGGCGTGGCCGACGCGCTCCCAGTCGTCGTTGTCGAGCTCGACGCCCATGTGCGCCGCGATGGCGTTGAAGTGGATGGGCGCGTTCGTCGAGCCGCCGATGGCCGAACAGACGGCGATGACGTTCTCGAAAGCCTCGCGGGTCATGATGTCCGAGGGCTTCTGGTCGAGCTCCACCATCTCCACGATGCGCTTCCCGCTGAGGTAGGCGAACAGGCCACGCTCCTTGTGCACCGCCGGGGCCACGGCCGAGCCGGGCAGCATCATGCCCAGCGTCTCGGCCAGCGAGTTCATAGTGGTGGCGGTGCCCATGGTGTTGCAGAAGCCGGGCGATGGAGCCGTGGCGGCAACCATCTCGATGTACTCGGCGTCATCGATCTTGCCCGCCGCCTTGAGCTTGCTCGCGTGCCACTTGGTGGTCCCCGAGCCCACTCGCTCGCCCTTGTACCAGCCGTTGAGCATGGGCCCGGCCGAGAGCGCGATGGCGGGGATGTTGACCGTGGCCGCGGCCATCAGCTGCGAGGGCGTGGTCTTGTCGCAGCCGGTCGTAAGGACGACGCCGTCAAGCGGGTAGCCGAAGAGCATCTCGACGAGCCCGAGGTAGGCCAGGTTGCGGTCGAGCATGGCCGTGGGCCGCTTGAGCGTCTCCTGGATCGGATGCACCGGGAACTCGAAGGCGATGCCCCCGGCCTCGCGGATGCCCTCGCGGACGCGCTGTGCGAGCTCGAGGTGGCCGCGGTTGCATGGCGCCAGGTCGGAGCCGGACTGGGCGATGCCGATGATGGGCTTGCCCGACTGCAGCTCCTCGCGTCCGAGGCCCCAGTTCATCTGGCGCTCGATGTAGAGCGCGGTCATGTCCGGGTCGTCGGGGTTGTCGAACCAGAGCTGTGAGCGCAGCTTGCGTCCTCGCCGGTCGTTGGGTTCCCTGGTCATACAGCGCTCCTACCCTGGTGTCTTGCGCAAGCTAGTGTCCCTCACGGGAGGCCAAGCGATCGGCGAGTACTTCGAATCGACAGGCTCAGGCGACGATCGGCCTACGAGACGGGCCGAACGACCGGGAAGAGCACCTTCTGCAGTCGAATGGCCCCCCGGGTGGGACGTGCGGAGCTCGGAGCCGATATCGGCGCTCTCGCGCGCAGCCTAGCCCGCGACGATCTCACTACGTTGCTGGCCCAGGCCCTCCACGCCCATCTCGACGACGTCGCCGACCGCGAGGAAGGGGTACTTGCCCGAGAGCGCGACACCTTGCGGTGTGCCCGTGTTGATGAGGTCACCGGGCTCCAGGATCATGTACTGGGAGAGGTGCCGCACGACCGTCGCCACCGGGAAGATGAGGTCGCTGGTGCTCGAGTCCTGGCGTGGCTCACCGTTGACCGTGGACCACAGCCGCAGAGCGTCAGGATCGACCTCGTCGGCCGGCACGAGCCAAGGACCCACCGGTGAGAACGTCGGGGCGCTCTTGCCCAGCGCCCACTGGCCCGCGGAGTGGTTGAACTGCCACTCGCGATCGGAGACATCGTGCGCGGTGACGTAGCCGGCGATCGCGTCCATGGCGGCCTCGTCGGACTCGAGATAGCTCGAGCGCTTGCCGATGACGATGCCCAACTCCACCTCCCAGTCGACCTTGCTGCTACCGCGCGGCAGGGCGATGGGGTCGTTGGGTCCGACCATCGAGCTGGGGTGCTTGAAGAAGACGATGGGCATCGTCGGGGTCGGGCTGCCGGACTCGGCGGCGTGGGCCGCGTAGTTCTGGCCGATGCAGATGATGGCCGTCGGCCGTGGGATCGGCGCACCGACACGGAGACCCTCGGCTGCCAGCGTCGGCAGGTAGCCCTCCTCGGCTGCTTCCTTCGCCCGGGCGATGCCGCCATCGGCGAGGAAGTCTCCGTCGATGTCATCGGTCAAGGGCCGAAGGTCGAGGATCCGGCCCTCGGTCTCGAGGACGGGGGTCTCTTCTCCGGCAGGGCCGAGGCGGCGCAGGGTCGTCACGTGAACTCCTTCGAGTGATGGATTGGCGACATCTTACGTTTCGACATGGCAAGAGGCCCGCCCCGTGTGGGACGGACCTCCTGGTTCTAGGTCTTGGGTCAGGCTTCGAGCCAGCCCGGTCAGAAGCTACTTGGAGCAACCCACCAGGATCTCGACCTTGTTCTTCTCATTGCCGTCCCAGTCGCCGTTGACCACGAGAACGCCGGCGACGGTGAACGACTCGCTGAAGTCGACGTTGGTCACGGTCCAGAAGTTCCAATCGTGGCCCGAGAACTTCATCTTGAGGTCGTACGTGTCACCGCCCGACTTGAGGGTCGCGTCCTTGAGCCACACGTCGGAGTCGGCGAGCCGGTCGACCACGGTGATGCCCATGGTGTCCCAGTCACCGATAGCGCAGCCTGGAGCCTTGTCACCATCGTCGAAGTCGTACACGAGCTCGGACGGACCAGCGACGACGGGCGTGACCCCGACGACGGTCGTGACCCGATTCTCAGCCTTGTCGAATGTGAACTTGACGGGGTATGTGCCGTCAGGCCAGACGCCGCCCTGATTGGGACCCTCCTGCTCGACCCTGTCGGGATAGGTTTTGGCGAGGTCGCGGCCCAGGTAGACCTCATTGCCTCCGTGCTGGCCCTTGTAGCGCACACCCGCGCCAACTTCCATGTTCGGCTGGCCCTCGGTCACGGCCAGCTTGGGCTCGGGCTCGGGCTTGGGATCAGGCTCGGGCTTAGGATCAGGCTCGGGCTGCGCCTTGGGCAGCTCGCAGTTGAGGACTGGGCCTTCGCCGACGCCCTGCACGCACCAGTCGATGCCGGACTCGCCGTTGATGGCGTCGTTGCCGCCGCGGCCGAAGCAGCCGGTCGTTGCCGATGCCGCCGCGCATGTGGTCGTTGCCGGTGCCGCCATAGATGCGGTCGTTGCCGGCGTTGCCCTTGAGGACGTCGCGGCCCTGCGCGCCTGAGATGAGGTCGTTGCCGGTGCCGCCGCAGATGATGTCGTTGCCGCCGCGGCCGAAGATGCGGTCGTTGCCGCCACGGCCGTGGATGACGTCGTTGCCGGGCGTGCCCAGGATGACGTCGTTTCCCGCGGTGCCGACGAACTTCGCCTTGGTCACGTCCTTGCCCATGCAAGTGACGTCCTTGGCCGCCGTCGGTGCGGCCACGGTGGCAGCCGCCAGCGAGGCCAACAGGGCAGCCGAGGTCACGAGCGCGAAGGCGCGCCGGCCTGAAGACAGGTTGATGGGGGTCATTGAACCCTCCCTTGGGATTGGATGATTGGCCTCAGGCTAGGGATTCCCTCTGGGACCGCCCATGACCCGATCCGGCCTCCCGGTCGAGGTACTGATCGCCGGGGGCGAACACGCACCACTACGCCCGCAACGCCAGCGGTTCCGCGCTACCAGGCGAGATAGCCGCCGTCGATGACGAGGTCGGCGCCGGTCATCATGTCCGATGCCTCGGCAGCCAGGTAGACGACGGCGCCGACGAGATCGCTGACCTCGGCCATGCGGCCCATTGGTGTGCGCTCCATCCAGGTCGGGTACTTGTCGGCACCCACGGGCTCCTTGATGAAGTTGTCCACGAGCTTCGTGCGCGTGTAGGTGGGGCTGATGCTGTTCACGCGCACCCCGCGGGTGGCCCACTCGGCCGCCAGGCTTCGGGTCATGTGCAGGACTCCGGCCTTGGAGGTGTTGTAGGCCGCCTGATGTTGGGGGTGGTTGACGATGTGAGCGGACATCGAGGCGGTGTTGATGATCTTGCCGTAGCCGGCCTCGAGCATGAAACCCGCCTCCGCCTGGGCGCAGCGGAAGACGCCGTCGAGGTTGAGATCCATGATCCTGCGCCACGCCTCGACCGACATCGTCTCGGCGTCGTGCCACTCGGCGATACCGGCGTTGTTGACGCCGATGGTGAGCGAGCCCCAGTGGTCGACGATGCGCTCGACCATCTGGTCCATCAGCTCGGGTCGCGTGACGTCGATATCGAGGACCATGGCCTCGATGCCCTTGGCCGCCAGCTCCTGCGCGACGGTCTCGCTGCCCTCGGTGTCGATATCCACGATGGCGACCTTGGCGCCGGCCTCGCCCAGCGCGTGCGCGAAGCCACGACCGATGCCGTTGGCGCCGCCCGTGACGAGGGCCACGCGGTCGTCCAGGCGGAAGCGGTCGATGATGTTCTTGTCGGTCATGTGGGATCCCCCGTGGGTCGATTGGGCGTTCTAGATGTCCTGGCTTCGCGGCAGGATGACGAGATCGCGGATGGTCACGTAGGGCGGCTGCGAGAGCATGAAGACCACGGCTCGGGCGACGTCCTCGGCCCGCATGTAGCTGTGCTCGACGTCAGCAAGGCGGGCGATCTCGTCGGGATCGGTGAGATCCCATAGCTCCGTGGCCACCGGACCCGGGGCGATGGCTCCGACACGCAAGCCCAGCGGCACGACCTGGCGGCGCAGCGTGTGTACGAAGGACTGGACCGCATGCTTGGAAGCGCTATAGATGGGCTCCCAGTCGATGTCGACGTGGCCCGAGATGGAGCTGGAGACGAGGATGTCGCCGGATCCCTGCGCCTTCATCTGGTCGAGCACGGCGTGGGCGCAATAGAGGACGCCCTCGACGTTCACTCGGATGAGGTCGGCCCACTCCGCGGGATCGCCCTCGATGGCTTTGCCCGGGAAGTAGATGCCGGCGTTGGCGAACATCACGTCGATCCGGCCGAAGCGCTCGATGGTGGCGTCGACCATGGCCGTGACCTGGTCCCGCTGGGTGACATCGGTCTCGAGGGCCAGCACGTCCGTGCCGAGCTCAGCGGCGAGGGCCTCGAGCTTGTCGATCTGGCGCGCGGCCAGCGTCAGTCGGCAGCCCAGTGTCGCCAGCTGGCGTGCCGTCTCGGCCCCGATGCCCGAGCTCGCACCGGTGATGATGACGACCTTGCCGTCCATGTCCTGTAGCAACGCAGCCTCCCTCGGTCTTGGCGGCTCCGGTGGCTGGGGAGACCGGAGAGCGTGCGGCTAGTGTGCCGGAGATGCGACTACCGAGTCCGGGCGCCCGCCGCTACGAGAGCTGCCACCCGGTCCGCGACCGAGTCGTCGATCTCCTCTCCGGTGAGCAGCAGCCTGATCCAGAGCAGCCCGATGAGCGCCTCGATGATGGTGTTCGGGTCAGCCGTGGCAGGCACCTCGCCGCGCGCGATCGCTCGCTCCACGATGGGCTCGGTGACTGCCAGGCGTCCGGCCCAGAACGCGTGCATGGCCGCAGCCAGCTCCGGTGTCGAGGCCGCGGCAGCCACGAGAGAGCGTGAGCGACGCCCGCCCGCCTCGCTGCCGATGGTGGCCACGATACCGCGGCCCAGCGCCTGCAGGTCGCCGCGCAGCGTGCCGGTGTCCGGGATCGGGATGCGCTGCTCGCTGAGCTCGCGCGTGGCGTCGAGCACCAGCTCGGCCTTGGTCGGCCAGCGTCGGTACACCGTCGTCTTGTGCACGCCCGCACGAGCGGCCACGGCCTCGACCGTCAATCGCTCGTAGCCGACCTCTTCGAGCAGGTCGATCGTCGCCTTGAGCGCACTGGCGCGCACTCGGGCCGCTCGCCCACCAGGCCGTTTCTGTCCGACTCGCTGTCTGGTCCTCGCCATGCCTCGTAGACTAACGCAATTGGTTTTGCGTTTGCTGCCGAAGTGGTGCATACTCCGCGAAACGCAACCCGAGTTGCGCTTACAGCAGGAGCCCCCATGCACCACGCCCTTCGGACCACCGTCGACATCGACGCGCCGCCCAGCATCGTCTGGGATGTGCTCGTGGACCTCGATGCCTACGCCGACTGGAACCCCTTCATCGTCTCCGCGTCCGGCTCGGTCGCGAAAGGGGAGCGCCTCGTCAACCGCCTGGAGCCGCCGGGCGGCCGGGGCATGACCTTCAAGCCCACGGTCACCGAGGTGGAGGACGAGCGGACGTTCGAGTGGCTCGGTCGGCTGGGCATCCCGGGCATCTTCGACGGCCGCCATCGCTTCGAGCTCACCGAGCGCGAGGGAGGCACGACGCTCGAGCACTCCGAGGAGTTCAGCGGCATCCTCGTGCGCTTCATGCGCAAGTCACTCGACAGCCACACGCTCGACGGCTTCGGGGCCATGGATGCGGCCCTCAAGGAGCGTGCCGAGGCCCGCGTCTCCGCGCTCTGATCCAGGCCCTTCGTCCGGGCCACCGCTCGCCGCGGTCGACCTCAGTCGCCGGTCGGATCGTTGTCGACGGGCTCGGCCGTCTTCGCCGCGATCTCGGCCCGAACCACCGGCGCGACCTTCGTGCCCAAGAGCTCGATGGCGTGCATGACCTTGGCGTGATCCATCGAGCCCGCGATGATCTGCATCAGGAAGCGGTCGTGCTCGAAGATCTCGTGGTTGTAGAGGATCTTGTCGATGACCTGCTGCGGGCTGCCGGTGAACGAGTGCCCCTGGAGCTGATGGCCGGCCTCGTAGCCTTCGCGAGTCAACGGCGTGAAGCCTCGCTCCCGCGCGATGCGGTTCATCAGCAGCTGGGCCGCCGGCCAGGCATCGTCGGACGCCTGCTGCGAGTCATCGGCGAGGAACCCGTGGGCGTTGATGCTGAACGGGAGCCGGCCGTGACCGGCGTCCTCTGACGCCCGACGGTGCAGCCGGGCGAAGGGTGCGAAACGCGCCGGCTCGCCGCCGATGATGGCCAGCGCCAAGGGCAGCCCCAGCGCTCCAGCGCGGACGGCCGACTGCGGTGTCCCGCCGATAGCGACCCACACCGGTAGCGGATCCTGCACCGGTCGGGGGTAGACCCCGCGGCCGTCGATCGGCGGCCGATGCTGGCCGGACCAGGTGACCAGCTCCGACTCGCGGATCCGCAAGAGCAGCTCCAGCTTCTCCGCGTACAAGCTGTCGTAGTCGCGCAGGTCGTAGCCGAAGAGCGGGAACGACTCGGTGAACGAGCCACGGCCGGCCATGATCTCCGCGCGCCCGTCGCTGATCAGGTCGAGCGTGGCGAACTGCTGGAAGACGCGGATCGGGTCGTCCGAGGAGAGCACGTTGACCGAGCTCGAGAGACGGATCTGCTGCGTGCGTTCAGCGATGGCTGCGAGCACGACGGCAGGCACGGAGATGGGGAAGTCCTCGCGATGGTGCTCGCCGACGGCGAAGACATCGAGGCCGACCTCATCGGCCAGCTGGGCTTCTTCGATGACGTCGAGAAGCCGTTGCTGCGGCGTGATGCCACCGCCCAGCTCCGGGGTGATGTCACCGAACGTGTAGAGACCGAGTTCGAAGGGGGGCATGGCGCGCATGGTACGCGTGAGCTGCAGTCGGCAGCCCGCTACCGGACAGGCCACCGTCCGTGGCGATGACCTGGCTGCTCATCCAGCTGGCTCCCTCGCTCACCATGCTGGCTCCTTCCTCGTGGCCTATTCGGCGACCACGAGCGGCACACCGATCCGCTCCAGCGTGTCGAGCGTCATGCCCCGGAGCCGTTCTGCGATGGACGGTTGTCGGACCGTTTCTGGCAGGACCACGACACTGCCATCGAAACGCTTCACCGCTTCGGCGATGCCGTCCGAACCGGCCCGGGTGGGGAACCACCCACCGGCGTCGACCCCGAGAGCCTTGGCGGCCGTGATGACGCGAGCGGTGCGGCCACGGCCCTCGCGAACCGCTGTGCCGGCGCCAAAGAGACGATCCGGGCGCGGGCGGAAGTCGTCGTCGCCGCGGAGGTCGCTATACGGCATGCCGAAGATGCTTTCTGCACTGCGGTCGACGACGACGAGGCGTCGCTGCTCGTTGTGGGCGATGGAGATGGCGGTGTAGACGGTCCGGTCGCTATCGTCGCGGCGCAGCGCCAGCACCACGGCGCCAGGCTCCGCGCCGGTGGGGCTCACGACGGTGTGTCTGGCTGCCTCGGCCAGCGCCTGGCTCGCGGGATCCGCGGCCGCGGGCTCCGTCGGTATGGCCGGTGGCACTGCCGGAGCAGGTCGACCGAAGGTGCCGAGTGTGCTCGCCAGCTCGGCCACGACCAGCGGATCGTCGGTCACGAATCCGACGAAGGCCTTGCCTGGTGTCGCGGCGCCACCCTGGCCGAAGGCCGCCGGGTCGTCGCTGACCTCCCAGCTGACGAAAGCTGCGCGTTCGGGTGCGTCGGTCACCAGGAACCAGTTGTTGGCGAGCCTTGAGTGATCGGTGGTCAGCGAGCGGTACTCGAGTCCATCGATGGGAGGGTCGAGCGCCCCTTCGCCAAAGGCGACGACCAGCGTACCGTCGGCGACCAGCGCCTCGTACCGGGACCGTTCGAGCTCCAGCTTCTGCGCGTTCTGGAAGCCTACGAAGAGGCGGCCACCACGTGCCTCGGCTTCGACGCGGCGGGTGAGCCGCAGCATCTCGCGAGCGTCATTGGTGAAGGTGGTGGCATCAGGCAGGCGGCCGATGTGCTCGGCCAGGCGGCGCCCCATCTCGTAGATGCCTTCGGGCCCAGCGCCGGCGGGGTAGTTCCAATCCATGTTCCTGTTCCTCTCGGCTATCGACGGCTCCACGCCGTCATCCACGACCGAGCTCCTTGACCCATCGCGAGTCAACTGGTCCCTGAACAATAGCAAGCCATGTCAAGGGTTTGTACAGAGTTAGTACGTCACGTCTCGCCTACGAGGCGAAGCGCGTCAGCAGCTGGTCCGCTGGGGCATAGTCGTCTCGGAGGATGGGTGCGTCAGCGGTGAAGCGGGCCACCGACGCGGCATCGGCCAGGAGCACATCGCTCCCGCCGTGTGCCTTGTTGGCTTGGAGGATGGCCTTGGCAGGCAGCGGCTCGTCCGAGGCGAGCAGGATGACGTTCCCACCACTCCGTCCCTCCACGAGTGACGATGGCCCCAGGACCGCGACATGATCGAAGACCTCCTCGAAGGTCGCGAGCTGCGCGCGTGCCAGTTCCAGCGGTGGGTAGTCGATGACGTTGACCGCGTAGACACCGCCAGGCCGCAGCACTCGCTGGACTCCTGAGACGAACTCGGTCGTGGTCAGGTGCCAGGGGACGGACACGCCGCCGAAGGCATCGCCGATGACGAGGTCGTACCGATCGTCGGGCTCATCGGCGATGCCCAGACGGCCGTCGCCGATGACGACTTCCATGGTCTCGGACGTCTCGAAGCCCAGCTCTTCCCGCGCTACCTCGAGCACGACGGGATCCAGCTCGAGGATGCGGTGCTGTGATCCCGGCCGCGTGGCATCGATGTAGCGGGGGAGGGTGAAGCCGCCGCCACCGAGATGCAGCGCGGTGATGGGCTCGCCGGCCGGGGCCGTGGCATCGGCGATGTCTCCCAGGAGCCGGGTGTAGCGGAACTCCAGGTGCGTGGGGTCATCGAGGTCGACGTAGGCATGTCGCAGCGTATCCATGACCAGCACTCGCTCCCGGCCGTCGTCGGAGGCGGCTTCGACG
This sequence comes from uncultured Chloroflexia bacterium, assembly GCA_963752475.1. Lineage (GTDB taxonomy): Bacteria > Chloroflexota > Limnocylindria > Limnocylindrales > CSP1-4 > JAFMJV01. The sequence continues at coordinate 251,110 of CAVVYR010000001.1, read as the reverse complement.
CTGATGCAGAAGTAGGCACTCTCGCGCTGGCAGGGCGCAGGCGACACGAGCGACCAGACGATGCCGCCGACCCCCAGGACGATGGCGATGATGATGACCTGCGTCGGGCGCGCTCGGCCGAGCCAGCGCGTGATGAGCACACCGCTGACCATGAGCGCGACGCCGATACCGATGACGATGGGCCGCGTCGGCAGCGCTGCCACCAACACGAAGCCCGTGAGGAACGAGCCCACGATGGCGCCGGTCGTGCCGATCGCGGAGTAGCTGCCGACGATCGCGCCCGTCTGGCCCAGGTGGTGCAGTTGCAGCTTGACCACGGTGGGACTCGCTGCCGACAGCACCGCTGCGGGCAGGAAGAAGGCCATGCCGGCATAGATGAGGATGCCTTGGGGACTGGCGTTGACTCCGGTGCGCGAGGCGAGCGAGACCATGGGGATGACCGCCAGCGCCAGCGCGCCGCCGAGGATGAGGATGGGGCCCAGCAGGCGCCGTGGATCCATCGCGTCGGCCATCCGGCCGCCGACCCAGGTGCCGAGGGCGATGCCGGCGAGGACGGTACCGATCACGCCGGTGGTGACCTCGATGGTGATGCCCAGGTGCGGCGCCAACAGTCGCACCGCGAGGATCTCCAGGGCCAGTACGGCCGCGCTGGTGCCAAACACGATGGTCGCGCCGATGACGGGACGCATGATCAGCGGCCACGCTCGACGGCCGGGACTTCGAGGCTCATGACCGCGTCGCGGTCGAAGAGGCGGGCGACACGGTCGTACGTCGAGCCCACGGCGAACGCCTCGGCAGTCGGCTGGGCGATCTCGAGCGCGGAATGGAGCTTCATGGGTGGCCCATCGTAGACCGGCGGTCTAGTCGTCCTTCCCGAAGGCCTCCGCCAGGATGGCGCCCCAGAGCATGGCCTCATCAGCGATGAAGATGCTGAACGTGCCGCGATACGGCCGCAGTGCCTCTTGCTGGCCGTCCCAGACCTCGGTGACGGTGCCGTCGCGTTCGACGGCCTGCCGGTAGGCTTCGGCCACGGGTCGCGCGGCCTCGGGATCGGAGCGCTGCAGCAGCTCCAGGTACATCGCGCCCAACGATGACCACACCGCCGTGCCCTGGTAATCGGGCACGAAACGCCGTGTCATCGGGTCCTCCGCCGACGGGTCCCGGCGGGCGGCGTAGCGCAACGGGAGGGGAGTGGCCAGGCCGGCATCCTCGGCCGCCGCCAGCGCCGAGCGCAGGCCCAGTGAATCGGGCACGACCCCGAAGAAGAACGGCGCCACGGTGCCGTCGCCGGTGACCTCCCCGGTATCGGGCCGGTCGACGAAGTGGTCCTCGTGCCAGAAGGCCTCGAGAAATCGGTCGGCCTGGCCGTCCGGGACCGGCGAGGGTAGCCAGCCGGTCTCGCGGAGATGGCGATCCAGCAGGAGCACCATGGTGTTGGCGTAGGCGTTGGAGCGGCAGCGCAGGGTGTCGCGGTGCGTGGAGAATGCCCGGTCGTCCCGCACCAGGCCGGTGGCCGGGTCGAGCACGGTCAGCGCGTAGCGTTCGATGTCCTCCCTGAGCCAGGCGGCGTGGGCTCCGACGAGATCCTCCGCCTCCGCCGCGCGGAGCGAGTGCAGGAGCAACGGCAGCGAGTCGACTCCGAACGTCCACACGTCGCGCGCGGCGCGGCGGCCCATGATGGTGGTGGTGACGTGGCCCTTGTCGCGCCAGACATCGAGCATCCAGGCCAGGCTGGCGTGCAGGCGGTCTCGGTGCCCCAGGCGTACGAGAGACGGCGCCGCGAACCCCTGGTCCCGGGTCCAGGCCTGGCGGAAGTGTCCGGCCGAGGCGCAGTAATGGTGCCCGTCCCAGCAGGCATCGACGACCGCGCGGCAGATGGCCTCGGCGTCGCCGGGATAGCGCCGAGCACCGCGAAGCCGGCGGCCCAGCACGCGCCCGGCCGAGGCGGCGTAGGTCGGCCAGATGGCTGGGTCCAACTGCGTCGTGAGCCACATCGCCGGCACATCATCTCCGAGGGCACGGCCGATGTCACCCCAGGCGCTGGGCAGGTCGACAGGCTAGGCGAACGGCGGCCGCACCCTGGAACCGTGGCCGAACGGAAGCCCAGCGCACGAGAGCACCGTGCGTTCGGCTACCGTGTCACGCGTCGATCGCCGCCCAGGGGACAGCGTCCGTGCCTGACTTGACACCTGCCTTCGAGCTTCGTGAGATCGCCATCGCCCTCTCCCTGCTGGCGATCCTGGTGCTCATCTCGGCGACGCTGCGGCGACGGATCCCGTTCCTGCGCTCGCTGTTCATCCCCAACGCCATCGTGGCCGGCGTGCTCGGATTGCTCCTGGGCCCGCAGCTGCTGGGCGCCTTGTTCGACTCCGGGCCGCTCGAGAACGGCCTCTTCACCGAGGCGACCCAGGAGATCTGGAGCGCGCTACCGGGACTGCTCATCAACGTCGTCTTCGCGTCCATCCTGCTGGGCAAGGTGCTGCCGAGCCTGCGCCAGATCTGGACTGCGTCCGCGTCGTCTGCGCTGTTCGGCGCGACCCTGTCGTTCGGGCAGTACGCCTTCGGCATGCTGCTGGCGGCGCTCGTGCTGGTCCCGCTGTTCGGCATGAGCGAGCTCTCGGGCGCGTTGCTGGAGATCTCCTTCAGTGGCGGCCACGGTACCGCTGCCGGACTCGCGTCGACGATGGCGGAGGCCGGCTTCGAAGATGGGCCGGACCTCGCACTGGGCCTGGCTACGGTGGGTCTGCTGGGTGGCCTGCTGGTGGGCACGTTCCTCATCAACCATGCGGTCCGCTCCGACCGCATCACCATCGCCCGCGAACGGGAGGTCGAGCTCGACGAGGACTACGAGCTGGACACCAACCGCGATCACGTCGAGATCCCCGAGCGCGACCAGCCTGATCCCGCGACCAGCAGCCTGACCATCGTCATCGGGGCCATCGGGCTCTCCATCATGGTCGGCTGGCTGCTCCAGCAGGCGCTTATCGCGGCCGAGGTACTGATCACTGGCGCGGCAGCCGGGGAGACGTTCCTTGGCGACGTCCCGCTATTCCCGTTCACGATCATCGGCGGTGCCATCATTCAGCTCCTGCTGAGCCGGCTGGGCTGGTCCCACCTGGTCTCACGCGAGACCGTCAACCAGGTGTCCGGTCTCTCGCTCGACCTGCTGATCGCGGCCGCCATCGCGACCCTCTCCATCTCGGCCCTCGGGCAGAACCTCATCCCGTTCCTGCTGATGATCCTGGTCGCCGGTGCCTGGTCGATCGGAGCGCTGCTGTGGCTCGCACCGCGCTTCTACGGCAAGACCTGGTTCGAGCGCGCGGTCGGCGACTTCGGCCAGTCGACCGGGAGTGTCGCGTCGGGCTTCATGCTCATCGACATGAGCGACCCGCGGGCCATCACCACCGCTCGCGAAAGCTACAGCTACAAGCAGCTGCTGTATGAGCCGTTCCTGGGCGGTGGCCTCATCACGGCGCTCTCGCTCCCCCTCCTCGTGCGTATCGGACTCGTGCCGGCGCTGATCGTCTCGAGCGTCCTGCTGGTGGCCGCGATCGCGGCCGGCATCCGGCTGCGGCGGCCGGCCCGCGACTGAGCCAGGCTCCCGATCGGGGGCTGTGTCTACAGGCTGCTCACGGCCCGCTCCAGGCCTTCGCGGTCGGTGATGGGGCTGGCGACCGGGAAGCTGGTGGTCTGGAAATGCTGGGCGTATGGGAAGACGCAGGCCTCGAAGGGCTCGTCAGCCAGGTAGTCAGCGCCGAAGGTGTTGGCCTCGACAGCCACGGCTTCGGGCTCGATCTCGAGCGCACGCTCGACCTCGCCCGGGTCGAAGATCAGTCCGAACGGGACCGAGTCGGGGTCCATCAATCGCCCGCCGTAGTCGACCGAGAGGTTGCCCTCGAGCCAGAGGCGCTGTTCGAGCGGGCGCATGGCGGCGCCGTCGAGGTCGGCGACCGCGGCGATGGCGTTGCGGCCGTCCGCGCTCGCGACGTCGACGATGACCTCACCCTTGTGGGACGTGGTCACCACCGAGCGGCTGGTGCTGGAGCCGGAAAAGCCTTGGCCGGGGTCGTAGCTGATGGTGTTCGACTCGTAGTCGCAGATGAGCCAGGAGAGCATTCCAGTGCGCTTGTTCTCGGCGATGACATAGAGCTCGACACGGTTGCCCCAGAAGACCGAGGTGTGGATGTTGAAGGCGGCCAGGATGCCGGCATAGCGGGGCTCAGTGCCCTCGAACATGGCGGTCGGGATGAGCTCGTAGTCCGGCGGCAGCAGCCGGTTGGCGGCCTCGACGTCGGTGATCTCATAGGAGAGGAAGAAGGCGTAGGGCTCGACCACGAAGCCGATGTGCTCATCCTCTGACGCAGCGCGGCCCACGACCCACCTCTGGACGCCTGCCGGCAGTCTCCCGAGCATCTCGGCGCGCCCGTAGAGCCCGCCCACGGTCTTGGGCGAGACGAGCGACTCGGTCTTCTTGATGTAGCGATGCAGATCGAGCTTGTCCATCCGTCCCTCCCAAGCGGCTGTGTTGCCGCTGCATCGTGGAATCTATGTGGCCGTATAGGGTTTGTCAAGTGATTGTATACCCCTGAGGCCGACCCGGTTCGCGGCTATCCTTGAGGCGGCCCCCTTCGCGGGGTGTCCCGCATGCTGCCGCGAAGCTACGGCGTTGGAAGGGGGTCTCGGATGCTCGTGCTCGACAAGCCGTACGTGTCCGACTTCCTGCTGCGCTGTGCCGAGGAGCACGGCCTGCCGGTGCTCGATACTCCCGCGGCCAGACGGTACGCGGGTGGGCATCGGTTGCGGTTCGTCGATGGGCCCAAGATCGGGGCAGGCGTGCCGCGGATCCTGACCAGCTCGGAGAACGCTCTGGCCGACGTCGCCGAGGTGTATCCGGACCCGGAGCTGGCCGCACGGATCGACCGCTTCAAGGACAAGCTCGCGTTCCGCCGTGCGACCGCGTCCCTGCATCCGGAGGTCGACTTCCGGGCGGTCACCCTCGAGGAGCTATCCGGCGTCGACCCGACGACCTTCGACTACCCCTCCGTGATCAAGCCGGCGGTCGGCTTCTTCAGCATGTCGGTCCATCCGCTGTTCGGGCCCGAGGCATGGGCGGAGGTGGCCGCGGACATCAGGGCGGAGGTAGCCGCGGCTCGAGGCCTCTATCCGTCATCGGTAGTGGACGCCTCGGTCTTCATCGTGGAGCAGATGCTCGAGGGTGACGAGTACGCCGTGGACGGCTACTTCGACAGCCAGGGCCAGCCGGTCATCCTGAGCATCTTTCGCCACCTCTTCGCCTCCGACCACGACGTGAGTGACCGGGTCTACGTCACGTCGAAGGAGATCATCGAGGAGTGCCTCCCGGCATTCACCGACTACCTGACCGAGCTCGGGCGGGTGACCGAGTGCCGAGACTTCCCATTCCACGTCGAGCTGCGCCGTGACGGCTCCGGCGCCCTGCGGCCGATCGAGGTCAATCCACTGCGCTTCGGCGGCTGGTGTACGACGGCCGACCTCACCGCGCAGGCCTTCGGCATGGACCCGTACCTGGCCTGGTTCCGAGCCGAGGTCCCCGACTGGCCGGCGGTCCTCGACGGTCACGAGGGCGAGACCTACGCCATCGTCGTGCTCGACGACTCGACCGGGATGGACCCGGCGGAGATCCGATCCTTCGACCTCGATGCCGTGGTCGCCCGCTTCGCGCATGTCATCGAGGCGCGCCCGATCGATCGTCGCGAGTACCCGGTCTTCGGCTTCCTGTTCGTGCGCACGCCCAGCTCAGACCTCTCCGAGCTGGAGGCGATCCTGACATCCGACCTCTCGGAGTTCGTGAAGGTCTAGCTCGAGCGAAGTCCGTGATCGAAGACGTTCTCCGGATCGACTCCGCTCTTGATCTCGGCAAGCCGGCCGGCCGAATCGGCGCCGAGGGCCTCCTCGACACCGTCGCGGCGTTCGTCGCCCTCGAGATAGTTGAGATACGGGCGGCCGGTCAGATCGGGCTCCATCGCACGCATCACGGTGTCAAGGACGACGCGCACCGACTCGAAGGCCTCCGGTGTGGGGGTGACCCCGAGCAACTGGACCACGGCGACGGCGTCGGCCTCGCTCTCGGCCATGGCGTGAGAGCCGGGGGCGGCGGTCCGATGGCCGGTGTGTCGGATCTCCGCGAAGAGCAGCGCCGGTGGGCGGCCGGTCACGAAGGTGTGCTCGACGAGGGCATCGATGCTGGCGTCGGACAGCTCGCGGATCCACGAGCCGGTGATGGCCACCGGCATCGGGTCGACCGGGTCCTGGCTGATCTCGCCGACCCGCTCGAAGGGCAGCGGCCCGAAGGCGTCGATGGCCGGCTCGCGCCACTCACGCCAGTGAGACATGAGTCGCTCGCCGTCTGCCATGGGGCCGTCCCAGGCGCCTCGAATCGAGACGAAGGACTTGCCCTGCAGGTCGGGCGGCACGCCCTCGACGGGCGGGAAGTTCATCAGATTGGCGGCGGAGGTGAGGCCGTCGGGCACGGTCGCGATCCAGTCGCGCCAGCGGCGGAGGACCTCGCCGGCCATCTCGGACGGGTAGAAGAGGCTGCCGGCGTAGAGCTCGGTGATGGGGTAGAGCTGCAGCTCCATCGCGGTGACCACGCCCAGGTGGCCGGCGCCCGCGCCGCGCAGCGCCCAGAAGAGATCGGCCTCTTCGTCGGCGGACACGCGGCGCACCTCGCCGTCCGCGGTGACGAGCTCGAAGGCGCGGACGCTGTCCGCTCCGCTGCCGTACTTGCGATACAGCCAACCGATGCCGCCGCCGAGGACGTAGCCGACGGCCCCGACCTTGGGCGACGAGCCGAGCACCGGTGCCAGGCCGTGCGGGCTCGTGGCCGCAAGGACGGTCTCCCAGTTCGCGCCGCCCCCGATCGTCGCTCGCTTCGTCTCGGGGTCGACGCCTACCTCGGTCAGGCCCGAGACATCGAGGAGGATGGCGCCGTCAGCCTCGCGCGTAGGGCCGTGGCCGGTGGCCTGGATGGCGACCTTGAGCCCGCGCTCTCGAGCGCCTGCCACGACGGTCGCCACGGCGTCGGTGGTGATGGGTCGCGCGATCGCGATCGGCCGGTTCCGGAAGCGGGCGCTCCAGGGCACGCAGGCGGCCTCGAAGCCCTCATCGCCCGGTAGCAGCAGCTCCAGCTCGCCGCTGGCTCGGATCCCAGCCAGCCCCAGCGTGCGCTCGTCGTAGCGGTCCATGACGTGCCAGCCCCCCTTCGCTCGGTGCAGCTCCAAGGCTGCGAGTGTAGTCGCACCGAACGAAGGCTTGGCGCTCGCGTCCTGGCGGCCGAGGGAGCTGCGACCTAGCTCGCGTTCGCCGAGGGCGAGATCCGCTTGAAGCGCTGCATATTCTCGGTGATCGCGATCTCGGTGGGGAGCCGCTCCATGCTCGAGGCACCGAAGAAGCCGGCCACGCCGGCGGTGTGCTCGAGTACGTACTGGGCGTCCTCCGGCTCGGCCACGGGACCGCCGTGGCAGAGGACGATGATGTCCGGCTTCACCTCGACGGCCGCGTCACGGATCGCCTGGATCCGCTCGGCAGATGCTTCGAGCGTGAGGGCGGTCGTGGCCCCGATCGCGCCCTTCGTGGTCAGGCCCATGTGGGCCACGAGCACATCGGCGCCGGCGCCGGCCATCGCACGGGCCTGGTCGTCGTCGAAGACGTACGGCGTCGTCAGCAGGCCGGCCTCGTGGGCTGCCGCGATCATCTCGACCTCCAGCCCATAGCCCATGCCGGTCTCCTCGAGATTCTGCCGGAACTGTCCGTCGCAGAGGCCCACGGTGGGGAAGTTCTGGACGCCTGAGAAGCCGATGCGCTCGATCTCCTCGAGGAAGACCGGCATCTGGCGGAAGGGGTCGGTGCCGCAGACACCGGCCAGGACAGGCGTCTCCTTGACGACCGGCAGGACCTCGGCCGCCATCTCCATGACGATCGCGTTGGCGTCGCCGTAGGGCATGCAGCCGGCCAGCGAGCCGCGCCCGGCCATGCGGTAGCGCCCGGAGTTGTAGATGATGATGAGGTCGGCACCGCCGGCTTCGGCGCACTTGGCCGAGAGGCCCGTACCGGCTCCGGCACCCATGATCACGCCGCCGCTGTCGATCGTCCCACGCAGCCGCGCAAGCGCTTCCTGTCCGTTCATGCGTTCCCTCCTTCGTGCATCGGTTCCGGGATCACCTCGCCAAGTCCCATGCCCGATACAGCTCGTCGAGCCGGTCGGCCATGGCCGTCGCGAATGCTGGGTCGTTGATATCGGTGTCCATCTCGACGACCTCGACATCCGGTCGAAGCCCGGCCTTGAGCTCGGCGATGAGCGCCGCATCGGCCTCCGGGTCGTAGAACGGGGCATCGGGGACGTCGATCATCGAGACACCACCGAGGGGGAGGAACAGCGCCAGCGGACCCGTTGCTGCGTTGAGCTTGCGAGCGATGATCCGGCCCAGCTCCGCACACTCGTCTCTCGTCGTGCGCATCAGCGTGATGGTCGGGTTGTGGATGTAGAGGTCGCGGCCCTCGAACTTCGCGGGCACGGCGTCGCGTGGTCCGAAGGTGCACATGTCCAGTCCGCCCAGCGAGACGACCTGGGGGAGTCCCAGCGAGCCCGCAGCCTCCAGCCGGTCCGGACCGGCCGAGAGGACACCACCGACCAGCTCGTCCACGAGCTCGGTGATGGTGATGTCGAGTGAACCGGTGATGAAGCCAGCCTTCATCAGCGACTCCATCGACCGGCCACCGGTCCCGGTCGCATGGAAGGTGAGGACCTCGTAGCCCAGCTCCTCGAGCCGTTCGCGTGCGGTCGTCACACAGGGCGTGGTGACACCGAGCATCGTGGCTCCGATGAGTGGCCTGGGCTCGATGGCGGAGACGAATCCCTCGGCCGCGTCAGCCATTCCCGCGACGGCTGCGGCAGCATTCGTGAGCACCTTCTCCGAGATGCCGTTGATGCCCGCGACATCGACGACCGAGTGCATCATCGTGATGTCCGACGTTCCGACGTACGGGCTGGTGTCACCCGAGGCCATGGTGGAGACGAGGAGCTTGGGCACGCCGATCGGCAGCGCCTGCATCGCGGCCGAGACGATCGACGAACCGCCCGACCCGCCGATGCCAAGGACGGCGTCGAGACGCCCCTCGCCATGGAGTCGCTCAACGACTGCAGTGGCCCCGCGTGCCATGGCGGCGACCGCCGACCCGCGATCGTTGGCGGCCGCGAGTGCCGCTCGGTCCACTCCGGCCGCGGTCGCGACTTCGTCAGCGTCGATGTCTGCCTCCGCCACCACCGAGGTGACTCCGGCATCGACCATGGTCACGTCACAACCCGCTGCCACGATCCGCTCCTTCAGGAACGCATACTCCGGCCCTTTCGTGTCGAGGGTTCCGACCAACACGACCGTTGCCACTGGCCCCTCCCTACCCTTGCTTGTGCTGCTTGCTGGGCGATCTCGCCCGTGACTTGCCGAGGCTACCCGGCCAGACGGCTATCGTTGGTGCCGGCCGGTCTCGCCACCGCAGATCGGCCGACCGGTGCGAACCTCGGCCCGAGGAGCACGAGCATGCATGGACCGTCTATCTCTCGGATGAGTCCGACAGCGACCGGCGCGTGCCCATCGCAGCCGGTGCCGAGCCCGCCGGGCTACTTGAGTCCTGAGACGGACGGGCACCGCGTGGGGTCGAAGGCCATGGAGGACTGATGCCGATCCCGGACCTTGGTGGCATCGTCACGGTGCTGAACACGCCATTCACCGAGTCGGGTGAAGTAGACCCGGGCTCGATGCGTGCGCACGTGGAGTACGCGCTGGATGCGCGGTGTCGCGGGGTTCCTGCTGCCCGCCATGGCGAGTGAGGTGTCGAAGCTCTCCGAATCGGAGCGGAGCACGTTGGTGGCGTCCGCGATCGAGGCCGTGGACGGACGAGTGCCGGTCATCGGCGGGGCGTCACACCCGGATGAGGCCACTCGGACGCGGATCACGCGTGGGCTGATCGACCTCGGATGCGATGGCGTGCTCGTTTCGCTGCCATACGAGTCGGACGCTCGGTATGAGTCCGATGTCCGTCGAATCGCCGATCTGGACCCGCCGTTCCTGATGCTCCAGGACTGGGATGCGACTGGGTACGGACTGCCGGTCCCGTTGATCGTCAGGCTGCATGAGGCTGGTCTGTTCCAGTCGTTGAAGGTCGAGGTGGTGCCCGCCGGTCCCAAGTACTCGGAAGTGAAGCGGGCCACCGGAGGTAGCCTTCACCTCGCGGGCGGATGGGCCGTGTCCCAGATGATCGATGCGTTGGACCGTGGGGTGGACACCCTCATGCCTACGGCGATGCATCGCACCTACGTCCGGATCCACCACCTGTACGACGAGGGAGATCGGTCCGGAGCGGTGGCGTCGTTCGAGAGGCTGCTGCCCGTCCTGGCCTTCGCCAACCAGCACCTGGACATCTCGATCCACTTCTTCAAGCGACTGCTCTACGCCCAGGGCATCTTCCGAACGCCACTCGTGAGGCAGCCGATCCTGCCCTTCGACGAAGTCCACGAGCGACATGCGGCCCGTCTTGTCGACGTCGCGATGGAGCTCGAGCAAGAGGCGCGGACCTCAGACGATCGGGGGCTGTCGACGCGCGAGGGCTGATCCTTGCGGGCGCTCGGCCCCGCAGTCGCCGTGCGTTGGTCCGGCCTCAGTTGGCCGAGGCGTGCGTGAGCGTCAGCGGCCGCCGGAAGGTGCACTTGGCACCTCTGCCCTTGGCCACGGCTCGCGCCGTGCCCGTCATCCGCGTCTCGCTCTTGAGATTGAGCCGGATGTCCCAGTCCAGCGTCACGCCAGCCTGCTTGAATCGTTTCTTGCCTGCATAGCGCAGCGGATCGTCACGGTCACGACGCCAGGTGAAGCTGTTGCCGCCACCGCGGGCGATGAGCCGGTCGCCCTCGTCACGCACCTGCAGCCGAACGACGTCGAACGCCTGACTGAGGTCGAACGGGACGGCCCGGCCGCCCTTCGAGCACACCACTTTGCCGGCCTTCTCGTTCGCCTTCCAGCGGCCGGGCTTGGGCGCCAGCAGCTCGAGCTCGAACGTGCACTTGACGGCATCGTCCTGATCGAGGCCGACCGTGGCCGACGGACCATCAGCCAGGCTCACGAGCGGACCGTCGGACTCGGTGCAGTTCGACCTCTTCACCTTCCAGCCCTCGGGGAGCTCGGCCAGGTCGATCGACCATGGTCCCCAGCGCAAGCGCTCGGAAGCGCTCCCGCGCACCGTGAAGGCGGTAGCGTCCGGTTGCCCGCCGGTCGGCACGACTTCGTACTGGAAGCGTCCTTCCTCGCCGTCAGGCTTGGTGACGGTCTCGACATCGAGCTGGCCGTAGATCAACTCGACGGTCCAGACACACGTGAAGGTGCCCCCGACCTGGTCGGGATCGGTGATGGTGACGGTGCCGCCATCGTCCCACTCGACCTTCGGAGCCTGCAACGTCGCCACAGGAAGCACAGGAGCTGGATAGGCCGTGAGCTCGGTCGAGCCGCCCGACATCGGCAGCACCGGTGGCACGGTCGCCGGGAAGACCACGCTGGGGGAGGCACCCGTGCAACCCCCCGGTCCTCCCGGTGAGGCCGGCACAGGGACGACCGGCTGTGGGTATGCCGTCGACTCTCCGGGTGCCGAAGCGAGCGCGAGGCCACTCGAGGCCGAGAGCGTGGTCCAGCCCGAGCATGAGCACGACGTCGACTTGAGCTCCCAGTTGTCGCCTGGGTCCGAAAGCGTGATGACGCGATCCTGGGCGGGCAGGGTGACCTCGAACCCGCCCTCGAGCGAGGGCCGCGGCACGGCGATGCCGTCGAGGTTCCCATCCGCACCGTCGGGCTTCTTGTCGTCGGGCGCTTCGACCAGCAGATCGAGCCGGACATCGGCGAGGCACGGTGCGGACTCGGTCGCCGGTGCGGGCGCCACCGGCACGACCGGACCGGGCAGGCGGTTCCATTCGGTCGGTCCCGTGAGGTCGATCTCCCCGCCCGGGCCCATGCGTGTGTTGCCGGCGGGACAGCGGCCACCCCGGTCGTCGCGGTATGGCTCGGTCGGATCGTATGCCGGCGGATCCGCTTCCCCGATCGGCAACACCGGACCCGGCGTGCTCGAGAGCGCCGGGCCGCTGAGGATGAGCGTCGCTGCCGTGATGGCGATAAGGCTGCTGATCTGTCGCTTCATCCGCAAGACCATACCGTGGTCCCCGTCGTCTGGCTGCTCACGCTCGTGGGCACTGGATCTGCGCCGCGCTCGTACCTTCGAACAGATGGTCCTCGATCGCCCTCAGCACACAGCGGCCGCTCGTCGAGCCAGGGGCGGCGACGGCCAGGGGATAGACCAGATGGCGGTCCGCTCGTATCGTCAGGAGCGAGGCGTCGTCGAGATCCTCGAGCGCGCGAAGCGCAGCGGAAAGGGGCGTCGTCGGATCGCCGGATGCGGCGAGAACGAGGATCGGTCCGGCACCCGCGCCATCGAAATGGCCCGCCACGGGGGGAGCTGCTTCAGGCGCCATCGCGCATAGCCCGATCGGCGGCAGGCCATCAGCCACTGTCGGTGACCAGAGCCAGGCGCCCAGGCGCGGGGCCGCATCCTGCACGTGCTCTGTCAGCGACTCCAGGTCCTCATCGGTGAGCGATGCCCAGGCAGCGCCGTCATCGGCACAGACGATGGCCATGTAGGTGCCAAGGTCAAGCCCGCTGGCCTCGAAGTCAGCGCGGAACTCGTCGGCCATCCCGAGCAGCATGTGGCCATCCCCGTCGGTCGCGGCGGCGATGGCGTGGAGCAGCCGTTCGCGCTCGCTCGGCCCACGCACGAGCGCCCCGGTGATGGCCTCGTAGGCGTCCGCCTGCCGCAAGGTGCGCCCGTGCCTCGCTGCCAGCGGCGATCCGTCCAGCGTCTCGATCAGGCCGTCGAGGGTCATGCCAGGGTCGGGACCTTCCAGCGGGCAGTCATCGCGGAGCGCGCACTCGACCAGCAGTTCGTCGAGCTCTCGTTCGAAGGCGGCGGCCTGTTCGAGCTCGTGTGCGGGCGGCGCCAGGTTGGGGTCGCTGTAGCCGTCGAGCACGACCGACCGGGTGTGCTCGGGGAAGGCGCTCGCGTAGCGCAGTGCGACCTCGGACCCGTAGGACGAGCCGAGCAAGCTCACCTGCGCCTCGCCCAGTGCCTGGCGTAGCGCCTCGATGTCGAGCACGGTATCGGCGGTTCCGAGGTGGGGAAGCAGCGATTCGTGTGCCTCCTGACATCCGGCCGCCAGCTCCCGGATCCGCTCATCGAGCGCTCCGCGCTCCGCTGCGTCGTCTGGTGTGCGGTCGAGGTCGCCGTACGGATCCCACTGGGGGATGCAAGTGATGGCCGTGTCTCCCGACGTTCCACGCGGGTCGAAGCTCACGATGTCGAAGCGGGATGCGATCGAGGGAGCGTGGACCTCCGGTGCCACCCAGTCCGTCCCGCGCTGGCCGGGACCGCCCGCGATGGTGATGAGCACGCCCAGTCGTTGCTCGGGGTCGCTTGCGGGCAGGCGACGGACCGGCAGGGAGACCGATCGACTCGAAACATCCCCGCGGTCGAGGGGCACGTCCAGCGACGCGCACTCCACGCCCGGTCGATCCGGGCACGGCCGCCACTCGAGTTCGGCCGCAGCCGCGGTCGAGGCGCCGGCCAACGCGGAGACGAAAGCGACGACGCCGAAGAGGTACGGGTGGATGCGCGTGGCTACGGCAACTCCTGCAGGCCCAGTTCGGCGAGCGATTCCTGCATGATGAAAAGCCACGCCGTGTCGCCGCGCACGTAGACGAACGCATCGTCAGGGCCGAGCTCTTCGGGGAGGTCGATCCTCACGACGTCCTTGTCGCCCAGGGTGACCGGTTCGGAGGTCGTAGGCTCTGCACCGAGTGCGACCGCCTGCGCCGAGACGTCGGCGAGCACTGCGGCAAGCACCGCGTCCTCGGGTGCTCCAGCGATGCGGACGGTGGCGAGTCCACCGAGCTGTGGAAGCGTCTCGGGGTCGATGATCCGCTGATAGGTGTACTCGAGGTCCTCGACAGTGGCGCCGGCGACATCGAGCGTCGCGGTCCACTGCTCGACTTCGCCTCGGGTGAACGCAGACTCGATCTCCGTGCCAGCCACGTCGATGGAGGTGTACCAACCCAGGCCCTCGATCGGCGGAGCTTGGTCGGACGAGTCGTCGGTGGACGCATCCTGTGCCGCCACGGCGAGCGGCAGGCTCACCGCCAGCGCGGCTGCCAGGGCAACGCTCCTCCAGCGTGGACGATGGGACATGATCGACTCCTTCTCGCAACGGTAGACCGAGTGCCAACGATAGCGAGCCTGGTCCAGTCACCGACGAAGCGTCGCTCACTCGGACTCGCTGAACCGGCACGTCCGGCCGCCTGCATCGGCCTTGCCCGTCATCTTGCCAGTGGTCTTCTTGCTGGAGGGCCATCAGCGAGCTGCGCCTAGACGTGGACGACATCCAGCTCCGCGAGCCTCGGGAAGCCGTCGTCCTGCGTCACGACAGGGACGCCCAGGGCCATCGCCGGACGACTACACGCCCATCGAGCTGGCTGCAGCTGTCGAGACCGTCCTGCCCGGCGCCGACTTCATGCAGTCCGATGCCTGGAAGGCCAAGTCGCAGCAGACCGGGTTCGGTTCCTATGCCGAGCTGAAGCACGACACCGTCCTCTACACCAAGCAGTTCGTGGGAGAGATGGGCAGCACCGTGCCCGAGCTGCAGCGAGTGCGCAACTGGGTGGAGCCCGATCCGGTGGCCTTTGCGCGCCTGTCAGCGATGGCCGCGCTCACCCGCGACGGCCTGGCCGGTCGAAGCCCGCTGACCAAGGAGGTCCGCACGCTGCTGGATGACTTCATCGAGTTCGTGGACCGCCTCGAGATCCTCGCGGCTGACGAGCTCGCCGGGGAGCCCATCGAGATGGGCCAGGGCAAGAAGCGGTGGGAGGCGGACAACGAGTGGCTCCGCTCGATCGGCGGCGAGCTCGAGGGCTTCTGGTGGCGCACGGGCGACAAGGTGGACACGCCAAGGCCCATCCGTGACGACGACGCGGCCATCATCGCCGACATCGGTCGCGGCATCGACCTGATCAAGGACACCGACGAGGTGCTCGAGATCGGCACGGGCCGCATCGATCGGATCTTCGTGCTCGTGCCCGACGACGAGGGGGAGTTCCACGTTGCCACCGGCGGGGTCGACTCCTACTACGAGTTCGCGCGGCCGACGTCGGAAGGTCGGCTCACCGACGAGCAGTGGTGGGAGATGCTGCGCAAGGGCGAGGCTCCCGACCGCCCCGCCTGGCAGGAGCCCCTCTTCCCGTAGGAGCGTGGGTCGGTGCGCCGCGCCAAAGTAGCGAGCGTGCACTTCCGGGACACCGCCTCCCACAGCCCGCGATGCATCGCGCCGGACGCGGCCGGCGCGATGAGGCCGAGCCGCGCTACACGCAGGTCCTGAGGGCGGCAGGTCTGACCTATGCCTACATCGGGGAGCCTACAGCCGAGCTGCCATTCCCCTGGTGTAGCCGGTGCCTCCTGCTCATCGGCTCGCTCATCCCCGACGTCGGCGGTGTGGCTCCGGCATGGACCGCGTGCTCGAAGGGTCAGCCGACGTCAACATCCGCCGGCATGGCACCTGTGGTGGACGCTAGGGGCGTCCATGGCCAGGTGACACAGGTGTCCAGCTCAGGAAACGCCACGATGTCAGCCGTACCCTTGAGCACGAATGTCGTGACCTCGAAGCCAGGAAGCTCTCGCGTGGCTCGCTGAAGCGTCGACCCGCTGGCGCTGACGTCGTCGACGAGGATGATGCGACCGCCGGCCGCGCACGGGATCGTTGTTCGATGCAGGACCAGCGGCGCTGGATGTCGCACCGCGTTTGAGTCGTCACGGTAGGCGAGCCGCAGGAATCCGATGGGCCGCTCGAGCAAATCTGCGATCAGCTCGCCGGGGACCCGGCCGCCCCGTTCGACCGCGATCACCGCGTCGACCGGCGGGAAGGCGATCGCGCCAAGACGACGCTCCACCTCAGCCAGCGTCACGCGTGGCTTCACTGCGTGGTGCCGCGCAGCAGCCGGCCTGCCAGCAGGCCGAGCCCCGTGAGGACCGCGATACCGAGCCATGCGACCTCGATGGTGCCCATGACATCGATCGGTGCGGCGCCGACGACCCGCGTCATGACCGCGGCCGATACGAGACCGACGACGTAGGCCACCGGGACCGCCACCACCCAGGGCAGGGCCCGCAGGACTCGGAGTGCCACCACGAAGCAGGCGACCTGCAGCATCAGGCCCGGGAGGATCGCATGCGGGGGCATCCCTGTCAGGTACTGGCCGACGATCGGTGCGACGACGCTGACGGCGACAGCCAGGGGCAGCCTGAGCATCAGGGCCGCCAACATCGGCGCGTAGAAGATGGGCAACAGGGTCGGACCAAGCGAGGCGCTGGTTCCGGGGATCAGGTGGATGAGCCACGGTGCCGCGATGGCCGCCAGGATCCCGACACCGAGGACCCGCGACACGGCGGTGGTCGGTGCCATCCGGAAGCCGCTGGTGCTGCGGGTGGTGGGCCAGGCGGGCGGGATGCTCCAGATCGCGTGCGCGGGTCGGTGTGCTGCGTTCGACATCCTCACTCCTTCATCCTCTCGGCACCATCAGCTATCAGTACGCTCCCGTGGCGATGAGGTTCACCGCCATGCCGCCGGAGTAGCACTCTGGCGTGGCCAGGATGCGCGGGCGCGATCCGACGTAGCGCTCGGCATCCGTGAGCGCACCGGCCACCGTGCGCAGCGTCCGGAAGCCCATGCCGCGGGCATAGCGTGGCTGCTCCGCACCCACCACATAGACCTGCGAGCACCATCGCAGCGGGACGGCTCCGCCCGAGATCATCGACATGGCGTGGAAGGGGTGGTAGGTGTAGCCGCTGGAGTAGCTGGCGCAGTAGGTCGGATCGGTCGAGATCCGCCCGGCGTCCTCCGACGCGAGGAAGTCGGGCGCCGTGTCGTAGTCCTGGAGCGCCTCGTACGACTCTTCGTACGAGGGGAACCAGTCGGCATTGAACCAGCCATCGCACACGGCGGCCGCGATGATGACCGGATCGGGTCGCAACGCCCTCGCGGCGCGCGAGTACTGGGCTCCGATCGCCAGGCTCATGAGGATCGGGTTGGTACCCATGCCAGGTCCATAGTGGAAGTCGCGCGGCAGCCCCACGATCAGGATGTCCGCGGGTTGCTCGAGTTCGTCGATCACCACCTCGGCGCGGCGCTTCGCCAGCGGCCACGTGGCGCGCTCGACCTCCGCGATCGTGCCCGCCTGGACGTCGAGGACCTCGCCGAACTGCCCAAGCACCGCATCGACCGCGAAGACCCGCTTGCCGATGCCCTCCTCGATGGCTTCACCGATGGACTGGAACTGGTGACGCATGTGTGAGTCGACGGCCCCTCCGAGCCAATCATGCCGATGCATCGTGTCTGGGTTGTGATGGCTCGCGATCGAGGCGCGTCCCGCGAGACCGGTGACGAGCATCTTGTACCCGCCGCTGAAGCCGCCGTAGGGATTCGCTGCGCAGTGCCCGATGAGCACCGCGATGTCGGCGTCGAGGATCGCCCGGTGGGTCTGGACTGCATTGCCCATGCCGTCGTGGCCAAGGTCAAGGAGTCGGTCGCCTTCGGCGTCGTGGTTGCTGATGCGGTCGGGCCAGAAGCGGTCCACGATCTGCGGGCCCAGGTACTCCAGCCACTCCTCGCGCGTGTTTCGCCGATGCAGGCCCTGGGCACACAGCAGAGAGATGTCCTCGATCCGGCAGCCACCCCGGAGCAGGTCATCCACGACGGCCGGGATGGACACGCGGCGATGGGCCAGGGGATGAGCCCCACCCTTCACGCGGTCGGGAAAGACGATGACCGCCGTACGACCGGGGCCGGCCAGCTCGGTGAGGGGCGGCAAGCCCAGGGGCGCATCGAGCGCCGCGCGCGTGGCCGCCACGGGGTCCACGCTCGGTGGGTCGGCATACGTCTTGCCGTATCGCACCACGACGGCGCTGTCCGGCAGTTCCACCGGCATGCGCTTCGTGCCGTAGTCGAGCTCGATCGACCTCATCGACCATCCTCCTGGTTGGCTGCCCCGGCCACCTCGACCACCGCGGCAGTGTCCTCGCTCCCGAGACCCGCCTCCTGGGCTCGCCGGTTCAGCGCTTGGCCGGCCTCGCCGACATCGAGCGTGAGGCCGACCGAACGCGCCAGGGCCAGTCCCTGGTCGATGTCCTTGGCCAGATTGTCGACGCTGAAGTCGGGCGCGAAGTCGCCCTCGATGATCTTGGGGCCGAGCTCGCGGAAGAGGTTGCTCACGGTCGCCGCGCCACTCTCCACGATGGTGTCGAAGAGCAGCTGTCGGTCCACACCCAGCCGCTCCGCCAGCGCGAACGTCTCGCAGGTGGCGGCGTTGATGGCGCCGAACATGAGGTTGTTGAGTAGCTTGACGGTGTTACCCGCGCCGGCCGGCCCCATGTGCACGACGCGCGAGGCCACGATCCGCAGTACCGGTTCGGCTCGGCGGAGGCCGGTCGTCTCGCCGCCGACCGGCAGGGTCCAGTTGCCGATGTTGCGAGGGCGCCCGAGCACCGGCGCGTCGAGGTACCCGACGCTGCGCGTGGTTGCTGCGGTCGCGTTGGCGATGGTCGTAGCGGCGTCGATGGTGCTCGTGTCGACGATCACGCTCCCGGCCGCAGCGGTGCTCAACAACCCGTCCGGGCCTCGAACGACGCTGGTCACATGCTCCGCCCGGGGCAGCGAGATCAGAACCACCTCGACGGCTGCGCCGACCGCGGCCGGGGAGTCCACGATCTCGCAGCCGAGGTCGAGCGCCCGCTCGCGTGCTGTCGCCGCGGAGTCGACCACCACCACCTGGTAGTCGGCATCGACGAAGCGGGCGGCCATTGCTGCGCCCATGACGCCGAAGCCGACCAGCCCGATCCGCTCGCCCATGGCTCTCCCTCGCTGCTGGCTGAAGAGTACGCTCGGAGCCTAGCGGCAGGTACAGTGCCTTGACCACTCGACCGGCACGCCCGCGATCGCGGGTGCCGGCGTGGAGCATCATCAATCGGCGCCGTGACTGCGGCGCCCTCGGTCACGGAGGAGGACGATGAACGGACCTGCCTTCCCGGTGCTGTCGCCGACTCGCCTGGAGCGGTTGCTGGAGCCGCCGAGCGGACCGGTGCGACTCATCATCGACACCGATGCAGCCAATGAGATCGACGACCAGTTCGCCCTGGCCTGGGCGCTCCTCTCGCCGGAGGCCTTCGAGATCGAGGGCACGCTCATCGAGCCCTTCTCGTTCGCCCACCACCGCGAGCCTCTCCTGGAGGCGTACCGGGAGGTCCAGCGTGACCAACGGAGTCAGGGGCCCGAGGTCGCCATCGTCGGCAGCTATCACGCTTGGGCGCGCAACCTGATCGCGGCGGGCACCGACCCACACGATGTCCCGTTCCCGGGACCGGACGAGGGCATGGAGCTCAGCTACCAGGAGGCCCTCAAGGTATACGAGCTGTTGAACCACGACCCCAGTGGCCAGGTCTTCCGCGGCAGCCCGGGCTATCTGCCCGCGCCAGACGAGCCGCGACGCAGCGAGTCTGTGGAGCACCTCATCGAGCGGGCCATGGCCGAGGATGACCGACCGCTCTACGTGGCCGCCATCGGGGCAGTCACCAACATCGCCTCGGCCATCCTATTGGAGCCGCGCATCATCGAGCGCATCGTGGTGGTGTGGACCTCCAGCTACCCGTCGTGGAGCCCGCTCTCGAGCCGGCCCTCGCTGAACCTGGTCCAAGACCTGCCGGCATCGCGGCTGCTCTTCGACAGCGGCGTGCCGCTGGTCTACCTCCCGGGCTTCTACATCGGGGCCCAGCTGACGATCTCGCTCCCGGACATGGAGCGCTGGGTCCGAGGCCGCGGTCGTATCGGCGACTACCTGCACCACCTGTACGTGCACAACCCGATCCGGGCGCAGCGTGGAGTCACCGACCCCGCCCACCGCACGTGGGTCATCTGGGATCTCATCTGCTTCGCCTGGCTGATGCAGCCCGAGTGGGTGCCATCGCAGCTCACACCGTCACCGGTGCTCGACGAGGAGCTGCTTTGGCAGCACCCGCTTGGCCGCCACCTCATGCGGGAGGCCGTGGGCATCGAGCGAGACGAGGTCTTCCGCGACTTCTACCGCAAGCTCGATCAGGCGCCATAGGCCGGCCCGATCCGCGGGGCTTGCCACTCGTTATAACGTATCGGCATGGTGGAGCAGCTGGTCGCACCCAGCACACGACCGCCGCTGTACGAGCAGCTCAGAGGCGAGTTGCGGGATTGTATCGAGCGCGGCTTCTATCGCCCGGGTGACCTCTTCCCGTCCGAGGCAGAGTTGATGGCTGAGCACGCCATGAGCCGCATCACCGTCCGCCGCGCCATCGCCGAGCTTCAGCGGGAGGGCCTCGTGGTCACCCGCCAGGGTGCCGGCACCTATGTCTCCGATCCCGCTCGCGCCGGTGCGCAGTGCCTGCTCTCGTTCACCTCGGTCGTCCTGCGCGAAGGTCGGGAGCCCGGCGCACAGCTGCTTTCGATGGCCATAGAGCCCGGCCCTGCTGTCGTGGCGGGCCGGCTGGGACTGGCCACCGACACCGAACTCGTCCACATCAAGCGCCTGCGCACGGTCGACGATGCGCCGGTCTTCCTGTCAGACGTCTACATCCCCGCATCTGTGCTGCCGAACGTCTCGCGCAGCGACCTGGCCACGAACGGCCTGGACCAGAGTCTGTACCGACTCATCGAACGGCACCACCCGGTGCCACTCGAGGACGGAGAGGAGGTGGCGACCGCCGTAATCGCCAACGAGGAGGTCCGTCAGATCTTCGAGCTGCCGGAGCACAGCCCGGTCATCAGGAACACGTGTCTCCTGCGAGACCGAAACGGCAGCCCGATCGTCTACGAGGAAGCGACTTGGGGGGTCCCGCAGCACTCCACGGTCATCTGGCGACGCTCGTTCGCCGCCATGGAGAAGGACGGGAACCAGGCTTGACCAGGCCGGCGGGGCCGGCCCACCGACAAAGGGAGGTGTCACATCGTGCCAACGGGTAATCGAACGCTTCGAGTGGGCGTCGCCAGCGTCCTGAGTCTTAGCCTTGCCGCCGCTGTCGCAGCGCCGGTCGGGGCGGACGGCCACATCCCCTCGTGGGAGGAGGTCCTAGCCGAAGCTCAGGGCCAGACCGTCAACATGCATATGTGGAGCGGCGCCGACAACATCAACGGCTACATGGACGGCTACGTGACCGATGCGGCTGCGGAGCTCGGCATCACCTTCAATCGTGTCCCCGGCGACGCCCCGGACATCGTCAACAAGGTGCTTGGTGAGAAGCAGGCCGGCAAGGACGACGGTGGCTCCGTCGACATGATCTGGATCAACGGCGAGAACTTCAGGACTGCCAAGCAGGCAGACCTGCTGCTCTGCGACTGGGCTTCGAGCTTGCCCAACCGCCAGTACATCCAGGAGTCCGCGAGCCTCGAAACCGACTTCGGCACCCCGGTCGACGGTTGTGAGTCGCCCTGGGGCAGCGCGCAGTTCGTGTTCGTCTACGACGAGGCCAAGGTCCCCGAGCCGCCGTCCTCGATGGCCGAGCTACTCGAGTGGATCGAGGCCAATCCCGGCCAGTTCACCTACTCGGCACCGCCCGACTTCACCGGGTCGGTGTTCGTCCGCCATGTCCTGTACCACGCGAACGGCGGCTACGAGGACCTGCTTGGTCCGTTCGACCAGGAGAAGTTCGATGCGGCCGCGGAGAAGACCTGGGAGATCCTCAACGGTATCGAGCCGTACCTGTGGCGCGAGGGCCAGACCTACCCGCAGTCCAAGGAGGAGCTGGACAACCTCTACTCCAACGGTGAGATCAGCATGACCATGACCTACGGTCCCACCGAGGTCGGACCGCTGGTCGACAACGGCGTCTACCCCGAGACCACGAAGATGTTCGTCTTCGACCACGGCACCATCAGCAACACGCACTTCGTGGCTATCCCGTACAACGCGAATAGCCAGGCTGGTGCGCTGGCCGTGGCCAACATCCTCCTCTCGCCGGAGGCGCAGCTCGAACGAGCGCAGCCGGATAGCTGGAGTTCCGACCCCATCATCGACCCCGCGCTGACCGAGTTGGAGGCGGAGTTCGCCGCGGTCCCGCTGCACCCGGCAGTGCTCTCGGCGGCTGACCGCTCGGTCAACGCCAATCCTGAGCTGGTGGCGGACTACGTCACCGCGGTCGAAAAGGGGTGGACTGAGAAGGTCCTCCAGCAGTAGCACCCGATCCCGCCCTAGCTGTCCGAATCGCGAGTAGCGAGACGTGACTGCGACCACGACGGGGAGGCGCCGTCGCCGGCGCCTCCCCGATTGGACCCGACCCTGGTTGCTGCTTTCGCCTGCCTTGTTCGTGGTCCTCGTGCTCTTCACCGGCGGCCTCGTGCTGGGGCTCATGCAGAGCCTCAACTACATGCCGCTCATCGGCAAGAACGACCTCAATCTCGATGCCTACATCGAGATCTTCAACGACCGGGTCTTCTGGATCTCGCTGCGGCTCTCGCTCTACATCGCCTTCGTTTCGACCATCATCTCGATCGTCCTGGCGGTAGCCTGCGCGCTGCTCATCCACCACACGGCGCGGGGCCGGCGCGTCACGACCTTCATCTTCCAGTTCAACCTGCCCATCCCGCACATCGTCGGAGCGGTGGCCATGCTCTTCCTGCTGGCGCAGGGCGGGCTCCTGTCACGTATCTCCTTCGCGTTCGGCCTGACCGACTCCCCGGGCGACTTCTACCCCATGACGAACGACCGCGGTGCGATCGGCATCATCGCCGAGTACGTCTGGAAGGAGACCGTCTTCATCGGCGTCGTCGTGCTGGCCGCACTGGCGCGCGGCGTCGGTGACTACGAGGACCTGGCCAGGACACTCGGCGCCAGCCGCTGGAAGCGCTTCTGGCACGTCATCCTTCCGCTCATCACGCCGGCCATCGTGTCCACGTCGGTGATCGTCTTCGCCTTCGGCTTCGGGGCCTTCGAGGTGCCGTTCCTGCTCGGGCAGCCCTTCCCCGCGGCGCTGCCGGTCCTGGCCTACAAGTCCTTCGCGGATGTCGACCTGAACGCGCGCTCGGAGGCCATGGCCATCGCCATGGTCATCGCTGTCATCACCGCCGTGGCCGTGTTCGTCTACACCTGGCTCTCGCGCCGCTACGTCCGGAGTGAGTCGTGAACATCGAGCGCGACACGACCGGCCGCCCACCCGACGAAGGGGAGGCGAAGATCACGGCGGGCCAGCGTAACGTGACCGGCGGGACCGGTGTCATGCAACCCGACACACGCCTCGACCACGAAGATCCGCCGGAGGCATTCCCGGGGCCCAGGCCCAAGCGCCACATCGGTCGCTACCTGCTCGTGTTGCTGATGTGCTTCCTGTTGCTGCTGCCCTTCGTGCCGCTGATCTTCTGGTCCATCAGCCACCGCTGGTTCTTCCCCACGATCATCCCCGAAGAGCTCTCGGACCGCGCCTGGTCCTACGTCTTCTCTGACCGCTCCGACGTCATGGAGGGCCTCTTCAACTCGCTCTCCATCGCCCTCCTCGTGGCCGTGATCGCCGCGGCCATCGGCCTGTCCGGGGGCCGCGCGCTGGGCCTCTACCGCTTCCGCGGCAAACGTTTCGTCGAGCTCATCCTGCTGGCGCCGGTCATCGTGCCCGCCATCGCGGTGTCGATGGGCATCCAGGTGATGTTCATCCGCTACGGGCTGGCCGACACCATTCCCGGCGTCGTGCTCGTCCACCTCATCCCGACCATCCCCTACGTCGTGTTGGTGATGGGGGCGGTATTCGCCAACTACGACACGAGCTACGAGGAGCAGGCCCGGGTCCTTGGCGCCAACCCGCTGCGCGTCTTCATGCACGTCACGTTCCCGGCCGTCCTGCCCGGCCTCATCGTGGCCGCCTTCTTCGCCTTCCTCATCAGCTGGAGCGAGTACCTCATGACGCTCATCATCGGGGGCGGCATCGTGATCACGCTGCCACTCCTGCTGTTCCAGTTCGTGGGCTCTGATCCCGCCATCGCGGCTGCGCTGAGCCTCTTCTTCATCGCGCCGGCCATCGTGCTCATGATCCTGACCTCGAGGTATCTGAGTGGCGACGACGCAGCTATCGGGGGCATCGGACGCGCATGACGGTCACGGTCGATCTGGTCCAGCTGACCAAGGTCTACAAGAACGCCACCGAGCCGAGCGTCGATGCCATCGATATGAACATCGAGAAGGGCCAGCTGGTGGCCATGCTCGGGCCCTCCGGTTGTGGCAAGACGACGACCATGAAGATGGTGGCCGGTCTGCTCGACCCCACCAGCGGCGACGTCCAGTTCGATGGGGCGTCGGTCATCGACATCCCCGCCGAGAAGCGCCAGGTCGCGATGGTCTTCCAGAAGCCGCTGCTCTTCCCGCACATGTCCATCGGCGACAACGTGGCCTTCGGGCTGCGCATGCGCGGCGTGGACAAGAAGACGCGGAAGAAGCGGGTCAAGGAGATGATGGAGCTCGTTCGCCTGCCCGGCATGGAGGACCGCCGGCCCGGTCAGCTTTCGGGTGGCCAGGAGCAGCGTATCTCGCTCGCCCGCGGGCTCATCACCGAGCCGGACATCCTGCTGCTGGACGAGCCGCTGAGCCAGCTGGACGCCAACCTGCGCATCGAGATGCGCGACCTCATCCGATCCATCCAGGCCGAGCTGGGGATCACCAGCATCTTCGTCACGCACGACCAGGAAGAGGCGGTGATGCTGGCCGACCGCATCGCGCTCATGCTCCAGGGTCGCATCCAGCAGGATGGCTTGCCGCAGGATTTCTACGAACGACCGGCGACCCAGTCCGTGGCCCGCTTCTTCGGCACCAAGAACTTCGTCCCCGGCACGGTCAGCGGCCGGAGTTTCCAGTCCGTCCTGGGCACGTTGCAGCTGGGCCACGAGCACCCAGCCGGTGATGGCATGCTGGTCATCCGCCAGGAGGCCATCGAGGTCGGTCCAGGTGAGAACAGCTTTGAGGCGACCGTCGAGCGAGCCATGTATCTGGGCACGCACGTGCGCGTCTGGGCCCACGCCGCCGATGTGCCCTTCCAGTTCACTGCCGCGCCGGGTGTGCGCTACGAAGCGGAGCAGGCCATCACGCTACGGCTGCCGAAGGAGCAGGCCTGGGTGGTGCCTACCGAGGACCGCATCCTGTGATCCCGAAGCTGCTCAACGCCGACTGGAACTACTGGCCGGAGGGACACTCGGCGGAGTCCATCTGGACCTCGAGCGCGAAGCTCGGCTTCGACGGCATCGAGCTGGGCGTCTACGACGTGGCTGACCAGTTGTCCGAAGCCAAGGTCGCCGACTACGTCACGCTCACCGACACGTATGGATTGGCCGTGGGCACGGTGCTCTACTCCATGCCGCCCGACAGGTGGCCCCACGGTGGTCTGGGGCACCCGGGCCATGCCGCCGAGGCCATCCGGGGGGCACTTGACACGGCCCGCGTCGGCCGTGATGCCTTCGGCTGCAAGGTCCTCGGCCTGTGGCCCGGTGCGGACACGCTCGACCGCAGCACCCGACCAGCCGAGGTGTGGCCCGTGATGGTCGAGTCCTTCCGGACCATCGCCGAGGGCGTCGCCGAGCTAGGCATGGAAGTGGCCGTCGAGTACAAGCCCATGGAGATGCTGGCCAATGCGGACGCCGCGCTGCGACTCTGCGATGCGGTGGATCACCCGGCCCTGGGCGTGCTCCTCGACACGGGCCACGCGCTGTGGGTGGGCGAGGACCTGCCGGTGGCGCTCCACCTCATCGGTGACCGGCTCAAGCACGTGCACCTGGGGGACACACCGGGGCCCGTCGAGGCCGATCTGCCACCGGGCTGGCATCACGACTTCACCGGCTTCATGCAGGCCATCGACGAGATCGGCTACACCGGCGCCATGTCACTTGACATGTACGGCTCGGTCGAGGAGGGCGTCATCGGCAGCGAGGCTGCCAGCACCTACGGCTACGCGACGATGAAGGAAGCGACCGCTCGAGCGCGGGGCCAGCGGTGAGAGCCGTCGTGGCTCACGGCGCGGGTGACTTCCGTGTCGAGGACGTGCCGGACCTGGTCCTTGAGGGCGGAGCGGTCGTGCGCATGGAGGCCGCCGGCGTCTGTGCTGCCGACCGCATGATCTACAAGGGTGACTCGCCCTGGGAGCTGGCGTTCCCCTTCATCCCCGGGCACGAGAACGTGGGCACCATCGTGGAGCTGGACGCTGAGGCCGGCTCGCGCTGGGGCGTGGCCGAGGGCGACATGGTCGTCAACGAGGTCATGGTTCCCTGCGGCGTGTGCCCCCTCTGCCGGCGCGAGCGGTACCACCTCTGTCGCGATGGCCGCCACATCGGCAGCAGCCTGCCCGGCGGTTGGGCCGAGCGGATGGCCATCCCGCCGGAAGCCCGCGTGTGGCGCGTGCCCACCGGCCTGGTCCCAGAGGAAGCCGTCGCCGCCGAGCCGCTGGCGTGCGGTATCCACGCCATCGAGCGGGCTGACCCGACCGACGGTGAGAGCATCGTCATCAGCGGCATCGGCGCCATCGGTGCCGGCGCGCTGGCGTACGTCGCCGCGGTCAAGCCGGTGCGCGAGATCGTGGCCCTCGTGACCACGCCCGAGCGTGCCCGGCTGGCCCTTGAGCTGGGCGCCACCGAGGCTATCGATGTCACCACCACCGACGCAGCGGCTGAGCTGCGCGAACGCACCGACGGCATCGGGCCCGATCACTACGTCGACTTCACCGGCGTCACCGCCTCGGTCGACCTGGGTTTCGAGGCCATCGCGCCCGGCGGTCGTATCACGCTCTACGGTGTCTACCGCGAGCGCGGGTCGGTCGACTGGAACACCGTGGCCGAGTTCAAGGAGCTCGAGATCCGCGGCGGGCACCTGGCGCCTACCGAGTTCGGGCTCGCGCTCGAGCTGCTGGCCTCACGGGTCGTGGACGGACGACGCCTCGTCACCGCCAGCTACCCCATGGCCAAGGTTCGCTCCGCCCTGGAGGAGTCGCGCGACGAGGCACTCATGACGCTCAAGACCATCCTGCGGCCCAACGCCTGAGCAGAGCTCGCCTAACACGAGGAGAAGGACTCACCGCACATGACTGACGAACGAACCATCGCCGAGGCTCTGCTGTTCCAGGGCCAGAAGCTTGTGACCGCGGGGCTCGTGGTGGGCTCCGGAGGCAACCTCTCGGGTCGGCTGCCCGATGGTGAGGGTTTCCTCATCACGCCCAGCGGTTACAGCATCGCTGAGCTCTCGCCCGACCAGCTCGCACGCGTCGACTTCGACGGGAACAGGCTCGCGGGGGAGCTCAAGCCCTCGAGCGAGTGGCCCATGCACGCGGCGGCCTATCTCGCGCGCCCGGACGCGCAGTTCGTCTTCCACCTCCATCCGCCGCTCTCGACGACACTGCATGCCATCGGCACGCCCATCCGCCACCTCACCACCGATCATGCCTACTACGTGCGCGATCTCCATGAGGTCCCGTACATCAACTCCGGTAGCCCGGAGCTGGCTACGGCCGTAGCGGCCCAGCTCGACGATGCCGAGGTCGTGCTGCTCAAGCATCACGGTTGTCTGCTGGTGGCCGACACGCCCGACCTGGCCTATCAGAGGGCGATGAACCTGGAGGCGGCGGCCATGGCTACCTATCGAGCCATCCAGCTGGGCGACACGGACACGGTCACGCCGCCCGAGTACATGGAGTGGATCCACGGGCTCGAAGCTGCCGGCAAGGGCTACGGCAAGACCTGATGCCGCTGGTCGCCGGGCTCGACTTCGGAGGCGGGGCCGTCAAGGCCTGCGTGGCCGATGTCGAGCGCGGCGAGGTGCTGGCGGTGGCCCAGGAGCCGACCGAGACCTCGTTCCCGGCACCCGGCCGCGCGGAGTTCGACCCGCACGGCTGGTGGCGGGCGGCGGCGGCGGCCATGCGCGCAGCCGTCTCGCGGGCGGCACGCCCTCCCGACGACTACGGCGCCGTGAGTGTCACGTCCCTGCGCCAGGGCTATGTCCTGCTCGACGACGACGGAGAGCTGGGCGCAGGCGTGGTCAACGCCGACCGGCGTGGGGCGGACCACCTCGAGCGCGTGCGCGAGACCATCGGCCGTGAGCGCTTGTACGAGATCACCGGTCACTGGTCGGCGCCCCAGCTGACACTGCCCAAGCTGCTCGAGGAGCAGCGCAGCGGCCGGCTTCAACGAGCCCGCACGATGCTCTTCGTGCACGACTGGGCGCTATGGCGTCTCTGTGGCGAGCGCGTGAGCGAGCCCTCGATGGCCTCTGCCGGGCAACTGCTCGACGTCGATCGACGAACGTGGGCGCGCGAAGTCCTCGAGTCGCTGGGTCTCGACCCGTCCGCACTGCCGCGGCTCGTCGATGCCGGCACCCGCGTAGGGACCCTGCGTGATCCTGACCTGGGCTTGCCCGGTGGCATCGACGTCATCGCTGGCGGCGGCGATACGCAGCTCGCCGCCACGGGGGCAGGCGGCCTGGCTGATGGCGTGGTCAGCGTGGTGGCGGGCACGACCACGCCGCTGCAGGCGAGTACCGCCGAGCTTCCGCGCGATCCCGAGCAGCACCCGTGGGTCAGCGCCCATCTCCGTCCCGACCGCTGGGCGGCGGAGACCAACGCCGGCTACACCGGCATGAGCCTCGACTGGTTCGCGCAGATCAGCGGCACCGGCGTCAGCACGCTCGCGGACGAGGCGGCCGCATCGCCTGCTGGTGCCAACGGCATCACGGCCGCCGTCACGGCGCGGATCTGGAGCGAGGAGACCTGGAGCTCGGGGGCGCCGGGCGGGCTCATCGGCTTCGAACCCGGGCATGCGCGCGCTGACGTGGCGCGAGCCTTCATCGAGGCACACGCCTACGGCATCCGCGGGAACCTCGAAGAC
The DNA here is from genome assembly GCA_963752475.1 of uncultured Chloroflexia bacterium. Lineage (GTDB taxonomy): Bacteria > Chloroflexota > Limnocylindria > Limnocylindrales > CSP1-4 > JAFMJV01. The sequence goes on along the minus strand of CAVVYR010000001.1, from coordinate 222,087 downwards.
CTCGAGCGGGCCACCGGCAAGGTATCGAACCGGATCTGCCTGCTCGGCGGCGCCTCTCGCTCACGCACGTTCACGCAGCTCGTCGCCGACACCACCGGGCGACCCATCGGTCGTGTGGCAAGCGACTACCCGGCCGGCCGCGCCTTCGCCTGGCTGGTGGCGTCCGCTGGTACACCCGCGAGCTCCCAGGCACCGGCGTTCATCGGCGAGACCGTAGACCCCCGCCCCAACGAAGCACTCGAGGAGGGCTACATGCGATACATCGCGGCCGGCGACGCCCTGCGCCAGACGCTCCCGGGGTGGACGGCATGAAGGCGCTGGTCACGGCGGAGTTCCCGCTCGAGGGGCTCGATGAGCTGGCAGCCCTCGGATACGAACCGGTGCACGCCGGCTGGGGCGTGACCCGCGAGGCCATGACCAGCGACGAGCTGGCGGCTGCGCTCGAAGGCACGGTGGTCCTCATCTGCGAGCTCGAGCGGGTCGACGCCGACGTCCTCGACGCGGCCCCGAGCGTCCGCATCGTGGCCTCCTGCCGAGGCAACCCCACCAACGTGGATCTCGACGCGGCCGCCGCCCGCGGTATCGCCGTCCTGGCCACGCCCGGCCGCAACGCCATCTCGGTGGCCGACTTCACGCTGGGTCTGCTGCTGGACCACTGCCGTCGCATCGGCCGCTCGGAACGCCAGCTACGCGAGCACGGTTGGATGACCGAGGGCGACCTGCCTTACTTCCACTTCCGCGGGCCTGAGCTCGACGGGCGCACCCTGGGCCTCGTAGGGCTCGGTGCCATCGGCCGCCTCGTCGCGGACCGGGCACGGGGCTTCGGTATGTCGGTGGTGGCCTTTGACCCCTTTGTCGCCCCCGCTCCACCGGGCGTCGAGCTGATGGCTCTCGACGAGCTGCTGGTGCGTTCGGACGTGATCTCGATCCACTGCCCGCTGACGCCTGAGACGCACGGGCTCATCGGCGAGCGCGAGCTGGGACTCATGCGTTCCGAGGCCATCCTGGTCAACACCGCGCGTGCGGCCGTCGTCGACGAGGCGGCCTTGCTGGCGGCCCTGCGCTCGCATGCCATCGCCGGCGCCGCGCTGGATGTCTTCTGGGAGGAGCCGCTGGCACCGGACCATCCCATCCTGGCTCACGACAACGTGACCATTACGCCGCACGTGGCCGGCGCCGCCGACGACGTGATGCGACACCACGCCCGCATGATCCTCGATGACATCGCACGCTGGCAGGCCGGTGAGGCACTCCAGCACGCAGTAGTCCAACCCAAAGGAGACGCGTCATGACCACTCATGTCCAGACACGCATCGACACGCGGGAGAGCACCCATGGCTGAGACCGATCGGACCACGCTGCTCGATCTGTGGCGACGGATGGTCAACATCCGACGCTTCGAGGAGCGGGTCCACGACCTGACCATGGCAAAGGAGCTCGAGGGCTACACGCACACCGCCTATGGCGAGGAGGCCACCGCGGTCGGCGTCATCAGCCTGCTGCGAGAGGACGATCTCTTCAACACGACCTACCGCAATCACCACCATGCGATCGCTCGCGATATGCCCCTCGAAGCTGTGGCCGCCGAGCTGATGGGCAAGCAGTCCGGCGTCATCTACGGACGTGGCGGTTCGATGCACGTCGCCGACCAGGAACTGGGCATGATCGGAGGCATGGGCATCGTGGCGGCCGGCCTGCCCATCGCCGCCGGTGCCGCGCTCGCGTTCATGCGCCAGGGTCGCGACTCCGTGGTGGTCAGCTTCTTCGGCGATGGGGCCGTCCACCAGGGTGCATGGCACGAGGCCCTCGACTTCGCGGCTTTGCTGCAGGTGCCGGTCATCTTCTTTTGCGAGAACAACCTCTATGCAGAGACGACCGCGGTCGACTACCACCTCAACGCCACCTCGATCACGGCCATGGCCACGCCCTACGGCATCCCCGCGGAGCAGATCGACGGCATGGACATCTTCGAGGTCCGACGAGCCACCGAGCGCGCGATCGAACGCGCTCGGGGTGGTGGCGGGCCGTCGCTCATCGAGGCCATGACCTACCGCTATGGCGGCCAGTACGAGGGTGACACGCAGACGTACAAACCGCCCTTCGAGGTCGAACGTTGGCGCGCCAAGGACCCGCTGGAGTTCTTCCGACGGGCGACCGCCGAGCACCTCGATGCGGCTGAGCTCGACGCCATCGACGAGGGGGCGATGCGGGACGTGGACGCCGCCTGGGAGGCCGCGCGAGGCGCACCCTGGCCCAGCACCGAGGACATGACCGCGGACGTGTACACGACATGGCCGGAGGGAGCCCGATGACACGCCAGCTGAACATCAAGGACGCCATCAACGAGGCGTTGCATCAGGAGATGGCCGCCGACGAGCGGATCATCATCTTCGGCGAGGACATCGCCGGCGGCGCCGGACGCGACGAGGAGCATCCCGAAGCCGCCGATGCCTGGGGCGGGCCGTTCGGCGTCACGAAGGGCCTGCTGCCCAAGTTCGGACGCGAGCGGGTCATCGACACGGCCATCGCCGAGACCGGCTTCATCGGCGCCTCCGTGGGCGCGGCCTATGCCGGTCTGCGCCCCATCGCCGAGATCATGTACATCGACTTCATCGGCACCTCCTTCGATCAGCTCCTGAACCAGGCCGCCAAGATGCGCTACCTCTACGGCGGCAAGTGCTCGATCCCCATGGTCGTGCGCACCGTGGCCGGTGCCGGCTTCCGCGCCGGAGCCGAGCACAGCCAGGCGCTCTACTCGCTGTACACCCACGTGCCGGGGCTGAAGGTGGTGGCGCCATCGACGGCGTACGACGCGAAAGGTCTGCTCATCGAGGCCATCCGGGACCCCGATCCGGTCATCTTCATCGAGCACAAGCGGCTGTACATGCGCGAGGGTCCGGTGCCCGAAGAGTCCTACACCATCCCCTTCGGCGTTGCCAAGGTCGTGCGCGAGGGTAGCGATGTGACGATCGTAGGTATCCAGAAGATGGTGCACACGGCCGTCGAGGCGGCCGAAGGGCTGGCTCAGGAGGGCGTGTCCGTGGAGGTCATCGACCCGCGTACGATGTCTCCGCTCGATCTCGAGACCATCATCGGTTCGGTGCGCAAGACCGGACACCTGGTGGTCGTGGACGAGTCCAACCCACGCTGCTCGCTGGCGACCGACATCGCCGGGCTCGTGGCGTCGGAGGCCTTCGAGGCCCTGCGTGGTCCGGTCGGCCTCGTGACCGCTCCGCACATGCCCGTGCCCTTCAGCCCGCCGCTCGAGGACGCCTACATCCCATCACCAAAGCAGGTCGCGGCCGAGGTTCGGCGGACGCTCGGCGCCGAGTCGGACGCGCGCACCGGGACCGTCCGACCTGGGGCCTGACGCGGCCATGAAGGTCGCCAGCCGGGACGACATCTCGACCGAGGTCGAGACCAGCCTCATCGTGCCGGTGGCCGAAGCGATGGCCGAGGTCGAGCCGTGGCGCGAGCGGCTGGATCCGTTCTCGTCGCGCGGCATGCCCACCCACGTGACGGTGGAGTATCCGTTCCTGCCCCTCTCGGATATCGACGACGGCGTGCGCTCGTCCCTCGCGGCCATCTTCGGGTCGGTGCCGGCATTCGGTTTCGAGTTGACCGAGGTCAGGTGGTTCGACGACCGGGTCGTGTGGCTGGCACCCGAGCCCGATGCGCTCTTCCGCCACCTGACCGCGAGCGTCATGGAGCAGTGGCCGACGCTGCGTCCGTATGGCGACCTGCCCGGACTCGTGCCACCGCATCTCACCATCGGGGTATCCGAGCCGCGCGAGCGGCTGGAGGAAGCGGCCCGTGCCCTCGAGCCACACCTTCCCATCGCGTGTACCGCCACTGAGGCCTGGCTGATGTCCGGGTCGAGCGCCCCTGGGTCGTGGAAGACCGAGGTGCGGTTCCCGCTCGCGATGGACGCCGCGTGAGCCCTGAGCTGGGCCCTGTCGGTGAGGTCGACGGAGCCGCCTGGCGGACGGTGCTCGGGCTGGCTGACGATGAGCATCCGGTGGCGGTCATCGTGGAGGGCACCTGGTGGCGCGATGCGCACACGCGGCGCCGTCTGACGCGGCTGGAGTCCGTGCGCGAGTTGGGGATCCCGGACGTCTTCCTGGGGTCGTCCGCGGGTCGATGGCTCATCTACGCCTGTCCCTACGGTGCTCCGCGGACCGCCGAGGTGGTGCACGTGGCGGCCCTCGTCGGTGCCCGGCTGGCGATCCAGATCGGCACCTGCGGGGTGCTCGCAGCCGGCGTCCGCCCAGGAGACGTGGTCGTTCCGAGCGCGGCGCTGGGGCTGGACGGGACCACGGCGCTGTACGCGGCAGACGCTCGGGTGGCCTCGTCGTTAGCATGGTCCACGCGCGCTGCAACTGCGCTCGAGCTGCGTGGTGTGTCGGCTCATCGCGGTCCGAGCGTGACCTGGCCGACGCTCTTCAACCAGCCACTGAGCCACGTGCGAGAGTGGTCCGAGCAGGGCTTCCTGGGCGTCGATATGGAGACGGCCACGACGCTCGCGGTGGCGCAGGCCTTCGGAGCGGCGGGTGTCTCGATGCTCGTGGCCTGGGACGAGATCCTCTCCGGACGCTCGTTCATGGACCCGTTGGCGCAGGAACTGCAGGCGGCCTTCGAGCGCGCCGAGGACGAGGTCTACGCGGTCGCACTCGACCTCATCGCCCACACCTAAGCGTGGCGCCGCTGTGCCCGCTCACCCGGCAGATGGCCTGGCCTCGGCAGGGTCGAGGCACCCGGACCCCTCGACCACGCCCTCCGCGAGAGGATGAGGCGTGGTCGCTCGTCTTCGCCTTGCTGACGTCCTCGCTGCTTTCTCGACCGGCGTGTCCACCCGCGCGGTGGCCGCCATGCTCGCGCGCGAGTAGGGGCTGCTCAGGCCGGGAGCGTTCGACATCGCCAGGGCCGCCATGCTGGCGCTGGCCGTCATCGTCACCGTGCCGGCGTCGGCCGTGGCGAGCTCGCTTGAGACCTATCGCGACGCTGGGCTCGTACCGCAGTCGCTACGAACACCTCCACGACAGTGCGGCCATCTCATCGATCGAGGAGCTCCATCGGCTCGACGCGGACCCGCGGCAGTGGACGGTCCGCTTTCGAGAGCCCGAGGATGCCGCCATCGACACGCTCTGGGTACAAGGCGGCTCCGCCTACTGGCGCGAGGCGGGCGGAGGCTGGCAAGAGGACGTGGACGGCATCCTGGGTTCCCTGACCTACCGTCCCTTCGTCGACGACCTGTGGCTACCCGATCTGGTCGACGAATTCGACCCCATCGCGGAGACCGAGGTCGCTGGTCGGTCGGTCGAGGTCTATGAGCTCGGTCTTGATGCCATCGCCTCGCTCGATCCCGGGCTCACGCGAGATACCGACACGCTTAGCGCGACGTTCTGGGTTGAGCCGTGCTGGACCCCCGAGTTGATCGCCCTCGAGGTGTCGGCGACCGGGCGCGGCTACGTCGATGGCGAGTTCCATGTGCGCTACGAGCTCCTCGAATTCGGTACGTCCGACACTATCGACATACCACCCGAGGCGCTCGAGGCCGAGTCGTAGGGCACGAGTCGTCCAACTCGACACGCGGCCAGCGCCGCAGCGCCCGCCGATGACGGCATCCACGCTCGAACCAAGAGAACCGGGCAGGGGGGCGGTGTGCTGACGCTCAGGTCATTCGTCGCGGATGCCTGCGCCTTCCTCGCAGCGCGGGCGCCGGAGCTCGCCATCAACCAGCTCGTGCCCATCCTCGGGCCGCGAGCGGAGCAGCCTCAGCCGTCGCGGCGCATGTCCACGAGGGCGAAGGTCTCGGCCGCGTCGACGCCCGCCCGCGCTCCCTCGCTCGCGGCCCACTGCCCCAGCATCTCGTCGACCGACGCGGGCTCCCGCAGCTGCGAAGCGTGCGCACGGACGGCGCGGCGCTTGGTCGCGAGCGTGGCGCTGATGTCGACCGCGACATCGGGCTCGTCGCTCCAGAAGAGGAAGATGCGCCCGATGTGGTGCTTGGCGAGGCCCTCGGCCGTGGTCAGGTGAGGGAAGGCCATGGCGTTCTCGGCCGCGGGATAGACCGCATCGACGGCGGCGGCGCCGGCGGTACGATGATCGACGTGGTTGACCATGCGGCCGGCGTGGAACAAGGCGCGCGGGTCGGACGTCGCCACCGCGTCGGGCCGGAAGCGCCGCAGGATGCGCACGAGCTGCTCGCGCAGCGCCAGGTCGTTGGCCAGCGCGCCATCGGGACGGTGCAGGAAGGTGACCGACTCGTAGCCTACGATGTCGGCCGCGGCGCGCTGCTCGGTCTCGCGCAGGCGAGCCACCTCGAGCGGGTCGGTGTCGGCGTCGTCGGCGCCGGCGTCCCCGCTGGTGCAGCAGACGAGCTGCGCCACGCTGCCCTCCCCGACCCAAGCGGCCACGCTGCCGGCGATGCCGAAGTCGGCGTCGTCGGGATGGGCGACGATGACGAGCAGGCGCTCTGGGCGGTCGTCGAGCAGTGGCAGCGTGCCCTTGCCGACGTCCCCGGTCGTAGGTGCCATTGGTTGCTCCTATGTCAAGCGGCCTGTGCCAGGTCGGTCTGGCTGGTCGCTGTGGCACTCTAGCGCCGTGTCTCGCGCATGCAGCGGTAGACCGCGTCGCCGAGGCGTCGGCGCCGAGCCGTTGTGGCGCGCGAAGGCGGCGCGGCTCCTGAAGCGACCGATCCTGGCGACCTCGCTGACGAGCTTGGCTGCGGTCAGCGCGTCCGAAAAGCACTCTACGCCGTGCTCGCGCGGAGTGGTCTGATCGCTGCAGCCCTCGGGTGCCGCCGTATCTGATCCACGATGAACGTGTATACACGCGTCGGCGAGGAGGCGAAGCGAAACGCCGCCGACCGTACAACGACCGACCTCCGGCGCTCCGATGAGCATTCGGTGGTCGCTTCACGCGTGAGGAGTGGTGCCGACACTCGGATCTGAACCGAGGATCTGCTGTTTGCGAATGTCGAGGACACACGTGATCGCGGGCTTCTCCGGGGTTCCACCGTGCCGCACTGCTCATCGTCCGCGACTGCCTCTCTACGAACGTCGCAAATACTCCTTCGTCTGTACCGCAAGTATCTCTATGGAAGCGTCGCAAGCGACCCCGTGGTCGTTGACGCCTGATGTGGAGCCGGCCACTGCTGCTGGCCCAGGGTGTCGCCCCGCGGGTAGTGATGGAGTTGCTCGGCCACAGCCAGATCGGCCTGACGATGAACACGTACGCGCACGTGACCCCGGCGTTGGGGCGCTCTGCTGCCGAGCGGATGGACGAACTGCTCGCGAGCGGTTGAGCGGCTAGCCGCAACCGGGCGGGCAAGCCTGGGAGTGTTCCGACTGACCAGGCTGGAGGTGACCTGGTCAGTCGGAACGTGGAGGAGTGCCGAGTTCCACCATCGATCTTGAACGGTGGGCTTCGTAGATCGCGGTGATCAGCTCAACCGCCGCCCGGCCATCATGCCCGGTAACGTGCGGAGGCCGGCCAGTCACGACTGCGTTCATGAAGTCGCATATCTGAAGCGCGTGGTAGTGCGTCATGGGGTCGATACGTTCGGATTCGGCCAGATCCGCTGCCCGCCACTCATCGATGAGGTGCTCCTCACCCGGTACGGTCCAAACGTCGTTGAGAGCCGGATCGACGTGCTTGCTCACACCGCTGATGAAGGCCGAACCGCGCTCGGTCTCCACTACCTCCTCGCGCACCTCGGCCACAGCCGATCGTGGCGTTCGTGGTCATGGGCTTCGAACACTCGGTCGCGAACATGTACTTCATCCCTGTCGCGATGCTCATCCGAGCATTCGCGCCCGAGCCCTTCTGGACTGAGCTGGGTGCAACGGCCGACGCGTACGCAGCCGTCGACATGCCTGGGCTCGTATCGAACCTTGCCCCGGTCACGCTTGGCAACATCGTGGGTGGCACCGACCTCGTAGGTGCCGTCTACTGGCTGGCTCACCTGCGTGATGCATAGGCAGCACCGCGGACCGTCGTGCCAGCGCCGGCCCAATGAGATCGATCCTGCGGCCCATTGCGGTCGCGAGGCCGCACAACTTGTCGTTGACTGCCACCGAGTAGGGGAGCGCTGTGGGCCGTATCGCCTATCGTTTCCCGTTATCCAGGTGTCACGTACCAGCCGAGGGATGGACCGATGCACGAAGTGACAGCGCAGGTACTCGTCGCCGCTGGAGCAGAGCTGCGTGAAGGGCCTGTCTGGGACCAGCGTGGGGAGAGGCTTCTCTGGGTCGACATCCTTCGCGGAAGTCTGTTCGCGACCCAGGCGGACGGATCAACCACCCGCTTGTGCCTCGTCGATGAGGCCGTCCCGTTTGTCGCGCTGCGCTCGGTGAACCGCCCTGACTTCGATGGAGACTCCAGCAGTTGGAGGAACATGGAGTCATGGCTGACAACGACAGCAGCAGCACCGGGCGGTCCAGCCCGCGTCAGTACCCACCCGAGCTGAAGCACCGGGCCATCCGCATGGTCCTCGACTCGTACGACCGGGGCGAGGAGCGCTTCGGCACGATCACCCGCATCGCGAACGAGCTGGGCATCGGCCCCGAGTCCCTGCGCCGCTGGGTCGTCCAGGCCGAGATCGACCGGGGCCATCGCCCCGGCACCACCAGCGAAGAGGCCGAGCGCCTCAAGGAGCTCGAACGGGAGAACCGCGAGCTGCGGCGGGCCAACGAGATCCTCAAGAGCGCATCGGCTTTCTTCGCGTTTCTGTCATCGTCGGCGCTGCCCGGCAGGTTGGCTCGTTTCTTCGCTGTCCCCGGCCGCATCGGCCCGTAACTTCTCCGCGTTGTGCCACCTGCCGGGCGCAGTCGGGCCGCTCGGAGTGACTTGATAGGAGCCTGGTCGAGACCTCGAGAAAGGCGTGTCCCCGTCCGGCCCGCGACGCTTCGTCGAGAGAACATAGAGGGAGGTCCGGGATGAGAGTGACCATCGGAGTCGACGCGCACAAGCGCACCCACACGCTCGTAGCCATCGATAGGGCGGGGCGCAGGCTCGCCGAGAGGACCGTCGCGGCGACGCCTGACGGCCATCTCCAGGCCGTCGAGTGGGCGGCGCAGTGGCATGAGCGCCTCTTCGCGGTCGAGGACTGCCGGCACCTGACGCGCCGGTTGGAGGTCGATCTCCTGCGGGCTGGCGAGGCCGCGGTCCGGGTGCCGCCCCGCCTCATGGCCGAGGCCCGCCGGAATGGCCGCGAGCGAGGCAAGTCCGATCCGATCGACGCCCTGGCGGTCGCTCGTGCCGCCCTCCGCGAGCCGGAGCTCCCGGTCGCTCGTCTCGACGGCGAGGCCCGTGCGCTGCGCCTCCTCGTCGATCACCGCGAGGACCTCGTGGCCGAGCGGACGAGGATGCAGAGCCGGCTACGCTGGCACCTCCACGAACTCTTCCCGGGACTCGAGATCCCGCCCAAGGCCCTGCGTCGGCAGCATGTCCTCGATGAGCTCGACGAGCGCCTCGCTGGCGTCGCGGGCCCCGTGGCCGACATCGCTCGTGAACTCGTGGTCCGCTGCCGGGAGTCCACCCGTCGGGCCAACGAGCTCGAGGCCCGGATCACCGGCATCGTGCGTCGCCTGGCGCCCTCGCTGCTCGCGCTGCCCGGCTGCGGCGCGCTCTCGGCGGCCAAGATCGTCGGCGAGGCCGCCGGCGTGGGCCGCTTCCGCTCCAAGGCCGCCTTCGCCCGCTGGAACGGGACCGCGCCGATCCCCGTGTGGTCCGGCGACAGCCCCAGGTACCGACTGAGCCGCGGCGGGAACCGTCAGGTCAACGCGGCGCTGCACCGGATCGCGGTCACCCAGTTGCGGGGCGTGGGCGACGACGGACGCGCCTACGTCGAGGGCCGCATTGCCGCCGGTGCCACCAAGACCGAGGCCCTGCGCCTCTTGCGGCGGCGGCTCTCCGACGTGGTCTTCCGCCATCTCCAGGCAGACGAACGTGCCACTGGGGTCGCTGCGACATGGCCCGTCACGCTCGCCGCTTGACATAGGAGCAAGGCGGAGCTCGACCGCCCCTCGAAGCGATGACCCGCTACATCGACGAGCACCGTGACACCTTCGGGGTCGAGCCGATCTGCCGGACCCTGGCGATCGCCCCCTCCAGCTACTACGCCGCGAGGTCACGACCACCCTCGGCCCGGGCCCGTCGTGACGCCGAGCTGAAGCCCGAGATCGAGCGGGTGCACGAGGGCAACTTCGCGGTCTACGGTGTGCGCAAGGTCTGGCGCCAACTGCGACGCGAGGGCTGCGACGTCGGTCGTGACCGGGTCGGTCGCCTCATGGCCGAGCTCGGTCTGTGCGGGGCCACGCGCACGAAGAAGCTGCGCACCACGGTCCCGGCCCCGAGTCAGCCAGCGCCCGGCCGACCTCGTCGAGTCGGGTCTTCAGCGCCGACACGCCCGACCGCCTCTGGGTGGCCGACCTGACCTACGTCTGGACGCGAGCCGGCTTCTGCTACGCCGCCTTCGTCGTCGACGCCTTCAGCCGCCGCATCGTGGGCTGGCGGCTGTCGTCGTCGCTGCGCACCGACCTCGCGCTCGATGCCCTCGAGATGGCCATCTTCACCCGGGGCGGCGGCGACCTCGATGGCCTCATCCATCACTCGGACAGGGGCGGTCCAATACCTCGCGATCCGCTACACCGAACGCCTCGAGGACGCTGGCGTGGTGAACTCGGTGGCTCGAAGGGCGACAGCTACGACAACGCGCTCGCCGAGACCGTCAACGGTCTCTACAAGGCTGAGCTCATCAACCGGCGGGGACCCTGGCGTAGCCTCGAGGACGTGGAGGCCGCCACCGCGCGCTGGGTCCACTGGTGGAACACCGACCGGCTCCACGGCGCCTGCGGCGACATCCCACCGGCAGAGTACGAGGCCGCATACTGGGCCGATCAGCCGGTGGCCACAGCCGCCTGAACCCTATCGTCCGAGTCTCCACGAAACCCAGGGCGCTTCACATCACCGTCACGCGGCGGTTGCAGGGACTGTTGCGGTCGGCGGGCCTGCGACATCAGCGCTTCCACGATCTCCGCCACGCGTGCGCCTCGCTGATGCTGGCCCAGGGCGTAGCGCCGCGGGTCGTGATGGAGGTGTTGGGCCACAGCCAGATCGGCCTGACCATGAACACGTACGCGCGCGTGAGCCCGGCCCTCGGCCGTGCTGCGGCGGCGACGCTCGATGCCCTCGTCGCCGCGAGCTCCGCCGAGCTAGCGAGCGCGTCCGCCGAAGCGACGGGAGCGGATCGATGACGCGGGCGCTCGTGCAGTGGGCCCGCGACACCGACGTTCAAGGGCCTCGTTGCGGGCGGCTACGCACCGATCGTGTTCTGCCGCTTCATCGACACCGCCGAATACGTGAAGGACGCGCTGAGTGCTACAGACCGATGGCTAGCTGAGGTAGTGATCGGTGGCGCGCGTTGCCTCTGCAGTGGCGTGTCCACTCACCTCGATTTGTGCGAGAACACCGACTCCAGCCGGGCGCTGTCGCCGACGAGGGATGTCCCGAGCCTGTCAGACCAGCGTCGACACGCGGGTTCCGCGCCCTCCGTCCTCGTCCACGACGCTTGCGCAGCCGGCGTAGCAGAGCCTCGTTGGGTACGTTCCCGTCTCGATGCGACCTGGTGTCCGCGACCGGCGTCGCTCCCGTCTCATCTGCTCCGTCGACCACAGCGCCGGGTCGACGATCTGCCCCATGGCCGACACGTCACCGGTGGGTCAGGAGCCCTGAGCCGCTTGTGGCAAAGTGGGCGCCGACCCCGGGTGGCATGGAGGTGTCGGGCTCCCCGATCACCGGCGGCCGTCGGCCTCGGTTAGCTCAGCCGGCTCGCTGGAGATGGCTTCGGGAGCGACCACTCGGGATCCACGCTGAGCCAGCGTGACGATGGCGACACCCGCGAGGATCAATGGTAGTGCCACCACCAGCGGCCCCGTGATCGTTTCGCCGCCGATCGTCATGCCGAGCACAACCGCGATGGCCGGATTGACGTAGGCATAGCTGGTTGCCATCACAGCGCTCGTATGCCGCAGCAGGTACACATAGGCCGTGTAGCCGACGATCGAGCCGAATACGATGAGGAAGAGTAGGGCAGCCAGAGACTCGACGGTCGGCGCGACCGTTATGCGCTCACCAGCAAGCACGCCGAGCACGAGGAGCGCCGTACCCCCACTCAGTAGGGTCCCGGCCGTCGCCATCGCTGGTTGTGGCGTATCCAGGCGCGTCTGCCACACCGACCCCAGCGCCCACAGGGCCGGGCCGATGATCACCAACGCCGTCCCGAGGGTGCTCGACTGGAAGTCGCCTTCCTGGGATAGCAGCCCGACACCGAGCAACCCGACCGCGAGTCCCACCCACTCTACGTGGCGTGGCCAGGTCCCAAGGACGCCCGCGACGAGGGCCGCCCACACTGGGATCATCGCGACTGCCGTGGCGGTGAGCCCGGATCCGACACCGACATCCTGCGCGACGGTCACGAGCCCGGCTCCGCCGACCATCATCAGAGCCGCCACGCGGACGAGGTTCCACCATTGCCGTCGAGTCGGGCTTGGTGTCCCCAGCGCGAGGAGCACGAGGAACATCGCGCCTCCGGCCAGCGAGTAGCGCAGCCCATTGAGGATGAAGGGTGGAAAGGTATCGAGCCCGAAACGGATCGCCAGATAGATGGCACCCCAGATGAAGTACACCACCGCGAGCGAGAGGGTCGTGGCTGAGCATCCGGGTATGCGGCCCATCGCGTCGGTTCCGGCGGGCTAGCGTGCCGAACTACAGAGACCGGGCTTCGCCTGGTAGATCCTCCTCGGACAGGACGCCCATCTCCTCGAATGTGCGGTAGATCCCATCGGCGCGCTCGGCCAACTCCGCCGTCTCACCGAGGGCGAGTGGCCTGGGCCGGGGCAGGTCGACGAGTACCTCCTCCACAATTCGGCCTGGAGACGGCGAAAACACGATCGACCCGGTCCGACAGGCCGACCGCTTCTTCGACGCTGTGGGTGATGAAGAGCACGGTCGGGCGCTCCCGCATCCAGAGCTGCTCCAGGTCGTGCCGGACCTGAAGTCGCGTCAATGCGTCGAGTGCCCCGAACGGCTCGTCCATCAGCAGCACGGAGGGGTCGTGGACGAGTGCTCTCGCGATGGCAACTCGCTGGCGCATCCCGCCGGAGAGCTGCTTGGGATACTTGTCTGCTGCTTGGGCCACGCCCAGTTGTTCCATCAGCTGGCCCGTGCGCTCACGGATGCGATCCATGTCCAGCTTCCGCATCTGCCCTTGCAGCGACACGTTCTTCTCGGCAGTCCGGAACTCGAGCAGCAGGTCGTCCTGGAAGACGACGCCGACATCGGTCAGGGCGGATTCGATTCGTTCCTCGTCGACTCGGATCTCGCCGGTGGACGGACGGAGCAGTCCAGCGGTCAGGAGCATCAGGGTGCTCTTGCCGCAGCCGCTCGGCCCGACCACGCTCACGAATTCACCGGGCTTGACGCTGAGCAAGATCTCCAAGAGGGCTTGGAACGGGTTGGTCTCGGGATTGAAGACCATCGTGACGCCATCGATATCGATCGACACGCCACGCTGGCGCTTTGGTTCGTGTTCGTTCCGGGCCTGTGTCACTCGCTCAGCTCCGCGCTACGACGTGCGCCGACTACTCGGCCATCTCCTCCTCCAACGGGCATGCCGTCGGCAATGTCTCCGGCAGGAAGTCGTACGTGTAGTACTCGGTCGCCGGGACATCGAGCGAGAGCCCGAAGAAGTCCTGCCAGATCTCGACCGAGGCCTCCCATGCTTCCGGCTCGGCCTTGCCGACGAACTGCGCACCATTGGCGCAGACCAGGTCGATGGCGGACTCGAGCTGTCGCGTGTTGAGCTCCGGACGGGTGTCGAACGGGAAGTACTCCACGAGCGCCGCGATGGCGTCGTCGGGCCGCTTGATGGCCTCGTCCCAGCCCTTCAAACTGGCTTCGACGAAGCAGCGCACGGCGTTGGCATTCTCCTCGAGGAAGCGCTCCGAAGCGAGCATCGAGGTGCTGATGGTGGGTACGCCCCATTCGGCATAGGGCAGCACTGTGACGTCGAAGCCTTGCTCCTCGAGGACGAGGTTGTAGCCCTCGGTGGAACCGAGGATGGCATCGACCTGGCCCTGCGTGAGCGCACCGACTAGCGACGTACCTGGCAGCGGCACGATATCGAGGTCGTCGCGCGTCAGTCCGTTCGACTCCAGCAGAAGCGACAGTAGCGCGCTTCCGGACTCGCCGATGGGCTCGCCGAGCGTACGCCCCTCGAGATCCGCCACTGACTCGATGCCCGAGTCGGCAAGAGCGTTGATGGCGTTGGGGCTCGACTGATAGATGGTCGAAAGGATCTTCATATCCGCGCCCTGGGCGATGACCTGGGCGACCGCCGAGGAGTCCGCATAGGCGAGGCCAGCCTGGCCCGAAGCGACCAGGCGCGCCGTGGTGCCCGAGCCCTGACCCTTGACGATGTCGACATTGAGCCCCACGTCGTCGTAGTAGCCCTCCAGTTCCGCGAGCGCGAACGGCGCGTTGTAGCCGCCGGCCGTGAAGTTCAGCTGGAAGCTGATGGGGGTCGCGGGATCGCTCGGCACACATGCCATCGACTCACCATCCTGCGCCACCACCGATGATGTACTCATCGCGGCGGCGAGCGGAACCGCCATAAACAGGGCTGTCCCGGCCCGGACGCGGTGCCTCTTCGTCTGTACCATCCTGTCTCCTTCCTCCTTATGTGTCTGACCGCCATTCGAGCGGCCGAACGTTCCTACGAACCCGATGTCATCGATCGACCTTCGGCTTCACGGGTCATGGGCCATCGCCTACCTCCCTGATGGGACCGGTGTCATGTCTCTACCCGCCTCCACGGCAGGACGAAGTACTCGACGATCTCGACGGCGTAGTTCAGCGCCAGGCCGATGATCGTCATGAGTAGCAGGATCGCGAAGATCAGCGGCGTGTCCAGGTACTGGCTGGCCACCAGCAGGCGGTACCCGAGGCCGTTGTTGGAACCCACGAACTCGGCCACGATGGCGGCCGTCACCGCGATGGTAGCGCTGACCTTGAGGCCGGAGAAGATGACCGGTAGGGCACTCGGCAGGCGCACGAACCAGAAGGTTTGCCACCTTGAGGCTCCCATGGTGCGTGTGAGATACAAGACGCGTTCATCGAGCGTCTGGAAGCCGGCGATGCTCGCGAGCAGCAGCGGGAAGAATGTCAGCAGCGTCGTCAGCATGACCTTCAATTCAAGGGCGAAGCCGAACCAGACCACGAACAGCGGCGCGATCGCGATCTTCGGGATGAGCTGGATGAAGACGAGGACCGGATAGGCCGCCTGCTTGGTCGTCCGCGAGATGGCGATGGCGTAGCCCATCGGGATGGCAGTCACGATGCTTGCCCCAAAGCCCAGCAGAACGGCGGTGACCGTGAACTGCGTGTTCACCCAGAGGTCTGGCCAGTACTCGACGAGGCTGGGCAGGACCAGCTCCGGCGATGGCACGAGATAGACCGGGACCTCGAAATACCAGACGGCCAGCCACCACATGAAGATGAGGACTCCGAACGTGATCGCCGGGGGGCCGACCGTAGCGAGCATTGCACGAAGTCGCCGTCGCCTCAACGAACCCGAGGTCGGCCGGCGAAGCGTCTGGCCGCCCGAACCTGAGATCATCTCCGGGGTGATGTCACCGCTCCGTGGCGGCGTGCCTCGTCCACTCATCGCGATCGGATGCTCCCATCGACCGAGCCTGGAGTGTCCCTCTCGGAGTCAGTCCCCGTTGGCTCCGCCCGGTCGGCTTCTCTTCCAGTCTCACGCGGAACAGCTAGAGTGTAACGCTGTTACACCCTACGTACTATGCCACGGCCTCGAACGCTGTCAAGGTCTTGATTCAGCAGGTCAGGATCGGGCCACGGCGGTCCGCAGCGAGCCCACCAGGCGGTCGATGTGCGACTCCGTGAGATCCGGGCTGACGTCGATGTGGACGGCACGACCGAGCACGTCCAGGGACCGTTCCCAGCTCTCGGGCCCAGCGTCGACCGACACGCCGGCCTGGTCCCATGGCGTCGTCCTTGACCAACTCTGCCGTTTGAGCAGCGGCCTCCAGTGGTAGGCGACATGCAGGTCCTCCCGATCCGGCTCGAAGAGCACCCGCACCGGTACCTGCGCAGTGCTCAGGGCGCTCGACAGTCGCTTGGCGGTCGGGGCATCAGGGCACAGCAGTACCAGCGCGATCCCTGTGTCACCAGCTGGGTCGTGGCAGCGTCGCAAGTGAATACCGTGCTCGGCAAGATCGCTCGCGATCTCCGCGCTGATCCGAGCTCGGTTCGCCCGGCAGTCACCGACGATGTCGTCGAGCTTGCGCACCTGGACACAGGCGACCGCTCCCTGGAGTTCGGACATGCGCGCGACGATGCCGAAGAATGCGAGATCCTGGTCCAGGTGCGAACGCTGGCTCGCGGCGACGTCCTGATAGAGCAGCGCGCGCTCGTAGAGCTTCCGGTCATCCGATGCGACCACGCCGCCCTCGCCACAGGTAATGATTTTGTTGAATTGGAGGCTGAAGCACCCAAGGTCGCCGATCGTACCGAGGCGGCGGCCTCGATAGCGACCGCCGATGGCCTGAGCGGCGTCTTCGATGACGAAGAGCCCGACCCGCTCGGCCAGTAGCGAGACCGCGTCCATATCCGCGGGAGCGCCGCGCATGTGGACGGGGATGATGGCCTTTGTCCGGTCGTTGATCCGCCGGGCCGCATCCTCGACATCGATGGTCAACGTGTCGTCGACCTCAGCGATCACTGGCACCGCGCCTACCGCAAGGACGGCCGCGGCGGTCGAGACCCACGTATAGGCCGGCACGATGACCTGGTCGCCCGGTCCAACCCTGGCAGCGGCCAACGCGGTCATCAGCGCCAACGTGCCCGACCCCACCGCGATCGCATGTCGGACGGACAGCGTTGCAGCGAACGCGACTTCGAATGCCTCGACGGCGGACGGACCTTCCTTGATGCCACCGTAGCGGAAGAGACGCTTGCTACGGACGACTTCGAGGACCGCCGCCTCCTCCTCGACGCCGATCCGGTTGCCGCCCGGGAACATCGGCGGATAGGGCTCGGCTCGTTCTTCCCGGCCGCCGGTCATGCCTTGGTCTCACGCAGATCCGGATCACTACCCCAGGCCACGACGCCCTCGTCTCGCTGTCGCTCAGCCTCCGATCCGACGACCCCTTGCGACTGCAGTTGCTCGATCTCCTCAAGGCTGAAGCCACGAGCGAGGAGGAAGGACCGGTTGTGCTCGCCGACCGTCGGTGGTGCGTGCCGCAACCGGGCCGGCGTAGCCGAGAGCTTGATCGGCATGCCCACGAGCCTGAATCGCCCGAGTTCAGGTCGATGTGCATCGAGGATCATGTCGTTGTGCTGCAGTTGTGGATCGGCGAAGACCTCCGGGTAGGAGTTGACCGGTGCGGCGAGTACGTCCTCCTCGGTGAGACGGCCCAGGGCTGTTTCGCGATCGAGTTTCGCGAACGCTTCGCTCAACACCCTGTGTGCCGCTTCACCGTGGGCCTCGATCGCATCGACGGTGGCGAATCGCGGGTCGTCAGCGATCGCAGCATCGAGTCCAAGCGCACGCGACATGCGCTGCCATGGCTCGGTGACGTAGAACTCCGCGATCAGCACCAGCCAGCGTCCGTCCGCACACTGATACCGGGCGTAGAGCGGCGTGTTGTGGGCGTGGGCGATGCCGTGTGGTGGTCGCGGGTACAGCCGACCGGTATTCAGGAAGGCCGTGGCCTCCTGGTGGTGAAGCGCCAGCGACGCGTTCATCAGGCAGCTGTCGACGACCTGTCCTTCACCAGTCTGCTCACGAGCCGCGAGCGCGGCCATCATGCCGATGGCGAATTGCATGGCAGCCAGATAGTCCACCGCGAACGTCCCGATCGGGGTGGGTGGCCCGTCAGCATCACCGGTGAGGTCCATGATGCCGCCCATCGCCTGCGCGGCCAGGTCCTGGCCGCGCCGATCCCGATACGGGCCCGACTGTCCGTAGCCGGACGCATAGGCGCAGATAATGCGGGGGTTCACCTTGCGCATCTCGTCGAATCCGAAGCCCAGACGCTCCATGACGCCCGGGCGGAAGTTGCTGGCGATGATGTCGGCGCCACGAGCCAGTCGACGAACGAGCCCGCGCCCGGCCGGATGCTTGAGGTCGACGCTGAGGCTCAGCTTGTTGCGATTGTTGGCAGCCCAGTGGCAGCTCATGCCCCGGTAGGAGGGCACCTGTCCGCGGCCGGCTTCGCCCGCCTCGATGCGCTCGATCTTGATGACCTCCGCCCCGAAGTCCGCGAGCATCAGGGTGCCCGAGGGGCCCTGTTCCAGCTGCGTGAAGTCGAGGATGGTGATGCCGTCGTAGGGGAGCGCCACCGTCAGCTCCCTCGGTCCGCGGTCCGGCTCGTTGCTGTAGCCGCCAACGGCGTCTTCGACACCAGGAGCGCCTTGCGGCCCTGCTGCACGATCTCGCCGTCGTCGTTGCGCAGCTCCACTTCGAACGTGACGATCGCCTGGCCGGGCTGAGAGCGGCTGTCCCGCAACTCCGCGACGCGGTACACGACGTAGATGGTGTCGCCGAGGAAGATGGGTCCGCGGAAGCGCCAGTCGGAGAGCCCCAGGAAGGCGACGGCGATGTCACGCAACGCGTTGGTGCGAGGCCACATGAGCCCGTGCGCGATGGCCAGTCCAAGCAGCCCGTGCGCGACCCGTCGGCCGTACTGTGTGTGGCGGGCGAAGGCCTCGCTCGTGTGTAGCTCGGACCAGTCCCCGGTGAGGGCCGCGAACATGACCACATCGGCCTCGGTCACGGTCCGCGTCGGGCTTTCGAACTGCAGTCCGACATGCAGGTCCTCGTACTGAAGACGGCCACTTTCCATCCGTGTCTCCCCTCTCTTCCCCAAGCACCCTATGCCGCGAACGTCCTTGACCGGCCTAACTCACAGCATCACATCCCCGCCGCAGACGTGGATGCATTCCCCCGTGATGTAGTCGGCTTCGTCGGAGGCAAGGAACAAGACGGCGTTGGCCACGTCGGCGGGTGTGCCCGCGCGACCCAGCGGCACCGTGGCGACCCGCTGTCGCATGGGTTCGCCTGGCGCCAGTCCCTGAAGCCGCGCTAGCTCGTCGTTCGCCCGATGCGCCAGCCCAGCGTCGATGATCCCCGGCGCCACGGCGTTGACCCGTACGTGCCGTGTTGCGAGCGCGGTGGCGAATGACTTGGTCAGGCTGAGCACCGCCGCCTTCGATGCCGCGTAGTGCGCGAACCAGCGGTTCCCAAGGCGGCCCTGTATCGACGCCACTGTGACGATGGAGCCACGTCCAGCCGCCTGCATGGCCTCGGCGACCGGTCGGACGGTCAGGAAGGTGCCACGCGTGTTGACGTCGAAGATGTGATCCCAATCAGCGATGGGCAACTCGAAGATGTCCGCGAACGTCTGCACTCCCGCGCAGCACACGAGGATGTCGGGAGGGGAGCCGAACTCGCGCTGCGTGGCCGGGACGATTTCGGCCGGGTCGTCCGGCTCGGTGACATCGACGGCGAGGGGTCGCACGGGTCCACCGCCGTGTGTCGTCGCCTGGCGCAGGGTCTCGTCGAGCGAAGCCCGTCGGCGCGCGGTCGCGAGCACCGCCGCCCCTTCGCCTGCTAGGCGCACGACGATGGCACGGCCGATGTCGCCACCGGCCCCAGTAACGACCGCTACCCGGCCTGTCAGCTTCCCCTGGGTGTTCATGTTCCCGGCCCACCGAGGCCCGGGATGCGCCCCATCGGACCCCGGCGTAGCAGGCGCAGGTCCATGGTCGCGAGGGGGTCCGCGATCGATGGGCGGAAGTCCATGTGTTCCATGACATCCTGGCTGGGATCGATCCCCGGCGCGATCTCGGTGAGCTCGAGGCCGTGCTCGGTGAGCCGGAAGACCGCACGCTCGGTGACGTAGACGACTGCTTGGTCGGATGAAGAACCCGCATTCGCTGCGAACGTGATGTGCTCCACGCGTTCCACGAACTTGGTGTACCGGCCTTCTCGGATGATGCGAAGACGATCGTCATCTATCGCGACCTCGAGTCCACCGCCGGTGAGCGTCCCGCAGAAGACTACCTTGTGCGAGTTCTGTGTGATGTTGATGAAGCCTCCGGGTCCGACAGCACGTCCGCCGAGCTTGCTGACGTTCACGTTGCCCAGGGCGTCCACCTCGCCGAAGGCGACGCAGGCGACGTCGAGGGCACCGCCATCGTAGAGGTCGAACTGCGCACCTTCATCGACGTAGGCCTCTGCGTTCACGGCAGTCCCCAATCGAGGCCGACGCCTGGCACGCCGCCCACGATGCCTTGCTCGATACTGAAGGAGACGTCGTTGTAGTGCCCTTCCTCAGCCAGCACCGAGGCGACACCATTGGAGATCCCGTAGCCAAGGTTGACGACATCGCCGGGCCGGAGCTCGTCGGCAGCGCGGCGAGCGATGAGCTTGCGGGGGCCATGCTCCAGTCGCGGGATGGACGTCCCCGGCGAACGAAGCGCACCAGCCAGGTACGGGCTGTACACGGTCGCCCCCGTCTGGTGCTGGTCGCGATCGATCACGATGGCGTCGATGAGGATGCCCGGCACGCGCACGGACTTGGGCGGCAGCGAGCCGGTCTCAGCCACACGCTTGACCTCGGCGATGACGTAGCCGCCGGAGTTGTGCACGGCCGAGGCCAGGGCGAGGTTGTCGGCATAGCCGGCCTCGTCCTCCATGGTGAGGTTGCCCCTGGGGTCAGCTGTGGTGGCCCGGATGATGCCGACGTCAATGGGGAATGCTGCGTAGAACAACCATTCCTCGCCGGCCAGTTCGATGTGCTCGGCGATGGACCCTGCGTTCCGCCATTCATCCGTCCGCCGTCGACCCGTGGATCGACGAACGTCCCGAGGCCGACCTTGGTCACGAGCCCCGGCCTGTGACCGGCGATCTCGCGGTACAGCAGCGAGAGCGTGCCGCCGGGGATGCCCAGCGCCTCTACCTCATCCTCGGCGATCATGCGCATGATCGCCGGGTTGTGGCCGTAGTGGGAGCCGATATATCGGTGCACCAGTCCGGGATGCGCCAGTCGGCCCATGCCACGGTCGGCGTTGTCGCCGATGCCCATGGTGTGTACGACCGTCAGGCCAGCCGGTGACCCCGTCTCGAGGAAGCGGCTGCCCATAGCGGACAGGACGCCGTCCGGGACCTGGAGCAAGTGGCCGCTGCCGCCGACCGCTACGGTCTGACCGTCCTCGATGCGAGCGACGGCTTCGGCGACGTCCACCAACTTGGAGCCGTTCACTGCCCTCCAGCCTCGTCGAGGGGCTGGGCCTTGGCGTCGAAGTCCGGCCGGCGCTTCTCCAGGAAGGCGGCGATGCCCTCGTGCATCTCCCTCGCCTGGAACAGGCCCTCGACCCCGTCGTCGGCGACAGCTCCAACCCGCTCGACCGCGATATCGACGGTCGCCATGAGTGATGCCTTCAAGAACCGCACCGAGCTTCGTGGTTGCGTAGCGAGCTGTCTGGCGAGCTGCATGGCGCGCTCGCTCGCCCGGCCCGTTGGCGTGACCTCATGAACGAGCCCTGCAACGAGTGCCTGGTCGGCCGTGAGCGTATCGCCCGTCAGCAGCATCTGCGTAGCGGTGCCCAAGCCGACGATCAGCGGCAGTCGCGCGAGCGTCTGGACCCCAGGTGAACCGCCGATCTTGATCTCGGGCAGTCCCAGGCTCGCGGCGCCACCGGCGACACGGAAGTCGCAGGCGATTGCGAGTTCTAGTCCACTGCCCAGGGCGTAGCCGTCGATGGCGGCGATCGACACCTGCGGTAGCCCGGACAGGCGTTGCCACATCTCGAACTCGAACCTCGTCCGCGCAAGCGCTATGCCTGGCTCCTCGTGTTCAGTGGCCAGCTCGCGGAGATCGGAGCCGGCGCAGAACGTGCGCGGCAGATCACTGCGGATGACGATGCTGCGAATCTCCGTCCGTCCCGCTAAATCACCAAGCAGGCGATCGAGCTCTCGTTTCGAAGGCGCGTCGAAGGCGTTTACCGGCGGTCGCGCGAGGGTAATAACGCCGACGCTGTCCCCTGGTTCTGTCCAATCGATCATCGCGGTGGGTCGTCGGCGAAAGTGACCGGCCGCGCGACCGCGGCCATGTACTCATAGGTGTGCCACTGCGAGCCGAGGCGCTTGGAGACTTCGGTCAACCTCGCCGCGAAACCGACGAGCCGGTCATGATCGAGCCGCGCCGCCGGTCCGGCGATGCTGACGGTCGCGACCGCGCGCCCTTCGGCCGACTCTGGCGGCACGATGGGCACGGCGATAGCGGACACTCCGACCTCCATCTCCTCTGCGACCAGGGCGAAGCCCCGTTCCCTGGCCACGGCGATCTCGCGCAAGACCGCCGCCAGGTCAGTGGCCGTGCGCTCTGTCTGTGCCTGCAGGCCACGCTCGGACAGGAGCTCGACGATGTGCTCCTTGGGCAACGTCGAGAGCCAGGCCTTGCCGCTGGCGGTGGCGTGCAGGACGACCTGGGCGCCGGTCACACCGTCCAGTGTCAGGGCCGATGCGGATCCCTGTGCCTTCGCCACCCAGCGCAGGCCAGCACCGGAAGTGACCGCCAAGCGGACCAGCTCGCGTGTCTCGAACGCGAGGCGGTCGAGTTCGTCCTGGGCCCAGCGGACCGCGCCGGCGGTATCGAGCTGCCGGAGTCCAAGGCTGCCGAGCTTGAAGCTGACCCGATACCGCTCCGTGCGGGGATCTTGGATGACATAGCCAAGCTCGGAGAGGTCGGTCAGGATGCGATGTGGGATCGCCCGGTTCACGCCGAGGGCGTTGGCCAGGTCAGTGACCCGCAAGCCGCGCGGCTCACCGGCGAGCAGTTCGAGCGTCCGCATGGTGCGCCCGATGCTCGTGTTCGTGACCCGCACGGAGTCTTGGCTCTCGCGCGACGCGCCAGGCTCATCAGCCGTCGCCAGGGAGCGACCTACGGTGTCGTCGGTCGGTGATCTCGCCAACGCCGCATCTACCTCGAGTGCTTCGTAGCGGCAGCTGCTGACGCCCCTGGGTCGTCCTCGGTCTCCGGCGTCTTCTGGCCAAAGCACGTGCGCAGCCGTCGCGCGCTCTCTGGGAAGCCGATCTCCGGAGCCGGCAGGTCCTCCGGGTTCCAGCGGTACTCGTATTCGAGCGAGTACGAGCCGTCGTAGCCAGCCGCGACGAGGGCGTCGATGATGGCGTCCCAGTCGAGGATGCCGTCACCGATCATCCGCGATGCGTGGATGCGCTCGGACTTGTCGATGCTCGCCACCTGCGTGGTCTTGAGCACCTTGTCGGGATGGATGAACTCGAGGTCCTTGACATGCACGTGCCTGATCCAGTCGGCTTGCAGGCTAATCGCCTCCTCGTAGGCCTCGCGGTGCGTGAATGCCAGGTTGGCTTGGTCGTAAAGGATGCCGACGCCCTCGGAGCCGACCTCCTCGACGAGCGCCACCGTGTCAGCCGCAGAGACCGCCATCGTCCCGAAGTGATTCTCGACACACAGCACGATCCCATGGTCGAGGGCCATGGCCCCGAGGCGGCGCAGTGAGATTACAAGACGCGCCCACATCCGCGGGATGTCCTGCTCACGTTCGTCACCCAGCAACGTTCCGCCGTAGATCCGCATCCGCCAACACCCGAGCGTGTCCGCGATCCCCATGGCACGCTCGATGCGGCGGACTTCACTCATGCGAACGGCTTCATCGAGGCTGTTCAGCTTGGTGACGTATGGCGTCAGGCATCCGATGCTCAGACCGCTGCCATCTGCGTGTGCCTTGACGTCCGCAGCCACCCGACCGTCGTCGCTCTCTGGGATGGCGCCCCGGTAGTCGTCCTGCCAGATGAGCTCTGCACCGTCGAGACCGGACGCTGCGAACAGATCGAGCGCTTCGAACGGGGTCAGGTCTGGCGTTCCGAGCGTGTGACCAAGAAGGGTAGGCATGTCAACTCCAGCGATGACCCGAACCAGCCAACTCGACTGTAACAGCGTTACACGCTATCGGCAAGACGCGCACTGTCGATGCGCCGCCGGAGGTCAACGCTGCACCCGACCCGAGGCGTCGCCGGCCACGAGGGTATCGATCTCCGTTCGGGTGAGCAGCGCGAAGTCGCCCGGGATCGAGTGCTTCAGGCACGAGGCCGCGACGGCGAAGTCGACACACGCCTGCAGGTCCATCGATTGCAGGAGTGCGAAGATGAGCCCGCCCGAAAAGGCATCGCCACCTCCCACGCGGTCGACGATGGGGTCGATCTCATAGGTGCGGCTGACGTACTGGGTGTCCCCGTCGAACACGACCCCTGACCAGCGATTGACCGATGCTGAGATGCTCGTTCGGAGGGTGGTGGCGACAAGCTCCAGGGCGAACCTCGCCATGAGTTGCTCGGCGATCCGGCGATAGGAGTCGACATCCAGTTCACCCTGCACTACATCGATCTCCTCAGCGGAGATGCCGAACACCGTCGTCGCGTCCTCCTCGTTCCCGATCAGGACATCGACGAAGGGCATCAAGCGCATCATCGCCTCGCGGGCTTCGTCTGGGCTCCAGAGCTTGCGCCGATAGTTGAGGTCGCAGCTCACCCGGACGCCGCGCTCGTGCGCGAGAGCGAGCCCCTCTACCAGGGCCTCCACGATCGCAGGGCCAGACGCCGGAGCGGTGCCGGAGAAGTGCAGCCAATCCGCTCCGTCGAGGATGGCGGCCCAGTCGAAGTCATCGGGGCGGGCGCTGCGCAGTGAGGTGTGATCGCGGTCGTAGATGACCTTCGACGGTCGCTGGGAGGCCCCGGTCTCGAGATAGAGCAGGCCGAGGCGGTCGCCACCACGGGAGACATGCGTGGTGTCGATTCCGAATCGTCGGAGGTAGTCGACACAGGCCTGGCCGACCTCGTGCGCGGGCACACGAGAGACGCATGCTGCCTCGACTCCCAGTGAAACCAGGAGTGCGGCGGCGTTGGCCTCACCGCCGGTATATCGAACCTGGAACTCGTTTGCCTGGACGATCCGTTCATGGCCTCTGGGCTCGAGCCGCATAAGCAGTTCACCGAAGGCGATCACGCGATGTCCATCCGCCATGGTCAACTCTCCCGCGCTTGCTCGACGACCTCTCGGAACCGCCGAGCGTTCTCGCTGATGACGGACCAGCGCTGTTCCTTCAAGGCGGTCCGATCGACGAGAGCCTTGCCGACACCCACCGCGACCGCGCCAGCCTTGATGTACTCCGGCGTGGTCTCGAGATCCACATTGCCCGTGGGCATGAGCCGAACTTGCGGGAACGGTCCTCGGAGATCGGAGAAGTAGCCGGGCGTGGCCACGCGGCCGGGGAACAGCTTCACCACGTCAGCCCCGGCTGACCAGGCCTGGGTCGATCTCGGTTGGGGTCAAACAGCCGGGCACGACCATGACGCCGTAGCGATGCGCCATCGCGATGACCTCGAGGTCGAGGCTCGGGCCGACGACGAAGGAGACGCCCGCGTTGATGGCCAAGCGCGCGGTCACCGCATCGAGGACCGTGCCCGCGCCGACGAACGCGTCGTCGCCGAGCTCACGAACCGCCGACTCGATGGCGTCGAGGGCGCCGGGGACGGTCATGGTGATCTCGGTATGAACCACGCCGCCGGACCGCAGTGCCTCCGCGAGCGCCACCAAGCCGGTCGCCTCATCGACCCGCACGACAGCCACCACGCCGGTCTCCATCATCGAGCTGAGCGTGGCTTCCCGACTCTGCGTCATGTCATCCTCCGTCGACCCATGTCGTTGGGCCTGCTACCAGATCGTCTCACCGCCATCGATGACGATGATCTGACCGGTAATGTGATCAGAGGCGCGTGAGCCCAGGAAGGCGAAGGCCCCCTGGAGGTCGCTCACCTCGGCGTACTTGCCAAGAGGATCCGGGCTAGGTACTCGGCCTCGCGTTCCGAGTGGATCCACTCGTGCGTCATCGGCGTATCGACGTAGCCCGGCGCGAGAGCGTTCACGCGGATGCCGTGCTGGGCCAACTCGAGCCCGGCGCTACGCGTGTGCTGGGCGAGAGCCCCCTTGGTGATTGCATACATGGTCTTGTACTCGAGGCCGATCGAGCGATCCGATGGAGCACATGTTGATGATCTTGCCGTACTGCTTCTCCACCATCTGCGGCACGAGTGCCTGGGTGACGGCGAAGACGCTCGCCATGTTGACTTGCCAGAGGAAGTCCAGGTCCTCTGGCGTGGCCTCAAGGATGGGTTTGCGTCGATTGGTCCCCACGCTGTTGACGAGGATGTCGACGCCGCCGTTGGCTCGCGACACCTCGGCCAATTCGTCGATGTGTGCCCGCTCACGTGCGTCGCCCAGCACGGTGGTCACGTCGGCACCATCGGGCAGGGCTGCCCGCGTGGCTTCCAGATGCTCCTGGGTCCGGCCTACGAGGATGACCTTGGCGCCGAGCTCGAGGAAGACCTCCGCTGCACCTCGCCCTATGGCACCTGATCCTCCGGTGATGACGGCGACACGGCCATCGAGGGAGAACAGACTCTCGAACATCGTGGCTCTCCGCTGGCGTGAGGAAGTTGGAAGTACAGTGTAACAACGTTACACTGCGAGCAATCGCATTCTGTCCCCGTGACTCGGAGCGTGTCAAGACTGGTGAAGCGCGTCATCTGTATAGGGTCGGCCGTGCTGGACCTCATCGCGCTCATCGATGAGCCCGTAGGTCATGACCAGCGCATCCCCGCGCTTGACGCCATGCTCGGCGCAGGTGGTTTGGCGGCGACGGCTGCAGTCGCGCTGGCGCGCCTCGGTGTGCCGGTGAGCATCATCAGCGTCGTCGGCGACGACGACGCCAGCGGACTGATCCGGGCCGGGCTCGAGCGTGAGGGTGTCGACACCCGCTGGCTCCGCGTGGTGTCTGGACGGCCGATGATGAGTGTCGCCCTGGTCGACCAAGTGACCGCCCATCGATCGATCGCCTCGTTCGATCCACACCACGGACTGCTGCCACTCGACGATGACGCATTGCTGGCGGTGCGCGAAGCTGCATGGCTGCACGTGGACCACCATGGCCTCAAGGTCGTTCCGCAGATCCGAGCAGCGGGGGTCGCGACGCCCATCTCTCTGGACCATGGCATCGCCGTGCGTGGCCTCGAGCTGAGAGAGCTTGCGCTCTACGCCCCGACCGAGGCCCGACTACGTGAGCGGTATCCGGACGTGGCCATCGATAGAGCGATCCGGTCTGCCATCGCTGAAGGTCCGAGGATCGTGGCGGTCACCCGAGGCTCGGAGGGGTCGCTCGCCGGCTATCGGTCGGCGAGCGACTCAGAGGTGCGGATGGTTGAGGTCCCGGCGTACGAAGTCGACGTCATCAGCACGCTCGGCGCAGGAGACGTCTTCCACGGGGCCCTGCTGGCCGGTCTGGTCCGCGAGCTCGGCGTACGGGATGCCTTGGCCTGCGCCAACGCAGCCGCTGCGCTCTCGTGCCGTGGCCTCGATGGTCGCTCCGCCATCCCGACCTGGACTGAGCTCAGGGCGTTCATGGCTCAGGCCCCGCCGCGCCAGCATGACGAGTACAAGAGAGGAGAGGCCGATGGGGCTTGACAAGCTGGCTCGGACCAGCGGGACCTTAGCGATGCTCGCCATCGATCAGCGCGAGACACTACGGACGCTGCTAGCCGAAGTCGTCGATGAGCCCGTCGGTCACGACGCGGTGGTCGATTTCAAGGTCGAGGTCACACGCACGCTTAGCCCATACGTCTCGGCTGTGCTCCTGGACACGACCTATGGGTTGGACCCCATCGCTCGTGCCGGAGCCCTCGCACCGGGCTGTGGCCTCATCGTGGCTGCCGATCGCTTCCACCAAGCGCGCGGCGGTCCCGTCGAGTGGGTCGATCTCGACGCGGACGCCGCCCACCGCGCAGCCGATGCCGGTGCCATAGCTCTGAAGCTGCTTGTCCCATGGCGGCGTGACGAGGAGCTCGATGCGCGAGCCCGACTGGTCCAGGACTTCATCGGCCTGTGCCGGCGGCTGGGTCTGCTGGCGATCGTCGAGGGTATCGTTCGCGGACCACGGGGCAGCTCCGCTCCGGTCGCGCCGGACGACTTCGACGACGCTTTGCTGGAGGCGGCATCGGAGCTCTGCGCATTCGAGCCGGACTTGTACAAGGCCGAGGTGCCCACGCTCGGATGGGGGTCGGAGGCCGAGATCGAGCTACGGTCCAGAGAGGTCGGCCGCGTGGCCCGTCGCCCGTGGGTCGTGCTCTCCGCGGGGGTTCCGCTCGAACGCTTCGAAGCCGCTGCGCTCGCTGCCTTCCGTGGAGGCGCTTCGGGGTTCCTCGCTGGACGTGGGATCTGGCGCCCCGCACTGGCTCCCGAGACCCGGGCAAGTACCTTGCAGGAAGTGTCGGCGGTGCGACTGCAACGACTGGTCGCTGCCGTGGACGAGCACGCCAGCCCCTGGTGGGAGGCCGCTACCGGCAGCGGCCGAGAAATGGGCGGAAGCCCTGACGCCGCCAAGGCGAACGATTCGGCTCCAAGGAGAAGTGATGACGAAGGCTAGCGACGTGATCGCCCGGCTCTCACATGACTCGACATTCGGTGTCCCTGTCGGCCAGGTCGCGCTCGTGGTGCCCGACGTGGAGGCATCGATCGGCGCGTATTGGTCGCTGTTGGGCATCGGCCCGTGGAGGATCTACACGGTCGGCGGTCCGCACCTGACCGGCGTGACATACCGTGGCGCACCTGCAAGCTTCCGGATCCGGTACGGCCTCGCCACGTCGGGACCGGTCACCATGGAGCTGATCCAGCCTCTCGAGGGGCCCAGCATCTGGCACGAGTTCCTCGACGGACGGGGAGCGTCGCTCCACCACATCGCGTTCTACGTCCCCGATTTCGAGCAGGCTGTCAGCCGCATGCGGGGCAACGGCTGGGACGCGGTCCAGACCGGGGACGGCTTCGGCAAGACGCGAGACGGCCGGTTCGCGTACTACGAGCATGGCAGCGACATCGGCTGCCTCGTGGAGGTCGTCCAAGCCCCGACCGAGCGTGACACGCCAGAGCTGGTCTACCCGGCACCAAGGTGAAGGCGGGCACGATGACGACTCCGGCCTGAGCCCAGCCTGCGGAACCGATCTCGTCGAGTGGCGACCTCGCCTGCCGGTTCATCGACACGATCTTCGACGCTCGCTACTCTTCGTCCGCCTCGTCTACGTCTTGGTCGGCGACGAACCGCACGAGTGGCTCAGGAAGGCCGTCCGAGCCGAGTCGACGAGGCCGCCTGCTCATCGCTATACCCGAACTTCACACCACCGTCCCGCGGCCGTCATCGGGTCGACTCACACCCAGGGTCGTCAGTCATGACGGCGACGAGGTTCTGAAGGTCCGCAACATCTGACTTCGAGCGCCTCCGACCTTCCACGTGTGGAATACGCAGGGGTCAGCGTACGGGTCACGCCGCGCTGTCTTCGCTGATGGACCAGCCCGAAACGGGCCATCTCACGCTTGGGGAAGTGGAGCCGACACTCGGATTTGAACCGAGGACCTGTTGTTTACGAAACAACTGCTCTACCACTGAGCTATGTCGGCCTCGCGCGACATTCTAGCGGTCATCCGCCGCGATTGGAATCGACGCTCGCAGTGGAGCTACTCTGGCGACGCCGAACGCGGTTCGCGACCCGGACCCAGCCGCATCATGGCACGGTCGGCATTGCACGGAGGAAGCGGGTGCGCACGGTATGGGTCCTGGGGGACCAACTGAACCGGAACCTGGGGGCCCTCGCGGAGGCTGATCCTCGCGACACCCGGGTCCTGCTCATCGAGAGCGAAGCGCTCCTGCGTTCGAACAGACACCAGCAGCGCCTGCACCTGGTGATCGCGGCCATGCGTCGGTTCGCATCACAGCTGGAGTCCGAGGGCTTCATCGTCGACAGGCGGCGTTCCAGCACCCTCGCCGCCGGCGTACGTGCGCATCTCGAACGACATCGTCCGGCCGAGATCGTGGCGACCGAGCCCAACAGCCGGGCTGCCCGCGCTCTCTGCGATCGGCTTGGCGTGGCGCAGGTCCGGTCCGACCAGTTCCTCTGCCACCCGGACGACTTCTCCGCCTGGGCCGGTGAGCGCTCGTCCCTCCGGCTCGAGGACTTCTATCGCTGGCAGCGCACCCGGCTCGGCTACCTCATGGATGGTGACGCTCCCGCCGGGGGCCGCTGGAACTTCGACCATGACAACCGAGAACCTCCGCCATCGGACCCCTCGGTCTTCAGTGAGCCTCCTCGGGCATCGCTCGATGCACTCGATGAGGAAGTGTTGGCGTCGCTGCCGGCCGCAGTCGGCCGCCCACCGCTCGGGCTGTGGGCGACCACGCGCACGCAGGCGCTGACGCGCCTGGAGCATTTCCTCGATCACGAGCTCGAGCGGTTCGGGCGATACGAGGATGCGATGACCTCGCGCTCGTGGAGCCTCGCCCACTCGATGCTCAGCCCCTACCTGAACCTGGGGCTGCTCCTGCCGGGCGAGGTCTGCGATGCGGTCGAGGCTCGCTACCGTGCCGGCGAGGTGCCCATCAACTCGGCCGAAGGCTTCATCCGCCAGGTGATCGGCTGGCGCGAATACGTCTGGGGGCTCTACTGGCTCTGGCCGGACCTGGCGCAGGCCAACGCGCTGGACCATCGGCGGCCGTTGCCGCCGGCCTTCACCGGGGAGGCCACGACCCACATGCGCTGCCTCGGTGACGTGCTCGATGGGCTCGAGGATCGAGCCTGGATCCACCACATCCCCCGGCTCATGGTGCTGTCGAACCTGTCGAACCTCGTGGGCATCGAACCGCAGGCGGTGATGGCCTGGATGAGCGACCGCTACATCGATGCCGCCGAGTGGGTCATGGTTCCGAACGTGATGGGCATGGGCCTGTGGGCCGACGGCGGCCGGATGGCCAGCAAGCCGTACGTCTCCGGTGGTGCCTACATCGACCGCATGAGCGACTACTGCGGGCCCTGTTCCTACGACCCGCGCAAGCGCACCGGCGAGGACGCCTGCCCCTTCACCACGCTGTATTGGGACTTCCTCGCTCGACACGAAGGCGACCTGCGGGCCAACCATCGTATGTCTCGCCCGCTGGCCGGCATGCGGCGACTCGCCGACCTGCCGGCGGTCCGTGAACGAGCCCGGGAGGTGATCGCCGGCCTTGAGGACGGCACCATCTAGGGCTGCGGCCTCCCCCGCCCGGCTAGGGCGCGAGGCGGTCGATCCGCCATCCCTGCCGAGCAGGCAGGTAGCGGAAGCGGTCGTGCATGCGGTCGCGTCGCCCTTGCCAGAACTCGAACATCACAGGCGTCAGCCGGTAGCCACCCCAGAACGGAGGCAGCGGCACCGTCTCCGGATATTGCTCGGCGATGCGATCGGTGGCGGCCTCGAGCTCGGCCGCGTTCGGCGATGGGCTGGCCCTGCGGCGAGGCCCAGGCCGACAGCTGGCTCCGTCTGGGACGGTCGGCGAAATAGGCCGCAGCCTCGGTCTCTGCGATGGCGGTCACGTCACCGGCGACGCGGACCTGGCGCTGCTGGAGCTCCCAGTGGAAGACCACGGCAGCGCGTGGATTGGCCGCCAGGTCGCGTCCCTTGAGCGAACCGCGGTTCGTGTACCACGTAAGGCCCGAGGCATCGAGCCCGCGGAGGAGCACGACTCGGGCCGAGGGCACTCCGGAGGCATCGGCGGTCGCCAGCGTCATGGCATTCGGCTCGCGCATGCCTGCCGCGGCCGCTGCCTCGAGCCAGCGACCCAACTGCAGGACGGGGTCCGGGTCCAGGTCAGCTCGCGAGAGCGGTTGCTCGGGGCCGTCGGGGCGACGACGAACGATGTCGGTCATGCCTCGACGATACGCCATGATCATCCGTCCGGACGGCACCTCAGCGGTGTGACATCCTCCCGCCATGGGAAGCCTGACGGAGCCAGAACGGGAGCGGTTGACGGTCGAGCAGCTGGACCAGCAGCTGCGCCGGATGCGCGGGATGCTCTACGGCTACTCCAACCTGTTCTTCGTGCACATGCGCGTGTACACCGTCGTGACCCTGGCGCTGGTGGCGGCCTCGCTGTGGGGGCCACTCGGTGGTGCCGTGCTCATCGTCCCTTTCCTGGTGCCCTTCGTCTTCCTGGAGGCCAGCTACCTCTTCTGGTACACGGTCTTCGCCCGACGGCACGCGGAGTGGGTGGAACGCGCACTTGCCGCGCGGAGCGGGAACGGCATCCCCGCCGCGCACCGGCTGGAGGCGGCCTACTTCTACGCCCCTGATGACCCGGCCATCTCGGCCCTCGATCTGCGGCGCCCGACGTCGCACATGAGTGCGGCCACCCTCGGCTACATGGGCGGCGCCGGCCTGCTCTGGGTCACGGCCTTCGTCCTCGGGCTGGACTGGATCGGCCGTCAGGTCGATGCCTGGGCCCTCCTGGATCTGGTCCCGGCGCTGGCGGTGCTGTGGACCGCCGGTGTCGCGCTCTACCTCCTCTACGTCTGGCTCCGTCGTCCCGATGAGAAGCGTCTCGTCGAAGAGTTGG
Organism: uncultured Chloroflexia bacterium; assembly: GCA_963752475.1. Lineage (GTDB taxonomy): Bacteria > Chloroflexota > Limnocylindria > Limnocylindrales > CSP1-4 > JAFMJV01. Next base: position 189,495 of record CAVVYR010000001.1, on the reverse strand, counting down.
ATGCGGTCTACGGTTCGCGGCCGGATACCGACTGAGTCTCGTTCCGGGGTAGCAACGGTCTCAGTGGACATGCCGGTCGTTGGCCGCGTCGACGGCCGCGCCCAGCGCTCGCGCTGCACCCGGCGTGTGCGGACCCGTGCCTCGCCAGAGCACCAGCCCGTCGCCGTCGACGAGCACGACCGCGATGTGGTCCTCGTCGTCGATGCCCAGCGGCGCACGGAAGCCGGCGGTGTCCGTGTAGACGGTCAGCGTCCGGGAGCGCACCTGGCGGTCGGGGATGCCTCGTCGCATGAAGTAGTCGAGGCTGCGTCGCCGGAACACATCCATCTCGCCCACGACCGGAAGCTCGAAGTAGCTGAGCTCATCGTGGCGCTGCTCGAGCCCCCGCAGCGCTGGCACCCAGCTGTCCACTTCCAGCTGCTGCCACTGCTGGTAGGCGATGAGCAGCACGTTGAGCCGGCCGTCGGGCAGCGTGCGACGGACCCCGTTGAGGTCGTTGGTCGCCACCGGGGGTAGCTGCGGGATGTGTCCACTCCTGCGCTCGAACATGGCTAGCTCCTCGCACCGGCGGTCATCGGCGGGGCGAGCTTGATTCCCGAGAGACCGCCATCGACGGCTACGGTTTGGCCTGTGATCCAGCTGGCCTGAGGTCCGACCAGGAACGAGGCCAGGGCGGCCACGTCCTCCGGCTCACCGATGCGGCCGAGCGGGTGCATCCACTCCGAGGCCTGGAGCGTGGCCGGGTTCTCCACCAGCCGACGCGTGAGGCCCGAGCGAACGAGTCCGGGCGCGAGCGCGTTGATGCGGATGGCGCGAGAAGCGTAGGTCGCGGCGGCGGCCGTGACGAGGCCATCGATGCCACCCTTCGCAGCCGAGATGGCATCGTGGTTGACGAGGCCGATCGACGTCGCCGAAGAGGAGAAGAACAGTGCCGCCGCGGACGTTCCCCGTGGCACCGCTCGCACGAAGGCGCGCAGGGCGTAGAAGGCGGAGCTCAGGTTGATGGCGAGGACGTCGGCGAAGTCGTCATCGGTGATGGCGTGGGACGGTCGCAGCAGGGTCGAGCCTACGGCGTGGACCAGCGCGCTCGGCGAGCCGAGCTGCTCGACGACCCCGCTGAAGGCCGTGTCGACGGCGGCCGACGACGTGGCGTCCGCCACGAAGGGCGAGGCCTGCGGGCCGAGCCTGGTGGCGAGTGCCTGCACTCGATCGTGGTCACGCGCGACCAACGCCACCCGCCACCCCTCCGACACGAGGCGTCCGGCCGTCGCCGAACCGATGGCTCCGGTCGCCCCGGTGACGATGGCGATGCCGGTCCCGGCCCGGTCTGCATGCTGGAGTGGGTCGCTCATGGCTGCGTTCGTCCTTCTCGGTGTCTGGTTGGCGTCGACGATGGGTCGCCGTCTTGTACTTGACCGTAGACAGGATTGTACAGGGTTTGTGTAGGTTGTGTGACGAATGCGAGGGATGGTACCGCCAAAACCCGTGACAAACACTCTACAGCGCTCTACACTCGAGGCAACACACCTCAGCCTGAGGTGCGTGTCTTCGGAGAACATGATGTTTGGATCCTTCCGCCTCGGAACCATCCTGGGAATTCCCGTCGGCGTGAACTGGAGCGTGCTACTGATCGCCTGGCTCATCGCCTTCAGCCTCGCCGGTCAGCTCTTGCCGGCGCAGGTGCCGGGCCTGGACGCTGCGCTCTACTGGGCGGTCGGCGTGCTCGCCGCCGTCCTCTTCTTCGGGTCGCTCCTGGCCCACGAGCTCTCCCACGCCATCGTCGCGCGGCGCGAGGGCCTGACCGTCTCGGGCATCACCCTCTGGCTGCTGGGTGGCGTCGCGCGCATGGACGGCGACGCCCGCTCGCCAGGTGCGGAGGCACGCATCGCCGGTGTCGGACCACTGACCAGCCTCGCGCTCGCAATCGCCTTCGCCGCTGCCGCCGCCGGGCTGGCGTTCGCTCCGCCGTCCGACTTCGTCGCGCTGGCTACTGCCGCGGCGGCCTGGCTGGCGCTGGTCAACTTCGTGCTGGGGATCTTCAACCTGCTCCCGGGAGCACCCCTCGACGGCGGCCGCATCATGCGCGCACTGCTATGGCGGCTGCGACGGGACAAGGCGCAGGCGACGCGGTGGGCGACCGGGCTGGGCCAGTTGCTCGGCTACGGGCTCCTCGGCATCGGCGTCCTGCGCGTGCTGGCCGGCGACATCGGCGGGATCTGGTTCGTGCTGCTGGGCTTCTTCCTGAGCGGTGCCGCCAGCGCCGAGCGACGCTCGACCGAGCTTCTCGAAGCGCTCCGCGGCACGCGCGTGGGCGACATCATGACGCGCCAGCTGCTGCGGGTCCCGTCCGGCCTGACCGTCGAGACGTTCGCGGCCGCAGCAACCGACGGACGCACGTCAGCCTGGCTGGTCGTCGGTCCCGGCGGGCACGTGACGGGTGTGCTGGGGCTCGAGGAGCTGCGCACCGTGCGCGGCGACGAGCGGCGCAGCACACGCATCGGCGAGCTGGCCGTGCCGCTGGAGAGTTGGCCAGAAGCCTACGCGGACGAGCTGGTGCAGGACGTGCTCGTTCGCCTCGATGGCAGCGCTACCCGAGCCGTCGTGCGTGGACGCGACGAGGACCCTGCGGTCGTGCTGGGCATCCTCTTGCCAGAGGACATCTCGCGGGCCGTGGCGATGGGTGGCTCGGTCGGTGGCGGTCGAGAGGAGGCCAGCTCCCGCGACGGTGGCGCGAGCGAGGACCGTGTGCCGTCGTAGTGGCACGAGCCGAGGCGCCCGAGTAGTGACCGATGCCTGAAGGCCCTGAGATCCGCATCGCCGCGGACCGGATCGCTCGCGCCATCGAGGGCGAGGTCGCCGACGAGGTCTACTTCGCCTTCGACGTGCTCAAGCCGTGGCAGTCGGCCTTGCGTGGCACGCGGGTCCGGCGAGTCGAGCCGCGCGGCAAGGCCCTGCTCATCCGCTTCGAGGCCGGCCCCACGATGTACTCGCACAATCAGCTCTACGGCCGCTGGTTCATCCGCGAGCGGGGCGTCTTGCCCCAAACCCGGCGGCAGCTCCGCGCCGCCATCCACACGCGGCGATCCTCAGCGCTGCTCTATAGCGCTTCGGAGATCGATGTGCTTGACGACGAGGGGCTGGCGGCACATCCCTACCTCAGCCGGCTGGGGCTCGACCTGCTCGCGCCGGACGCCACGCCCTCACGGGTCCGGCGCCGGCTCGAGGACGACCGCTTCCGGCGACGGATGCTGGGCGGTCTGCTGCTCGATCAGGCTTTCCTCAGCGGCGTCGGCAACTACCTGCGCAGCGAGATCCTCTTCTACGCCCAGATCGATCCCATCCTTCGACCCGTGGACCTCGCACCGAGCGAGCGCCTGCGCTTCGCACGAGCCGCGCTGACCGTGACGCGACGGGCGTATCGCAACCGGGGGGTCACGGTCGAACCTCGAACCGCCGAACGCAAGCGAAGTCAGGGCCTACCGCGGTGGGAGTATCGCCACTATGTCTTCGGTCGTGCCGGGCTCGACTGCCCGCGCTGCGGCGATACCATCGTGAAGCGCGCGGTCGCCGGGCGGCGGCTCTATGCTTGCCCATCGTGTCAAGGATGAAGCCCGCACCGACCGCGCCTGAGAAGGCCGAACGTACCGTGAACGGCAGGTCGCGTCAGGCGCTGCGCTCGGTGCTCGAGTGGTGGTTCCGTGATCGGCGCAGCGGACGCATCCTGGTCGCGCATGTGCCCAACCTGCCGATCCTGCTGTGGATGGGCACGGTCATCGCCCGCCAGCTGGTGGATCGCGGAGCGCAGATGCACACGCTCCTCGAGTGGGCCGGGACGGTGACCCTCGGTTGGTGGGCCATCGACGAGCTGGTGCGGGGTGTGAACCCTTGGCGTCGCGCGCTCGGCGTCGGCGGCTGCGTGGTCGTCATCCTCGGCCTCGTCGAGCGCCTCGCCTGAACCCATAAGGCGCGTGCGCGATCGCTGGGACTGGACGACCGCGATGGCTGAGCGCACCATCGGCCATGAGATGGTGGTTCGACCGAGCGAACATGCCTCGAGCGGCCCGGCCTACCCGACGCGGTGGTGGCACCGACTGCCGGATGGTCGGGTCCAGTGCGACGTCTGCCCGCGTGCCTGCCGTCTACGTGAGGGCCAGCGGGGCTTCTGCTTCGTTCGTGCTCGTCAGGACGACGCGGTCGTGCTTACCACCTACGGGCGCTCGAGCGGCTTCTGCATCGATCCCATCGAGAAGAAGCCGCTCAGCCACTTCCTGCCCGGCACGCCTGCGCTGAGCTTCGGGACCGCCGGCTGCAACCTTGGCTGTGCCTTCTGTCAGAACTGGCAGGTCTCCACCTCGCGCGAGTGGGACACGCTGGCTGACTCGGCCTCCCCCGAGGACATCGTCGCCAGCGCTCTCGCTCACGGCTGCCGCAGCGTGGCCTTCACCTACAACGACCCGGCCGTCTTCCTCGAGTACGCCGTGGACGTGGCCGTCGCCTGCCATGAAGCCGGCCTGCGGACCGTGGCTGTCTCGGCTGGATACATGGAGCCCGGCCCGGCAGCCGAGCTCTTCGGGGCCATGGACGCGGCTAACGTGGACCTCAAGTCCTTCGACGACGACAGCTACCGCCGGTTCTGCCTCGGGAGGCTCACACCGGTGCTCGACACGCTCGAGGCCATCGCCGACCGCGGCCGCACCTGGCTGGAGATCACCACCTTGCTGATCCCCGGGCTCAACGACTCGGACGAGGAGATCGACGTTCTGACGAGGTGGATCGCCGAGCACCTGGGGCCGTCGGTCCCGCTCCATTTCACGGCCTTCCATCCCGACCACCGCCTGCGTGACCGTCCGCCGACCACCGTCGCCACCCTGCGCCACGCCCGGTCGATCGGCCTGGCCAATGGCCTTCGCTACGTCTACACCGGCAACGTCGACGACCCCCAGGGCCAGGCCACGTGGTGTCACGCGTGCAAGCGGTTGCTCATCGGCCGCTACGGCTACCGCATCGGCGAGTGGCAACTCACTGGCGATGGCGCCTGCGCGCACTGCGGTGCGGCGTGTGCGGGGGTCTTCGAGCCGGAGCCGGGACACTGGGGCTCACGCCGCCAGCCGGTCTCCATCGCGGGTAGGCGGGCCTCGTGAGCGACGTGCGTGAGCCGGTCGTCGCGGGCACCTTCTATCCGGGCTCGGCCGAGATGCTGGCCGCCACGGTCGACGACCTCCTCGCCGCGGCGAGAACGGCGAGCGAGCCAGCCGTCGGGATCGACGCGCTCAGGGGTCTGATCGTGCCCCACGCCGGCTACGAGTACAGCGGTCCGGTGGCCGCCAGCGGCTACGTCCTGCTCGCCGAGACTGCGTCACCATCCGCCATCGTCCTCCTCGGTCCCAGCCACTTCGAGCCACTGGAGGGCATGTCTGCGGCGCCGCACGAGGCCTGGCGCACACCGCTGGGTGAGGTCCGCCTGGTCGATGGGATTCGCGACGCCATGGTTCGCGCTGGGGTCGTGAGCGACGCGGCGCCACACCGGACCGAGCACAGCCTCGAGGTCCAACTGCCGTTCCTGCAGCGTTGTCTGCCGTCCGTGCCGGTGCTGCCCGTAGCGGTCGGCCGCGGCTCCCCGTGGGCTGCAGCGGCGATGCTCGACACGCTCCCGTCGGACGTGCTGCTCGTGGTCAGCACCGACCTCTCCCACTACCACGACGCCCCGACCGCGCGGCGCCTGGACGCCCGCACGGCAGACGCCATCGAGGCCTTGGGCGTCGATGGCGTCGCTCCCGAGGACGCCTGCGGTGCCGACGCGCTTCGCCTGGCTTTGGCTTGGGCGCGACCGCAGGGCTACCGCATCATCCGGCTTGACCTGCGCAACTCGGCTGACACGGCCGGGGACTCGAGCCGCGTCGTGGGCTACGGCGCATTCGCCATCGTCGGCCCCTGATGCCCTGCCGTCGCTCGCAACGATCCGGCCGCGAACGCTGCTCAGCGACCCAGGACCACGTCGATCCCTGAGAGGATGTGGCTCAGCCTGGACATGGAGACCCGGCCGACGCGGTCGGCGAGCCGTGAGCGGTCGAGCGTCAGGATCTGCGACACATTGACCACCGAGTCCTGCTTGAGTCCCGACTCTCGTGCCGGGAGCCGCACGTTGCCGGGCGCTTTGGCCCACTTCAGGTTGCTGGTCACGACCGCACACACGACCGTAGAGATCCGGCTGCGGTTCAACGGGTCACCCTGCACGACGACCACAGGTCGCCGATAGCCCGGGCCCGAGCCAGCGGGGTCAGGCAGGTCGGTCCACCAGACGTCCCCCTGGCTGATCACCACTCGGACCCCGACAGCGTCTCACGGGCGCCGAACTCGAGGAAGGGATCGGGCTCGGGCTCGATCTCGTCGAGCGCCTGGTCCATCGCAGCGGTGGTCGGATCGGCCGAGTGGTGAGCGAGGTAGTCGCGCAAAGCGGTGCTGTAGATCTCGCTGCGCGTTCGGCCAGTCCTGCGCGCCAGCTCCTCTGCCTCTTCGTAGATCTCGCTCGGGACCGACACGGCCGTCTTCATACTTGCAGTATAACCGAGGCAGGATGAGCCTCCCAAAGCAGTGCGCCGTGGGTTCGGCGCTTACGTGAGGGTATGAGCGATGGCAACCCCCGCCGGGTTCCATCTTCGCGTCGGAAGCTACTCGTCCGTCGCTTCGGGCGCCTCATGCGGGCCGGTGTCGATCTGGTCGCGGATGGCGTCGACCTCCTCGCTCGTGAAGCCCAGCTCGCGACCGATCTCGCGCAGCTCGGTCGCCTCGGTCGTCGTGATGGGGCCGTCCGCCGCCCCGACCACGACGCAGGCCCGCAGCAACCGCTGCAGTCGCTGCGGTGAGGACTGCCGAGCGAAGTCGCGTGTGAAGGCGTAGTCCTCGGTGGCGCCGTAGAGGGAGTTCATCCGGCTGGCGAGTGCGACCAGCAGCACGCCCTGCGGCTCATGCAGCTCCCCGGCCTCGATGACGGCCGACTCCACGGCGGCGATCTCGTCGTCGTTGATCACGCCATCCGCGCGCGCCACACGCACCAGGATGTAGGCGTAGCCGGCCAGGAACCGCCGTCGCTCCGAGGTGAGCGAGCCTGTCTCCGAGATCGCCTGGCGGATGCTGGCGAGGTCGTCGTCGGGTTCCGGGTCAGCTGGCGGTTCCGGGTCGGCCTCCGAGTCCGCGATGGGAACGTCATCGGCGCCGAACAGTCGATCGAGCACGATGCGCTCCCACTCCAAGTCCACGCGTTGCGGCTCGGCGTCAGGTACGAGCCGCGTACTACGATACGGCACACGGTGAGCAACGACGCCCGCACCCGCTCCCAGCATCGAGCGCCCTCCAAGCCGGCGCGGCACGTTCGCTAGTGGATCTCGCCCAGAGCGACCTCCTCATCTGGCTGGGTGTCCTCTTCTGCCTCTCGCAGTCGGCGATGTTCTCGGGGCTCAACCTGGCCTTCTTCAGCCTCAGCCGTCTGCAGCTGGAGATCCTTGCGGGCGACGGCGACCAGCGTGCGGTCCGCGTGTTGGCCATGCGCAAGGACGCCAGCTGGCTGCTGACCACGATCCTGTGGGGCAACGTGGCCATCAACGTCCTGCTCACCCTGCTGGTGGGCTCGGTCTTGTTCGGGGCCCTCGCCTTCATCTTCTCCACCGTCATCATCACCTTCGGCGGCGAGATCCTGCCCCAGGCCTACTTCTCACGCCATGCCCTGCGCATGGCCTCCCTGCTGGCGCCGGTGCTGCGTGTCTACCAGCTCCTGCTGCTGCCCGTGGCCTTGCCCTCGGCACGCATGCTCGATGTGCTCCTCGGACGCGAGGAGGTCACCTTCTATCGCGAGGAAGAGCTGCGACAGTTGATCCACCACCACATGGAGGAACCCGGTGCGGCCGAGGTCGACTACGTCGAGGCCATGGGAGCCCTGAACTTCCTCGCGCTTGACGACATCACCGTGGCCGAGGAGGGCGAGCCGCTCGATGCCGAGAGCGTCCTCGACCTGCCCTTCCGAGAGCCTGGGCAGACGCGACTGGCGTTGCCGGACGTGCGTGGCATCGATGATCCGTTCGTCGAGCGCGTCAATCGTTCAGGCCGCAAATGGGCCATCCTGACCGACCCGGCCGGCGAACCGCGCCTGGCGCTCGATGCTGACGGGTTCGTGCGCGATGTGGTGGTGCACGGATCCCAGGCGGTGGTGGCGCACCACTGCCATCGGCCGGTCATCGTGCTCGATCCCACCATGCCGCTGGGTCACGTCATCGGGCGGCTGCAGGCTGCCGGGCAGCGCAGTGAGGACGATGTCATCGACAAGGATGTCGTGCTTCTGTGGGGCGATGACCCGCGCATCATCACCGGCGCCGACATCCTGGGTCGCCTCATGCGCGGCATCTCGAGCGCCGCTGACGGGCGCGAGAGCGAGCCGCACCCCGAGCGGCCGCCGACCTGACCGAACTGCGATTCGAACGGGCGCCGGGCGCGTTCAGCGCTCGTGGCCTGCCCTCGGGCCGGCGGACGCGGTAGAGTCCGGCCGTGGACACGCTCGTGGTAGCCGGCATCTTCCTGCTCATCGGCTCGATCATCTCCGCCGTCGGCGGTGTGGCCGCGGCCTGGACCGGGCACGTCCTCGAGACGCGCAACGAGCGCGGCACGAGGTTCTTCGACGAGAAGGCCCGTGCCTTCCGCCAGCTCATGGCCAGCGCCCACGAGCATTGGTGGCGGATCCGAGACCAGGTCGAGGAATCGCGCACGGCCGGAGACAACGGGGCGCCAGAGCCAGAGCCGATCGATATCGACGAGCCGCTAGACCTCTGGCGCAAACAGGGCGAGATCGAGGTCCTGCTCCGAGATGAGTCGGTGGTGAGCTCAGCCAACGCGCTGGTGACCTCGGTCGTCAACATGGGCAATGCCGCCCAGGGCAAGCCTCGTCACGAGTTCCACAAGACCGAGACGTGGGAGCAGAGCCAGCAGGAGTTCTACGCGGCTCGACGGCAGTTCATCGAAGCCGTTCACACGTACTTCTCGGACGCCGGCTACGACGGCTGAGGCGGCGGCGCTCCTCCTCTTGTCGCGCCGCGGCCTTCTGCCGTCTGCTCGCGCGGATCTGCCGCGCCGACGACTAGTTGCGCTTGACGACGAGGCCGAGGTCGCCGCCGTTGTCCCTGGTATCGACCGTGACGTCGCCGATCAGCCGTTCGACATCGGGCGCCACGTAGGCTTCGATCGGGCTATCGGCGAGGACGGTGTCCCCGTCCTGCGGTGAGTCCACGAACTTGAAGGCCAACCGGGCGCTGTCACTCTCCTGCGGCGTGGTCGCGAAGAAGCGGACTCCGAAGTCGTCCGGAGCTCCCTTGTCGGTACGGGCCTCGTTGAGGACGCCGGCGGCGGTCGGTGTGATGGTCAGCATGCGGATCTCCTTGAGTGTGTGGGGTGGCGGGGTCGATGTCGTCTCCGAGACTCGCCCTTCGCGACCGACAGGCGCGCGTGGCTGAGCCGCCAAGGCCTTGCAGAGGTGTTGCAGTCGGCAAAGGTCGAGCATCGCGCCGAGGCAGGCTGGACGAGGAGGGGATGCTAGGGGCCTACGCACAAGGAGCCCACATGGACCTCGGAACGTTTTCTGTCAGCCTCTCGGTCAAGGACCTGGCCACGACCCGCGCCTTCTACGAGAAGCTCGGCTTCAGCGTCTTCCATGACGCGAGCGAGCAGAACTACATCATCCTGCGCAACGGCGAGTGCACGCTCGGGCTCTTCGAGGGCATGTTCGAAGGCAACATCCTGACCTTCAACCCCGGCTGGGACCACGATGCCCTGATCCTCGACGACTTCGAGGACGTGCGCGACATCCAGGCACAGCTCGAGTCTGCCGGTGTCGAACTGCTGGACCGGGCCGACCCGGACTCCGCCGACGTCGCGAGCATCATGCTCACGGACCCTGAAGGCAACGTCATCCTCATCGACCAGCACGTGCCCAAGCCCCGATCCTGATCCTGCGCCCGGAGGCGTTCCGGGCGCCCCAGAGCGAGTGGTCTCCGGCTGTGCTGCCACCACGTGCAAGAGCTTGACCGGAGTGACCCTCAGATCGTCGATACCCTGCGTGAGACGGAGCTTGCCGACCGTCTCTTGCACGGCGCGCGATGAATGGACCTGTTCATTCCCTCGAGTGCCTAGCTCTTGCGCCTGACGCAAGGCCGGCCGAGGGACTTGGCGCTTGATGGAAAGGACACTTGACATTATCTCGCGGGGTAGATAGGCTGATGGAAAGCACGCTTTACAGCCGGCCTCATTCGCCGGGAGGAGTCGAGATGACCACGTGGACGATGGGTGCGCTCGTCGCACTCGGCATCGGGCTGGGAGCCGCCTTCGCGGCCTCGATGGGCCCGGCCGGCTATGCCCTTGGACTCGGCGCAGCTCTGTTGCCAGCGGGTGTCCGGATGTGGCAGCGGAGGCACGGGCGATGATCGAGCGTTTCGGCCGGATGAGCTACGCGGCCCAGCTGATCACAGGACTGGTCATCTACGGGCTCCTGCTCGCGGCCTCGATGGTCGTGCTCGGCACGGGCGAGCTGGACGACAGCCCGCTCCGGTATGTGGTTGCCCTGGTACCGGTCGCAGGCATGGCCGTCATCGTGCTGGTGGTGGTCAACCGCTTCCGGGCCATGGACGAGTATTGGCAGACCGTGCACCTGACGGCGCTGCCGGTCGCGCTCCTGGGCTCGATGGGCGTGGCCATCACATGGGGTTTCCTCGAGAACGTGGGCGCCCCGGAAATGAGCGGCTTCGCCTGGTTCGTGGTGATGAACGTGGCCTACCTCGCGGGCCTCGCGCTCGCTCACTGGCGGTACCGCTAGTGGAGAATCGCGTCCGGGAGTTGCGCGCCGACCACGGCTGGTCACAGTCCGAGTTGGGCGAGCGCCTGGGTGTCTCACGCCAGTCGATCAACGCCATCGAGGCCGGTCGCTACGATCCCTCGCTGCCGCTGGCGTTCCGCATCGCCGCGGTCTTCGAGCTGCCCATCGAGCGCATCTTCCGACCCGACACGGACGATCGATCCTGAGCGACGGGCGCCCTCGGCCGTCAGCCAGCCGTTGCCCGACTCACAGCGCCAGCGAACGAGCCAGACGGAGCTCTGGCTCGCCGTACTCGGGTTCCACGCGCTCGGTCCCATCCGGGAACCACCCGAAGCGCTCGTAGAACTCGAGCGCGTGCCTGTTCGCCGCGAAGACCCACAGACTCGCCCGTGATAGCCCTTCGGCCACGAATCGCTCGATCGCAGCGGCCATCAGTCGCGAGCCGATCCCCAGGCCCTGTGCTTCCGGATCGACATAGAGGCTGAAGATGTGGCCCGTGTCGGCATGACCTGGTTCTCGTCCCGTGACCACGACCCCCACGATGCCGTGCTCCACATCGTCGGCCACGACCACCCGCCGCTCGTCCGTTCCCCGTTCGAACGAGCGTTGCCATAGTGCTCTTGCTTCCGATGGTCCATACATGGCCACGAGCGCCGGCGGAAGCACGTCCCGATAGGACGTCTGCCAGCAGGCCAGGAAGAGGTCGGCGATGTCTTCGAGGTCATCCCGCTGGGCGGTGCGCAGGTCGGTACGCGTCGCCATCCTCAGGTGGTCCCATGTGGTGCCGCGGCCTCGCGAGCCACGACGTGGCAGGCCACGAGATGACCCGGTCGGACATCCTCGAGGCGTGGCTCTTCGGCCTGGCAGATGCTCTCGGCGATGGGGCAGCGCGGATGGAAGGGGCAGCCCGCAGGCGGCCTCGCAGGGTCCGGAACCTCGCCCGCTACCGATGCCACCAGCTCGCCCGTCGCTCGCGGATCAGGCACCGGCACGGCCTCGCGAAGTGCCTTGGTGTACGGGTGCAGCGGCCGGTCCACGACCTCCTTCCAGGGGCCGGCTTCGACCACCCTGCCGAGGTACATGACCGCCACCCGGTCGCTGATGTGTCGGACCATCGCCACGTCGTGGCTGATGAAGATGTAGCTGAGCCCGAGGTCAGCACGCAGCTGGGTGAGCAGGTTCATGATCTCGGCGCGGACGGACACATCCAGCGCTGAGACCGGCTCATCGAGGAGTAGCACGCGTGGCTCAACCGCCAGCGCCCTGGCGATGCCCACGCGTTGGCGCTGCCCACCGGAGAGTTCATGGGGCAGCCGCTCAGCGAACGATCGCCGCAGGCCGACCATGTCCAGAAGCGTCGCCACGCGCTCGGCACGGCCGCTGGTACTGCCGTGGAGCCCATGCACGACGAGGACCTCCTCGATCGTGGCGCCGGCGGTCAGTCGCGGGTTGAGCGAGGCGTACGGGTCCTGAAAGACCAGCTGGATCTTGCGCCGCTGTGCTCGCAGGGCCCGGCCCTCCAAGACCGGTAACGTCGACCCCGTCCAGCACGACCTGTCCGCTCGTCGGTTCCTCCAGGCGCACCAGCAGCCGAGCGAGCGTCGACTTGCCGCAGCCGGATTCGCCCACGATCCCGAGCGTCTCGCCGGCCTCCAGCGTGAGCGACACGCCGTTGACGGCGTTCACGACGAGATCGGTCCCACGTACCGGGAAGCGCTTGTGGAGGTCGGTGGCTTCCAGGATCACCGCGATGTCGTCCCGCTTCGCCTCCGTCATCGGTCTGCCGGGACCCAGCACGCGACCCGTCCGGCCAGCCGCGGTTCCAGCTGCGGCAGGGTACCGCAGGCGTCGATGGCTTCGGTGCAGCGTGGCCTGAAGGGGCAGCCCTCGATGTGCTCACTCGGCAGCGGTGGTCGGCCGGGGATCTGGGCCAGCGGTGGTCGGTCGTCATCGGCGGGGTTCGGCAGCGAGGCCAGCAGACGACGGGTGTACGGGTGTTGCGGCGCATGGAAGATCTGGTCGACCGGCGCATCCTCCACGATGTGGCCGCCGTACATCACCACCACGCGATCGACCAGCCGGGCGATGACGCCGAGATCGTGCGTGACCCAGATCGTCGTCATCCGGAACTCGGTGCTCAGGTGCTTGACCAGGGCCAGGATCTGCCGCTGGATGGTGACGTCGAGCGCGGTCGTGGGTTCGTCCGCGATCAACAGGGTCGGGTCGTTGGCGAGGGCGGTGGCGATGAGGGCGCGCTGGCGCATGCCGCCCGAGAGCTCGTGCGGATACGCCTTCGCCGTGCGCACCGGATCGGGCATCTCCACGCGTGCCAACGTGTCGAGCGCTCGCCGGGCTGCCTCCGCCTTGGGAACGCCGTGTGCCGTCATCGTCTCGACGACCTGGTCGCCGACGCGCATGAGCGGGTTGAGCGAGGTCATCGGGTCCTGGTAGACCATGGCCAGGCGACGGCCGCGCAGCTCGCGCATCTGGTCCTCGGGCAGCGCCCCGATCTCCGCGCCTTCGAGGCGCACGCTCCCACGGGTCATCTCGAGTGGTGCGGAGAGGAGCCCCATCACCGCCAGCATCGTGAGCGTCTTGCCGGAGCCGCTCTCGCCCACGACGCCCAGCGTCTCACCCGCGGCCACGGTCAGATCGATGCCGTGGACGATGTCGTGGTCGCCGCGAGGCGAGCGCAGGGTCACGACGAGGTCCTCGATCCGCAGCAGGCTCTCGCTCACGAGTGGCTCTCGTTGCGCGGGTCGAGCGCGTCCCGCAGGCCATCGCCGAGGAGGTTGAGCCCGACGACGAGGACGATCAGCACGAGGCCCGGTGCGGCCATCGTCCACCACGCGATCGTGACCAGGTTCTTGGCATCGAAGACCATCGAGCCGAGCGCCGGCGTCGGAGGCGGCGTGCCCAGGCCCAGGTAGCTGAGCGCAGCCGCGGTCAGGACCGCCCAGGACAGCGAGAGCGTCACCTGCACGATGACGATGGGCATGATGTTGGGCAGCAGGTGCCGGAACAGGATCCGGCTCGAGGGGTAGCCCAGCACCCGCGCGGCCTTGATGTAATCCGCCTCACGCAGCGAGAGCACCGGTGCACGCGTGACGCGGACGAAGATGGGGATGTAGACGACCGCGATGGCGACGGCCACGGTGAACCAGTTGCGCGTGGTGACCGAAGCCAGCGCCAGTGCCAGCAGCAGCGGCGGGAAAGCGAAGAGGATGTTGGTGAGGGCGTTGATGGGACCGCGCACGCGGTTGCCGAAGAACCCGGCCACCACGCCGAACGTCGTGCCCAGCACCGCCGAGATCGTCACCGCCACGACCGCCACCTGCAGGGACGTGGCCACGCCGGCCATGGAGCGCGAGAGGATGTCGCGGCCGAACTGGTCGGTCCCGAACCAGTAGGCCGCCGACGGTCCCATGAGCCGATCCTGGGCTCGCTGAGAGATGGGGTCGTAGGGCGTCAGGCCGAGGGCGGCCAGGAGGCCCAGGCCGATGATGGCCGCGGTCAGGATCAAGCCGATCCGGCCGCTGCGGCTGGCCATCAGCCGCCGCCACAGGCTGTCGCGCTGCGGTGGGGCGTCCTCGTACTCGACCCAGGTGGCCTCGGCGTTCATCCGGTGCGCACTCGTGGGTCGATGATGCGATAGAGCAGGTCGGTCGCGAGGTTCACGATGAGGAACAGGAGGGCGATGACGAGCACCGTGGACTGGACCACCGCGTACTCCTTCTGGTGCATGCCCAGGAGGAACTGCCGCCCGATGCCCGGCACCGAGAAGATCTGTTCGACGACCACGGCCCCGCCCAGCAGGTAGCCGAACTGGATGCCGGTCATGGTCACGATGGGCACCAGCGAGTTGTGCAGCACGTGGCGGATCTGGATGCGCATGGGGGAGACGCCCTTGCCGCGCGCCGTGCGCACGAAGTCCTGGCTCGTGATCTCGAGGATGGCCGACCGCGTCGTACGCATGATCGGCGCCGCCAGCGCGAAGCCCAGCACGATCGCCGGCAGCAGCATCTGCTGCAGGTTGAGACTCAGGTCCTCGAGCGGCCGTGCGAAGCCCATGGCATTGGGGTTGTAGCGGAAGACGCGCGACACGATGGTAAGCAGCAGGGCGCCCAACAGGAAGCTGGGGATCGACAGTGCCGCGAGGCCGACGAGCTGCGCGCCGGCATCACGCCGGCTGTTGGGTCGGGAGGCCGAGAGCATGCCCAGCGGTACCCCGATGAGCACACCCAGGAACGTGGACAGCAGCGCCAGCTCGATGGTCACCGGCAGCGACGAGGCGGTCATCTCCAGGACCGACTGACCCGTCCGCTGCGAGACCCCGAGGTTGCCCTGTACGACTTCCGAGATCCAGCCCAGGAACTGCTGCACCAGTGGCTGGTCGATGCCGTAGTAGGCGCGCAGCGCGTCGAGCTGCGCATCGGTCATGACGCCCGCTTCGATGCCCAGCGACGCGGTGATCTGGTCGCCGGGTACGACTCGCATCATGACGAACACGAGGACGGCCACCCCGAAGAGGGTGACCGCTGCCTCGGCCAGGGTACGGGCGATCCGTTTGGTTCGGATCACCCGTCCCTGTCTTTCCCTGTCGTTCGCATCCGGCTCGCCGGACTACTCCAACGTGGTGGTGCGCAGGTACTGGAGCGACGTGCTGGGCATGGGCACGAAGCCTTCGACGTCCTCGGTCATGGCCGAGTACTTGTTGCCCGAGAACATCCAGATCCACACGGCGTTGTCCTCGAGTTCCCTCGAGATGTCCGCGTAGATCTGCTTGCGCTCCTCGGGGTCGCTCGAGGCCTTGCCCCGCGCGAACAGGTCATCGAGCTCGGGCGAGCTGTAGCTGGCGATCTCGTTGAGGTTGCCGTCGCTGGGGAAGTAGCGACCGTACATGGTGTCCGGATCGGGCCGGCCGCCGTTGAGTGCGACGGCCGTGTCGAAGTCGGCCGCGAGCCAGCGGTCCACGAAGGCGCCGATCTCGAGCGGCTCGATCTCGAGGTTGATGCCGACTTCGGCCAGCTGAGCCTGGAGGCTCTGGGCCTCGTTGACGGCGGTGGCGTACTCGCCCTGCGCGACGATGGCGCCGATGGTGAAGCCGTCGGCGAGACCCGCGTCGGCGAGGTACTGCTTGGCCGCTTCGACGTCACGCTCGGGGCAGGGCCGGGCGGACGGATCGCTGAGGTAGGCGGGTGAGGTGATGGGGCCGATGACCGCGCCTTCACCCAGGGCCGCGGTGTCGAGGACCTCCTGGCGATCGACCGCGCACTGGATGGCCAGTCGCGCGTTTACGTCGCCCAGCGGCTCCCGGTTGTGGTTGATCTGGAGCACGTGATAGGCGAGCTGCGGGGTCTTCTCGACGGTGATGCCGTCGCCCTCCGCGGTCAGGGCCACGAGCGGGTCGCTGAGCTCGGCGAGCTGGACGTTGCCCGAGCGCAGCGCGTCCACGATCGAGGACTCGTCTGGGATGACGCGGAACTCGACACTCGCGAGCGAGGGCTCCCCCTCTCGCCAGTAGGCGTCGTTGCCGGCGAGCGTGAGTGACTCGTTGGGCGTTCGCTCGCTGAAGGCGAAGGGACCGGTGCCGTTGGGGGTCGTGCTCAGCTCTTCCTCGGTCGCGCCTGCCGGGACGATGCCCACGTTGGGTCCGACGAGGCCGGCGAGAAGACCTGCGTCAGGAGTCGTCAGGTTCAGCACGACGGTGGCGTCATCGGGTGTGTCGACGGAGCCGATCGAGGAGATCGCGGCCCGGGCTACGGCGCCGGTCTCTTCGAGGAGGATGGCATCGAGCGAGGCCTTGACGTCGGCCGAGGTCAGTGGCGCTCCGTCGTGGAAGGTGACACCGTCGCGCAAGGTGAAGGAGATGGACAGGCCGTCGTCGGAGACCTCCCAGGACTCGGCCAGGCCGGGAACGATGTCGAGGTTCTGGTCGAGTTCGACGAGGTTGTCGTAGACCAGGCCCAGGATCGTGAAGGCCTGGAACTGGGTCGCCTTCCATGGGAACAGCGTGTCGACATCGCTGGTGACGCCGACGACGATGTCGCCGCCGCTCTCATCCTGGGCGCTGACCCCGGGTGCCGTAGCGGCCGCGACCAGCACCGCCGACATCGCGGCGATACCGATCTTGGCCCCTAGTCCGGCCAGACTGAATGAACGCATGATCGTTCTCTCCTCCTCCGCGATGGTGGCCGGCGGACATCCGTCCAGCCTGCGGTGGATGCTGTCATCGCTGCCGCCCGCGCGTCAAGCCGTATCGCACCGGGAAGGTCAGTCCGGCAGCAGCTTCCCGGGGTTGAGGATGCCGTCGGGATCGAGCGCGTCCTTGATGGCGCGCATGGCGGCGACGCCACGTGGACCGAACTGCTGTTCGAGGAAGTCGCGCTTGGTCAGGCCCGTGCCGTGCTCCCCGGTGATGGTGCCGCCGAGCGCGAGCACCGCGGTGTAGAGGTCGGCCCGGACAGCATCGGTGCGCTCCTCCGCCCGTGGATCGTCGTGGCCGGTGACGTACGCGGGATGGAAGTTCCCGTCGCCGGCATGCCCGAAGACGCCGATCATCATGTCGTGCCGCTTCGAGATCACGGCCACGGCATCGATGAACTCGCTCACGCGGCTGCGCGGCACGCTCACATCTTCCGTCCGCGCCTGTCCAAGCTGCTTCAACGCCCAGTGGGCCTTGCGCCGGGCCTCCCTCATGGCATCGGCCTCCTCGGGGTTGGTGGCTCGGTCGAGCGAGGTCGCGCCTGCCCGATCGCAGGCCTCCGCGGCGGTGTCCAGCTCCTGCTCGGCCAGTTCCCCACCGGCATCGGACTCGATCATCAGCATCGCTCCGGCCACAGGGTCCAGGCCAAGATGCAGCGCGTCCTCCACCGCGTCGATGATGTTGCGGTCGAGCATCTCCAGCGTGACCGGGGTGACGCCCGCGGCGGTGATCCGTGAGACCGCGTCGCCGGCGTGGCCGACGCTGGGGAAGAAGGCCAGCAGCGTGGTCTTGGGCGCGGGCCTGGGCCGTAGCTTGAGCGTGGCCTCGGTGATGATGCCGAGCGTGCCCTCCGAGCCGACCATCAGGCGGGTGAGGTCGTAGCCCATCACGTCCTTGACGTTGCGACCGCCGACGCGGATGACCTCGCCGTCAGCCAGCACGACCTCGAGGCCCAGGACGTAGTCCCGGGTGACACCGTACTTGACGCAGCGTAGGCCACCGGCGTTCTCGGCGATGTTGCCGCCGATGAAGCTCAGCTCGTGGCTGGCGGGATCGGGCGGGTAGAGCAGGCCCTGGGCTTCGACGGCGGTCTCGAGGTCAGCGGTGATGACGCCGGGCTGTGTCACGACCAGGAGGTTGTCGGGGTCGATCTCGATGATGCGGTCCATGCCGCTCATGGCCAGCACGACCCAACCGTCCATGGCGTTGGCCCCGCCCGAGAGTCCCGAGCCACCACCCCGGGCCACGACCGGCACCTTGTACGCAGCGCAGGCGCGGACGACGGCGCTGACGTCCTCGGTCGAGGTCGGGAAGGCCACCGCCAGCGGTCGGCCGTAGGGGATGAAGTCGGTCTCGTCCCTTCGGAAGTCGGAGGTCTCGTCGGGCTCGGTGATGAGGCCGAGGTCCGGTCGCGCGGAGCGGATGTGGCCGAGGATCGGGTGGTCGGGCATCGCGCTCATGATGGACTGATTCCGGCATCGGTGGCAGCCGCGAAGACCTCGTGGACGTCGAGCCGAAGCTGGTTCATGGCCTGTGGGTCGCGCCCGTGGTAGACGCGGTTCGTGAGCAGGGCCACGACGAGGTCGCGCCTGGGGTCCACGGCCAGGGAGGTACCGGTGAAGCCGGTATGGCCGAAGGCGTCGTCGCTGAAAGGGGCCAGGTGGTCGGTCGGCTGCACCTGCCAACCGAGGCCGCGGGCCACCTCGAGCTCCTTCGTCTGGTTCGTCACGGCGGTGCGCATGAAGCGCTCGAGCCGCATCCGTGGATCCTGTCGCAGCCAGGCCACGCCGAAGCGGGCGACATCGTGAGCCGTGGCGAACAACCCCGCATGCCCGGCGACGCCACCCAGCCCGGCTGCGTTCTCGTCGTGTACCTCGCCCCAGCAGCGACGTCCACGCCAGCGCTCGTCGAGCTCTGTGGGCACGATCCGCTGGCGTGGACGACCGAAGGCCAACGGCGTGTACGTCACCGTGTCGAGGTTGAGTCGGTCGCGGATGAGCGCCTGCATCGCCTCCGGCAACGGCCGTCCGAAGCGGCGAGCGACGGCCATGCCCGCGAGCATGAAGCCGATGTCGCTGTAGTGGAACTCGGCTCCTGGCTGGGCCACGAAGCGATAGCCGCCGATGGCCGCGAGTGCCGCCTCGCTGCGCTCCTCGATCGAGACCGGATCCGGTTCGTCCGGCGGGGGAGGGGTCGGGCCGGCCGCGCGGAAGACCGGGTGCCACGGTGCCAGCCCGCTGGTATGTGTCAGCACCCGACGCCAGGTCACACGTTCGGGGTCGAACTCGCGGTCATCACGCCCGGGTGGCGTCGACAGCGGCTCCCATGTCAGCGGGTCGACACCGCCATCCACCCCACGGGGCCCGCTCGCTGCGAACTCCGGCAGCAGCTTCCCGACCGGGTCATCGAGATCGACCTTGAAGTCGTTGGCCAGGCGCAGGAGGGCCGTCGCCGTGAAGGGCTTGCTGACCGAGGCCAGGTCGAACAGCGAGCGGAAACCGACCGGCATCGTCTCGGTCCCGGGATCGGCCCACCCCGCATAGGCCTCGAACCAGGGTGAGCCGGCCTGCCACACGCTGATGGCCACGGCCGGGGCCACCGACGGCACGGCGCCACGGATGATGGCGTGTGCTCGGGCACGGGTATCGGCGCGAAGCTTGTCGATCTCGACGCGGAAGGGCTGCTCGCTCACTCCGCGAGGATATCGCTGCGGGGGACGCTGACCGGTGGCGAACCGGCAGCCTCTGCCTCGCCGAACAGCACGCGGTCACCACCCGAAGCGAGCGCCTTGAGGACAGCCTCG
This sequence comes from uncultured Chloroflexia bacterium, assembly GCA_963752475.1. Classification (GTDB taxonomy): domain Bacteria; phylum Chloroflexota; class Limnocylindria; order Limnocylindrales; family CSP1-4; genus JAFMJV01. The sequence continues at coordinate 169,638 of CAVVYR010000001.1, read as the reverse complement.
CGCACGCCAGATCTCGAAAGCGGGCCTCACCCCAGCGCGTCAGGTAGGGCCTCACCCCGGCGCGTCAAGCAGGGCCAGGCCGGTCGTGACGGTATGGACGGCGTCAGCCGAAGGTGCGTTCGCCCATGGGCTGGACCGGGCGGGCGTTGCCGTCGTGGACGGCGCGCAGCGCTAACGACTGCTCCGCCGACAGCGTGCTCGGCCGGACGAGGACCCGCCAGACCACGCCCTCGGTGTAGGGCGGCGTCGTCAGCGAGCCCTCGTAGGCCACGTGCGAGAGGTCACCTGGCACGAGCGAGCGCAGGTCGATCGACGCCGGCGCATCCTCGTCATCGATCGCCGCGATGAAAGCGCCCAGCGCGGGGTTCTCTTGGCCCTCCACGAACGTCACTCCGACGACCGCGATCCGGCCTGTCAGGGACTGGTGCACGAGGTGCAGCTCCATGGGCGTGTGCGCGCCGCCGAAGGTGTGCTCGCTGGGGCAGTGGACGTGCAGCTGGGCCAGGTCGAAGACCTCGCCCTCGATGATCGCGGCCATCTCGCTCGTGGTCGCCACGTGGACCGCGACGGGATCGCGGCCGAGCAGCAGCGGGACCGATCCGTAGCGCAGCTGGAGCCCGTCACGGTGGATCGGCGCGGTCGGCGGGATGTCGACCGGGGATTGATGTCCGGGCATCAGGAGCCGCTGGGGTGTATCCAGTCAGGCCTTCGGGCGCCGAGGTCGATGGCGCCCATGAGCACCGGGTGGCTGACGCCGGTGAACGCCGGCAGCGTTCCGGGCCGGCCGTGCCATGTCTCGTATGCCAGCACGGCCACGGCCATGGCCTCCTTCTGGTGGCTGGCGTAGCCGAGGTCCTCGTAGGTCATGACACGAGCACCGGGCAGCGCCGCCGCCAGTCGGGTCATGAACACCGGGTTGCGCGTGCCACCGCCAGCGGCGATGACCTCGTCGGGTGGCACCGGCAGGAACCGGCGGTATTGGTCGGCGACGGACTCCGCCGAGAAGGCGGTGACGGTGGCCACGATGTCGGCCTCGCTGAGGCTGCGTGCTCGTCCCCGGCCCAGGATCGCTCTCCCCATCGCCGGGCTGAAGAGCTCGCGACCGGTGGTCTTCGGTGGCTCCAGCCCGAAGTAGGGATGCGCCAGCAGCTCGCTGATCCAGGCCTCGTCGACGGTGCCCGAGGCCGCTGTGCGGCCGTCTTCGTCGAAGGAGACCTCACCCTCGGAGATGAGCGTCATGAGCACATCCACGAGCACGTTGGCCGGCCCGGTGTCGAAGGCGAGCGGCGAGGTCGTGTCGTCCGAGAACGGGGGCAGGTAGGCCACGTTGCCGATGCCGCCGAGATTTTGTATTGCCCGATAGGCCGTCTCGTGCCGGCTCAACAGCCAGTCGACGTAGGCCACGATCGGCGCACCCTGGCCGCCGGCCGCGATGTCACGTGATCGCAGGTCGCTGACCGTGGTGACACCCGTCCGCTCGGCGACCCGGGCGCCGTTGCCGATCTGCAGCGAACCTTCCACCGAGCCGTCGTCGCGCACCGCGTGCCAGATCGTCTGTCCGTGCGAGCCGATCAGATCGACGTGCTCGATACCCATGCCCATCTCGGTGGCGAGGTCGATGGCAGCCTGCCCGAACAGCTCGCCGATCTCCGCGTCCAGCAGCGTGATCGACTCGACATCGCTGCCCTCGACCGTGGCAGCGGCATGGATACGCCGCTGCAGCTCGATCGGGATCGGCGTCGTCTGCGCCATCAGCACCTTCAGCTGCAGGCGTGGCGGCGCACCGTCGATCTGGCAGCAGACGGCCTCGATGGCATCGGCGCTGGTGCCGGAGATCATGCCGATGACGCGCACTCAGGCCTCCTGTGTGAGTGGGCCCGGTTGGCGGGCCACGACGATGGCCACGGGCAGGTCGCTCGCCTCGGACCCATGGCTGTGCTGGGTCAAGCGCACCTCGGCCTCGTCAAGCTCGAAGCCAGGCAGGGCTTCGGTGATCTCGTCGAGGCTGACCAGGTGGTCCGCCGCCATCCAGCCCGAGTCGGCCAGCGATTCGTCGAAGTCGCAGATCAGCAGCGTACCGCCCGGGGCCACGGCATCACAGGCGACGGCGAGCGCGTGCGTGCGGCCGGGACCACGGGAGGGCAGGGCATACGTGGAGATGACCAGGTCGTAGCGTTCCTTCGTGCGCCAGGTCGTGACATCGGCGTTCTCGAACGAGGCCGTCACGCCGGCCTTGGCGGCGGCTGACTGGGCTCGCCGGATCGCGCCCCGGGCCACGTCCACGCCGTGGACTCGCCAGCCTCGGGCGCCCAGCCAGATGCTGTTCTGGCCGGTGCCGCAACCGAGGTCCAGGGCCGAGCCGGCTGGCAGCTCGGTCGCGATCCTGACCACGTCGCGATCCACGGGTGTGTCGGGCACGTCGCCGGCGTAGGCGGCCTCCCAGTCGATGTCGTCGCTTGCCCTCGGTCGCTGTTCTTTCACCGCGCGAGCATACGGCCTTGGTCGGGGCTGGGGTCGGATGCTGTCGCTAGAAGCTGCGCAGGTCGGTGCGGCGAGTGGCGATGATGTTGGCCACCGGCAGCACACGCTCTTCGTAGCCGTGGCGGTGGCGGGCCCGGCGGACACCGGCGTGCTCGATGCGGAAGCCGCCGAGGTGGCGTTCGAGCTCCTCCACCGAGACGAGGTACTTCTCTGGCATCGAGCCATCACGTCGCAGCGAGGCGTCGAACTCGGTGATGAGGATGGTGCCGCCGGGTGCGACGGCGGCCGCGGCGGTCTCGAGCATCCGGCTGCGGCCCATGCCGCGCGCTGGCAGCGCGAAGGTGCAGAAGACGAGGTCGTAGCGCGAACGTGGTGTCCAGCGGGCGATGTCGGCGGCACCGAAGACGATGGTGGACTCGACGCCGGCGGCTGCGGCGTACTCGCGGGCTTGGCTGATGGCGCCCGCCGATACGTCCACGGCGTTGACGATCCAGCCGCGTTGGGCGAGCCAGATGGCGTTCTCGCCCTCACCACAGCCGAGGTCCAGCGCCTTTCCCGGCACCAGCGCCGAGGCGACCTCGATCAGGCCCTCATCGGCGGGCGTACGCGGCCGTTCGAGGGCCGGCGCAGGCGTCCACGCGGGGTCTGCAGGGGCGGGGTTCGGCGTGGCCCAGTCGGACGCGTGTGCGGGCACATGCACATGCTCAGTGGCCATCAGGCGATAGAGACTCCTCACGGTCGTGACACGACGACACGCACGGCACGTGCGCCGGCCACACCCGAAGGATACGCGAACACCTTCCACGGACGGTTGACAGAACGCACCACCCGAGGGGCTTCATGGCCCACGGCAGCGCCGGTCGAGCCCGCTATGGTGGAGCTATGGAAGTGCTTCGACTACACGGCGCCAGTGACGTCCGTATCCACCAGGAACCAACGCCCGAGCCGGACCCCGGCGAGGAACTCGTCCGCGTCACCGCGGTCGGCCTCTGCGGCTCCGACCTCCACTGGTACGAGGACGGCGGCATCGGCGAATCGGTCGTCGACGAGCCCCTCGTGCTGGGCCATGAGCTGGGCGGCGTCATCGTCTCGGGCCCTCGAGAAGGCGAGCGCGTCATCGTCGAGCCAGCCAACACCTGCGGCCAGTGCGAGCACTGCCGCGTCGGCAACGGCAACCTCTGCCCAGACGTCCGCTTCCTCGGCCATGCCCCCGTCCACGGCGGACTGCGTGAGTACATGGCCTGGCCGCAGCGACTGCTGCTGCCCGCGCCCGACAGCATCGAGGGTGATGACATCGCGCTGCTGGAACCGCTCGGGATCGCCCTCCACGGCATCGACTTGAGCCACTTCAAGCCGGGCATGAGCGCGGGCGTATTCGGTACCGGCCCCATCGGCCTCTTCCTCATCCGAACCCTCAAGGCTCTGGGCGCGGGTCGCGTCATCGCCAGCGACGTCAAGCCCCACCGCGTGGAGGCGGCCCTGGCCTCCGGTGCCGACGAGGCCTGGCTGGCGGACGACGACGGGATGCCGTCCGGCATCGGTGACGTGCCCAAGGTCGACGTGACGTTCGAGGTCGCCGGTGAGGACGGCGCGCTGACGACCGCGATGATCACCGCCAAGCGCGGCGGTCGGGTCACGGTCGTGGGCATCCCGCCCAGCGATCAGCACTCGTTCCCGGCAGGCGAGGTCCGGCGCAAGGGCCTGACGGTCGCCTGGTCGCGACGGATGAAGGCCATCCACATGCTGCGAGCCATCGAGCTGGCCGACCACGGCATCGTCTCGCTCGAGGGCATGATCAGCGCGACCTACGCATTGGCCGAGGGCGCCAAGGCCTTCGACGACCTCGTCGCGCGAAACGGCCTGAAGATCGTGGTCAAGCCGACGGAGTAGGTCCCCGGGAACGACGAACCGCCCGAACCCGCACGGTGGGATCGGGCGGCCTCTCTCTAGCGTCGGCCGTTCGGATCGGTCGGATCAGTCGTCGTGTTCGACCTCGGCGTGGACGCCGCGCTTCAGCAGGCCGCCGTCGTGCAAGGCACCCAGCTCGATGCTGACGGTGGCCTCGCCGGTGTCGACCGCATCGGTGCGGTTGCGCACCCACGGTGAGACGCTGCTGGCGCCGGCATCAGCGGCAGGCGTAGCCGGCATCGGCGTGGTCTGGGCCTGGCCGTTGACGGGCACGGCCAGCGGCGGAGGAGTCGGCTGCTGGGTGGGACGAGCCACGGGCACGGCCACCGGCGGGCGGCTGCCCTGGACGGGAACCGGGACCCGCGGTCGCGGTGCCACCACGAGGCGAGCGCAGCTGCCACACATGGGATGCTCACCCGTGGTGGGCAGACCCAGGCGTGATCGGCGACGCGTGCGTGGACCCGACTGTGGCGGGTGGAAGCCGCAGATGGCCACGTTGTCGTTGCCTTCGAGGTAGGCATGCTGCGTGGTCCCACGGTGGTACCCGGGATCATCGATCTCGTCGAAGCCGTTGCGGATGACGATGCCCCAGACGACCTCGTCGGCAGCGAAGGTCTTGCCGTTCGGGGGCCTGGCGGCGGCCGCCCCCGGCTCATCCGGCGCCGGCTGATCGGGCTCTTGGTCCTGGTTACGTGCGAAGAGATTGAGTCGCATGCGGGAGGTGATAGTAGCGAATGTCGCGCTCATCCTTCGCCTTTTCTGCTGGGGCGGTGCTGGCGGGATGAACCGACCGGCCGGAACCAGCGGGCTCCGAACGGAAGTACGGGGTGGGGGTGAGAAGACGACGTTCACCCCCGTACTATCGGGTCATCGGTCGTCCGAGGCTACCCCCACAGACCGCACTTGACTACCCCTCTGCTCCAGACTGTAGGCATCGCGTCACCAGTACCGATGGCGTGATGCCGTCCGGTCAGGCGGTGACGGAGGCGATGGCCCGGCACACGGGTCCCAGGTTCCGCGCGGTCAGGCCGGCCACGTTCACGCGACCCTTGCCCACGACGTAGACGCCGAAGTCGTCACGCAGCCGAGCCACGCGCTCCTCGCCCAGCGGTAGCAGCGAGAACATGCCTCGCTGGCGCATCAGCGCTTCGTGGTTGCCGGGTGCGCCGGCGGCCTGCAAGCCTTCGACGAACTTGGCGCGGTTGCCGTTGATGCGGTCGCGCATCACGCCGACCTCTTCGACCCACCGTTCGGTGAGGGCGGCATCCGAGAGGACGGTGGCCACGATCTCACCGCCGTGCGCGGGTGGGTTGGAGTAGTTCGAACGGATCACGCCCTTGGCGTGCGAGAGCAGCGTGGCCGTCTCCCCGGGGTCGGCCCCGACGATGGAGAGGGCTCCGACGCGCTCGTCGTAGAGCGCGAAGTTCTTGCTGAAGCTGCTGGCCACGAACATCGTCCGCTCGCGAGCGAGCAATGCGCGCAGGCCCTTCGCGTCTTGGCTGAGCCCATCGGCGAAGCCCTGGTAGGCGAAGTCGAGGAGGGGCAGAGCGCCGGCCTCGGCCACTGCGTCGGCGATGCGCTCCCAATCCTCGGCCGTGGGGTCGATGCCGGTAGGGTTGTGGCAGCAGCCATGCAACACGACGACGTCGCCCGCGGGCACGCCCTTGAGCACCCCCAGCAGGGTGTCGATGTCGAGCTCGCCGTCCGCCCCAAGGTATGGGTACGAGCGGATGGGCAGGCCGGCCGCGGCGAATACCTGTGGGTGGTTCGGCCAGGTCGGGGTCGAGAGCCAGACCGAAGCGTTCGGGCTGATGGCCGAGACGAGGTCGCCGGCGACACGCAGGGCACCGGTCCCGCCGGGGGTGTGCATGGTCTCTACGCGGCCGTCGGTGACAGCCGGATGGTCGGCCCCGAAGACGAGGTCGCGGACGGGGCCGGTGTAGGCCGGATCGCCGCCGATGGGCTTGTAGACCTTGGTGGTCTGAACGGCGAGGATGCGCGCCTCGGCCTCGCGGACGGTTTCGAGCACGGGCGTGGTGCCGGACTCGTCGACATAGACACCCGAGGCGAGCGACACCTTGTCGGGCCGGTCGTCTGCGCGGAAGCGCTCCATCAGCCCCAGGATGGCGTCGGGTGCACGGGGCTCGAGATCAGCGAACATGGACATACCCTGATGGTAGCCCGGCTATCCTTGGACGTCGTGGAGCTCACCCGACTCTCTGACCCCTACCTGAGCACGCGCCCGTGAGCGCGGCGCTCATCGCCTTCCTCGTCTCCATCGCGGCGGGCGGTTTCGGGTCCATGGTGGGCATCGGCGGTGGGCTCGTGATCGTGCCACTGCTCTCGGTGGTGCTCGGCTATGACGTCAAGGTCGCCATCGCAGCCAGCCTCATCGGCGTCATCGCCACCTCGCTCTCAGCCTCGCCGCGCTACATCCGCTCCGGTCTCGCCGACCGGCGGTTGGGGATGCTGCTGCTGGTGGCGGCCACGCTCGGTGGCTTGAGCGGCGGCCTCGCGTCTGGCTACCTTGACGGCCGCACGCTGGCACTGCTGTTCTCGGTCTTGCTCACGCTCGTGGCCCTGCGCATGCTCTGGCAGATCCGTCATCCGGTAGCACCGACACCGGTGGCCGACGAGGACCGCGGCGTCGGCTTCGGTTCGACCTTCGTGGAGCCGACCACCGGCGAGGAGGTCGCCTATCGGGCGCGGCGCGTCGTGCCCGGGACGCTGGTCTCCTACTTCGCGGGCAACGTGGCCGGCCTGCTCGGCGTGGGTGGCGGCGTCATCAACGTGCCCACCATGAACGTCCTCATGGGCGTGCCCATCCGAGTGGCCACGACCACCAGCACTTACATGCTCGCGGCCACGGCCACCACGGCCGCGGTGCTCTACCTCATCTCCGGTCAGATCGACCCGTTGCTGGCGGCGCCGGTGGCCCTGGGCGTCATCGTCGGAGCCCGCCTGGGGGCGCGTCTCTCGATGCGGCTCTCGCAGGATGTGCTGCGACTGGCCTTCGTCATCGTGGCCGCGGTGTTCGCGGTCTCGATGTTCCTCGAGTGGCTGGCCCTATGACGACACGGCCGCCCGTTCACGAGGGTGCTCCCCGCCGCCTCACCAGCACCGCCATCACGGCCGGCGTGTTCGTGGCTGGCGCGTTTTTCGCGGTGGCCATGCTGCTGGAGGTCCTGGGCGCGGAGCCGGGGAGCGGCGAGATGACCGATGTCGCGACCGTGCTCGACGGGCTCGTGGCGCTGACGCCCTGGGCCTGGGCCACCGCCGGTGCCTACGCGGTCGTGGCTACCCCGGTCATCGGGTTGCTGATGACGGCGTGGGAGTACGGGTCGGTCGGCGACCGGCGCACGCTGCTGCTGGCCCTCGCCGTCGTCGCCATCCTGACGCTGAGCGCGGTAGTCGCGATCCTGCGCTGATTCTGCGCTGCGCTGGCACTGACCCCGCACTGCGCCCGGCACTGCGCCAGGCACTGACCCCGCACTGCGCCCGGCACTGACCCCGCACTGCGCCCGGCACTGACCCCGCACTGACGCCCCGCACTGACCCCGCACTGCGCCGGGCACAGCGCCAGGCACTGACCCCGCACTGCGCCTGGCACAGCGAGGTTCTGGTCACACTGCGGGTTCGAGTCACACGGCGGGCCCGTCCAAGGGACTCAGAGCCGACTTCTGACCGGAAGGCGGCCACGGTTTCGTGTCGAATGTCACGCCATGCGGCCTTAGGCCAGATAGCGCGCGGATAGCAAGCGGCCGACCGGACCGGGCTTGCCGCTTCCCACCCGCCATGGGCATACCCGAGTCATGTAGGGCATGGCGTTCCGGTGAGACTCCGACGGTCACAGCAGGTTTCGGGCCGAAGGCGACCCGGGCTGACATCCGACCAGAAAGCGCCGCGACACGAGGCGCGAAGATGCCCAGCGACACAGGGCGCCGAGGTGCCTCGCGACACGGGGCAACGGTGGCGCGACGATACCCGGCGACGCGACCTGGAAAGCGCCGCGACACGAGGCGCGACGATACCCGGCGACACAGGGCGCCGAGGTACCTGGCTAGACAGCGCCACCGTGGCGCGACGATACCCGGCGACGCGACCTGGAGAGCGCCGGCGACACGAGGCGCGACGATGCCCGGCGAGCGTGGCCGCCACTGCTCGAGCTACGGGGCGCGGCGGTCCACGTAGCGGCAGCGAAGGGCGATCGGGCACTCGTCGCAACGTGGCGAACGTGCGTCACAGAGGTTGCGCCCGTGCGTGATGAGCCCCACGTGCATGGGGTAGCACTGCTCCGGTTCGAGCAGCGCCAGATACCGATCGTGTGCCTCCTCGGCGGACACCTTGGGCGGCATCAGTCCGATGCGCTTCGAGACGCGATCGACGTGGCGGTCCACCGGCATCAAGGGCATCCCGAACGACATCATCAGCACCACCGAGGCCGTCTTGACGCCGATGCCCCCGATGCTGGTGAGCCAATCGCGAGCCTCCAGCGGCTCCATCTCCCCCAGGAACTCGAGCGAGTGGTCGCCACGCTCCTCGCGCAGCCTGGCCAGCGAGGCTTTGATGCGGGCCGCTTTCTGGTTGGCCAGACCGGCCGGGCGGATGACGTCGACGAGCTCGTCGAGCGGTGCCACCTCCACGCGCGTCCAGTCAGGCGGCGGCAGCACCGCCCAGCCGCTCCCGCCCCAGCCCGGTCGGTAGTCCTCCATCTCCATCTCGGCCGGCACACCTCGCTCCACGAGCGAGTGGTCCGAGGGATACGCCAGGCGCAGCGCATCGAAGGCCTTTTCGGCATTGATGTCGGCCGAGTTCTGCGTGAGGATCACCAGGATCAGCTCGGACGTCGGGTCCAGCACCCGCTTCCACTGCGGGATGCCGTAGAGCGACTGGACATTGTCGAGCACGAACTCGACGAGGTCCGGTCGCGAGACCTTGAGCCGCTTGGCCCAGGGCTTGATGGGATCGGCCTTTCGCCGCTTGGCCGGCTTGCGCTTCTTCGTCGCCGCCATCAGGCGAGGCCACCGCCCAGGTCCATGAGCAAGGCGGCCCGCCCGGCCGCGCGGGCGATGGGGGCGGTGCCGGCCGCCACACACTCCTCGAGGCTCATCGGGCGCTCCGTGACCGGCATCGTGATCACGCCGAGGGAGTGCATGAACTCAGCTCCCTTCGGGCGTGACGCCGCCACCGAAGCAGATGGTCTTCGCGCCGGCGTCGCGTGCTCGCTCCGCCACGCCCATGGCCGTCTTGCCGAAGGACGTCTGGCCATCCACCTTGCCTTCGCCCGTGAGCACGAGGTCGGCTTCGGTCACGGCCTCGTCGAAGCCGGTCAGCTCCATGGCCACATCCACGCCCGGTCGGACCTCGACCGAGGCGAACCGATCGGCGATGGCGAGCAAGCCGAAGATGGCGCCGCCGGCAGCACCGGTTCCGGGCTCGTAGCGCAGCGGCCGCCCGATGGTCCCTTCCATCACGTCCGCGTAGCGCCTGAGGTTGCGGTCGAGCTCGGCCACCTGGTCGGGCGTGGCCCCCTTCTGCGGTCCGTAGACGCCGGCTGCCCCGCGCTCACCGAGCAACGGGTTGGTCACGTCCGAGGCCACGACGACGTGCACCTCCGCGAGTGCCTCGGAGAGCCCTGTCAGGTCGATCGAGGCGACTTCGCCGAGGGATCCGCCGCCTGGGGGCACGTCGGCACCGGAGGCGTCGCGGATGCGGGCCCCGAGCGCTTCGAGCAGCCCGGCGCCACCGTCGGTAGTGGCGCTGCCGCCGAAGCCGATGACGATCTCGCGGCAGCCGAGCCCGATGGCCGTTGCCAGGATCTGGCCGGTACCGAAGGTCGAGGCGGCCATCGGGTCGCGTTCAGCGGCCTCCACCCGCGACAGCCCGGAGGCCGAGGCCATCTCCACCACGGCCCGGTCGCCCGAGCGCAGGAAGGATGCCGCCAGCGTCCGCATCAGCGGGTCCTTGGCTGCGACCGCGTGCCGGTCCCAGCCGCCGCTGGCCTCGACCGCATCGAGCGTGCCCTCGCCGCCGTCGGCCATGGGCGTCAGCTGGACCTCGTCCGCCGGCCGAAGTGCCGACCAGCCTTCGGCCAGGGCACTGGCCACGACCACGGAGCTGAACGTGCCCTTGAACGAGTCGGGCGCGACGACGACGCGCAACGGGCGCTCGGACATGGTGGCTCCGGCTACTCGGTGGGGTTCTCGGGCAGGCCGCGCTTGCGCCGGTACTCGGGGATGCGGTTCATCGGCGGGCGCTCGATGTCGGCCAGGTCGATGACGTCGAGCGAGAGCTTGTGGGCCGCCGAGCGCGGCAGCTTCATGGAGGTGCCCATCTCGGCCAGGCGCGGCCGGGTGCCCCGCTCGTCGAGCCGCTTCATGACCGCCTGCATGATGCTGAAGGCCATCTTCGAGAGCCCTTCGAGGTCCTGGTTGCGGTGGTGCCGGATCTCGAGGTCGACCTGACCCAGGCCGTCGATGCCGATCTTCTCGGCGAGGTCGATGAGGTGACCGATCTCGATGGCGTAGCTGGTGAAGAAGGGGATGTCCTCGAGGATCTCACGCCGGCCGGCGTACTCCCCCGAGAGCGGCTGGATGTAGCCCGACAGCTCGGGGAAGAAGAGGTTGAGGAGCGGGCGCGCGACGAGCTCGGTCACGCGGCCGCCGCCGCCGGCGGTGAGCACCCCACCCTGAACGATGGGTCGCTGGTAGTAGGCCTTGACGTAGCCGAAGCGTGGCTCGGTCAACAAGGGACCGAGCGTGCCGTAGAGGAACCGCGGGTCCCACTCGCGCACGTCGGTGTCGCACCACGCCACGAGGTCGCCCGAGGTCTCGTAGAGGCTCTTCCAGAGTGCCTCGCCCTTGCCCCGATAGGCGCCGTACTTGGGCAGCACCTGCTGGTGGATGACGACGCGTGCGCCCTCGTCCTCGGCGATCTTGCGGGTCTCGTCATCCGAGTCGGAGTCGATGACCAGCAGCTCGTCGATGAGCGGCACGACCTTCATCAGCTCCCGCCGGGCGCTGCGCACGATGGGTCCGATGGTGGCTGCCTCGTTGAGCGTGGGCAGCACGGCCGAGATGGTCAGGCCGCGCTTCTCCTTGAGCTCGACGAGCCGCTTGAGGTCGCTGAACTCCTGGAAGTCGAAGGAGGACTCGCCGAACCAGCGGTCGACCTTGGCCGGCAGGCTGCGCAGGGCCGAGGCGGCCTGCTCGGCGGCCTCGAGGGAGTCGTCCTGCTTGGCTCGTTCCACGAACGTGGCCCGCGTGGGCACGTCGCGCGTCTTGACCACGATGACCGTGGGGGCGGCCTCCTGGGCCACGTGTTCCACGAGCTGCCCGAAGAGCGGTGCGCCGGGGCTGTCCATGGCCGTGGCGGTGGCACCCATGATCACGATCTGGGCATCGTCGGCCTCGTCGAGGATGGCCTCGGTGACGTCCTCGCCCTCGATGACCTTGGCCGCTGAGGCATCGCCGGTGTGACGCTCGACGAAGAGCCCCAGGTTGCGTTCGGCCCTGGACTTGATCGACGGATCGACGCCGGGAGTCACGACGTGGAGCACGTCGAGCTCGGCCCCGAAGGACTCCTGCAGAGCGTTGGCGTAGCGCAGCGCCAGCTCGGCGTGGGGACCGCCGCGGACCGGCGCCAGGATGCGGCTGACCTCGCCGATGCCGCGCTGCTTGACCACCGCGATGTCGCAGGGCCGCTCGCGGATGACCTCGTCGATGGTGGGACTGAAGACGGGCTGGAAGTCGTCCCGCTCGGCCACGCTGCGGCGAGCACGATCGGGGCCGCCCCAGCCGAAGAGGATGAGGTCGGCCTCTTCCTCGGCGGCCAGCTCGACGATGCCCTCGTCGGCGCGACGGCCGATGCGCACGACCGTGCGCAGCTCCACGCCTTCGGGCACGAACTCGAGCACGCGCTGGAGCAGCCGCCGGGCCTGGCGGGCGCGGGTCGCGCCCTCGGAGAGCTGCACACCCTCCGGCACCTCCACGATCGAGAGCGCGGTGATGGCACCGCCGTCCTGCAGTAGCGAGGCGCCGATGCGGACGAGGTCCGCGGCCGTGCGCGGGTTGGCGAGGGGGATGACGATGGACTTGGGGAGGTTGCCGCCGGTCATGCCTTCTTCGCCTTGCTGCTGCGCTTCGTCTTCCGCTTGGGCTTGCGCGCCTTGAGGCCCTCGCCTTCACGCCAACGGGCGGCGAAGTCGGACTTGGCAGCCTCATACGCCCGCGCCTGGCGTTCGACCAGCGTTTCGGCCTGCGTGGTGGTCATGTCGCGGGCCTCGAGGACGAGGCTGGCCACGCGTGCGAAGTAGATGGGCACGAGCGCCGCGATGAGCTTGTCCATGTCCATGGTGTCGCCGCGGGCCGTGAGCGCGAGGTCGTACATGAGGCGCGCCCAGAGCTCGTCACTGAAGAAGAACTCGGCGTCGTCGGCGGTCGAAGGCGTGTCCGAGCGGGTGATCTCGTCGAGGGCTGCGGCAGCCTCCGTGGCCAGGGCGTCAAGGGCGGCCATGCGCTCCGGAGCGACGAGCAGCTCCCAGGCCTCGCCGACCGCGACGCGACCGCGGGTGAAGGCTGCGAGGAGCCGGACCACATCGACCTCGAGGGGCGGCGGGTCCGCGTAGCGCTCGAACCCGTAGGTGGGGACCGCGTGCGAGCCCTGGACGCCCAGCCAGTGGTCGTCGTGCTCGACGGTCAGTCGCAGGATGGTCGAGACCACCTGACTGAACATCGGGCCCAGGTCCGCGCCAGGGTCCTTGGGGTCGTGGATCTTGGCGCCGAGGCGAGTCTGGCTCACGGCGAATCCGCCGGTGATGGCCTTGACCGTCATCCAGATGTCGATACCGAACTTGCTGATGTCCGGCGTCCAGTCGTCCTGCTCGAGGTAGTGCCTGACGAGGTCGCCGCTGACACCGAAGTCGCCGCCGATGGGCTGGCGGATGCGCAGGCCGTAGAGCGCGCGGTTGAGCGGGTAGGTGACGGTGTTGGTGATGGTGCCGTCGTACTTGTAGCGCTGGTAGAGCGGGGTCACGTAGTCGAAGCCACCCTTGAGGATGGGGCCTGCCAGCAGCTCGATCCACTCGGGCACGATCGAGCGCAGGTCGGAGTCGACCACGACCAGAGCCTCGACGCCAAGCTCGTCCGCGATCTGGAAGATGGTGCGCAGAGCCGCACCCTTGCCACCGACGCCATCGACCTCCGGGTACGTCAGGCTCATCCGCTGCAGCCTGTTGCGCGGCCGGACGAGCAGGATGCGCTCTACGTAGTCGGGCGGTTGGGTCTCGATGACCACGCGGCCGGTACCGTCCGGGGAGCCGGCGTCAGCGTTGACCAGGACGGGCTTGGAATCGGGGAAGTACTGCACGAGCCCCGCCTGTGCCGCCCGCGTGACGTGACCGATGGTGGCGGCGTTCTTGAAGCTGGGGATACCGACCATGATGTCGGCGGGACCTAGCCGCTTGACCTCTTCGGCAAGGGCCTCGGGGAGGGCTCGTTCTGGCATCGTCTGAGCCTATCCCACTCCGGCCGCATGCGAGGCTCGGGCGCGTTCCGTTCTGGTGTCGGCGAGGGCCCTAGCGACGCCGGTTGAGGCGCTTCAGCACGCGCCACTCGATGGTGTCATCCGAGGGGCGGTAGCGGCTGTTGGCAGCCTTCATGATGCCGCCGGCGAGGCCCATCGACTTCCATGTCGCGATCCACGGATCGGCAGGTGGTCGGACGTGGCTCGACACGCGCAAGAGCGGAGCGGCCGCGATGACGCTTTCGAGCAAGCGCTTGCGCTCCAGCAGCGGCACGTCGAGCAACGATGCGCCGTCGAGCCGCAGCAGGTCGACGGCCACGAAGCCATCGACCGGATCGGCGTCAGCGGCTCGGTCCTCGATGACCCCGCGGGCCTGCACGTCGAAGTCGAGGCTGCTGCGGACGAACATCTCGGTAGGCCGACTGTGGATCTCGGGGATGGCCGCGGCACCGACGCCATCGAGCGTGAGCTGGCGCGTGATGATGCCGTCGACGATGGCGTCGAGCGCGAGGACGCCCTGGCCAAGGGCGTGCGTCAGCTCCGGCAGCTCCGGGCCCACGTCGGCACCCAGTTCCTCGATGAGCCGGACGGTGGCCGGCGGCTCGACGTCGGGGTCGATGGAGACGTGGGCCAGGGCTCTCGTACCGCTCCACAACGGTTCGACCAGCGGATCCCTGATGTCGAACCTGCGGCGTCCGTCGTAGGCGCGCATGGGCGCCCATTCGAGCGGATCGTCAGGGACCGGGACCGGCTCGCGGTCAGGCATGTCCGATCAGTCGATCTGGCGCGACTGCAGCAGGGCCCAGGCCGAGCCGATCATCTCGCCGAGGCTGCCTCGCTGAGGCCGCCAGCCGAGGAGTTCGTCCGCCTTGACGTTGGAAGCGATGAGCGCGGGCGGGTCGCCGGCGCGGCGCGGGCCATAGCTGTGCGGGATCTCGCCACCGACGATCTCGCTGGCGGCATCAAGCACCTGCTTGACCGAGAAACCGCTGCCGGAGCCGAGGTTGGCGATCTCCTGACCCGGCTCCATCGAGCCGGTCAGCTCCAGGGCCGCGATATGGGCGTCGGCGAGGTCGAGCACGTGGATGTAGTCACGGATGGCGGTGCCGTCCGCAGTGGGGTAGTCGTCGCCGAAGATCGTCAACGGGTCGCCACCCTGGGCGGCCTTGAGCACGTTGGGGATGAGGTGCGTCTCAGGATCGTGGCGCTCGCCGTAGTGCTCGCTCGCGCCGGCCACGTTGAAGTAGCGCAGCGAAACCGAGCGCAGGCCATAGGCGGCGTACCAGCGCATGGCGCTTTCGAAGGCGAGCTTCGACGCACCGTAGGGGTTGACCGGCCGCGTCGGCGCTGTCTCGAAGATGGGCACTCGGTCGGGCTCGCCATAGACGGCCGCGGTGCAGCTGAAGACGATGCGGCTGACGCCGGCCTCGCGCAGAGCGTCGAGGAGTGCGATGCCGCCGACCACGTTCTCGGTGAAGTAGAGCCCGGGGTCCTGCATCGACTGGCCGACCAGCGAGCGCGCGGCGCAGTGCAGAACGGCCTCGATGTGGTGCTCCTCGAGCAGGCCCACCAGAGCGTCCTTTTCCATCACCGAGTGCACGGCCAGCTCGGCGCCCGGTGCGACCGACTCGCGGTGGCCGGTCACGAGCGTGTCGAGCACGACCACGTCGTGGCCTGCGAGGATGAGCTGTTCCACGGTGACGCTGCCGATGTAGCCGGCGCCACCAGTGACGAGCACTCGCATCAGCGGCCCAACAGACGATCGAAGAGGGACTTGCGCACGGGCGGCTCCTTCGGCTTGCTCGGTCTCGTAGTCGGTCTCGTGGTCGGTCTCGTGGTCGTGGTCGTGGAGGTCGGCGTCGCGGCGGCCGCGGCACGCTCGCGTTGGGGCTGTGGCGCGGCCTCGGCTTCGTCGGCAGGCTCGAGCGCGGCTTGGGGTCGTGGCGCGGCCGCGGCCACGCCACCGTCAGCGGCCTCGTCGGCCGGCTCCTGGGTCGGTTCGTCAGCAGTGACGACCTGGCGCATCTCGATGGAGCTCGGCTCGGCTGCAGCGTGAGGGCGTTCGACCGGCGCGCCGCGCGTGGCCAGGATCTCCGAGAGCCGCGCCTCCATGCGCCGGGCCATGTCGTTGTCGGGGTCGATCTCGAGGGCGCGCGAGGCCAGTTCGTAGGCTCGCTGGTCTTCGCCGTCGGCGAGGGCGCAACGAGCCAGGCCCACGACCGCGATAGCGTTGCCGGGGTCCATGTCGACGACCTTCTGATAGACATCCCGGGCCTTCTCGACCTGGTCCACCTGCAGGTATCGGTCCGCCTGGAGGATCTGCTCGATCACGATTCGCAGCCTACCTGATGGGTGGCCGGCGAGGGCCTGCGGCCGCGCCTCGTCGTCCCATCATCTCCTCGAGGATGAGGCTCGCTCTCGTCAGCAGCGTCAGGCGCGTGTTCAACGTGGGGTCCTCGATGACGTCCGCGAGCAGCCGCTCGAGGATGGCGCCGATGGCCGGACCCTCGGGCAGGCCCAGCGTCTCGCGCAGGTCGCGTCCATCGACCGCCAGCGCCGCCAGCGACAGGGGCGAAGCGGCGGCCTCCTGGCTCTCGATCCGCTCAGCCAGCTCGGCTTCGCGCGACGGGCCGTCGGGATCGTCGTCGGCGCTGGCCTGGGCCCGAGCGCCACGCAACTCCAGCAGCTCGGGCACGAGGTCGGCAGGCACGCGGCCCATGTAGCGGCGGACATCGGGGTCGGTCCAGGTTCGGTCGTAGCGCTCTGGCGCCGCCGCGATGAGCATGGCCACGGCCTCGGCGTCGCGGCTCGACACGCGCAGCCGCAGGAGCACGCCGCGAGCCGGGTCGGGCCCGATCTCGCTCAGCAATGCCGCCAGCGCCAGGCGTTCTCGTGCGGGGTGCTCGGCGGTGATGAGGTCGAGCGTGGCCAGCGCGCGTTCGGTCGCCGGTGCCGGCAGGGCCTCGAGCTCGGGCAGGGTGGTGGCCAGGATGCCGGTCTCGGCCATCAGTCGGATGGCGCGGGACGGCCCGCTGGCGGCGAGCATCCGGCGGACCTCTCTGCCGATGCGCTCCTCGGAGACCCATTCGACATCGGCCGCGTGGGTCACGATCGCAGCACGCGTCATGGGCTCGATGGCGAATCCGAGCTTGGCTGCGATGCGCACCGCTCGCAGCAGGCGCAGCGCGTCCTCGTCGAATCGCCGCGCCGGGTCACCGACCGCTCGCACCAGTCGCGCCGCGAGGTCGCCCTGCCCGTCGGCGGGGTCGACGATGCGCGCTGCGGCATCGGGCCCTCGGCGGCCCCAGGCGATGGCGTTGATGGTCAGATCACGCCGAGCCAGGTCCTCGAAGATGTCCTGGCTGAACGTGACCGTGTCCGGCCGGCGGTGGTCGGCGTAGCGATGGTCGCGACGAAAGGTGGTGATCTCCAGGCCACGCGCGAGCACGGTCCCGAAGCGGTTCTGGTAGCTGGAGCCTGGGAAGATGCGCATGATGCCCTCGGGTCGAGCGTCGGTGGCGATGTCCCAGTCGTTGACCGGCAGGCCCAGGAGAGCATCGCGGACGCCGCCGCCGACGAGATAGCCGCCGTGTCCTGCCTCCCACAGCGACTCCAGCACCGAGGTCACGTCCGGGTGGATGGCGAAGGGTGGACGCTCCTTGTCCACGAGCTCGCTCAGCGGTTGAGCGTGAGGTAGTCGCGCCACGCTTCGTTGCGCGGGTCGGAGAGATATGACGAGTACATCGCGTACACGTCGCACTTGGGTTCGTACGGCGGCTTGCGCAGGCGCATCCCTGCCTCTTCCGGCAGGCGGCCACCCTTGCGATGGTTGCAGCTGCTGCAGGCAGCCACGAGGTTGTCCCAGCTATGGCTGCCGCCTCGGTGTCGGGGCAGGACGTGGTCGATGGTCAGCTTGGAGGTGCGCTCGCCGCAGTACTGGCAGACGTGGCCGTCCCTGGCGAAGACCTCACGCCGGGAGAGGCGTACCCGCGGTCGGGGACGCTTGATGCGGTACTGCAGCTTGATGACCGAGGGCGCTCGCAGGACTTCGGTGGGAGTGCGGACCTCGGTGTGGTCGTACTCGATGACCTCCGCCTTCGCGCCGAAGACGAGCCGGAACGCCCTGCGCAGATCGCAGACGTTGAGTGGCTCGTAGTCGGCGTTCAGAAGAAGGACGGCGCTATCCAACGAATACCTCGAGTCGGCGTGACGCTCTCACGCTGCCTCGGCATCCTAGCGCAGACCACACGATGCCCTACGCAGGGACTCTGGCAGGCAGTACCGAATAGCTACGCGGGGCCGTGGCTCGCTTGCGCACCAGACCGCACAGCAGCGGTCGTTGCCGCCCAAACCATGGGACGACCGGGTGATGGTGGCCTGACCTGAGGGGCCAGTAGTGTCCGAGACGTCACATCGACACCGAGCGCAGGAACAAGCAGATCAAGGACAAGGACCGATGAACGCTTACTGCCCCGAATGTGAGACCGAGCTGGACATCACGACTGGTATCTGCCCCGCATGCCGCTGGGATCCGATGGCCGCCCGTCCTGTCGCTGGGTCAACGGTCGAGCCGGAGCGTGAGATGTCGCTGACCGAGCGCTACCGCGGCACCGGCTTCGACGTGCACCAGCAGCAGGCGACGCTGGACCATCAGCACAGCTCCCGAGGTCGCGCCTTCGTGGCCGTCGCCCTGGTGGCCGGTGTCTTCCTCTACGGCGGCGTGATGAGCGCCATGGGGATGTTCTAGACGACCCCTTCCTGCCGGCCGTGATGCGGCCGGCCTGGGTCGCTGGTCTTGACGCGCTGCGACCCTCGCTCCGACTCCTGCGCTTCGGAGCACCCTCGACGGCCGGGTAGGCACGGACCTCCCGGCCGTTCGTCACGTCCGGGGTGTGGCAGCCCGCCCGTGAGTGGCAGCCCGCCGGGAAGTGGCAGCCCGCCGGTGAGTGGCAGCCCGCCGGTGAGTGGCAGCCCGCCGGTGAGTGGCAGCCCGCCGGTGAGTAGCAGCCGCCGACCGCTACGCTGGCGCCCTCATCTTCCGATCATGTGTCCGGCTCAGGGCCGCTCGACGATCGGTGACACTCGATCGATGACCGGCGACTGGACGCGCAGCGACGACGAGAAGCCAAGGCGAGGCGATGGCTGCCGCCCGATCGCGGCGGGGCAGGGTGCTAGCGGGCGCTGGTGGGTGCGGTGACCCGACCGCGCGCGAGCAGTGTTCCGATGCCCTCGGAGCCGAGCGGCTTGGAGTAGAGGTAACCCTGAGCCATGTCGCAGCCGAGCACGGCCAGGCGGCGAGCCTGATCGCGCGTCTCCACGCCCTTGCCCACGGTCGAGAGGCCACGTGCCCGGCACAGTGCCAGCACGCTCTCGGCAAAGGCGACGTCGTCGTCATTACCCGCGGCCATGGTCGCGAAGGTCGGCACCAGCTTCACCGTCGTCAGCGGCATCTCGCGCACTTCGTCGAGCGACGAGCCCTGCCCGAAGTCCTCGAGTGCCAGGCCCACACCGACCTCGGCCAGGGCCGCGATGTGGTCGGGATACGCGCTGCAGCCGGTGCCCAGCTCCAGCGTCAGCGACGAGGGATCGAGGTCGGCACGATGCAGCACCATGGTGATGTGCGGGATGAGGTTCTCGTGGCTCAGCTGACGCGGCGAGATGTTGACGTTGACCCTGAGGTCCTGCATGCGGGCGAAGCCCAGGTGCCACGTGCGCAGCTGGCGGGTAGCGGCATCGAGCACCCGCTCGCCGATGGGCACGATGTGTCCGGTCTCCTCGGCCAGAGGAAGGTATTCGGCGGGGGCGATGGTGCCCATCAAGGGATGCCGCCAGCGCAAGAGTGCCTCGACCGCAGCGATGGCTCCGGAGCCCAGGTCGATGATCGGCTGGTACTCGAGTCCGAACTCGTTGCGCTCGACGGCCCGCTCGAGCTCCACGGCGAGATCGATCGGTGGACGTTGGGTCCGTTGGCGTGTCGGCATGTCAGGGACGCTACCAAAGGGAACGCGAGTTGGCCCTCCTGACGGTGGTGCCCCCCAGCACCGGGCCCATAGGTACCACTACCCCTCCGCTCACCACACCGCCCACGACCGACATCAGCCCTGCCCGCCGAACGGGGTCGGGGCTCGTGCGTGCGATAATCGCTCCATCCATCGCGAGGTACTCCCGACCTCGAGCATCCCATCCTCTGAGAGGCCATTCGTGAACGTCGAGACGTCCACCTGGGCGACCAAGAAGGGTCTGGCCCAGATGCTCAAGGGCGGCGTCATCATGGACGTCGTCACCCCAGACCAGGCGCGCATCGCAGAAGATGCCGGCGCCGTAGCGGTCATGGCGCTGGAGCGCGTGCCCGCGGACATCCGCGCGTCCGGAGGCGTGGCGCGTATGAGCGATCCCTCGCTCGTCAGCGGGATCATGGAGGCGGTGACCATCCCGGTCATGGCCAAGGCCCGCATCGGCCACTTCGTTGAAGCACAGGTGCTGGAGGCGCTGGGCGTCGACTACATCGATGAGTCGGAGGTGCTGACGCCGGCCGACGAGGAAAACCACATCGATAAGCACCAGTTCAAGGTGCCGTTCGTGTGTGGCGCTCGTGACCTCGGTGAGGCGCTGCGCCGCATCAACGAAGGCGCGGCCATGATGCGCACCAAGGGTGAGGCCGGCACCGGCGACATCGTCGAGGCCGTACGCCACATCCGCTCGGTCAACGCCCGCATCCGACAGCTCCAGAACATGCGCGAGGACGAGCTCTTCGTGGCGGCCAAGGAGCTGGGCGCGCCGTACGACATCGTCAAGGACGTGGCCGCCGCCGGCCGCCTGCCGGTGGTCAACTTCGTGGCCGGCGGCATCGCCACTCCCTCGGATGCGGCCCTTGCCATGCAGTTGGGCGCAGAAGGAGTCTTCGTGGGCTCGGGCATCTTCAAGTCCGAAGATCCTGCCACCACCGCCAACGCCATCGTCCAGGCCACCACGCACTACGACGATCCCAAGATCATCGCCGAGGTTTCGCGCGGACTGGGTGAGCCCATGCGCGGCATGAACGCCGCCTCCGTGCCGGAGGAGGAGCGCCTCGCCGTTCGCGGCTGGTAGCCCCGCGAGCCTCGGGCGACACGTATGAGGATCGGAGTCCTTCGCGTCCAGGGTGCCTTCGCCGAACACGAAGCCGTGCTTCGTGGCATCGGTGCGGAGGCCGTGCCCGTGCGCCTGCCAGAGGATCTCGAGGGCCTCGCCGGGCTCATCCTGCCCGGCGGCGAGTCCACGACCATGCGCAAGCTCATCGACCGCTGGGGCCTGCGCCAGCCGGTCCTCGAGCTCATCCGTGCCGGTGCCCCGGTGCTGGGCACGTGCGCGGGCATGATCCTGCTGGCCGCGGACATCGTGGACGGCGACGAGGCCGTGTTCCCCGTGCTCGACGTCTCGGTCAAGCGCAACGCCTTCGGGCGCCAGCTGGACTCGTTCGAGGCCGATCTCGAGGTGCCTGTACTCGGCGATACCCCCGTCCATGCGGTGTTCATCCGCGCCCCCATCGTGGAGCGCACGGGCGACGAAGTGGACGTGCTGGCGCGGCTCGAAGACGGTAGCGTTGTGGCCGTGCGACAGCGCAACGTCATCGCCACGGCCTTCCATCCCGAGCTGACGGGAGAGGTCCGCTTCCACCGCTTGCTCACGACCATGGCTGGGGCCTACGCAGAACCCGCCGAAGGTAGCGGGCGCCGGCCCCATCCGACGCGCAGGGGGCTAGAGGCCTCACGATGACCCGCCGACGCAGCACGACGAGGGGGCGCTGATGCCAGCGACGACTCGCTCGGGCCGCGTCCGCGCAGCTCGCCTGACCGATCTGGCAGCGGTCGGAGAGCTATCCCGGATGGCCCACCTCTCGATCGATGCCCACCCCAACGACGGCCACCGTGGAGACGAGCCGCAACACGCCATGCGTTCCCTGGGCCTGCCCGTGACCGCTAGCCACGTCTCGGTCTTCAGCCTCTTCCGCATGCCGCTGGGCGCGTTCAAGCCCAACGACCAGATGTACGTCTACGACGAGGGCGGCCGACTCTCGGGCCTGGCCCGCGTCGAGCGTGACGCCAACCGCGACGAGTGGACCATCGTGGAGCTCGATGCGATCGACCAGGAGGACGCCGGCGACATCCGCTACCGGCTCGTCCAGCACCTCATGCGTGATGGCTCGCGGCGTGGCGCCAGCCGCTTCCACGTGGCCTGTGCCGACACGGACGGCAATGTCGAGCTCTTCATGCAGGCGGGTTTCGCGCGCTACGGCGAAGAGTCCATCCTCTTCCGTGACCCCGGCGCGCCCTTCCCCGACCTGCGTGCCGTCGACGCCGAGCAGTTGCGCATCCGCCCAGCCACCAACCTCGACTCCGTCGATCTGGCTCGGCTGTACAAGCGGGTCACGCCCTCGCCGGTGGCGCGGCTCGAGGGCTATCGGCTGCCCGACTGGGAGAACCTCCCGGGTCGCTCGAGCGTGCCGCGTACGTCGCTCACGCCCCTGCTTCGCTTCGCCGACGTCGAGTCGCTGGTGCAGGAGTCGGCCGACGGGCAGGGGCTCTCGGCCATGCTCCAGGTCGGTGTGGCCAAGGAACAGCAACCCCACTACATGCGCGTCATGTCCCTGCCGGACCACGACGCCACACCCCTCATCCGCTATGGACTCGGGCTTATCGGGGAGCGCTCGGGGGCGGATCAGCGCTCGGCCGACGGGGCCCACCAACACGGCGTCATGGCCTGCGTACGGACCTATGAATCACCGATCGACCACCGTCTCGAAGAGCAGGACATGGAGGCTATCGCGACCGTCTCGCTGCTCGTCAAGGAGGCACTGGTGAGGGTGGCGGAGCCCTCATTGGTACCAGCCGTCTGATGTCCACTCCGCCATCGGAGGAACCCATGTCGTCGACCCGCTCCGAGACCTCCGTCACAGAAGCCACTCCCGAGGCACACGCGCCAGAGCCGGCCGAGGCTCCGCCCGCTCAGGAGCCCGAGGCCAAAGCTGCGCCCGTCCCCTCCGTGAGCGTGGACGGCGGCAAGCCCGAACTGGTGGCCGACCACCTGGAGTCGCTCCTCGAGGCCTTGCCGCCCGAGATCGCCCGACGGATGCGTGAACTCGAGGACGTGGGCAGCGTCATCGAGGTCGTGATGGACCTCGGGCGCCGCCCGGAGGCTCGCTTCGGCGGAGGAGGCGAGGAGGTCCTGCTCGACCGTGAGACCAGCACCGACGACATCCAGTACGTGGTCGACCACGTGGGCTCGTTCGGGGATGACAACCGCGCTGGCATCGAGCGCACGCTCCACCGCATCAGCGCCATCCGCAACCGCAGCGGCAAGATCGTCGGCCTCACCTGCCGCGTCGGTCGTGCCGTCTTCGGCACCATCGAGATCATCGACGACCTCGTCGAGTCAGGGCAGTCGATCCTCATCATGGGCCGGCCGGGCATCGGCAAGACGACGATGCTGCGTGAGGCCGCGCGCGTGCTCGCGGACGACCTCGACAAGCGTGTCGTCATCGTCGACACCAGCAATGAGATCGCCGGCGACGGAGACATCCCGCACGCCGGTATCGGTCGTGCCCGACGCATGCAGGTCAAGACGCCCGACCGTCAGCACGCGGTCATGATCGAAGCCGTCGAGAACCACATGCCCGAGGTCATCGTCATCGACGAGATCGGCACGGAGTTGGAGGCAGTCGCCGCCCGCACCATCGCCGAGCGTGGCGTGCAGCTCATCGGTACCGCCCACGGCAACAACCTCGACAACCTGATGATGAACCCCACGCTCTCGGACCTCATCGGCGGCATCCAGACGGTGACGTTGGGTGACGATGAAGCCCGCCGGCGGCGGACGCAGAAGTCGGTCCTCGAGCGCAAGGCGCCGCCGACCTTCGACGTGGTCGTGGAGATCCAGGACCGGGATCGCGTCGCCGTCCACAGCGACGTGGCCGAGACCATCGACGCCCTGCTCCGCGGTGATGCGTTGGCACCCGAGATGCGCTGGCGCGACGAGGCTGGCGTCCATCGCTCCCAGGCCCGCAACCGGCCCGGGCCGCGTAGCCGCATGCCTGGTGAGCGCTTCGGTGGGCTCGTAGGTCCGGGTCAGAGCGGTTTCGGTGATACCGCGCCGCGCGGCGAGCGCAGGGGCCCGGGAGCCGAGGGCGCCGGTCGCGCCGGCAGTGCCCCGCGCAGCCGCAGCCGGCGAGGACGAGGCATGGAGTGGCCCGGGGATGAGAGCCGTCGCCGCGCAGGTGGCGGTGCCGTCTTCCGCGCGGGTGCCATCGCCGATCGCGGACCCATGGAGCGTGGCTCCAGCGCGCCCGAGCCGCGGGCCCGGGATGCGCGTGAGTTCGAGCGGCAAGCCGAGTGGCGGGCATCAGCCACGCGCGCCATGAGCGAACTGGAGGCGGACGAGGTCGAGGCCGTCGAGTCAGAGGTCGCGGCCAGGGCCGAGCGCATTCCGGCCGCGCTCGATGCCGGCGCTACGGGCGGCCTGGCCACGGCCGACGGTGAGATCGACGTCCCGGCCGGTTCCCGCGAGGAAGAGGAGTCGCTCATCCGTCTGAGTGAGATCAACGAGACGCCGGTCCAGCTCGAGCCGATGAACGTGCTCGGCTACGGCATCAGCAAGAAGCGACTCGAGCAGGCCATCAAGGACCTGCAGCTGCCGGTCGTGGTCGTCCGCGAGCCGGACGAGGCCGATGTCGTCATCACGCTGCGCAGCAGCTACAAGCAGAAGTCGCCTGTCATCCGCGAGTCGGAGGCGCGCGGCATCCCCATCTACGTGCTCAAGTCGAACACCGTGGTCCAGATGCAATCCATCCTGACCAGCCTCTTCGTGCTCGACTCGGACCCACAGGACGTGGCCATGCGGGAGCTCGAGGAGGCCATCGAGCTCGTGCGCTCCAAGTCCAAGCCGGTGGAGCTGTCGCCGCAGAACGCCTACCTGCGCAAGCTGCAGCATCGAGCGGCGGAGGCGGCCAACCTCGTCTCGCGCTCTCGCGGTCGCGAGCCCTTCCGGCGGGTCCGCGTCTACCCTGAAAAGGTGAGGACCTGGCGCTGACGATGGCCGACCGCGATCCCGGACGGGGTCTCTTCGTCGTGCTCGAGGGGCCCGACGGCTCGGGCAAGTCGCTGCAGGCGAAGCTTCTCGCCCAGAGCTTGCGCGGACGCGGCCTGACCGTGACCCACTCCCGTGAGCCCGGTGGCACCGTCATGGGCGAGCAGGTGCGCCACATCGTCAACGATCCGGCACCGACGCCGCGTGGCCCCAAGGCCGACGTGATGCTCTATACCGCGGCGCGTGCCCAGCACGTGGATGAGGTCGTCGCGCCGGCCCTCGCGCGCGGCGAGGTCGTGGTCTGCGACCGCTACTACACCTCGACCATGGCCTACCAGGGCTACGGCAGCGGCATGGACCTCGAGCTGCTCGGGCGCATCCAGGAGTGGGCCACCGACGGGTTGGATCCGGACCTCGTGGTACTGCTCGACGTCTCGCCGCAGACGGGGCTCGACCGGCGCGCGGCCGGTGATGCCGGGGAGCTGACGCGCTGGGAGGACGAGTCACGCTTCGACCTCGCCTTCCACACGCGGGTCCGCGAGGGCTATCTCGAGATGGCGGCGGCCGCTCCCGATCGCTGGGTGGTGGTCGACGGCAGCGGCAGCGTCGAGGAGGTCGCCCAAGCGGTCGGGCGCGCCGTGGAGCAGAAGCTTCCGGCCTAGGCTGAGGCCTCCTGCACGCCCCACACGGCGCCGGGTCCGTCGCCCTTGGCCTTGGCCAGCGCGGCTTCCGAGGCCGCGACCAGCTCCGTGCCCGTGGCGCCGTCGGCGGGATGGTGCACGACTGCGGCGCTGACACTGATGGTGGTCTCGCCCACGGGCGGCAGTTCGGCGATGGCGTCGCGCAAGCGCAGGGCCACGATGCCGCCGGCGTCGCCGGGTGCGATGACCACGAACTCGTCGTCGCCGAAGCGGGCCACGGTGTCGAGCAGCCGCACACGATCGGCGATGGCGCTGGCAACGTGGCGCAGCACCTCGTCGGCGACGCGGGCGCCCTGCTGGTCGCCGATGTGGCTGAGGCCGTCGACGTCGAGCACGGCCACGGCCAGGGGTGTGCCCTGACGGGTGGCGCGAGCGATCTCCAGCTCGAGCATGCGCTCGAAGGTGACGCGGTTGGCGAGGCCGGTGAGCCGGTCGGTGTGCGAGAGGCGGTCGGCGTGGTCGGACTGCTCCCACACCGAGTTGCGCAGCCGTGCCTGGCGGATGGTCACGGCGGCGAGGTCGGCGATGGCCAGGATGGCGTCGGGCACCTCGTCGGTAGGCGGCTCCGCGGCAGTCCAACCCAGCACAAGCACGCCCTCGATGAAGGCGCCGTCCTCGTCCTCCACGATCAGCGGCGCGATCAGGCTCGAGCCAGCTCCGGGGAGCACGTCGGTCAGCGACTCGGGCGCGCCGCTCATGAGCACGGGCTGACGATCGGCGGTGACCCGGGCCGTGTCCGCATCGGCGGCGCTGAGGGGCAGTGCGAACTCACCATCGAGGGAGAGCAGCACGTCGCCGTCGGCATCGTGGAGCAGGATCGCGACGGTCTCCGCATCGGTGACAGCACTGGCCTGTTCGGACAGTGCAGCCAGCTTGGAGTCGAAGGTTCCTCCGCGCGCCACCACACGGGCGGCGTCGAGAAGGCTGAAGGGCACGGGTCGCTCGGGCATGGCGCGGATGATAGTCCTCCCACGGGAAGATGCCAGCGCGATGGTGCATCTTGGCTCCGTCCCGCGGCGCACCGGTGCACCGCTTTCGGCGTCAGTCGAGCGCCGCGGCCTCGGCCAGGAGCGTGCGGTAGGCCTCGGGATCGACGTTGCCACCGCTGACTACCAGGACGGTGTCCGACTCGTCGGCGTCGGGCAGCTCGGCGCCGTAGCGCATCCAGCCGGCGATCGAGACCGCGCCGGAGGGCTCGGCCACGATGCGAGCGCGAGTCGAGGCCTCGAGCATGGCGCGCTTGATGTCGTCCTCGCTGACGGTCACGACCTCGTCGATGAGCCGGCGCAGCTGGGCGAAGGGGATCCTGCCGACCGCGCTCGTGCGCACGCCGTCGGCGATGGTGCGACCGGTGAGCTCGGGCCCCCAGCGCACGATGCGGTCCTCGCGGATGGATTCGGCAGCGTCGGCCGCCAGCTCCGGTTCGACGCCGATGACGATGGCGTCCGGGCGCAGCGACTTGACGGCCACGCACACGCCCGCCGAGAGCCCGCCGCCGCCGATGGGCACGAAGACCGTCAGCGGCTCGTTGGCACGGCCCATCTCGGCGACCTGTTCCACGATCTCCAGGCCCACCGTGCCCTGGCCGGCCACGATGCGGGCGTCGTCGAAGGAGGAGATGACGGGCAGACCGCGTTCTGCTCCGATCTCATCGGCGCGCACGATGCGGGCCTCGTTGTCGGCGTCGACGAAGACGATCTCGGCTCCGTCGGCGCGAACGCCATCGAGCTTGATGCGAGGCGTGTCCTCGGGCATCACGATGACGGCCTTCATGCCCAGCATCCGCGCTGCCCGCGCCACGCCCTGTGCGTGGTTGCCGCTGGAGTGCGTCACGACGCCGCGAGCCCGCTGCTCGGGCGAGAGCGTGGCCAGGGCGTTGTAGGCGCCGCGGATCTTGAAGGCACCGATGGGCTGCAGGTTCTCCGGCTTGATCCAGACGCGCGGCGCGCCCACCTCTTCATCGAAGGGCCCGAAGGCCAGCAGCGGGGTGCGCACAGCGACGCCGGTGAGGCAGTCGGCAGCAGCCTGGACATCGGCCAGCGTCACCTGGTCGGGGTAGGTCTCTCGAGTAGTCACGTCGGTATACTGCCGCCAACCGTCAGCGACATGCACGAAGCCCATGCAGGAGGGGTCGATCGAAGGTGACCATCAAGGTCGGTAGCACGCAGGGATCAGCCAACCGGATGAGCGCTCCGCGCCGCCGCACCTCGAAGGTCGACACGATCCGACAGGCCTACGGATTCGACGACGTCTCGCTGGCCCCAGGGCCGACCACGGTCGAGCCGGCCGACGTCGACACCTCGGTCGAGTTCGCCGGTCTGTCGCTTGACATCCCGGTACTCGCAGCCTCGATGGACGCCGTCGTCGACGTCCGCTCGGCGGGCGTTCTGGCCGGCCTCGGTGGCCTGGCCGTGATGAACCTCGAAGGCGTTCAGATGCGCTACCAGGATCCGACGCCCGTGCTCGAGCGCATCGCCACGGCCGGTTCCGATGAGGCCCAGGAGGTCCTCTCGAGCGCGTACGAGGCCCCCATCGCCGAGGAGATCGTGGTCGCGCGCATCCGAGAGCTCCACGAGGCCGGCTCGCCGGCGGTCATCTCGGCCACGCCCGCGGCCGCTCGTCGTTGGGGTCCGTTCTGTGCCGAGGCTGGTGCTGATGTCTTCCTCGTCCAGTCGCAGGTCTCGTCCGCACAGCACCTCGCCTCGGGCTACGAGCCCCTCGCGCTCGACGAGTTCACGCGGCTGATGGGCATCCCCGTCGCGGCCGGCAACACCACCTCCTACGAGGCCGCGGCCGCGCTCATGGAACAGGGCATCGCGGCGCTGTTCGTCGGCGTGGGGCCGGGTGCGGCCTGCACCACGCGTGAGGTCCTCGGCATCGGTGTGCCGCAGGTGACGGCCATCGCCGATGTGGCCGCAGCCCGTGACGATCACTTCGAGCGCACCGGTGTCTACATCCCGGTCGTCGGTGACGGTGGCATGCGCCGTGGCGGCGAGATGGCCAAGGCCATCGCCGCCGGTGCCGACCTGGTCATGGTCGGTTCGCCGCTGGCGCGTGCGGAGGAGGCCCCCGGGCACGGCACCAACTGGGGCATGGCCGCGCCCTCGCCGACGCTACCGCGCGGCACCCGCATCGAGGTCGGGACCGTGGGCACGATGGAACGGATCCTCTTCGGCCCGTCTCGCGTCACCGATGGCACGGAGAACCTCATCGGCGCGTTGCGCCAGTCGATGGCCGCACTGGGGGCACCGGATATCCGGGCCATGCAACAGGTCGAGATGGTCTATGCCCCGGCCGTGGCGGTCGAGGGCAAGTCCTGGCAGCAGCGCCGCTAGGCGGATGGGCGCGCCGGCGCAGTCGCGCTGAGTCTGCGGCAGACTCAAGGTGCCCGGCAGGCACGAGCCATCCATTGGACACGCGCGAGAGAATCGCGTCAGCGGGAGGCATCGACGCGCGGTTCGTGACCATGGCCGCCTGGACCGCGCCGAGTCACTGGCGGAACCGGCCCGTGTAGTCGGGGGGTGCCATGCGCGCGGTGAGGCGGTCCATGGTCGTAGTGGTCATGCTGGCGTTGGTCGGCGTACCCAACGCAGTGGCTGCGAGCGACGGCGACGAGCCGATCGCGTCCACGCCCAGCGTCGGGACCGGTCTGGTCTTCGGGCCCTCGACGCACGAGGCCTTCGACGAACTCGCGGCGGATGGCGTGGTCGTGTTCAACGACTTCGAGGATGTACCGAGTGGCCTGCATCGCAAGCTGGTCCTGCAAGGGCCCGACGGCAGCGTCTCGATCGGCCTGCGTACGACGAAGTTCCGTTGGCCGCCGCCTCCGCGAGGGGCTCCCGCACGAGCTCCGGTGGCCATGTTGCCCTACGACTTCGTCAAGGAACCGGCTGTGCATCGCCTTATGGGCGTGGTCAAGACGAAGGGCCCGAAGGGCAAGTTCGTCCCCGATGGACAGTCAAGGTTCGAACTGGTGTTGGACCCACCCGTGAGTCACGTGGGCTTCATGCGACCGTGGAACACCTGGTCGGTGACGCGTTTCTACGACGCAGCCGGAGGGTTGCTGGCAAAGCATCGCAACACCGTCGACCACCAGTTCGTCGGCTACGTCGCGGCGACGCCAGAGGATCAGGTCCGCCGCGTCGTCCTCGACGGCGTCCCGAGCCAGCCGGACGATGAGTACAACAAGCTCTACATGGCGGGCACGATCGAGGACCTCTACCTCAGTGGCGGGCGTCCCGAAGCGGACGATGCTGGCGCGGCACAAGCTCCGGACGGCGGGTCCGCCGGTGACCACCCTGACGACATGGTCATCGACGCCCCCGGTGGCGCACTCGATGGCCTCTCGGATGCCGATCCCGGCGAGGGCGCGGAGGACGACGCGACCGCAAAGGATCCTGACCGAGAGGACGCTTCGGCCGAGGTACCCAAGCCGGATGCCGCCGACACCGCGAACGGTGTCGGCAACGAGCTGGTCGAGATCGTCAAGGCGTTCGTCAACGACGGGAAGATCAGCCGTGAGCAGCTGCGCCTCCTGCTCAAGGTCAACATGGAGCAGGACGACAACGCCGAGGCCGCCTTCCGCGCGATGATCCTGTATGAACTGCTCTTCTCGGATGACGATGCTGAGAGTCCGACCGGTGACGCCTCCGCCGATGAGCCGCAGGTCGAAGCTCCGGCAAGTGAGGTCGATCCTCCTGCCGAGTCCGAGGCCGACCCCCCGGAGGCAGACGCACCGGTGCTGTTGCCGGCCGACCCCCTGATCGGCGTGACTGACGTCGGCAGCCCGATCGGCTACGACGCGCTCGACGGTCTCGCCGAGGGCACGGGCGGGTCGTCGGACACCAGCTCGGAAGCCACCGCCGCCGCCCAGCCGCGGGATCCGCCGCCGCCGATGCAGTCGAAGCACGTCAAGGCGGGCCGGACCTGGGTCTCGCTCGACACCGCACACGAGGTGCGCAAGATCGTGCCCAAGCGCGACCCCAAGACGAAGAAGCAGACCGGCTGGAAAGCCAAGGGCAAGGTCACGCTGCAGACCGGGACCTGGTACCAGATGAAGGACCGTAGCAAGGACCTGGTCTTCTACGACACGACCGGCAAGCCGGTCGGCGTGGCCGGCAGGGACGAGAAGCGTGGCCTCCAGTACGAGCAGTGGACCGGCAAGGCTGGTGAGTCGCCGTAGGCCAAGGGGCTCGCCCGCGAGCCGGTAGCATTGGTCGCCACACTGAACCGGCCCCAGGGGGATCCATGCATCTCGATGACTATCCGCGCGTACCGCTGCTCTTCGGTCCGTCGCCCATCCACCCACTGAAACGGCTTTCGGAAGCGCTCGGTGGCGAGGTCGAGATCTGGGCCAAGCGCGAGGATGCCAACAGCGGCATCGCCCTCGGCGGCAACAAGGTGCGCAAGCTCGAGTACCTCGCAGCCGACGCCATCGAGCAGGGCAGCGACACGCTCGTGTCGATCGGCGGGGTGCAGTCGAACCACACGCGCCAGGTGACGGGTGTGGCCAACTACCTCGGCCTCAAGGCCGTCACCGTGCAGGAGCACTGGGTCGACGACGACAACCCCATGTACGGCGTCGTGGGCAACATCCAGCTCACCCGAATCATGGGCGGCGACATCCGCATGGACGACTCCGGGTTCGACATCGGCATCCGTGGCTCGTGGAAGGCCGCGCTGGAGTCGGTCGAAGCCGCGGGTGGTAAGCCCTATGCCATCCCGGCGGGCGCCTCCGACCATCCCCTTGGTGGCATGGGCTTCGCCAACTGGGCGCGCGAGGTCGCAGCCCAGGAGGCCGAGCTCGAGACGTTCTTCGACACGGTCGTCGTGTGCACGGTCACCGGCTCCACGCACGCGGGCATGATCGCCGGCTTCGCACTGGAGGACCGCGACGATCGGCGCGTCATCGGCATCGACGCCTCGGCCACGCTGGATCAGACCATCAGCCAGGTCACACGTATCGCGAGAGACACGGCTGAGCGCATCGGGCTGGGCCGACCGCTTCGCGACGACGAGATCACGGTCCTGCCCGGCTACGAAGGGCCGGCCTACGGCATCCCCGACGAGGGCACCATCGAGGCCATTCAGCTGGCGGCGCGCACCGAGGGCATGCTCAGCGACCCGGTCTACGAAGGCAAGTCCCTGGCGGGACTCTTCGGCCTCATCCGCGAGGGCCAGATCGCGCCCGGGTCGCGCGTGCTCTACGCGCATCTTGGCGGTCAGCCCGCACTCTCGGCCTACGCCGACATCCCCGGACTCGGCTAGGGCCGGACTACCCCGGACCGCACCAGACCGCACCCGAAGGTCACGTCGTGCCATAGGACCCGGCGGTCATGGCGCCATCCACGAGCGCCGAGCACGATGGGTCGGTGATGACCGACCGTCGCAGGGCCGGGGTTCGCGTGCCCCTCATGGGCCTCGCAGCCACCGTGCTCGCCCTGCTGCTGCTCCCGTCGCTGGTCCTCGGTGCCGGGTGGACCAAGCTCGATCGCGTGACCCCCAACGGCGGTTCACGCCTCGATTCGCTGCACCAGGTCGCGGCGGCCAGAGGCGTGCTGCACCTGGCGCACCCGCGCATCGGCCCCAAGGCCGTCGATGACAAGGTCGTCTATCAGCGTTCAGGCAACGATGGCAAGTCCTGGTCCGGCGAGCGAGCGATCTTCAAGGCCAGCCCCAGGTATCGCAAGGTCGCACCGAACCTGGCCGTCGATGCCAACGGCAGGATCGTGGCCGTGGCCTTCCGGGTCAGCGGACCCAAGGGCCACACGCTGTTCGCGCGCGTGAGCCGCAACGGCGGCAAGTCCTTCGCCGGGCGAGTGGCGCTCTTCTCCACCGGCCAGGCTGACGGCATCGGCGTGCCGACGGTGGCCATCGGTGACGGTCTCATCGCGGTCGCCTGGACCAATCGCGCTAACGGCCAGGTCAAGGTCCGAACCAGCAGGACCGAGGGCAAGTCGTTCAAGGCCGCTCGCACCCTGGGCACGACGAAGATGTCGATCGACTGCAAGGGCCGTGTCACCGATGGGCTCGTGGGCGTCGCTGCCAACGGCAAGTCGGTCCACGTGGCCTGGTCAGACACCGCCCGACCCCAGTGCTATGCCGATGACGTGCGCGTGCGCACCTCGCTCGATCGGGGCGGCTCGTGGAGCCCGGCACGCTCGATCACGACCCGGGATACCTTCGGTTGGCCCGAGCTC
The DNA here is from genome assembly GCA_963752475.1 of uncultured Chloroflexia bacterium. Classification (GTDB taxonomy): domain Bacteria; phylum Chloroflexota; class Limnocylindria; order Limnocylindrales; family CSP1-4; genus JAFMJV01. The sequence goes on along the minus strand of CAVVYR010000001.1, from coordinate 136,766 downwards.
GATGCGCGTGGCAAGACCGTCGTCGCCACCGTCCAGACCACCAGCGGTGGGCTCATCGTGGCGCGCTCCGAGAAGAACGGACGCAACTGGCGCGAGAAGGTCCTGGCGCCTCCGAAGGGCCACATCTTCAGCGCCGCCGACGTGGCCTTGCTGCCGAAGAAGAAGGCCGTGCTGACCTACGTCAAGGAGCGGCTCAAGAACGGGAAGCTGCGTAGTACGCGTCTGGTCACACGACGCAGCCCCGACGACGGCAAGAGCTGGAACCAGCCCAAGCCGGTGACGAAGGACGCCAACCTGCTGCGCATGGCCCCGAACGTGGTGGCCAACGGGGGCCGCGTCGCCGTCGTCGTGCAATCAGGCCAGATGGACGGGTCCCCGCGGAACATCTACGCCTCGCGACGGCGCTAGGCCTGCGCTAGGGTCGAGGCCATGCGTGCACGCGACCTCGGCATCTCCATCGGGCTCATGACGCCCGGCCCCCTCAACGCCATCACCGACGTAGCCGGCGTGCGCGTAGGCCACGCCACCATCGTCGAGGGCGTACCCGGACCGCTGGAGCTCGGCGTGGGCCCAGTACGCACGGGCGTGACCACGGTGGTGCCGGTCGAGGGCGATCCCTTCGCCGAGGGCGTGTTCGCCGGTGCGCACCGGCTCAACGGCAATGGGGAGCTGACCGGCCTCGAGTGGATCCGTGAGGCCGGTCTGCTGGCCGGTCCCATCGGCATCACCAACACGCATTCGGTGGGTATCGTCCGAGACGCCATCGTGGCTGCCGCGGCACGGTCCTCGGCCACCGCCGAGTCGGCCTGGTCGCTGCCCGTCGTGGGCGAGACCTGGGACGGCTGGCTCAGCGACATCGACGGCCAGCACGTGCGGGCCGAGCACCTCGACCAGGCCCTGGCCGAAGCATCCGCTGGCGCCGTCATCGAAGGCAACGTCGGCGGCGGAACGGGCATGATCTGCCATCGCTTCAAGGGCGGTATCGGAACGGCCTCGCGTCGGCTTGGTGCCGATGAGGGTGGCTTCACGGTGGGTGCGCTGGTGCAGGCCAACTACGGCCGCCGCGAACGCCTGGCCATCGACGGCGTGCCCGTCGGTCGTGAGATCGGCTTCGACGAGGTGCCCTCCGATCGCGAGGAGATGGCCCCGACCGCGAGCGACGCTGACGCGGGCTCGATCATCGTCGTGCTCGCTACCGATGCGCCGCTGCTGCCGCACCAGTGTGAGCGGCTGGCGCAGCGTGCGGGGTTGGGCGTGGCTCGCACGGGTGGGGCGGGGGAGCACTCGTCGGGCGATCTCTTCATCGCCTTCGCCACCGGCAACCGCGGGCTGGCCACCGAGGATCGAGCTTCGGGCCGGGCGTTCACGCACGAGCTGCGAGCCCTCGACGACGCCTGGATCAGCCCGCTCTTCTGGGCCGCTATCGAGTCGACGGAGGAGGCCATCGTCAACGCGCTCGTAGCGGCCGAGACCATGGCTGGGGTCAACGATCGCGTCGCTCATAGGCTGCCGCACGACCGGCTCATCGAGATCTGGCGCAAGTACCGGGCCTGAGCGCGCGGTCCGTTGCCGATCTGCTACCCGACCTTGGTTGACCCCAGCGCCCACGATGGCGCAGCATCACGCGGTCATGCCCGAGGGGGGCTCACGGCGAACGGGCTATTCGGAGGATCCCTGTGTCACGGCGACTGACTGCTTCCTTCCTGTCCACACTCCTGCTCGCCGGCTTGCCGGCGGCCGCCATGGCCCAGGAGGAGACACCCACCGATCCGGCGTCCACCTGGCGCTCTTCGGTGAAGCGCGATGCCGTCGACGTGGCCGCCTTCGGTGATGGCTTCGTCCTCGTCGGCGGGCCACTCAGGGAGCGTCAGGGCAAGGCCTGGCTCTCTGACGACGGCACGACCTGGTCTCGCGTCGCCGATGACCAGGTCTTCGATGGCGTGGCATTGCGGCGCGTGGCCACGTTCGACGATGGCATCGTGGCGCTCGGCACCCAGGGACGGAAGCTCGTCGGCTTGCACTCACCCGATGGGGCGACGTGGACGAAGACGACCATCGACCGAGTCGAAAAGGGCATGGAGCTCTTCGCGGACGCGGTGACCGACGGCCCGGCTGGGCTCATCGCGGTCGCCAGCATGGTCGCCCAGGATCTCGCGGGACAGCGCTTCTACAGCTCCGAAGACGGACGGACGTGGCAGGAGATCGAGCCGCCGTCCGACACGGCTCCGGGCATGTTCGTCTCGCTCGAGGCCACCGACGACGAGTACTTCGCGGTGGCGCGGCCACTGTTCACGCCCGGCGTGGACCTCTACTGGCGCTCGCCCGACGCGGTCACGTGGGAGTCATTCGAGGGGCCGGAGGGCGGCAACCTCCACGACCTCGCCATCGGTGAGGACGGCACGTACGTGGGCGTCGGTGCTGACACCGAGACGTTCCTGCCGGCCATCTGGCACGCCTCCGAGCTTGGCACTTGGGAGCGCGTCTACGACGTCACGTCGAGCAAGGAGACCGAGGAGCGCATCGACCTCGTGGCCGTCGGTGGGCCCGGCTTCGTCGCCGGCGGCAGCACCAGCAGCTGCCCGATGCAGGCCACGCGCTACTGCCCCTCGGCCGCGATCCTCACCTCCACTGATGGGCTCGAGTGGCAGGCGCTGGGCGTCGAAGACGGCGTTCCCGGCCCACTCCATGACACCATCCCCCAGGCCATCGCGGCCAACGATGCGACCACGGCCATGATCGCCTGGCACGAGGACCGTCCCAGCGAGGTCTGGATGCTGCCGTCGGGCGAGTGAGGGCCCGTGCGCTCACCGCCTACCGGAAGAGCATCGCCATCGCCGCGAGCCATGGCCGCCGGCCGGCGCGCCTGTCGCCGGCCAAGATCGAGCGCAACAGCGGCGTCGCATCGGTCGTCGACAGCCGTGCGCCGTGCCCGCTTCGCTCCGACACGAAGCGCTGTGTCGACGACGAGGTCCGGCCCGGGATGACGAGCGTGAGGGTCACCTCCCGTGGGTCCTTGGCCAGGTCGTCGCGGAGTGCCTCGGACCAGGTCCACAACGCGGCCTGCGCAGCTGAGAAGTCGCCCAGTCCGGCGAGGCCGAGCCGTGCGTTCTGGGGCACCAGCACCCCGATGCGCCCCGAGCCGCGGCGGAGCATCCCGCGCGCGATCGACTCGATGAGGTCGACCGGCGCGAGGTAGTCGGCCTGGGCCAGTGCTTCTCGTCCGCCTTCGATCGAGACCGCGGCGTGGATGAGCAGATCAGGCACACCTTCGGGCAAAGGGGCCCGGCGCGTGGCCAGGTCGAAGCGGTGAGATGTCCACCCGCGCCCCAGTGCCGCAGCTCGCTCGGCAAGGTCTGGTGTGTCGTGCCGACCCAGCGCGATCACGTCATAGCCATCCTCCAGTAGTGCCCAGGCGAAGGCGTGGCCCCAGGCTCCGCTCGCACCGGTGATCCAGGCGCACGGCATCTCATTCCTCCTCACCGATCCGTTGGAGCGTGACGACGCCGTACTGGCCGCGCGGTTCACGCTGGACCCGTCTAGCCTCCCAACCCAGAAGCTCGGCCTCCGCGATGACCTCGTCGGCGCTGCGGGTCACGGCCTGCCAGGGTTCGCCATCCCAGTCCACAAGCACGTCGCTGAGCATCTGCAGGTCAGGATGTCTCTCCATCACCGTCAGCACCCAGAGGGTCCCGCGACGTGCACCCGCCGTGCCCGCAGCCAGCAGGCGGCGTACTTCGGCGACCTCGACCAGCAGGTCGAAGAAGCCTGAGGCCACGATGATGTCGAACGGGGTCTCGGGCCAGGTCGAGACATCGAAGGCGTCGCCGGCCACGAAGTGGATGTCGTCCCGACCCTCGGCCTGGGCGCGGGCGGCGCCCGCCAGTCGCTCGTCCGCATCGATGTCGACCGCGTAGTAGTCAGCCGCACCGGCGGGCAGCTCGAAGAGGTACGAACCTGGTCCGGCAGCGACGTCCAGCAGTCGTTGGCCCGGCTGCCGTGTGACCGCCGTACGTAGCTGACCGACGAGTAGACGCCGCCGCTCCCGCACCGCCTTCCAGCCGGGGTAGTCGAGCATGACCCGGTCGATGAGCCGGCCGAGCGGTGTGACGCCGTGAGCTTCGTTGGCGTAGACATAGTCAAGCATCGAACCTGAGTTGAAGCCCTCGCGGTAGCCCAGCCGGACGCCCTTGGAGAGCTGGCCGTAGCTGCGCATCGCGAGGCGCAGGGTGGGGTGGTAGAGATCCATCGTTCATCTCCTCATGCGTCGTCGGCGTTCAGCGCCGCGCCCTGGGCGGGCCCCAGCTCGCGTACCGTGCGCGCGATGCGCAGGACAACGGTGGGGATCGAGAGGGCCACGATCAGGACGCAGACCCACGTCCAGTCGAAGGCCACATAGGTGTGGATCGCCGCTGCCACCAACACGATGGCGATGCGGTCCGGCTGGCCGGCGGGACCGACCGGCTGTGGTCCGCCACCGGCGATCGCGGGGAGCACGGCCAGCACGTTGACCAACCAGGCCGCGCCCAGTAGGAGTGCCACCCAGCGGACGTCGGCCCAGGGGATCAGCGCCAGGAACAGCACGATGTCGCCCATCTCCTGGGGCAGCCGGTTGAGGTAGGGGCCGATGCGACTCTTCTTGTCGTAGGCCTCGGCCAGCAGGCCATCCAGCACGGTCAGGGCCATGCGCCCGGCGATGCCGGCGACCACCAGTGGCCACCAGCCGAACCAGAGGGCGACTGCGGCCAGGGCGGACGGCGCCAGCGAGGCCATCGAGACATGGTTGGGCTGGAGGCGCTCGACGCCAGGGATACGGTCGAGCCAGCCGCGTACGGCGTACTTGGATCGGTACAAACCGATATCGGGACTCATCTCCGTCCTCCATTGGTTTACCTGAGCCCTCCGTGCTGCTCCCAGAACGCCATCAGCCGTGGCGGCAGGCTGCGAAGGTCGGGCTCGGCGATGGGTGCGCCGAACGTGACTCGGATCTCACGGAAGGGGCGCGGCAGGCGACAGCCGACAGGCCAGGCCTCGCGCGTGCCCAAGATCGCCGCCGGCACCACTGTCCAGCCGCTCCGCACAAGCACACCGGCCAGGCCTGCGTGAGGCTCGACGCGCTTGCGACTGCCGCTGGGGAAGAGCAGGAACCAGCCGGCGTCGATGTGCCGCAGCAGGTTCGCCCAGCGGTGTAGTTCAGCCACCTCGGAACCGCGGTCGAAGGCCACCGCCTGGCTGAGGAGGTTGGCCACCAAGGCGCGGCTGGCGTGCTCGAAGAAGTAGTCGCGAGCGGCCAGTACGGTGACGCGGCGGCGGTAGTGCTCGGGCAGAGCGGTGAGGATGGCGGGAGTATCGAGGTGGCTCTGGTGGTTGGCCATGATCGCCACCCGTGGGTGGTTCGGCGGCTCGCCCACGACCTTGAGCCGGTACAGCGATCGGAAGACTCCGGCCGCGAGCGTGCGCGCCAGCACCCGGCTGACGTCGAGGAGCAGGTCGGGTTGGCGCGGGTACTGGCCCAGCCGAGCGGCCAAGGGCAGGTCAAGATCCGGCAGCGGTTCGTAGTGAAACCAAGGCTCCGACCAGGGCGTTCGCGTCATGACGGGAAGCCCCCGTAGAGGTAGCCCATGATGTGAGCGAAGGCGGGCGCGGTGATCATCGATGAGTTGAGGCGGTCGGTGAAGCCGCCGTGTCCGGGCAGGATCGTGCCGAAGTCCTTGACGTCGGCATTGCGCTTCACGTTGGCCATGGTCAGGTCGCCGATCTGACCACCGACGGTGATGACGAGGCCGGCGAGGAACACGCCTGGCCAGGGCAGGTCAGGAAACACGACCGGTGCCTGCAGAAACGTCAGCCCGATGATCGTGACGCCTGCCAAGAGCGACCCTTCGACCGTCTTGTTGGGGCTGATGGGCGTCCATCGACGGCGCCCTGCGGCCTTGCCGAAGAGGTACTGAAGTGCGTCATTGAGCTGCGTCATCAGCACCACGAACAGGAGGTAGCCCAAGCCAGCGGGTGAGCTGTAGAGGTAGGTGAGGTGAGCGAGGAAGTAGCCGTAGAAGACGACGCCCACGATGGCCAACGCGAACCACTGCAGCATGCCCTCGGTGCGTCTGAGCAAGATGGGAACGAGAGCAAGCGAGAGGATGGCCCACGTCGGTGTGGCCATGAACCAGTCGTAGTAGCCGACGAAGGCGAAGACGTTCTCAGCCACGATGGCGCCGTAGACGACGAGGACGAAGAGCACGTGTCGATAGAGTCCCGTCACGCGCGCGAACTCCTTGAAGCCGGCGATCGAGACGAGCGTGACGAAGACCGCCCAGGCGCCGTGGCCGAGCCACATCGCGGCCAGCGCCACCGGCAGGATCACGAACCATGTGCGCAGCGGGACCCACGCACCAGGGATGCGCAGCAGCGCCAGTAGCACCATCGTGAGCACTACCGTCAGGGCCGCGGCGATGGTGTAGAAGAACAGGGGATCGCTCGTGAGCTCCTCAAAGACCATGCGCCTACCGTCGACCTAAGCGCACCTTCGGTCATGGGGTGTCGCCTTAGCCGAGACCTCAAGCGCATCACCAGGCTGCCTCGCATCTGATTCGCATCTCCAGCGCGCCGAGATGGTCTGCCGACCGGGGCCTCACAACCCGATAGACTCGGGAGCATCGGCGGGAGTGGTGCAGCAGGCGAGGGGTAGCGCATTGACAGAGGCGGCTGAGAAGGACGTGATCGAGGGCGGCGCGGCGCCCGATCAGGACGAGGCCGAAGAGCCGCGGAAGGAACGCGGCAAGACCGTCCATGGCGAGGAAGCCAACGCCGGACACCGTGTGCTCACGTCCGACGACGCGGAGGTCGAGGCGTACCTCGAGGTCGCGCTCGACGCGCCTGCCCCCGATCGTCCGCCGGAGGACGATCGCCCCACCATCAGCCGCCCGCCTGAGCCACCCGACAGCGTCGTCGTGCTCGACTTCGGCAGCCAGTTCGCCCAACTCATCGCCCGCCGCGTACGTGAGCTCGATGTCTACGCCGAGCTGCTGCCGTTCGACACCCCGCTCGAGGAGCTCGAGCGCCGAGAGGTCAAGGGCGTGATCCTCAGCGGCGGCCCGATGTCCGTCTACGACGAGGGCGCACCCCGCCCCGACCCGGCCATCTGGTCCGGCCGCATCCCCGTCCTGGGTATCTGCTACGGCGCTCAGCTGATGGCCGTGGAGCTCGGCGGCGATGTCCTCCCCAGCGACCAGCGAGAGTACGGCCCGGCCTCGGTCACCATCACCGACGAGAACGACAAGCTGCTCACCGACCTGGGCACGGAGCAGCCGGTGTGGATGAGCCACGGTGACTCCATCACCCGCCTGCCACAAGGCTTCGCCAGCACCGCTCAGACCGATTCCACGCCCTACGCAGGACTGGCCGACCCCGCGCGCAACCTCTACGGCATCCAGTTCCACCCCGAGGTCGTGCATACGCCTCGGGGGGTGGACGTGTTGGCCAACTTCGTCCACGGTGTCGCAGGAGCCGAGTCGAACTGGACCAGCGCCAACTTCATCGAGTCGACCGTCGAGCGCATCCGCGAGCGTGTCGACGAGCACGCCGCGGCCACGAGTGAAGAGGGCAAGGTCATCTGCGGCCTGTCCGGCGGTGTGGACTCCTCGGTCGCGGCCGCGCTCGTACATCGAGCGGTGGGCGATCGCCTGACCTGCATCTACGTCGACCACGGGCTCATGCGCAAGCGCGAGTCGGAGCTGCTGCGCGAGACGTTCGAGGCCAATCTGGGTATGAACCTCGTGATGGTCGATGCGCGCGAGCGCTTCCTGGAGCGACTCAAGGGCGTCGAGGACCCGGAGAAGAAGCGCCGCATCATCGGCGACGAGTTCATCCGGGTCTTCGAGGAGGAGGCGGCCAAGCTGGGGGCGATCGACTTCCTGACGCAGGGCACGCTCTACCCCGACGTCATCGAGTCGACGGCGCCGGAGACGAAGGCCGCGCAGAAGATCAAGACGCACCACAACGTCGGCGGCCTGCCGTCGGACCTGCGCTTCCAGCTCATCGAGCCCCTGCGCTACCTCTTCAAGGACGAGGTGCGCAAGGTGGGCCTGACCATGGGCCTGCCTGAGCAGATGGTCATGCGCCAGCCGTTCCCGGGCCCCGGCCTGGCCATTCGCATCATCGGCGAGGTCACCAGGGAGCGGCTCGACACGCTGCGCGAGGCTGACTGGATCGTCATCGACGAGATCAAGGCCGCCGGGCTCTATCGCAGCGTGTGGCAGTCGTTCGCCATCCTCACGCCCGTCCGCTCGGTCGGCGTCATGGGCGACGGCCGGACCTACGCCAACGTCGTGGCCATCCGTGCGGTCACCAGCGAGGACGGCATGACCGCCGACTGGGCCAAGCTGCCCTACGACGTCCTGGGCAAGATCAGCGCCCGCATCGTCAACGAGGTGCCCGGCGTCAACCGCGTGGTCTACGACATCAGCAGCAAGCCGCCCGCGACCATCGAGTGGGAGTAGACCTCGCATGACCCGGATGCCCTCGCCGGGGCCGTCGTTCGCGCGCGCCGAGCCTATCCGGCTCAAGGGACCCGGCGGTAGCCTCGGGCCGCGCGTGCGTCTGGGCATGACCAAGCCCAACGTGATGGTCGACGAATGGTGGGTCTTCACGCTCTGGGTGGAAGACGAGGACGGCGTGCTCGAGTGCCGCACGGTGGCTCCTGCCGGTGGTCCACCGCCGGCGCCGCCGTTGCAGGTCCTGGGGCCCACGCTGGCCAACTCGCTCATGGGCCTGCTGGACCAGGAGGGCGGTCGGCAGCTCATCCGCATGCGCATGGCCGAGGCCGATGACGAGGCCGATCCGTGGGCCCGGCCGCTGATGATCCTGACCGCCGTGCGCTGGGACCCCGTCCGCCGCTCGACGATGCGGGACAACGAGCTGGTGGCCGAGATGATGCGCGCGTTCCGACGTGCCATCGATGTCGCTGGTGCACCCGGACGCCTCGACTGAACCGTCGTGCTGAGGGTCCATACCCCGGACCGCTGCTACACTCGGGCCGCCGTGGACGGCAGAGGGGTGCCGTCACATCTCCGCAGAGGTTGAGACCAGTCGTTCATGTTTGAAGATCTGTTCGGGACGCTAGAGACCACGTTCACCGATGTGGTCGAAAGCGATGCCTTCCAGGCCGCGATCTACGTCATCGCTTCGTACATCGTGCTCATCTGGCTGGCCAGCGCCTTCTGGGCCTATCGCGACATGCGGCTGCGCACCGCGAGTGCGGTCACGCCCTACGTGGCGGCCCTGGCGATCATCCTCTTCACCCCCATCTTCTTCCTCTTCGGATTGCTGCTCTACCGCATCATCCGGCCCAAGGAGACCATCGCCGAGGTCAACGAGCGGGTCCTGGCGGAGGAGGCGATGCTGGCCGAGGTGGCCACGCACGCCCAGTGCGCCAACTGCGATCGTCCGGTGCACGAGGACTGGATCATCTGTCCCAACTGCCGCAACCGGCTCCGCCGCGTGTGCCCCAACTGCGAACACCTCATCGAGCTGGACTGGACGCTCTGCGCCTGGTGCGGCAAGGACTTCGAGCGGGCCGAGGCACCTGGTACCACGGCCTTCATGCCCTCGGGTCGCCCGATGCCGTTGCCGGCCCAGCGCCAGGGTGCACCGGCACCCGGACCGCGCATGGCGGCGCCACCACCACCGCCGCCGGCCCGCCCCGCACCACCACCTCAGGCCAAACCGGCCGAGGGCTCCGACAGCTCGAGCAGGGGGTCCGGCCCGGTCCCGCCGACACAGCCACAGAGCAGCACTTCGCCGGCGCCTCGGAGCTCGACCGCGGCCGGTTCCTCGTCGAACTCCGCCACTGACAGCGCGTCTTCCCCGACCGGGATCTGACGCAGACTCGCATCCTTGACCGGCCCCGGAGCCGACGGACCGTCGCCCGATCCCGAGCCCACGCCGCAGGTCGGTGCTGTCCACGAGATCGAGCCTGACGATGCGCGGGGCGAGCCCGGAACCGACCATGTCGTCCCCTCGAACGCCGCCAGCGATCCGGCCCCGGTAGCCGATCCCGACGGGCCTCCCGGTGGTGGCGTCTTCTCGCTAGAGGGCCGACGCGCCCCGGGCCTCTATCTCGTGGCCTGGATCCTGAGCATCGGCGGCCTGGCGGTGACCCTCGTGCTGGGGCCCATGGCCAGCGATCCCGCCTGGCGTCCGCTGCTCATCTTCCTCGGTGCGACGGCCGTGACCCTGGGTCTGGCGGCGGCTGCCGGATCCCAAGTGCTCGAGCGCGCGTCGCGCGATCCCGAGCGCTATCGCGGGCCGTCACCACTGCTCGTCTTCGGGCTCTACTTCATGGCGCTCTCGGCGCTCGGCATCATCGTCATCAACGTCATCGGCGTCGACCCCGACGTGCCGTCCGGCTTCTTCGCCAACGCGACCATCCAGACGCTCGGCTACGTGCTCGTGATCTCGCTCTTCGCGGTCCGCACGGGAGCGCTGACCTGGTCGGACATGGGTTGGCCCACGTGGCGCGGCGCCGATGTGCCTGAGACCCTTCGGGCGATCGGTTCCGGCATCCTGGTGATGCTGCCGGTCACGCTCGGGCTGATCGTCGTCGGCGGCATCGTCGGGTTGCTCCTGGGTGTCGAAGCGCCGCGCCAGTTCCCACTCTCGGAGACGCCGATCGACGGAGCCTTCGTGGCGCTCTCGGCCGGGCTCATCGTGCCCATCGGTGAGGAGATCTTCTTCCGCGGGTTCGTACTGACCGCCTGGATGCGTGACCTCGGGCCGCGCACGGCCTTGATCCGCAGCTCGCTCTTCTTCGCCTTGTTGCACCTCGTCCCGCTCGTCTCGGCCGACTTCTCGGAGGGGTGGCGGCAAGCGGTGATGGTGATCGCCGTCCTCTTGCCCGTCGGCTTCGTCTTCGGCTGGGTCTTCATCCGCTTCGGCCTCATCGCGTCGATCGCCGCTCACGTCTCGTACAACTCGCTGCTGCTGGCGCTGGCCTTCCTCGCGAGCAAGATCCCGGAGCCGGCCGGCATCTGATCCATCCCCACAGTCGGAACGAAGGCCCAGCGAAGCCGGCGCTAAGGAGCCCCGTCTACAGTCCGTCGTGCCTTCGGGACCGGATGGCGGGGGAATCGGCGGGCTCCGTCGTTCGGGCCCGGAGGCGCCACGAACCGACGACCACACCCGCCCGCCGAGGGAGGCCGGATGTCATCGAGGAGCTCGGCCCCGGCCAGACACTCGATCGGCGAGCTGCCGGTGGCGGAACGACCGCGAGAGCGGCTCGTGACCCGTGGTGCTGCCGGCCTCTCCTCGGTCGAGCTCATCGGCCTGCTCTGGTCATCAGGTGCCCGGGGCTCCGCAGTCGCCGCCATGGCGGAGGATGCCCTCGTTCGCTACGACGGCATCTCCGGGTTGGCCGCGGCATCCCCGCGAGAGCTTGAGCACGTGCCCGGCGTGGGACCCGCGCGGGCCGCACAGCTCACGGCCGCGTTCGAGCTGGGACGCCGGGCGGTGACCGACTGGCCTGCCGGCCGCTGGACCATCCGCGGGCCGCGCGACCTGGCCACGCGGTTGCTGGCGGACCTGGGCCACCTCCCACGCGAAGAGCTACGGGTGGTCCTGCTCGACACGCGCAACGGCGTGTGCGCCATGCCCACCATCTACCGCGGCAACGTCTCGGCTGCGCTCGTGCGCATCGCAGAGCTCTTCCGTGACGCCGTCCGGCTCCATGCCTCGAGGCTCATCCTCGTGCACAACCATCCCTCCGGCGATCCCACGCCCAGCCCTGATGACCTGCACATGACCTCGGAGGCGGTGGCCGCGGGTCGACTGCTGGACATCGCCGTCGTCGATCACCTGGTCATCGGGCACGGCTCCTGGGTCAGTCTGCGTGACCGGGGCGTGGCTTTCGACCATGGCTAGCGGCGCTGCCGTTCGTCGCGTGCGGGCGGAAACGGTCGGCCGTCGGGATCCTCGAAGGCCCGCGTATACTCTCGTGGCTGGAGACGGAGGCCGAGGAGGGCCTTCGGCCGGGTCGCCGTGGCCCGTTCCAGTGATCGGTAGGCCACCCTTGCCGTGTGGGTGTGGCGCTACCGTTGGTGTCAGCACGCCCGTGGCCGCGTCCAAGCCGCCACCCTAGGAGGCCGTCCTCGCCAGAGATGATCGACGCGTTCTTCGGTGCGTTCTCCCGTGACATCGGGATGGACCTCGGCACCGCCAACACGCTCGTGCACGTCCGTGGTCGGGGCATCGTCATCAGCGAGCCCAGCATCGTGGCGGTCGATACGAAGTCGCGCAAGGTCATCGAGATCGGCGCGGAGGCCAAGCGCATGCTCGGCCGCACGCCGGCCAGCATCAGCATCGTGCGCCCCCTGCGCGACGGCGTCGTCAGCGACTTCGACGTCACCGAGCAGATGATCAAGTATTTCGTCCAGCGCGTGCACGATCGCGTCGGTCTGGTACCGCGTCCGCGCATGCTGCTGGGTATCCCCAGCGGCGTGACCGAGGTCGAGCGTCGCGCGGTGCGTGATGCGGCCCTCAACGCCGGCGCCCGCTGGGCGCGGCTCATCGAGGAGCCCATGGCCGCGGCCATCGGTGCCGGGTTGCCCGTCGCGGAGCCTTCGGGCAACCTCATCGTCGACATCGGCGGCGGCACCACGGAGGTCGCGGTCATCTCGCTCGGTGGCATCGTCGTCTCGCGCTCGGTACGCGTCGGCGGCGACGAGCTCGATGAGGACGTCATCGGCTACGCCCGGCGGGACTACAACCTGCTCGTCGGTGAGCGCACCGCAGAGGACATCAAGATCGCCATCGGCTCGGCCTATCCAGGCCCGCACGACAAGCAGCATGTGAGCATGCGCGGTCGTGATCTGCTCACCGGCCTGCCGCGTTTCGTGGAGATCACCGCCGAGCAGGTGCGCGAGGCCATCGACGCCTCGCTGGCCCAGATCGTCAGCACCATCAAGGACACCATCGAAGAGACGCCCCCGGAGCTCGTCGCGGACATCGTCGACCAGGGCATCGTGCTCGCCGGCGGCGGCGCGCTGCTGCAGGGCCTCGATCGGCGCATCGCCGAGGCTACCCAGATGCCTGTGCACATCGCTGACGACCCGCTGACCTGCGTGGCCCGTGGCACCGGCATCGTGCTCGAGTCCATCGACGATCCCAAGATGGAGCGCGCGCTCGTGGCCGAGACCTACTCGAGGCCGCCGCGCTAGGCCGCCCATGCTGAGAGATCGCAACGCCCGGCGCCGCTCGATCATCCTGGTGGTCCTGTTGACGCTGTCCATGGGCATGATCGCCGTGAGCGATACCGGACCGGTCGACGAGATGCGCAGCGGCGTCCGCTTCGCCATCTCGCCCGTGCAGGACATGCTGGGCGACAGCACCCGTACCGTCACGTCGGTGGCCGGCGCCCTCAACGAGGTCGACATGCTCCGCCGCGAGAACGATGAACTGCGAGCGGAGGTCGCGCGCCTGGACGACCAGCTGGCCGTGCTCGAGAGCCTCCAGGCGGAGAACAAGAAGCTGACCAAGGTGCTCGGCACCAAGAGCGAGCTCACAGACAAGGGCGTCAAGACCGTCGCGGCCGGCGTGTCCGCGCGCCAGTTCACGCAGTACGAACGGCTCGTCACGCTCGACAAGGGCACCGAATCGGACATCCGCAAGGACGCGCCGGTCTTCTCCGAGGGCGGTGCTCTCCTGGGCCGCGTGACCGATGCCGGTGAGGGCTGGGCTGACGTCATGCTCATCAGCGACCCCAACTCGCTGGTGGCCGGCTGGGTCAAGCGCACCAATGCCACCGGCGAGGTCGTAGGGCGGCTCTCGGCACCGCTGGCCATGACCGACATCCCCAGAACGCAGAGGCTTTCCGAGAACGATCAGGTCGTGACCTACGGCGTGAACCTCGGTGGTGGTTTCCGCTCGGTCTATCCCAAGGGCATCCCCATCGGCCGCGTCGTCGACATCATCGATGAGCCGGAACAGGTCGTGAAGACCGCGCTGATCGTGCCCGAGGCGGACCTCCAACACGTCGAGTACGCGCTGGTACAGACCAACTTCAAGGCGCCCAAGCGGGCGACCGATCGTGAGAGTGACGACGGTTGACCGCCCTGGTGGGACCATCTGGGACCCCCGGCGATGACCATTTCGGCATGGCCCCGAGCCGCGCGCGCGTCGAACCTTGGCCGCACATGACCGAACGGCACCAGACCACATCTCCGGCTCGTCATTCACGCGCCGTGCGCAAGGACGTCATCCGAGGCTTGGCCGTGGTGCTGTCGATCATCGCGCTCGTGCTCACGAGCTCGGCCCTCAACTGGGTCAGCGGTGCGGCTGCGGCGGGGGCCAAGAAGGCGGTCGTGGTGGCCGGCCCGGTGCACTCGCTGACGGAGAAGTACAACGGCTACGCGAGCGACATCGCCAACGCCGCCGAGGCGCAGGGCATGGAGGTCATCCGCATCTTCCACCCCAACGCCCCGGCCTCACGAGTGAAGAGTCTGGCGCAGGGTGCCGATCTGTTCGTCTACGTCGGCCATGGCAACGGCTGGCCCAGTAAGTTCGGCGAGTTCCAGGAGGAGACCAAGAACGGCCTCGGGCTCGACGCCGCTGATCCGGACGAGCGCGGCCCCAATACCGTCGTCTACAAGGGTGCTGACTGGCTGCGCGAGAACATCGTCCTGGCGCCGAAAGCCGTGGTCCTGCTCGCGCACCTCTCGTACGCATCCGGCCACGCCAACGGCGATGAGCCCGCCACCCGCGACGTGGCCGTCCAGCGCGTGGACAACTTCGCCAACGGCTTCCTCTCCATCGGTGCACGCGTGGTCTGGGCCCTCGGTCACCAGCCGGGTGCAGACATCGTCAAGGCCCTCCACCAGGAGGATTCCACGATGGACGCGGTGTTCATGACCCGCTACCACGACGGGAGCAACCCCTCGTACAACGGCTGGATCGGGCACTCGCCCGGCCACTACGACTCGGTTCGCATCCCCGGCGCGCGCATCCACATCGACCCCAGTCCGGACGATGTCTACCTGCGAGCGGTCACCGGCGACCTGAGCTTCACCACCACCGAGTGGCGTGGCGCAGCGGCACCTCCGCCGGACACGACGGCGCCCGTGGTGAGCGCGCTCAGGGCCCGCCAGGCAGCGGTGACGATCGCCTCGGTCGGTGCCGCGGCGCCGGTATTCACGCCCAACGGCGACGGCCTGTCCGACGTCATGGGCGTCTCGTTCAAGCTCTCGGAAGCCGCCTTCCTGGAGGTCAAGGTCAAGCGCAACGGTGGCGTTGTCCGGCGCTCCACCACGTGGGCCCAGGCGGGCACCGGCTTCGTCGACTGGAACGGCCGCAACGACAACGGCAAGCTCGTGGCCGAGGGCAAGTACAACGTCTATCTCACGCCCACCGACCGCGCTGGCAACCGCGGCGTGAGCAAGCTCGTGACGGTCAAGGTCCTCAACTCGTTGAGGGCGCCCAAGGTCACCCCGGCGCTCTTCTGGGCCCGCGACGGCGACGCCCTCGCGCCGGCCAGCGCGGTCAAGGTCAAGCTCATCCGACCGGCCACCGTGGCTTTCGCCATCCGCGACAGCAAGGGCAAGGTCGTGCGCAAGCTCATCGTCAATCGCAAGCGCGGCGCGGGCGAGGTCCGGGCGGTCTGGAACGGCAAGAAGGACAACGGCAAGTGGGCCCCGGACGGTCGCTACACCGCCCGCGTCAGGGTCCAGACCTCGAGCGGCTGGTATGCCCACGACGTCATCGTCCGGCACATGGCCTTCCAGGGCTACACGCCCAAGTGGAAGCGCAAGCGCGGCGAAACCGTCACCCTGCGCCTCACCAGCTCGGAGCCGCTGAAGGGCAAGCCCGTCGTGACCGCCAACCAGAAGGGCATCGCCAAGTACCGGATCCCGCCCAAGAAGGTGAAGAGGCTATCGCCGACGCAGTACCAGGTCGTCATCGACACGCGCAAGAGGAGCAACGCCGGTCAGATGAGGGTTCGCGTCGTGGGCACCGACAAGCGTGGCGGCAACCACTCCAAGGTCTTCGTCATCCGGCTGACCTAGCCGGTCATGGCACCCGGCCCCTGCGCCGGTCCGCAGCGCCGATAGACTGGTGGCGATGACCGCACGAACTGACCCTGGCCGCCACGTCGGAACGTGGGTGGTGCTGCCCACCTACGACGAGGCCGAGAACCTCGAGGGCATCTCCGCCGCCATCCTGGCTGCGCTTCCCGGCTGCCGCCTGCTCGTGGTCGACGATGCTTCACCCGATGGCACCGGCGACATCGCCGACCGCCTCGCGTCAGAGGAGCCGCGCATCACCGTGCTCCACCGGAACGGCAAGGAAGGCCTGGGCAGGGCCTACATGGATGGCTTCGGCGTGGCCCTCGATGGCGGGGCCGAGCGCGTCGTCCAGATGGATGCCGACTGGTCGCACTCGCCCGACTACCTGCCCTCCCTGGTGGCTCCCCTCGATGGTGACGCCGACCTCGTCATCGGTTCGCGCTACACCCGGGGTGGTGGCGTGCGCGATTGGGGTGTGCTGCGGCGCATCGTCTCGCGCGGTGGTTCGCTCTTCGCCAAGATCGTCCTGCGCCTGGGGCCCAACGATCTGACCGGTGGCTTCAAGGCCTGGCGCCGCGCCGCCCTCGAGGCCGTGGAGTGGGACCGCGTGCATTCGGGTGGCTACGTCTTCCAGATCGAGACGACCTATCTCGCGACCCGGGCCGGCGCTTCGGTGACGGAGGTTCCCATCGTCTTCAAGGACCGTGAGATCGGCACCAGCAAGATGTCCAAGTCGATCATCGTGGAAGCGCTCGTGGTGGTGCTGCAGCTGCGCTGGGAGGAGCTCCGCGGACGCGGTCCGACGGGGCGGATGGGCCCGGAGGGGGAGGGGCACGACTGATTGTCGTGCCCATAAGCCAAGGACCGGTTAGGCTGGCCACTGACGTACCTCGGTTCACGGTGGATCGGGGCCATCGGGAGATCCTGCACGCGTGAGTGCCGACGCGCCGCAGCCGGAACGGCTGAACATCACCATCGTCGCTGCCAACCCCTTCGAGTTCGATTCGCGATTCCTGCGTTCAGCGACCTCGCTGGCTGCCGATGGGCACCGCCTGCGCATCCTCGGCTGGTCGGCTCCGGGGCTGCCGCCGGAGGAAGAGCTGGCACCAGGTGTGCGGCTGACCCGACTCGACATCGACCGCCGCATCAGCAACGCGCTCAAGCCGCTGCCCACGCGCGTTCGTCGTGGCCTCTGCCGAATGGTCCGCCTCGACTACGACGCGCAGGTGCTGCCACCCGACGCACCCAAGGGGTTCGACCGCGTGCTGCACCTGGGTCGCCGTGTGCTGGAGATGGTCGCCAACGCCCGTCGCGTGGGCCCCTGGGCTGACGCTGTCGTCGAGGCTGCCCCCGAGACGGAGGTCTTCCACGCGCAGTCGCTCATCGTGCTGCCGGTCGTGCGCGAGTCCGCCAAGCGGCTCGATGGCCGCTTCGTCTACGACGTCGCCGACTACCACACCGAGGCTGCCCGCCTGGCGCGGATGCCCTGGGTCGTGCGCGAGTCCGTGCGCCGACGCGAGCGTGATTGGGCCCGCGATGGTGCCGGTTTCCTGGCCGTGAGCGACCCGGTCGCCGATCTCGTCGTGCGCAAGTGGGGCGTGCCCCGCCCGACGATCCTGTGGAACTGCCCGCCCGCCTGGCGGCCGGACGAGCCCGGCATCATCGAGTCCGACAAGATCCGCGAGGCCACGGGCATCGAGCCCGAGCGGCCGATCGTGCTCTACCAGGGTGGCTTCTCCGTCGATCGAGGCGTGGAGGAGCTCGTGGCTGCGGCCACGCAGCCGGCCCTGATGGAGCTCGGCGCAGCGGTCGTGTTCATGGGCTACGGCCGCCTCGAGGCCTTCATCGCTGACGCTGTGGAACGGCACCCCGGTCGCATCTACCTGCTGCCCGCTGTGCGTCCCGACGATCTCATGCCCTGGACCGCCAGCTCTGACGTGTCGTTCGTGGGCCAGCCACCGCGGACGCTGAACCAGAAGATGAACCTGCCCAACAAGCTCTTCGAGTCGATCATGGCCGGCGTGCCGGTCGTCGTGAGCGAAGGCAACGAGCAGTGCCGGCTGACGTCGGATGAACGGATCGGGGTCTGCGTCGACATCGACGACCCGGCTGCCATCGCTGCTGCCTGTGCGAATCTGCTCACCGCGCCGGCCGAGCAGCGCCGCGAGCTGCGGGCCCACTGCCGTGAGGTAGCCCTCACCAAGTACACCTGGGATCGCACCGCCGTCGGGCTCGTGGAGCTCTACCGCAAGTTCGCGCGCGAGGACGCCCCGGTCGGATCAGCGCGCTCCATCCGTGAAGGCGCCTCTCCCCGCGAGGTGAGCGCTTGAGCCGGACGTTCCCTCGCCTCGTCTCGTTGCTGGTGGTGACCACCGTCGCGCTCGGTGCCGGCTTCGGCACGGTCACGGCCGGGGAGGGTGACTACTCGAAGGTGCCCAAGGCCAAGCTGACCCAGAAGCCGTTCCGCGGCCTCACCCTCGTGAGCGTCGGCGAGCGCATCGTCTGCACCGGCTTCGTCATCGGCTCCAACAAGGTCGCCACCGCGGCGCACTGTCTGGTGCAGAACGCCGCAGCCGGCCGCTACAGGCTCAAGCCGGGGCTGCCCAGGACGCTCCGCGTCTACCGCGCCTTCAGCCGATCGCTCGGCGGCTCGGCCTACAAGGCCTGCGGTGTCTCCAGGGTGTGGGCTCACGCCAAGTTCGTGAAGGGCGGCGGGGGCGACCGAACGGTCGGTAGTCGCGCTCACGACTACGCCGTGCTCACGACCAAGTGCACGTTCCCGAAGAACTCGATCCTGCGTCTGTGGGCCACCGAACAGGGCGACGGCTCGCTCACCGCGGGCCAGAAGGTCCGAACAGCAGGCTACCCCGCCGACGGTCGCATCAGCGGCATGAACGGACTCAACATGTGGCGTACCGAGGGTCGCGTCCGCCCGGCCAACTTCGACCCGGAGGGGCGCCAACTGCGCTTCACCGGCTTCATCTCCTCCGGCATGAGCGGCGGCCCGGTGTGGCGCACCTTCGCCAAGGACTCGCCGTGTGGCCGCACGCATTGCGTGGTCGGCATCGTCACCGAGTGCGCCATCAACGGCAACGGTCAGTGCAAGATGGGCCTCCGCACGGACCGACTCGGGATCCGTGTCACATCCCAGGTCAAGCGCCTGCTCAAGACGAAGTAGCGACTGCCGCTCAAGACGAAGTAGCGACTGCTGCGATCAGGTGCGCAGGATCTCCTGCGTGACCTCGTCGGCGACGGCCTCGAAGTCCGGTTCCGCCGGCTCCCGCTTGGCGATCTCGACCTCGTCCGCATCGGCCAGCACCCGCATCCGTCCCTGCTCGACCAGTTCGCGGTCCACCGCTCCCAGCTCGCCTGCGAAGGTCGTCCACGTGGGCACGCCCAGCACGGCCGCCTCGCGGTTCATCGTGCCGCCGGCGCTGATGACCGCATCCGCGGCCCACACCAGCGAAGGCCCGTCGACGGGTCGCTCGGGGATGATGACCCCCGGAGCGTCAGCGAAGGACCGACCCTGCTCGGGCGTGCGCGGCAGCAGCACGACCTGGGCGTCCGAGTCGAGCAGGCGGGCCACGACGTCGTCGAAGACGGTGTTCTCGATGCCCCGGTGGTACAGGCTCATCGTGGCCGGCGGGCGCAGCACCACGATGGGCCGCTCGCGATCGAGCCCCAGCTCCTCGTAGACCGACTCGTCGAAGGCGAAATCGGCCAGCGCGACCTGCTCCTTGAGCCCGTGGTAGGGGTGGAACTTGGCCTCTTTGAGGCCGTAGCCCGAGAGCGCGGAGTAGGGGATGACGTCCGGCGTCATGACCTTGCTCGCGAGCCGGAAGTTGATGCGATGCATACCCGCTGCGCCTTCGTAGTCGTGGATGACGGTGCTGTGGATGCGCAGCGTGCGGGCGGCGATGGCGAGGTCGTTGGAGCCATGGCTGACGGCCTGGGTGATGCCCTCGCCGCGCCCGAAGGCGATCATCGCGCCCGAGCGTCGCACCAGCCCGAGCGCCTTGCCGCTGACCGAGGCACCACCGTGCTTGCCGATGACGGTGTGGGGGATGTCGTAGCGCTCCAGCAGCCCCAACGTCTGGGCGAAGTCGCGCGCGGTGACGACGGTCTCCACGCCGGCTTCGTCCAGCCGGCGGATGACGGGCCGGAAGAAGAGCACGTGAGGGGAGTTGGTCAGGTCGATCCAGACCTTGCGCGACCCCTTTGCCATGGTCGTGCTAGAGGACGTCGACGTTGGACGGGATCGCCCCCGTGGCTCCGCCTCCGAGGCGGTGTCGCACGGCGTTGCGCAGGTCGACGACGAGGTCGGCGTACTCGACCACGTCGGCGATGTCGATGGCCTCGTGGGCTGTGGCGATGACGACGCAGTCGGCCTCAGACAGCGTGTCCGGCGTGAGCTCGACCGACGAGAGTCCCTCGTCCGAGAGCGTGGGCACATGCGGGTCGTGGTAGGTGACATCGGCACCCTCGGCCCGCAGCAGCTCCAGCAGCTTGAGCGACGGGCTCTCGCGCAGGTCCCCGACATCGGCCTTGTAGGCCATGCCCAGCAGCAGCACCTTGGCCTTGTTCACGGCCTTGGCGCGGGAGTTGAGCGAGCGTGCGATGCGCGAGACCGCGTAGTAGGGCATGTTCACGTTGACCCGACCGGCCAGCTCCACGAACTCGCTGTCCATGTCGAAGGCCCGCGCGCGCCAGGCCAGGTAGAAGGGGTCGATGGGGATGCAGTGGCCACCGAGGCCGGGGCCGGGCCAGAAGGGCATGAAGCCGAAGGGCTTGGTAGACGAGGCCTCGATGGCTTCCCAGATGTCCACGCCCATGCGGTCGGACAGCATGGCCAGCTCGTTGACCAGCGCGATGTTCACCGCGCGGAAGGTGTTCTCGATGATCTTCGACATCTCGGCCGACTCCGGCGTCGAGACCGGGTGCACGGTGTCGCAGATGGCAGCGTAGAGCGCCTCGGCCCGGCGTGAGCACTCCGGCGTCAGGCCGCCGACGACCTTGGGCGTCTCCTTGATGCCCCAGCGGGTGTTGCCGGGGTCGACACGCTCGGGTGAGAAGGCGAGGTAGGCGTCCTCGCCGATCGTCAGGCCCGCGGCTTCGAACATCGGCGCCAGGACCTCGCGGGTGGTGCCCGGCCAGGTCGTCGACTCGAGCACGACGAGCGTGCCTGGGCCAAGGTTGGACAGCGCCGTCTCTGTCGCGGCCATGACGAAGCCGAGGTCCGGTTCGCGGTACTCACCAAGCGGCGTGGGTACGCAGATGAGCTGGGCATCGCAATCGGCCAGGCGGGTGGCGTCGGTGGTGGCCTCCAACGCGCCCGAGGCGATGAGGGACGCGAGCTCGGCCGAGGGCACGTCCTCGATGTAGGAGTCGCCCGCCTCGAGCGCGGCCACCTTCTCGTGGCTGAGGTCGTAGCCGATGACGTGGTGGCCGGCGCCGGCGAAGGCGGTGGCCAGCGGAAGCCCGACGTAGCCGAGCCCGATGATGCCGACGGTGGGGGTCGAGGTGATGGTGTCGTCCAAGATGCCTCGACTCTAGCATCGGGCGCGGCCGAGTCGTGAGGATGGCATCCTTGAGCATATGCCCGGACTCATCCACATCGTCGGCGCACGGCCGAACTTCATCAAGGCCGCGCCGGTCGTGGCGGCACTGTCGGCGGCAGGTGCCGACCAGCAGCTCATCCACACCGGACAGCACTACGACCGCCGCATGTCGGAGGTCTTCTTCGAGGAGCTGGGCCTGCCCCAGCCGGACCTGAACCTCGGCGTGGGCTCCGGCTCGCACGGGGCGCAGACGGCGGCGCTGCTCGTGGCCATGGAGAAGACGTTCGGTCAGGCCGCGCCCGACCGGGTCATCGTCTATGGCGATGTGAACTCGACCCTGGCGGCGGCGCTGACCTGCGCCAAGCTGGGGATCCCCATCGCGCACGTCGAGGCCGGGCTACGCTCGTTCGATGAGACCATGCCCGAGGAGATCAACCGCCGGGTCACCGACATCCTCAGCGACCCGCTGTACGTGACCGCCCCGGAAGGGGAGCAGAACCTGGCCCGTGAGGGCATCAGCGGCGATCGCGTCGTCTTCGTGGGCAATCCCATGATCGACACGCTGCTGGTGAACCTCGATCGTTTCGACCCCGTGCCCGTCCAGCGACAGCTAGGCGTGAAGCCGCCCTACGCGGTGGCCACGTTGCATCGTCCCGCCAACGTCGACACCACGGAGGCGGCCGCTGCTCTCATCGACGCACTGCGTGCGGCCACGGCTCGGCTGCCGCTGGTGTTGCCGCTCCATCCACGGGGCAAGGCTCGGCTCGAGTCGGCTGGGCTGGCGGATGTGCCCGACCTGCACGTGGTCGAGCCGCTGGGCTACATCGACTTCATCTCGCTCGTGCGTGGGGCAAGCGTGGTCATCACCGACTCCGGCGGCATCCAGGAGGAGACGACGGTGCTGGATGTGCCCTGCCTGACGATGCGTCCCAATACCGAACGGCCGATCACGCTCACAGCCGGCACCAACCGCCTGGTCACGCCCGGCAGCCTCGGCGACGCGCTCGACGGTGCTCTCGCGGGGGCCCAAAGGCGCATCGGAGGCGGCCCGCCCGGCTGGGATGGTCACGCGGGCGAGCGTATCGCCGCCCACCTGCTCGCGATCCCGTCGCCGCCGGTGCCGGAGGAGGCATGAGCGACGGTGCGCCCCGCGCGATCATCTTCCCGTCCTACCGATGGAACCCGTACCAGCGGCTGCTGGCCGAGGCGGTGACCGAGGCCGGCTTCGAGGCCGAGGCGGTCCACGAGTGGCCCAGGCGCGCACCACTGCTGGGCACCTGGTGGCGTCAGGGCCGGCCGCAGGTGATGCACATCCACTGGATCGAGGAGTTTCTCGGCGGCAGCAAGGGCACACCCACGGCCCGCAACGTGCGCTGGTTCGAGTGGCAGCTGCGGGCGCTCAAGCGCGTGGGTGTGCGCATCGTCTGGACCGTGCACAACCTCAAGGGCCATGCGGCCAAGGGTAAGGATGCCAACGACCTGCTCGCACACCGGATCATGGTCGAGCAAGCCGACGCGATCATCCTGCACTGCGAGTACGCCCGCGACGCGCTCATCGAGCTCTACCGGCCAAGCGCCCAGGCGCGGGCACGCATGCACGTGCTGCTCCACGGCTCGTACGTACGGCAGTACGACGTCGACCTCGAGCAGGGGGCCGCGCGGCGCGCGCTGGACCTGACCGAGGCCGGCACGATCTTCGCTTTCGTCGGCTCGATCCGTGGCTACAAGAACGTGGGTGAGCTGCTCGATGCCTTCATGCGCGTCGACGAGCTGGCACCAGAGGATCGGCTGTTGATCGCCGGCCGCCCGTACCCGCCGAAGTTCGGACGCAAGCTGGAGAAGCTGGCGCTGGAGGACAAGCGCATCGTGCTCGAGCTGGACCGGCTGCCGGAGGATCGGCTGACCCGCGTCCTGCGCGCCGCCGACGCGGTGGTGTTGCCGTTCCGCGACATCCTTACCTCCGGCAGTGCCATCCTCGCGTTGAGCCACGGCCGGCCGGTCATCGCTCCGGCCATGGGTTGCCTGCCGGGCACGCTGCCGGCCGATGCCACGTTCCTGTACGACCCCGACGCCAAGGACGCGCTGGCTCAGGCCATCCGCGCGGCGAAGGATGCGGACCTCGTGGCCATGGGAGAGCGGGCACGGGCGTACGCGGACACCATCGATTGGGCTCCCATCGCCGAGCAGACCGCGGCGCTCTACCGGAGCTAGCCGGTCGCCTGGGCGGCGGCGATCTCCTTGAGGCGGAGATAGACGCTCTCGATGTAGCCCGGCAGCTCCAGGTCCGGTGGCGCCTGCGTCTGCGAGGTGCGCAGCGACGCGTCGAAGAACTCGTCATCACCTCCGGGCAGCCGCAGCTCCGCGACGATCTGCCGGAGTCGGGCCTGGTACGCCTCCGCCGGGAGATCGAAGTCGATGAGTGGGAGCCCGCGTTCCTCGACCAGCCGCAAGAGCGCCGAGTCGTAGGCCAGCCACAGCTGTAGCCAGGGGTCGATGGTGTCGCTGCCATGCCTGCGCTGTAGCGAACGCGCGACGGCCGCGGGATGGCGGAACGTACCCACCATCTCCAGTCCCGGCAGTGCGTCCAGCCAGCCGTCGATGACCAACAGCGTGCGCGGCTCCTTCCAGCCCCACAGCGGCATCTCTGCTCGGGAGGCGATGAACTCACCCTGGCGCTTCCGCTGCCGCTTGGTCCAGATCGCCTTCTCCGGCGGCATATGCCAGGCCCCACCAGAGGTGATGAGCACGTCCTCGTGCAGGCTGATGAGCTCGCCGGGCTCACGATGGCCCATGGCGTTGGAGGCGCCACCCTCGGAGCGGACCTGGCCCAGCGGCAGGCCCGCTGCCTCCAGGCTGCCCACGAGCGAGCTGGTGCCACTGCGGTGCATGCCCAGGACCGTGAGGACGCGTGCCTCGCTAGCGACCGACGGCGCGGGAGCCGAGGCTGACTTGCGCCCGGTCAGCGACTCACGGAGTCCTCCCAGACGCCCGCCGATGGGCATCGCTAGACGCTCGGGCGCGACGGCCTGCCGGCGCCGGCCGTCTCGGCCTCAGCAGACGGGGAGTCGGCATCTGCGGTCTCGTCTTGGGACCGAGAAGGGGCACTGCCATCAGCCGTTCCCCCGATCTCCTCGGCTTCACGCGCCAGGCGTGCGGCACGGCGCTTGGCCCGGCCCTCCTCGAGCTTGCGCTTCTTCTCTGCGCGCAGCTCCTCCATCTCCGTCTCGTGGCCCTCGACCAGCTCATCGAGCTTGCCCTCCTTGCGGGCCTTCTTGATGTCCACGAGGTCGACCTTGCCGTGCTTGAGCAGCTGCTTGGCCTTGCGCTTGCGCTTGGCTCGCGCCGCGGCGTCCTTCTCGTGCATGTCGGCGATCTCTTCGGGGTCACCGTCAGCCACGATCTTGCCCTTGTCCACGAGGACGGCCCGGGTGCAGAAGGCGGTGATCCAGCTCATGTCGTGGGTCACCATCACCACCGCCTTGGCCGTCTGCAGGACCTCCGCGATGCGCCGGCGTGACTTCTGCTTGAACTTGTTGTCGCCGGTCTGGAGGACCTCGTCGAGCAGCAGGATGTCCGGGTCGACCGAGGTGGCGATGGCGAAGCCGACACGCGCTCGCATGCCCGAGGAGTACGTCTTCATGGGAGCGTTGATGAAGGCACCGATGTTGGCGAACTTGATGATGCCGGGCGTGATCTCCTGCATCACCCGCTCGTCGATACCCATGAGCGCGCCGGCGAGGGCGATGTTCTCGCGGCCGGTGAGCTCGGCGTCGAAGCCGGCGTTGAGGCTGAGCAGGGTGGAGACGTGGCCGCTGACCTCGACCACACCCTCGGTGGGCTGGAGGATGCCGGCGAGCGCCAGCAACAGCGTCGACTTGCCTGAGCCGTTGGCACCGACGATGCCTACGGCCTCGCCACGGCGGACGGTGAAGTCCACGCCCCGCAGAGCCCAGAAGTGGCCAGCGTTGCGCCGTCGCGGGTCCAGCAGGTTGGCAAAGGTCGTTCGTAGCTTGGTCTTCTTGGTGAAGTTGAGGTTGTAGCGGACGCCCAGGTCCTCCGCCCGGATGGCCACCTCGCCCAGGGGCGGCCTGACCCTGAGCCCGAACTCGGAAGGGTCGGGGGCCTCGCCCTCCGCCTCTGCGATGGCCGCAAGGGCGTTGTCGTCCATGCGCTCATCCCGGCGCGAGTCGACGGTCTCCTCGATCTCGTCGGATCGGATGTCGCGAGGGGCGGTCATCACAGCACCTTCGTGAAGTTGGGCTCGAGCCGCTTGAAGATGAGCGTGCCGATGAGGATGAAGACGACACCGCTGGCGAAGATCGCGGCCAGCATCTGGAGGTCGGGCGGGACAGCGTCGGTCCAGACCAGCGTTCCGCTGTCACTTGGCAGGCCGGTCTCGAGGTCGACGCGATCGAGCTCGCCGTAGACGACCTTGCGATACGACTCCAGCAGTAGCGAGACCGGGTTCATCGAGACAGCGCCGAAGAGGATGCCGGTGGGCATGCCCAACTGGCGCTCGATGCCCTCGAGGCCGGTCTGCAGGCGGGCGCCGCGGCCGGCCACCTCCATGAAGGACCAGAGGATGGGGCTGACCCAGAAGAGCAGGCGCATGAAGTGGCCGATGACGATACCGACGTCGCGATAGAAGACCGTGACAGCGCTGAGGATGAAGGTCCAGCCCAGCACGAACACGTATTGCACGACCGCGATGAGCGGCACCCACACGACCTGGGCGGTGACGTGATCGTGATAGGCGAAGAACCACACGAACAGGAGCACGCCCATGCCGAAGAGGAAGCTCACGATCTGGCTGAGCGTGAGCGTGACCGGCAGGATGATCTTGGGGAAGAGGATCTGCTTGATCAGCGATGTCTTGCCCGTGACCGCGTTGGTCGAGCTGCCGATGGTGGCGGTGAACCATTTGAAGGGCACCATCGCGCTGAGCAGGAAGAGCGGGAAGTCTGGCGTGGAGCGCTGGAAGATGACCGTCATCACCAGGACGTAGATCATCATCGTGATGAGCGGGTCGAGGATCCACCAGACGTTGCCGAGCACGGTGTTGACGCCGCGCTTCTTGACGTCGGCGCGGACCATATAGCGAATCAGCCGACGGCGTGACCACACGTCGGTGATGGCGTTTCTGATGAGGGCGACCGGGCCCGGGCGATCATTGCTGCTGCGGAAGGCAGCAGGGGCCTCGTTGACGACTGTCATGGACGCGTTGAAGGGTAACAGGAGCGAGTGGTTTCCCCACGTCGTCGAGGTCGCCCGCCGTACCCCAGGTGCCCCACCCACGATGCCGAGCGACCGGCCGGAGGCCGCGGCAGGGCCGTTCCTCCGTCGTTTGCCCCCGGCAGGGACGAGCGATGGACGCTCCGGGGTGCCACGATCGTCGCGCCATCTGCGGTGGTCGACGGCCGCGCTCCGTGGGACCGATAGAATCGGATCGTGACCAAGCCCTCCACCGCTCCGGTGTTCGTCGTCGGCGGCCCACGCTCCGGAACGACCCTGCTCTCGGCCATGCTGGCTGCGCACTCGGCCTTCGACTGCGGTCCCGAGACCCACTTCCTGAGTCGCTGGTCACGGCTCGCCCGCAGCGAGCGCGAGCGCATCCTCGACCCGGCCGACTGGCCCGAGCGTGCCACGGCCTACGTGTGCAGCCTCTCGCTGGGCAAGCAGCCCATCTACCCCATGTATGGGTTGGAGCGCGAGGAGGTCCGCGCCTGGATGGCCGTACGACCGCCGTCCCTGGCGACGATGCTGGAGTCGCTCACGGCCCAGCGCGCCCTGCGCAACGTCGCTCCCCGCTGGGTCGAGAAGACGCCGCGACACCTGGAGGTGCCGGAGCTCATCTCCGAGACCTGGCCGCAGGCACGCATCGTGCGCATCGTGCGCGATCCCCGGGACGCGGCCGTGTCGTTGACGAAGGTGCCCTTCGGCACGCCGTCGCTGCTCACGAACCTGTCCGTGCTGGCGCGCATGAACGAGGCCGCGGCCGACTTCTATCGCGAGTCCGGGGTGGCCCTGACCGTGCGCTACGAGGATCTCGTGGCCACGCCCGAGCGCGAGCTCCGCCGCATCTGCGAGTTCGTCGATATCGAGTACGAGCCGGGCATGCTCGAGGATCGCAGCGGGGCCACCGGCGTGGCGGCCAAGCATGAATGGTGGAAGGGCGACGCCACGGGGCCGCTCGACCGCTCCCGCTCCGGCCGCTGGGCTGATGAGATGCCGCCGGCGGTGCAGCACTACGCGGCGCTGAACCTGGGCCCGATGCTCGAAGAGCACGGCTACGGCGAGGCCGTGGCGCCCAAGCGGGCGCTGGCCATCGTGCCCGCGGGCGACGCGCTCAACGCCAAGTACGACGATGTGCTGCTGGAGCTGTCGGCGGCAGACGTCGCCGTGCGGCGACCGATCCCGTCGACCATCGAGGAGCTGCACCTGCAGGAACCGTTGGTCTTCTTCGGAGTCGTGGGCCAGCTCGACCCGGACCGGACGCGGTCGACATCGCGGCGCGTGTTCGACATCGCCCGCTTGGGGCTGCTGCTGCTGACACGCCGGCTGCAACGTCGACCGGTGGTCTGGGTGCGTCGGCTGAGCCTCATCCGGCGCCACCCCAACGATGGCGGTGAGCGCTTCATCGCCCGCCTGTTGCAGGTGCTGGCCAAACCCGCCGAGGCCGAGGACCTGCCGGGTCTCGTAGGGGCTGCCGATGATGCCACCAGCGATGCCGATGCCTGACGCACCGATCTTCGTGGTGGGCGTCGCACGCTCCGGAACGACGCTCCTCTCGTCCATGCTCTCGAGCCACTCCCGGCTCGACTGTGGTCCGGAGTCGCGCTTCTTCGCCCGCTACCGCCATCTCGATGCCGACGCCCGCAGGCGCATCCTCGAGCCCGCCACCTGGCCGCGGCCGGCGGTCGACTTCATCGCCTCGTTGCGTAACCAGGGACACCCCATCACCGAGCTCTTCGGGCTGACGCTGCAGGAGATCGGCACCTTCCTCGGGGACCGGCAGCCCTCGACCACGGCCATGCTCGAGTCGCTCACCGAGCTCCACGCGCAGCGGGCGGGTGCGGCGCGCTGGGTGGAGAAGACGCCACGTCACCTGCTCATGACCGATACGTTGCGCGCCGGCTGGCCCGACGCCTACATCGTGCGCATCGTGCGCGACCCCCGCGACGTGGCGCTCTCGCTTGCGCGCATGCCCTTCGCCAAGGACTCCGTGGTCGGCAACCTCGTGCGCGTCGATGAGGACGACCGCATCTCGCGCGAGCGTCTCGAGCAGGATCCACGGGCCATGACCCTGCGCTACGAGGACCTCGTGACCGAGCCCGTGAAGGAACTGCGTCGCGTCTGTGAGTTCATCGGGGAGGTCTACGAGCCGGCCATGCTCGACTCCCGCGAGAGCGGCACCGACGTGGCCGCCGAGCACGAGTGGTGGAAGGAGTCGGTGGCGGGTCCGGTCAACACCTCGAGCGTCGGTCGCTGGCGCGAGGAGATG
This sequence comes from uncultured Chloroflexia bacterium, assembly GCA_963752475.1. Classification (GTDB taxonomy): domain Bacteria; phylum Chloroflexota; class Limnocylindria; order Limnocylindrales; family CSP1-4; genus JAFMJV01. Next base: position 107,658 of record CAVVYR010000001.1, on the reverse strand, counting down.
TCGTTCGATGCCCGGCGCTTCGCCGGCCTGCACCTCGCGGGCTACCTGCGCGAGCACGGCTACGAGGGCGCGGAGGAGCCGCGACGGGAGATCGCTGTGGTCCCCACCGGTGCCGGCGTGGGACCCCACAACGAGCTGCTGCTGCTGGAGCTCGCGCGATGCGGCATGGTCGTGGAGCGACCGACACCCACGGCTCAGAGAGCGCTGCACCAGGCGCACGCCGACGGCCGCCTGCTCTATCTCGGGACCAAGGGCCAGATCGATCCGACCCGTGATGCCTCGGCCCTGCAACGGGTGATCGGCGCGGCGGTCGGCTCGTTCGGCCTCGCCATCCGGCGAGTCCAGGGCAGGCCCGTCCTGTGGCTGCGGCGGAACACCCTTCGGCCCAAGCGCACGAAGGACCCCATCGAGCGTCTCCTGGCACCGCTCTTCCGACTGCTCGCGAGAGAGGTCGAGATCGAGGAGGTGCCGGAGCTCGTCGACGGGACCGATGCCACGCGTGGATAGCCTCATCGACAACGAGGACCTCTTCGCCTCGGCCGGGCGCTACGGCTACTTCCACCCCAGCTACGCGGAGGCTTTCACCGATGCCGGCGAGGTCCGCCACCTTCGCCGCAGCGGGACCTTCCTGTTGACGCGACCCATCCCCGGCAGCGAGGCGCGCGATGCCCTCGTGGGCTACCCCTCGATGGTGTGCCGCGATCCCCGCGGGCTGCAGGACGACCTGCGGGAGACGGCTGCGCTCGCGGATGTGGTCACCGTCACCACCCTGTCCGATCCGCTGGCGTCGGTCGACGAGGAGTTGCTGCGGCCGGCGTTTCCCGATCTCGTTCGTGTCGACGCCCAGCACTACGTGGCCGACCTGGTCTCGTTCTGGCCTGCTCGCGACCACCGGCGCTCGGTGCGCGACGCTCTCAGCCGGGTGGATGTCGACGTGGAGGACGCACCGGCACAGCTGGTCGCGCGCTGGTCCGTGCTCAGCGACGTCGGCCTGCCCGGGGCCGAGCTTGGGCTCTCGGCAGCGGCGCTGGCCCGACAGGTGGCGCTGCCCGGCTGTGTCGCATTCACCGTCCTGGCCGAGGAGGGCCCGGTGGCGATGGCCGTGGTCTACGTCAGCGGGGACGATGCCACCGTCCACGCGATGACGAGCTCCGTCGCAGGCGAGGCGCTCGGTGCCCGCTACGCGCTGGTGCAGGCGATGGTCGAGGACATGGCCGGGCGCGGCCTGCGACGGCTGGACCTCGGCACGGTCGATTCCGATCCCGCGTTCATGGACGGCTGGACCGAGGAGGTCCGGCCGTCCTATCGCTGCGGTCGCATCCTCGACCGCGTGGCCTACGACGCGCTCGTGAGCGCGGCCGGCGCCGTGGACGGCCTGACCTTCCCGGCCTACCGCACTCCAGCGGCTAGACTCGCGCCATGAGGATCCTCGTCACCGGCGGCGCCGGCTTCATCGGTTCGAACTTCGTGCGTCGTCGTCTGGCGGCTACCGACGACAGCATCATCGTCGTCGACAAGCTCACCTACGCCGGCAACCCGGCCAACCTCGCGGGCCTGGCTGATGACCCTGCATGGAGCGGTCGCTATCGCTTCGTGCAGGCCGACATCGCGGACGAGGCCCGGATGCGCGAGCTGGCCGCGGAGGTCGACGCCATCGTCAACTTCGCGGCCGAGTCGCACGTCGACCGCTCCATCCTGGAGCCCACGGCCTTCCTGCATACCGGTGTCATGGGCGTCTACGCGCTGCTCGAGGCGGCGCTCGAGCAGTCCCGTGCCCGCGACGGCGCCTTCCGCCTGCTGCAGGTCTCGACCGACGAGGTCTACGGCCCGGTGCCAGCGGGGCTCTCGGTGGAGTCGGACCCGATCCGCCCGACCTCGCCCTACTCGGCAGCCAAGGCTGCCGGCGAGCACCTCGTGGCTGCGTACCACGAGACACACGGCCTCGACACCGTCATCACCCGCGGAGCCAATACCTACGGTCCCAACCAGTACCCCGAGAAGCTGATTCCGCTCTTCGTCACCAACGCGCTCGACGACCAGCAGCTGCCGATGTACGGCGATGGCATGCAGCGCCGTGACTGGCTCTACGTGGCCGACCACGCCGATGGCATCGGGACCGCCCTCGATCACGGCGACTCGGGTGCCGCCTACAACGTCTGTGGCGACGGCATCGAGCGGCCCAACCGGGCCGTCACCGAGGCCATCCTCGACCACTTGGGCAAGCCCTGGTCGCTGGTGCGGACCGTGCCCGATCGCCCGGGCCACGACCGCCGCTACGCCCTCGACGGCTCACGTCTCAAGGCCCTCGGCTGGACGCCGGGCACGACCTTCGAGGAAGGCATCGCCGAGACCGTCGACTGGTACGCCGACAACCGCGAGTGGTGGGAGCCCATCAAGTCCGGCGACTGGGACGAGTACTACAAGCAGCAATACGCCTGGCGCCTGGAGCAGTCCACCAACGCGTAGGGAGTCGCTGTGCGACCGAGCGACCGAGCAGCTGGTGGGCCGCCGGGCCGCCCTCGCGCGCATGCGTGAGATCGGCGCTGACGCGCTAGACTTCGGCGGCGTGCAGCCGACACCGCAACGCCCCTCGCATGGCGTCACACGAGCGCGCATCCCGCTACGAGCACACCGGAGAACCGCCCACGCATGACCTCGCCGACAGAGCCTCAGAAGGAGTCACTCCGCGACCGCATCTCTCACCGCTTGTCGACCGGCAAGGATGGGAGATACATCGACGCCGAGGCCCAGCAGCAGCGCAACATCAACTGGGTCTTCTACGGGCTCATCGTGATCGTCGTGGTCATCATCGTCGGTGGCCTGGCCTACGGCTTCTGGGAGTCCAACATCAAGCCGGTGGCCTCGGTCGACGGCACGGACGTCAGCCGTAGCGATCTCGAGGATCGCAAGAAGCTGCAGGACTTCCGCTCGGCGCGTTTCGCGGCCCAGACCACTGCCGCACTGGCTGCCGGCGAGATCGACGCGGAGCTGGCCAATACCCGCCTCGCTCTGGCCGACTCGCTGGGCGCCGACACCGACGACGTCATCGTCGCGGACCTGGTCGATCTCATCTTCAAGGAGCAGCTCGCGGACGATGAGGGCGTGGAGCTGACGGCGGAGGAGCTGGAGGCGGCCATCGCTGCCGACGGCACCGCCACCGAGTCCCGCTACGTCGAGGCCGTCTTCGTCCTCACCGAGGAGCAGGAGCTCGGCGAGACCGCCACGGATGCCGGTATCGCCGACGCGCGCGAGCGCGCCGCCGAGCTGGCCGAGGAGCTGGCCGCGGGCGGCGATGCCGAAGCGCTGGTCGAGACCTACGGCCCCGCCAGCACGGACGCCGCCTGGATCACCGCCGAGGCAGACATCGGCGAAGCACGCTGGGCCGAGGCCATCTACGCGGCCGAGGAAGGCACCGTCGCGGAGATCGTGGAGGCGCCCACCGGCGAGCAGCTCATCGCCAAGGTCACCGAGGTCGTGCCGGAGGTACCCGACGAGGGCTTCGTCGAGGCTGTCAACGACGAGGTCGGCGAGAACGTCCATCGCCGCAATGTCGAGCTCGAGACGCTGGCCCAGAAGCTCGAGGAGACCATCACCACCGAGGCCCTCGAGGCCGAATACGATCAGGCCCTGCTGGGCCGGATCTTCGTCGAGCGCAACCAGGTGAACCCTGACGACAGCGCCGGCGAGGCCCGCGCCAGCCACATCCTGTATCAGCCCGACACGCCGCTCGACGAGGACGGCAATCCCGGTCTGCCTTCCGACCTGCCGAGCGACGATCCCGCCTGGGCCGAGGCCGAGGCCGAGGCTCAGGCTGCCTTCGATGAGCTCTCAGCCGTCGAGGATCCCGAGGAGCGGGCGACCGCCTTCGCCGAGCGTGCCGTGGCCGAGAGCGATGGACCGTCAAGCGTCGAGGGCGGCGATCTCGGCTGGTTCCCAGAGGAAGGCGTGATGGTGCCGGAGTTCACCGAGGCCATCTGGTCGAACATCGATCCCGCGGCCGGCGACGTCATCGGCCCGGTGAAGACCGACTTCGGCTGGCACGTGATCATGTTCCACGAGTTCCGCTCGTCGCTCGACGCACGGGTCCGCGAGGTCGAGCAGGCCCTGGCCGAGGATGACGCCGATTTCAGCGCCGTCAGCCTCGAGTTCTCCGAGGACCCGGCCGCCGCCGAAGGCCCGGTCGCGGAGTGGGAGATCATCGACCAGCTCGACGAGATGCTCGTGGCGGACCTCGAGGCGATGGAGGTCGGTGACGTCACCGAGGCCATCGACGAGGGCGACGGCTACTACTTCTACCAGCTGCAGGATGCAGCTACCCGTCCCCTCGACGCGGAGGACGCGGCCATCGTCGCCGACAACGCCTTCTCCGACTGGTACGACCTGCTCTACTTCGCCGCCGAGGACGAGGGTCGCATCAGCATCGACGACTCCGTCTACGAGAACTAGTCGGTGAGCAAGGGCGCCTGCCTCTGGTTCACCGGCCTCTCCGGCTCGGGCAAATCGACCACCGCGGACGCGGTCGTGCCGCTGCTCCAGGCGCGCGGCCGCGCGGTCACCGTGCTCGACGGCGATGTCGTCCGCACGCACCTGACCAAGGGCCTTGGCTTCAGCAAGGAGGACCGTGACACCAACGTCCTGCGCGTGGGCTACGTGGCCGGCGAGATCGTCAAGCACGGTGGCCTCGTGGTGTGTGCGCTCGTGAGTCCATACCGCGAGACCCGCGCCCAGGTGCGAGAGATGGTCGGCGAGGGCTACATCGAGGTCTTCGTCGACACCCCGCTCGATGTCGTCGAGGCCCGCGACGTCAAGGGCTGGTACGCCAAGGCGCGCGCCGGCGAGGTCAAGGAGTTCACCGGCGTATCGGACCCGTACGAGCCGCCGCTCGACCCGGAGATGCGACTGCTCACCGAGGACACCAACGTCGAGGACAACGCCCGGCTGGTCCTCGAGTACCTCGAGTCGCACGGCATCCTCGATCCTGCCTAGCGACCGATGACGGCATCGATCCACCCAGCGCTCTCGACGCTGATCGAACGAGCGGGCATCGATCCCGCCGAGGGTCTCCAACTCGTCGCGCTCGACCGGCTCGTGGCCCGACCCTTCGACGCCGGCATGGCCCTGGTCGTGCTGCCACCGACGGGCGTGGAGCCAGACCCCGACGACGCCTACTTCACGCTGCCCGGCCGCCACGGCCACGGCACCGACCCGCTCTCGCTACTGCATCGGCTGTACCCAGCGGCACACCCGGTCTACGGGCCGGACGGCCAGACGACGGTGGCCGAGGTCACAGCCGAGGCGCTCGCGGCAGGACCACACCTGCTGCCGGCCACGGACCCCGGATCGAACCCGGCGTCAGCCTTCGCGCTGCCCTGGCTGGTGCATCGGCTGCGTCAGCCCGACGGCTGCCCCTGGGACCGCGAGCAGGATCATCAGACGCTCAAGCCCTTCCTCATCGAGGAGGCCTACGAGGTCTACGACGCACTGGACCTGGGCGCCGGTCCGGACCTGGCCGAGGAGCTGGGCGACCTGCTGCTCCAGGTCGTGCTGCACGCGCAGTACGCGGCAGAGGAGGGCGTCTTCGACATGTCCGACGTACAGCGTGCGGTGGTGACCAAGATCATCAGCCGGCACCCGCACGTCTTCGCCGACGTCGTGGCCGACACACCCGACGAGGTCATCCGCAACTGGGAGCAGCTCAAGGCCGCCGAGCGCACCGCCAACGGCAGACCCGTGCGCGACCCGGAGATGCCCGACGCCTTCAAGGGGCTGTCGAAGTCCCTGCCCTCGCTGGCCTACGCCGATGAGATGCAGGCCCGTGCCGCGGCCCTGGGCATGGACTGGCCCGATCTCGAGGGCGTCATCGACAAGCTGGCCGAAGAGGCCACCGAGCTGCTGTCCGCGACCGACCAGGACGAGCGGGTCGAGGAGTACGGCGACGTCATGTTCGTGCTCGTCAACATCGGCCGCAAGCTCGGCATCGACCCCGAAGCCGCGCTACGGTTCGCAAGTCGGAAGTTCGCTTCGCGCTTCGCGCGCGTGGAGCGGCTGGCAGAGGAACAGGGCGTCGAGATGAAGTCCATGGGCATCGACGCGCTCGATGACCTGTGGCAACTGGCGAAACGACAAGAGACGATCGAGAAGGAGAGTCGATGAGCATCGGAGGAGGGGCGCGCTTCCGCCTCGATGGACGGACGCCGGGCCAGATGCGCCCGGTGAACGTGCAGATGGACGTGCAGAAGTGGGCGACCGCCTCGCTCATCTGGCAGCAGGGCGACACCCATGTCCTGTGCTCAGCCACCCTGGAGGACCGCATCCCGCCGTTCCTGCGCGGCAAGGGCGTCGGCTGGGTGACCGCGGAGTACGCCATGCTCCCCACCGCCACCTCTGACCGCATGCAGCGTGAGTCGGTCAAGGGCAAGCTCGGTGGCCGCACCTACGAGATCCAGCGGCTCATCGGCCGCTCGCTGCGCGGCGTGGTCGACACCACGGTCATGGGCGAGCGCACCGTGACCATCGACTGCGACGTCATCCAGGCCGATGGTGGCACCCGCTGCGCCTCCATCACCGGCGGCTACATCGCGCTCGTGCTGGCACTGAAGAAGGCCGGCCTCGAGCGCGCCATCACCAGCAAGATCGCGGCCATCTCCGTCGGCTTCGTCGACGGCCAGGGTCTGCTGGACCTGGAGTACCGCGAGGACAGCAACGCGCAGGTCGACTTCAACGTCATCGGCACCGATGGCGGCACCTATGTCGAGCTGCAGGGCACCGCCGAGGGCAAGCCCTTCGATCGTGCCCAGACGACGGAGCTACTGGACCTCGCCGACAGCGGCCTGGCCAAGCTCTTCGAGATCCAGGACGCGGTGCTCGCCGGGGAGGCGGCGAAGTCCAGGACATGACCCGGCGCCTCCTGGTCGCTTCGCGCTCCCGCCACAAGGTAGGGGAGCTACACGACCTGCTCGACCTCGGCGACGACATCGTGCTGGTCTCGCCCGACGACGTCGGCATCGGGGGTGAGCCGGTAGAGGACGCCGACTCCTTCGAGGGCAACGCCGAGATCAAGGTCCGCTACTACGGCGATCGTTCGGGGCTGCCCACGCTGGCCGACGACTCCGGGCTGGAGGTCGATGCGCTCGAAGGCGGGCCGGGTGTCTACACCAAGCGCTACGCCGGGCCCGAGGCCACCGACGAAGACAACAACGCCAAGCTGCTGCGCGAGCTCGAGGGGCTGCCGGCCGAGAAGCGGGGGGCGCGCTATCAGTGCGTGCTCGCGTTCTGGGACCCCAAGGCCGATGGCGAGCCGGTGTTCCGCGACGGCCGGTTCGAGGGCCGCATCGCGACCGAGCGGCGGGGCACCGGTGGCTTCGGCTACGACCCCATCTTCGAGCCCAGAGACGAAGAGCCCGGCGGCCGTACGGTGGGCCAGATGAGCTCAGACGAGAAGCATGAGCTCTCGCACCGTGGCCAGGCCGCCCGGGCGATGGCCGAGTACCTCAAGCAGGAGGGCTGGTAGATGTGGAGCGAGCCGCGACCGCGAGTGGTCATCGCCGGTGAGGCGCTGATCGATCTGATCATCGGACAGGACGGCTCGGTGAACCCCGCGGCTGGCGGCGGCCAGTACAACGCCGCGCGGGCGTTGGCCCGGCTCGGCGGGTCGGTCGAGTTCCTGGGGCGGATGAGTGACGACTGGTTCGGCAAGCTGCTCCGGCGCAAGCTGGAGGAGGACGACGTGGGGACGGCTCTGGTGGTCGATACCGCCGATCCCACCACGCTCGTGCTGGCCGAGATCGACGAGGCCGGCGTGGCCCACTACCACTGGTACATCGAGCAGACGACCGTGCCCGGGCTGGAACATGATGATGCGCTCAAGGCGGGCGATCCCGCGCCCGACGCGCTCCACGTGGGCACGCTCGGCCTGGCCATGGAGCCGATCGCGGATTCGCTCGCGGCGCTGGTCGCAGCCGTGCCGGAGTCGACGTTCGTGATGGTCGACCCCAACTGCCGACCGACCGCTACGCCCGACTTCGATCGCTACCAGTCGCGGATGCGCACGGTCATCGAGCGAGCCGACCTGGTCAAGGGCAGCGACGAGGACTTCGAGTACCTCGCGCTCGCCGCATCACCAGAGGCCAGCGCGCGCCTGCTCGTGGAGCAGGGCACCGGGGCGGTGCTCGTGACGCAGGGCCGAGACGACGCCCGCGGCTTCTGCGCCGGCGGCGAGGTCTCGGTGCCGGTGCCGACCGTCGAGGTCGCGGACACCGTCGGTGCAGGAGATGCCTTCGGCGGAGGCTTCCTGGCCTACTGGCTGGAGCATGGCTTCGGTCGCCAGGAGCTGGGAGACGTGGATCTGCTGGAAGCGGCGATGACGTTCGCGGCACGCGCTGCCGCCATCAACTGCACCCGCGCCGGCGCCGAACCCCCGACCCGCGAGGAGATGGGCCTGGACTGACGTCGCCTACAGGGCGGGGATGCCGTCCGCGTCGTAGCGACCCATGGTGCGGCCGGCCTCGACGAGGGCATGGAGGTTCTCATCGGGGGTGTCGGGCGGGATGGCACAGCCGGCGCCGAGGATGAGTCCGCCGCCAGGAGCCAGCACGGCAAGCTCCTCTCGCGCGGCATCGGTCACGTCCGCCGCCGATCCCCGCGCCACGATCTCGGACGGATCGATGGTGCCCACGATGGTGGTCCTGCCCTGCGTGGCAGCCTTGATCTCGGCGAGGTCGCACTTGTAGTCGAGTCCGAGGATGACCGCACCCGTCTCGACCATGTCCGGCACGATCTTCGTGGCGTTGCCGCAGATGTGGTTCTGGAGACGGACGCCGTCCTTGAGCAGCCGCTGGGTGACGTTTCGCTCGTGCGGCCATGCGATCTCGCGGTAGATGGCCGGCGAGCACACGTCCGGCCCGGCGATGGACTCGCCCATCGAGGTGACGTGCGCACCCGCCTCGATCTGGGCGACCGCGTAGCGATAGAACGCTTCCTCACAGAAGTCGAGCAGCCGGTGGAGCTTGTCTCGAGCTCCGGGGTCCATCTGCGCGACGAGGAACTCCTCCATGCCCAGGATCATGCTCGCGAGCGAGAAGGGGCCCTGGTCGGCCACACCCATGATCCAGCCCTCGTCACCGACCTCCCCCGCGATGATGCGCGTGGCCTTCAGGCTCTCAGCCAGCGCCGGCGAAATGGCCGGGTCGGGTAGCACCAGCTTGTCGATGTCGTCGAGGCTCTCGATCGCCGGCGCCATCGAGACCGGGGCCGAATCCTCGAGCAGCTCGACGCCGACGCCGCAGGCCTCGGCCAGGGTGGCGGTGCCGTTGTCGACGAGCAGCATGTCGTGCCCGAACTCGCGCCAGTCGGCCAGGTGGCCCTCGGCGATGGCCTCGCCGTTGCGCATGAACTCGGGGAAGGGCAGGCCGGACTTGCGTGCGGCCACCATGAAGTCGTGGAGCTCGGTCGGAACTCGGTCAGGGATACCGCCCGCGATCACGGTCTCACAGCGTTCGACCGCCGTCATCTTCGTCATGTCTTGATGGTAGATGTCGTCATGCCGGCCTGCTGTGGGGACTTGACATCTGCGGTCCTTGTTGAGAGTATCGATTTACTGAAACGATTGAGTAAGGGAGCCGTAGCGGCCGGAGGGACCGCTCGGGACTCGATCGCGCAGGAGGAGACGGAGCCCTGACCCATGACCGCACGGCCGTGCCAGGGGAGGCGCAGGCCACGGACTCGGTAGTCATCGCCACGCCGCGACGCCGCCGCGCGCGCATGGCCGACGTGGCCAGGGCCGCGGGCGTGTCCATCACCACCGTCTCGCTGGTGCTCAATGACAAGGCCGGCCGCTCCATCCCCGACGTCACCAAGGAGCGCGTGTTCGAGGCCAGCCGGGCGCTGGGCTATCGCACCAACGCTGTGGCTCGCAACCTGCGTCGCCAATCGAGCGAGACCATCGGCCTCATCAGCGACACCATCGCCTCCACGCCCTTCGCGGGCCTGATGGTGCACGGTGCCGACCAGGTCGCCGCCGCTGCGGGCATGACGCTGATGATCATCAACACCGAGCGCGACCCCGACGTCGAGTCACGCGCCATCGACTCGCTCCTTTCACGCCGGGTCGACGCGCTGATCTACGCCACCATGTGGCATCAGGTCGTGGCGGTGCCCCCCGCGCTGAAGGAGATCCCCTCGGTCCTGTTGGACGCGCGCTCCGACGATCCGTCCGACTCCTGGGTGGTACCGGACGAAGAACTTGGTGGCTACACCGCCACGAGCCACCTCATCGAGCACGGCCATCGGCGCATCGGTTACATCCACGAAGACAACGTGTACCCCGCTCATCCCGAGCGCTTCGCCGGCTACAAGCGTGGCCTCGAGGAGCATGGCATCGACTTCGATCCGACACTCGTGGCCGTCGACAAGAACGACCCCTTCGGTGGTGCGGCCGCAGCCGCCCGACTCCTCGAGCTGCGCGAACTGCCGACCGCCATCCAGTGCTACACCGACCGCATGGCCATGGGCGCCTATCGCGCCATCCGCCGTGCCGGCCTCTCGGTCCCGGACGACATCTCCATCATCGGGTTCGACAACCAGGACCAGATCGCGCCCTGGCTCGACCCGCCGCTCACGACCATGCAGCTGCCCCATGAAGCCATGGGCGGCTGGGCCGTCGAGCACCTACTTCGTGTCCTCAGCGGTGAGGCCGAGGGACCACGTCAGATGCGGCTTGAATGCCCGCTCGTGGTCCGTGATTCGGTCGCACCGCCCCGCGACGGGGCGGGAATGCTGCCCCGTCCCACGCGGGGGACGCCATGATCGCACGCGCCCCGCGGCGATCGTGGACCAGCACCACGGGGCAAGGAGGAAGGACATGACCAGAACTAGATCCATGCGGCCCGGGACGCTGGCGCTCGCCGGCATCGTCTCAGCTGCGCTCATGGTGCCGTCGGCAGCGATGGCCCAGGACGGGGAGCGACAGGTCATCGAGGCCTGGACGCACTCGGCCGGCAACCCGGCCGAGATCGAGGTCCTCGACACCGTAGTCAGCGACTTCAACGCCTCGCAGGACATGTACGAGGTCCAGCGCGTGGACTTCCCACAGGCTGACTACAACACGTCGGTCGTCGGTGCGTCGCAAGGTGGGCTGCCCTGTCTGCTCGATGTGGACGGCCCGGTCGCTCCGAGTTGGGCCTGGGCCAACATCCTCGGGCCGCTCGATATCTCTGACGAGGTCGCGAGTACCATCCTGCCGGCCGCGCAGAGCTCATGGGACGGCGAGCTCGTCTCCATCGGCTTCTTCGATGCGGCGGTCGCCAACTATGCCCGCCGCTCCGTCCTGGAGGCCAACGACATCCGCATCCCCACGCTCGATGAGCCGTGGACCCTCGAAGAGTTCGACGCGGCGCTGGAGACGCTGCAGGCGACGGGCGAGTTCGACTACGCCTGGGACATCGGGATGTGGGACAGCGCTGGCGAGTGGTATCCCTACGCCTTCGCTCCCTTCCTGCAGTCGTTCGGCGGCGACCTCATCGACCGCGAGACGTTCCTGACGTCCGAGGGCATCCTCAACGGCCCCGAGGCCGTGGCCTTCGGCGAGTGGTTCCAGAGCCTCGTCGATCGCGAGCTCATCCCGGGTCCGTCTCAGACGCAGGCCGAGGGTGAGGCCGGCTTCATCGGCGGCAACTACGCCATGCAGTGGAACGGCAACTGGCGCGGTGTGCCCACCATCGAGGGCTTCGAGGCGAACGGCGAGTCGGTCGACGACCTGCTGTTCCTGCCGGCGGCTGATCTCGGCAACGGCGCGGGCACCGGTCCGACCATCGGCGCCGGTTCGTGGCAGTGGGGCGTGACCCCCGACTGCGAGGCTCCCGAGGGCGCCAACGCCTTCATCGAGTTCGCGCTGCAGCCGGAGTACTTGGCCATGTGGTCGAACACCATCGGCCTGTTCCCGGCCAGCCAGGCGGCACTCGAGCTGACCGAGAACTACCAGGAAGGCGGTCCCTTGGAGGTCTTCTTCGATCTCTCCGAGGCCCAGTCCCTCATTCGTCCGCCCACGCCCGGCTACGCCACGATGGCGCTGATCTTCCGGGAGGCGCTGCTCGACATCGCCAACGGGGCTGACGTGCAGACCACGCTCGACGCGGCCGTCGACGAGATCGAGGCCGATATCGAGGCCAACAACGGCTACGGATTCTCCGAGTAGCTGTCGTGCCATCGCCGGTCGTCGCTCGAGCGACGACCGGCGACACCGGCTAACGCACGCACCGAGGGACGAGAGCGATGACGGCCACGACGAAACCGGGCCCCGCGCCGAAGGGATCCAGGAGCGAACGCGTCGCCTATGGCGGCGAAGGGCGCTGGGCCTGGTTCATGGCCGGGCCGGCCATGTTCCTGCTGGCGATGTTCCTCATCGCCCCATTCATCCTGGCCTTCGTCCTCTCGTTCACCAATCAGCGGCTGTTGTCACCGAATCCCACCGAGTTCGTGGGCACGGACAACTACGAGCGGCTGCTCACCGTCCAGATCCTGACCCTGGAGCCGTTGGTCGACGAGAGCGGCCTGCCCATCCTCGATGAGGATGGCAACTTCACCTACGAGCGCACCCGCTTCTACACGCGTGACAACCCCGACTACCCGCAGTACGACGGCCTCCAGGAGTGGCGCTCCTTCGACATCGGCGATGACAAGCTGGTCCTGCTGGCGGGTGATGCGACGTTCCTGACGGCGCTCATCAACACCTTCGTCTTCGCGCTCTTCATCGTGCCCGCCCAGGGTGGGCTCGGTCTGCTCCTTGCACTCATCATCAACAAGCGCATCCGCGGAGTGAACATCTTCCGCAGCGCCTACTTCATCCCGGTCATCATCTCGATGGTCGTGGTGTCGATCCTGTGGTCGCTGCTGTATGCCAGCGACGGGTTGATCAACCAGGTGCTCGGGATCTTCACGCTCGGCGCCTGGCCCGCGCTCGACTGGCTCGGCGAGCAGGGGTCGGCGTTGCCCGCGGTCATGATCATGTCCGTGTGGCAGGGCGTCGGCTTCCACATGATCATCTGGCTGGCGGGGCTGCAGACCATCCCGTTCGTGCTCTACGAGGCCGCGCAGATCGATGGCGCCGGCCGTTGGGGGCAGTTCCGCAACGTGACCTGGCCGGGCCTGCGCAACACCGCCGTATTCGTCTTCATCGTCATCACCATCCAGGCCTTTGCGCTCTTCACGCAGATCGATGTGATGACGCAGGGCGGCCCGTTGGATGCCACCCAGACGGTGATCTTCCAGGCGGTGCAGCGTGGATTCGAGCGCCAGGACATCGCCTACGGCTCGACGATCGCTGTCGTCTTCTTCGCACTCGTGCTGGTCGTCTCGCTCGTCCAGCGCTGGCTTACCCGGGAGAGCTGATATGGCCATGAATGAGACGACGGCCCCGACCCCGCCCAGCGGGTCTGACTCGAACACCGGGCGCTCCGGCCCCGACTGGAACCTGGTCGGTCGCTATGCCGCCATGATCTTCCTGGCCTTCCTGTTCCTCTTCCCGGTCGTCTACATGTTCGTGTCTTCGCTGAAGCCGGACCTGCAGCTGCTGTCCGACACGAACTCCATCCGCGCCTTCCTGCCCGTGGGCGACATCTCGCTCGAGAACTACGAGGGTGTCTTCGAGCGGGTGCCGGCAGCCCGCTTCCTCTTCAACTCCATCCTCGTGTCCGCGGTGACGGTGACCTTCGGCATCATCATCAACAGCATGGCCGGCTTCGCCATCGCGCGCATGAACTGGCGCGGGCGCGGGCTGGCCCTGACCATCATCATCGCCACCCTCATCGTGCCCTTCGAGACCATCGCCATCCCGCTGCTGTTCATGGTCAGCCGGCTGCCGACGCTGGCATTCGAAGGCGGAATGCCCGTTCTCGAGACGGGCTGGCTGGACACGTACCAGGTGCAGATCTTGCCGTTCATGGCCAATGCCTTCTCGATCTTCCTGTTCGTGCAGTTCTTCAAGTCGCTACCCGTGGAGCTTGACGAGGCTGCGCGCATCGATGGCGCGGGCTTCTTCACCATCTACCGGCGGATCATCATGCCCCTCTCTGGGCCGGTCACCGCGACGGTGGCGATCCTCACGTTCCTGCCCATCTGGAACTCATACCTGTGGCCGCTGATGGTGACCCAGACCGAGGCTTCCAGACCGGTGATGGTGGGCGTCTCGTTCTTCTTCCAGATGAACACGCCCTGGGGTGAGCTCATGGCCTACCTCACGCTCATCACCATCCCCGTCCTGATCCTGTTCCTGGCGATCCAGCGCACGTTCGTCGAATCGATCGCGGCCAGTGGCGTGAAGGGCTAGGGGGTGGCCCTCAAGCTCGAGGATGAGTGGGTCTGGGACTCCTGGATCGCTGATACCGGCCGGGAGTTCCACCTCTTCTACCTGCAGGCGCCGCGCTCGCTGGAGCGATCAGTCCGATCGACACTGGCACGCCACCGTTGGCCATGCGGTCTCGACCGACCTGCGCGACTGGCGCGTGCTTGAGCCTGACGCACTCGGGCCCGGGCCAGCGGGCTCGTGGGAGGACATGGCCACCTGGACCGGCTCGGTCATCGAACATGAGGGCACGTGGTACTGGCTGTACACCGGTGGGAGGGCTGTGCCCGACGGGGTCGATCAGCGCATTGGGCTGGCCACGTCGACCGACCTCTCCACCTGGGTCAAGCACCCGCGCAATCCCCTCATCGAGCTGGACCCTCGCTGGTATGAGCGAGTCGAGCATGACGCCTGGCGTGACCCGTGGATCGACCCGTGATCCTGGTGGTGACGGCTTCCACGCCCTCATCACCGCCCGCGCCAACCGCGGTCCGGCCGACGCACGGGGAGTCATCGGGCACGCGTGGTCGGCCGGACCTGATCACGTGGGAGGTGCGACCACCGTTGTCCGAGCCGGGCATTTCGGCCATCTCGAGGTGCCGCAGGTCGAGATCGTCGATGGCAAGCCGGTTCTGCTGTTCTCGGTGGCCGCCGATCGGTTCCCGGCGTCGTCCGCAGCGACACCCGGCGAGAGCCAGGCGACACCTCCTTCGTGGCCGTCGGGGAGTCGCTGCTGGGGCCATGGGACATCGCCGGGGCGCGGCCGCTGGCTGTGCCTGACCTGTACGCAGCGCGGCTCGTCAGGGACCGGGCCGGGCAGTGGCAGGTGATCGGCTTCCACGATGGTTCGGAGCATGGCCGAGTTCGTCGGTGAGATCATCGATCCGGTGCCATTCGCAGACGTGTATCCGGCATGACCCTTCACGAAATCTACCCCGGGACCGGCACATCCTCATGATCACCAACCACGGCGTGCACGAGTGGCAGGTGACGCCCGGGATGCCGGACACCGGCGGCCAGAACGTGTACGTGAACCAGTTCACCGACGCGCTCATCGAGCAGGGCTACCGGGTCACGATCGTCAACCGGGGTGGCTATCCGCACCCGGTCAGCGGCGACATGCAGACCGGCGTCGTGGACCACCCTTCAGGAAGGGCCCGCATCCTCTACATCGAGGACGGCACACCGGCGTTCGTGCGCAAGGAGGACATGGATGAGCACGTCGCCCCACTGGCCGCCGACCTCCATCGCAAGCTGGCCGATGAGGGCTCCGGCTACGACCTCGTCATCTCCCACTACTGGGACGCAGCATCGATCGGCGTCGCGCTGAACGAGCTCTCAGGGCGCGACGTGCCCCACATCTGGGTGCCCCACTCCCTGGGCGCGCTGAAGAAGCGGAACACCGACCCCTCGAGCTGGGCCGACATCCGCATCGACGAGCGGATCGCCCACGAGCGTGCCCTGCTCGAGCGGATCGACGGCGCGGTGGCGACGTCGAGCGCCATCCGTGACAGCTTCGTCGACGACTACGGGTACCAACCCCGCTACTTCCTGCCCCCATGCGTCGATCCCGATCGGTACCACCCCCGAGCGCCTCGTGAGTGCGACGCGGTGTGGGACTTCCTGGCCCAGTCCTCGCCCTTCTCGGCATCCGAACTACGGACGCGCCGGATCATCCTGGAGATCAGCCGGACCGACCGCACCAAGCGCAAGGACGTCCTGGTCCAGGCCTATGCACAGGTGCGCGAGCGTATCCCCGACAGCCTGCTCGTGGTCGCGCTCGATGATCGAGGCGGCCAGGCGTACGAGGAGGTCGTCGCGCTGATCGGTGAGCTGAGCCTGGAGCGTGACGTGATCACCCTGGGGTCCGTCTGGGAGCAACTTCCGTGTCTGTACGCCGCGGCCGCGGTGTACTGCACCCCCTCGGTCATGGAGGGGTTCGGCATGAGTGCGCAGGAGGCAGCAGCGACGGCGGTGCCCACGGTGGCCTCGGATCTCGTGCCCTTCGTGACCGAGTACCTCCTCGGCCCGGCGGCGAAGCGTCTCGAGAGCGAGCCTGGCGGTGACCTGCTGGCGGGGGACGCGGCCATCGTGGTACCGGCCGACGACATCGACGGTTTCGCCCGCGCCCTCACGATGCTGCTCAGCGATGATGCGCTGCGCGACCAGATGGGGCAGAGGGCGCTGGAGATCACCATCCCGTACTTCACGTGGGCGCACCGCACCCGCGACCTCCTCGACGACCTGGGGTTTGGTGCTCGGACGGAGACCGATGCCGACGCCGGCTGAACCGCTGGCGACCGTGCTCGACCGGGTCTGGCGGGACCAGGGCCGGGTCGGCTTCCTGCTCCCCGCTGCGGACGAGATCGAGGTCCGCGAGGTGGACGACCCGATCTCGGGCGTGGCCTTCCGATTCCGCTGGCTGCCGCACCGGGAGTTGCGCGCCGACCTGGCTGAGCTGGAGGCCCGGGGCATCGTCAGCACCGACCGTGGTGACGCCGAGCTGTTCCGCGATCCGCGCGACCCTCCCGGGCGCTTCTGTTTCCTCTGCGCCGGCAATATCCGGGTGAGCAATCCGAAGGAAGAGCTGGTGCCGCTTCGCCTCGCCGGACACGACTACTACGCCGGGGCCAACTTCGCCTGGATCGCCCAGGGGCACTTCACCGTCATGACCGCTGAGCATCGGGACCAGGAGTTCACCGAGCACACGCTGGCGGCGATGCTCGACCTCCACGCCCAGACCGGCGGCCAGTACCGGGTCATCTACAACGCGCCACATGGTGGTGCGTCCATCCCCTGGCATCTCCACCTCCAGACGAGCCGAGAGCCGTTTCCCGTAGAGGAGCTGCCTGACGGGTTCGAGGACCGCTACCCGACCGCCCTTCGACGGTTCTCCGCCGGACGCCGACCGGCCCTGGACTTCGTCGCTGACTGGCGTCGGCAGGACCCGGCGCACCATCGGGTCAATGCCCTCGTGGCCGGCCCGCCGACCACGCCGACCATCCACGTCTTTCCTCGAGACACCCGCCGCAGCCACGCCTCGGCCAAGGGGCTGATGGGCGGGTTCGAGATGTGTGGTGACTTCGTCTACAGCGAACCTGACAAGCGGACGACCTTCGAGGCCGCCTCAGCCGAGCTGGCGCGCTCCATCCTGGAGGAGATCCGCCCGGACGGTATCTGAGGCGCGGCGATCATGCCCTCACGAACTCGACGTCATAGTCGCGGGTGATGACGATGTCGGCGCGGGCTCGATGCGGCGCGATGATCTCGTGTTCCTTCGTGAGGACTCGCTCGAGGAAGGCGTCGGTCTCCTCGCGGCCGCGCTTGAGACGATGTTGCAGCGTCTCAAGGCGACTGCGGTCGATGAAGATCCGCCGGTCGACGTGGTCGCACAACGACGTGTACACGCCCTCCGCGATCACGACATCCACGCCCTCGTACGAGACGGTCTCCTCGTCGATGCGGTCCTCGTCGAAGATCACCAGCGGCTTGACCATCGAGGCGGCACCCGTCTGTGCTGCCTCGAGGTGCGAATCGAGCAGGTCGAGGCGGACCTCCGTGGTCCCGACCCAACAGAAGTTCGCCCTCCGTGCCGCAGCGTTGGACTTGGGTGGGAGGACGTAGTAGTCGTCCTGCTGCAGGACCACCGTCCGGAGCCCGTGCGCATCGAGGGCCTCGGCCAGCGCCTGTCCGGTCTCCGACTTCCCGCTGCCCGATTCGCCGGCGACGGTCAGGGTGAACGGCCGCTCGGTTGACCTGATGGTGTCGACGAGGGCATCGACGATGCGCTTGGCGGCGCGACGGTGCTCCTCCTCGATGAGGATGACGTCTCCTCGCATGCATACAGTCTATTCCGCCGGGCGCCGGCCTCGGTCCCTCCGCGTGGGGGCTCCGGGCAGGATGCGGACGCCGATCGATGCCACACTCGCGACCATGACTGACGGAGCACCCAACGGCGAGACCTTCCGCGATGTGGTGGTCGTGCCGTACTCCGACCTGCTCGACCGCTGGAGAGACGGTGAGATCCATCGCGGTGGCCCCATCTGGCCCGACTGGGACGAACAGGTCAGGCCACGTCACCGACGTGCAGGTCAGCCGGTCGATGTTCGGCCGGCCGACCCCGAAGGCCCGCTCGTCGAAGCCGGACCGATGGCCTGGGGCGGCGCCATCGCAGACGCTTTCGGGCATCAGGTGGCTGACTTCTCGACCCGTCTCGTGGCGACCGTCCGGGCGCGGCCGGACCTGCCCGTTGCCTTCGCCTCCCGACCGGACCTCGGCTATGCCGATCTGGACACGGCTCCGGCCTGGTTCCGCGCGATCCTCGACTGGTTCGGTGTGCCCCCTGAGCGCGTTCGCATCATCGCCGTGCCGACCCGGGTGGCGGAGCTCTTCGTGGCTCCTCAGGCAGAGCAGCTGGGTGGACCCGGCCCTGACGTCGGCTATCTCGACGCCCTCGACGCGTTGGGCCATGAACGCCTCGGCCGGCCGGCGAGCACGGACGGGCTGCTCTACGTCTCGCGTGCGGGGATGGAGGCGCGCTTCGCGGGCGAGCCCTATCTCGAGGATTCCCTGCGTGCGGCCGGCGTGCGTGTGCTTCGACCGGAGGCCCAGTCACTGCCCGAGCAGTTGCGGAACTACCGTGCCGCTTCCAACGTCGTGATGGCGGAGGGTTCGGCCCTGCATGCGCTCCAGTTGCTGGGTCGCATCGAAGCCGACCTGGGTGTGCTCGAGCGCCGACCAGGCACCCACCTCGCAGCGGCCAACCTGCGCCCCCGCGTTCGCGGCCTGGCCTATGACGAGGTGGCCACGAAGCTCGTCCACGGCATCCTGCCGACGGGTCGGCCGGCGTTGCCCAAGGGTCTCTCGGTGGCTGACCCCGACCGACTCATCGAGTCCTTCGCACGTCGTGGCACCGATCTGCGGCCGACCTGGGACGAGGCCGCCTGGAACAGAGCGCGTGATGCCGACGTCCTGCGTTGGGCCGAGACGCAGGCAGCACGACCCGGCCACCTCGGCATCGGTTCGGTGGAACACATCCTCGAGGGCCTTGGCGAGGCCGGCCTGGGGCATCTGGTCGACGAGGTCGCTCGCCGTCTCGAGCCGCTGCGCGAACACCTTGCGGCCCAGGCATCGACGCGGGCGGCCGACCACCCCACGCTGCTCTTCATGCACATCCCACGCAGCGGCGGCGGGGCCGTACGCGAGGCCCTGCGCTCGACGGTGCCGGCAGGGGAGTACGCCGAGGCCTACGGGCCCACCGCCTCCAGGTTCGCCGACCGTGGCGGGTTGACGGTGATCGTCGGCGACTTCGGCTACGGACTGCATGACCAGCTGACGGACCCGGCGCGGTATGCGGTGATGCTGCGCCACCCCATCGGCCGGATCCTCTCGCTCTATCGGGCGGCCGGGAAGCCTGGGCCGTCGCTCGAGTCGTGGGTCTTCGACGGTCGCCGTATCGAGGCCGACAACGCCATGGTCAGGACGATCTCGGGTCGCCCCGACGTGCCCTTCGGCGAATGTACGGACGACATGCTCGAGGAGGCCATCGCCCACATCGAGTCGGACTTCGACGCGGTCCTGATGCGCAGCAACATGCGGCGCAGCGCCATCCTGTTGGGCGACGCCATGGGCCTGACGCTGCCGTCCTTCGGGGTGGTCAACGCCGATCCCGCCGGGGAAGACTCGTTCGATCCGCCCAAGCCCGTGCGCAAACGACTACGTCAGCTGAACCGGCTCGACCTTGCCCTCTTCAAGCGTTACAACGAGAGCTTCTAGCTCGTGCATCGCGCTTCGTGGCACGCTGCCACCGGCGTCTGGTGGTCACTCGTCGGTGGGAGCGACGCTATCGGCCGGTCTGGTCGTTCCTTGTAGACAGGTGTCGCCTGAGCCGACCGTAGGCTGACATCGTGAACCGGATCATCGCCCTCGGCAGGCCCCGGGTCGATCCACTATGCCCTGGCACGCACGGGATCTGCGGCGGCCGGTGGCTCGGCGTCGCTGAAGGTGGCTACCAGGTCGACTACGGTCGGCTCAGGCGACGACTGGCCACCAGTGCGATGCCCGTCCGCGTCGCAGCCCGAGTCCTGGCAGCCAGTGACGCACCTGGCCGGCCGACGCCAGTGTGTTCCGCTTGGTCGGGAGTGTTGCGCCTACTTGCCGTGGCGCTGCGCCTACTTGCCGTGGCGCTGCGCCTACTTGCCGTGGCGCTGCGCCTACTTGATGCGACCCCTGAACTTGGGCGACTTGGCGAGCGCGCGATAGGCCGCCACGGCCGAGCTACCAGCCGGCTTGAGCAGGCGCCAGTCGGGGTGCTTGACGCGCAGGGCCGGGGCGTTCGTGTCGAGGTACATGATGGCCTTGACCTGTGGGTACCGCTTGTAGGTCTGCAGGTAGCCGGTCCTGATCCAGCCGGCCTTGTTCCCGCCCTGGTGGCTGGAGCCGACCTCGGCGAGGAAGATGGGCTTCCGGCTGAACTTGCGGGCACGCGAGACGACCTTGGTCACGACCTTGTTCATCGACCGCCACTGCCGGGCCCTGCCGTAGTTCATGACCGTCGCGCCGATGTAGTCGACGTAGCGGTCGCCTGGGTAGTGCAGCCGTGAGGGCATCAGGTTCGACCACAGGAACTTGGTGTTGTTCCTGGCGCCGGCCTGACGGAAGATGCGATCGATGCGCCGCCACGCGGCCTTGTAGTTGCTGACCGTGTTGCCGGCCTTGCCGATGGACCACGGGAACCAGTTGCCCGAGGCCTCGTGCGCGAAGCGGACCACGATCGAGCGGTTGCCGTTGTTCTTCGACACCTGCCGCAGAGCCTTGGCCCAGGCGAAGATGTAGGCGTCGTGCTTGCCTTGGGCGATGCGCTTGAAGCTGTTGTAGTTGGCGGTTCGCGGGGCGTGCCGGATCGACCGGCTGCCACCAGATGACGGGCGTGATGCCACGCTTCAGGAGCTCGTTGGCCGTGGCCGATGGGAACGAACAGCTGCCTGCCGTGGCCCGGCACACGCCGCTCCCCCCGCGGCTGCCCCAGTTGCTCCACAGCGACCACAGCGCCGGCTTGGCACCGACCTGGGCGATGTGCTGGTCGAGGACGGCGAGGTTGCCACCACGGGGGTCGGAGATGCCGATGGCGATGGGGCCACGCGCTGCGCTGGGCAAGGCCGTACACAGGACCGCGAGCATGACCAGCAGCGGGATGAAGGAGAGGCGACGCACCGGATGGACTCCTGTCTGGGGACTTGACCGTCCTGGGTGCACCGTTGGGGGGAGTGGTGCACTCAGGTGTGGACCGTCCCAGATAGGAGCGCTCTTGGCCTGATGACGGATGGCCTAGGCGCGGTCGGTACTTGGGGGCCTACTTGAGGCGGCCCCTGAACCTCCACGAGTTGGCGACCTGCCGGTACGCCCGCACAGCAGAGCCGTCCCACGGCTTCACCAGGCGCCAGTCGGGGTGCGACACGTTCTCGTGCGGTTGGTCGGAGTCGAGGTACATGATGGCCTTGACCCTGGGGTACTTCCGCCAGACCTTGTGGTAGCCACTCCTGATCCAGTTGGCCTTGCTGCCACCGCGATGGTTGGACCCGACCTCGACGAGGAAGAGCGGCTTCCTGGTGAACTCCCGGGCCAGCGCGTTCACGCGCTTCACCCGCTTGGGCAGGCTCGTCCACTTGTGCTTGCCCTCCACGCCGGAGTTGCCGTAGTTCATGATCGTGGCGCCGACGTAGTCGACGACCTTGTGACCGGGGTACGCCTTGGGCTTGGGCAGGAAGTTGCTCCACAGGAAGCGGGTGTGCTTGCGGGCCCCGACCTGCCGGAAGATGCGGTCGATGTGGCGCCAGGCCTTCTTGTAGTTCTTGATCGTGTTGCCGTGCTTGCCGATCGACCACGGGAACCAGTGGCCCGTGGCCTCGTGCGCGAAGCGAACCACGATGGGTCGGCCGCCATTGGCCCGCGAGGCCCGCTTGAGGTCGCGCGCCCAGGCCCGGATGTACGCGTCGTGCTTGTGATGGATGATCCGCTTGTAGCTCGAGAACTTGGGGCTCGATGCGCGCGCCGGGTTCACCGGCTGCCACCAGATGACGGGCGTGATGCCCCGCTTCAGCAGCTCCCGCGACATCTCCAGCGGGAAGGCGCAGTTGCCGTGGCCACGCACGCACGAGAACCTGCCGCCCCGACTGCCCCAGTTGCTCCAAAGCGACCACAGCCCCGGCTTCTGGCCACCCATCAGCTTCATGTGGTCCTGCAGCACCGTGAGGTTCGAGCCGCGCGGATCGGAGACGCCGATGGCGATCTGCCCACGCGCCGCCACCGGCAGGGTCGAGATGAGCAGCGCGGCGATGACGAGGAGGGGGATGAACAGCGTCCTACGCTTCACGGAGGTACTCCTCCAGGGCGTCCTGCCACGGCCGCAGCTCGACGCCGGCCGCGGCCGCCTTCGAGGTGTCCAGCACCCCCCACGGCGGGGGCTCGGAGCTGCGCTCGAACTCGCCCCTGCCGATGGGGCGCATCTGCCGCCCGGGTCGGCGGATGGCGAGCACGGCCTGGGCCCAGTCGTAGCGTGAGGCATAGCCGGAGTTCACGAGGTGGAAGACGCCACCGTCGGTGCGCTCCACGAGCTCGAAGATGGCGCGCGCGAGGTCGGGTGCGTAGGTGGGACAGCCGACCTCATCGGTGACGACCGGAAGCGGGCCTTCGACCTTGTCGGCAGCCGCGGTGATCTTGTCCGGGAAGTCGTTGCCCGGTGGCCCGAAGAGCCAGGCGGTGCGGGCGATCCAGAGCCCATCGGCACCATCGAACGCCTCGAGCGCCGCCAGTTCGCCGGCGTGCTTGCTGGCGCCGTAGGAGTTGATGGGACCGGTCTCATCATCCTCGAGGTAGGGACGACCGTCGGTGCGGTCGCCGCTGAAGACCTCGTTGGTGGAGACCAGCAGCAGGCCAGCCTCGATCTCTCGACAGGCCCCGGCCAGGGCGCCCACGGCTTGGCCGTTGCGACGTAGCGCGACGTCGGGCTCGAGCGCGGCCTGGTCGACCGCGGTCATGGCGGCGGTGTGGATCACCAACCGCGGCTGCCTCTCGCGGACCAGCGCGGCGCAGGTCGAGGGATCGTCGAGATCCAGCTCGGGCATGTCCCAGCCGTCGATCGGTCCTGGCGCGGCCGTGCGCAGCGCTCGGCCCAGACGGCCCTTGTCGCCACTGATGAAGATCCCGGGGAGGGTCGGGTCGATCACGACGGGTTAACTCCAATCCTCGTAGCGGAAGTGCTGGGCCTCCGGCTTCGCCAGCCACTCGGCCAGCGACTGGGCGCTGCTGTCGCGCTCGGAAGTGACGGGCTTGGCCAGGGGCCATTCGATGCCCACGTCCGGGTCATTCCAGGCGATGCCTGACTCTGCCGCGCCGTTGTAGTTGCCGGTCACGAGGTACTCGATGTCGACGACGTCCGAGAGTGTGGCGAAGCCGCGTGCGAAGCAGGCCGGCGCCCACATCGCGAGGTGGTTCTCGTCATCGGCCACACACGAGACGTACCGGCCGAGGGTGGGGGAGCCGGGCCGGATGTCCACGGCCACCAGGAAGGCCCTGCCACGGGCCACGCGCATGTATTTGCCCATCGGTGGCTGCCATTGGAAGTGGAGGCCTCGGGTGACGCCATCACGGCTGCGGCTGTGGTTGATCTGCACGAACGTGCTGGGCAGGCCCAGGTGCTCGTATTTCGCGAAGTCACCGGCGTGGAAGGCCTCCATCAGGAAGCCGCGGTCGTCCTGGAAGGCGTCGTGCTTGACGAGCACGACCTCGGGGATCGAGGTCTGTTGGGCCGACATTCTCATGGCTTGATGCTCTCATAGAGAAATGGCCCGGGGAGTACCCGGGCCATTTCGCTTCGTTCGGTCGAAGGAATCGTGACCTACCGCAGCTTGCCCTTGAACCTGGGGTTGTTCACGAGCTGCCGATAGGCGTTCACCGCGGAGCCGTTCTTGGGCTGGACCAACCGCCAGTCGGGGTGCCGCTGTCCCCTCTGCGGGACGTTGGTGTCGAGATAGAGGATGCCCTTGATCCGGGGGTGCTTGTTGTAGGCCTTCAGATAGCCGCCCTTGAGCCACTTGGCCTTATTGCCGCCCCTGAAATGGGAGGCGACCTCGGTGATAAGGATGGGCCGCTTGCTGAACTGCTTGGTCCGCTTCACGAAGTTGTTGACGATCGAGGTCATCGAGCGCCACTTCTTCTGCGAGCCGAAGTTCAGCACCGTGAAGCCGACGTAGTTGATGACCTTGTCGCCGGGGTACGAGCCCTTGCGCGGCGTGTAGTTGCTCCAGATGAAGCGTGCGTGCTTGCGGGCACCGACCTTCTGGAACTGCGTGTGCAGATGACGCCATGCCGCCTTGTACTTCTGCACGGTGTTGTCGAAGCGGCCGATGGACCACGGGAACCAGGTACCGGTGGCCTCGTGGAAGGGGCGGACACCGATGGGGCGGCCCTTGTGACGCTTGGACGCGGCCTTGAGCTCCGCGGCCCACTTGCGGATGTAGGCGTCATGCGTGCCGTTGGTGATGATCCTGTAGCGGCTGAACGCCCCCTGGCTCGGGAACTCGGGGTTGGTGAACTGCCACCAGACGATCGGCGTGATGTTCCGGTCCATCAGGTAGTCGACCGCTTCACGAGGGAAGTAGCAGGTGCCCTTGTCCGGGGTGCACGCCGCACCAGCGACCGGAGCGGGCTTGTTCGTGCCCTGGCCCCGGCTGCCCCAGCTGCTCCAGAGCGAGAACATGGCTGGGTAGACACCGTATCGAGCCTTGTGGTTCTCGACCACACCGACGTAGTCTGCGTTGGGGTTCGAGATACCCAGCGCGATCTTGCTCCGAGCTGTGGCGGGCATGGCAGTGAACAAGACCGCTATCGCCACCAGGAGCGAGATGATCGTGATTGAACGGCGCAAGGCATTCCTCCCTGAGTTGGCGATGGTCACGGCGCCTGGTTCGGCATCCCATCGTCCCGGACGTCCCGCATGCTATACGACAACTTGTCGTATGTCTAGCCCCACCCCTTGCGGTCGCTGACCGGCGACGACGCGCACAACCTAGCACGCCACTGCGCAATCGGCACCAAACGCGACAAGCGCACTATCGCGCTCTTGGGCGCGAGTGGTAGTCTCGCGCACGCAGGGCACGTCTCGTCGTGGAGTGTCCGTCTGGGGGCCACGATGCTGAATACGATCCGAGCCATGCGTAGGAGACGCCGATGATCCGCCGACACGGGGGTGCGCTTCGCGCCGTCCTGATGCTGGCCGACGGTGTCCTCGCCATCGCGCTGAGTCTGTCGGTCTATCGAGCCTTTGCCCACCCGGAAACTCCTCTCGACCCATTCCTCGACACCTTCTGGGCACGGGCTGTGGTCTACGGCATCGCCTGGGTCGCGCTGCTCTATGTGAACGGTGCCTATCGGTTGCGTGCGCACTGGACGCTGGCGGGTGAGACCCGCACCGTCGTACGCGCCACGGTCTGGCTGGCCGTGCTCGGTACGGCCACGCTCCTGATGGCGGCCACCGATCGCGCCGACTCGGGCTGGGTGTTGTTGCTCTTCCCGCTCCAGGGTGTGCTGGCGGTGATCCTCCGCGCGATCGTGCGTTCGTCGTTCATGTTCGTGCGGCGCCGTGGCTACAACGTGCGCAGCGTGCTCATCCTCGGCACCGGACACGAGGCCACGGACTTCGCGCAGGTGATCCATGAGCACAGCGTCCTCGGAGTCCAGGTCGCGGGCTACCTCGGTGACGAGCCTCCGCAGGGCGTGCCCTCGGGCATGTATTGGGGCCAGCTCATCGACCTGCCTGCCGTCCTGTCCGATCGCGTCGTGGACGAGGTCGCCATCTGCGTCGGCGAGGACCAGTGGAAGTCCGTCGAGCCGCTCGCGCAGATGGCGCACGAGCAGGGCAAGCTCATCCGCGTGCCGGTGGTGGTGCCGCGGCTGCTCTCGGCCGACCGCTCGCTCGAGGAGCTGGATGGCACCGCGGTCATCTCGTATGCCAGCGGCCCCGATGAGCTCGTCGGCCACGTCGCCAAGCGTGTCTTCGACCTGGGCGCGTCGATCGCCGCGCTGGTGCTGCTGTCTCCGCTTCTGGCGATCCTGTGGGTGGCGCTGCGAGCGAGTCAGGGCCCCGGCGTCATCTTCCGCCAGACGCGCATCGGCCTCCACGGCCGGCCCTTCACCATCTTCAAGTTCCGCACGATGTATGCCGACGCTGAGGAGCGCTTCGGGGAGGTCGAGGCGCTGTCCGATACCTCAGGCGCGGCGTTCAAGCTCATCGACGACCCAAGGGTCACACCGGCGGGTCGTTTGATGCGCCGCTATAGTCTCGATGAACTGCCCCAGTTCGTGAACGTCGTGCGGGGGGAGATGAGCATCGTGGGCCCCAGACCTGCACCGCCCCGTGAAGTCCAGGAGTACGACATATGGCACAAGCGCCGTCTTTCGATGAAGCCGGGCATCACCGGCCTCTGGCAGGTGAGCTCCCGGCTGGACGAAGACTTCGATCAGCGCGCCGAGCTCGATCTGGCCTACATCGACCGCTGGTCGTTCTGGCTGGATCTGGAGATCGTGCTGCGCACCATCCCGGCGCTTATCCGGCGGCCCGGGCATTGAGGCGCATGCGTCCCTTCGCGGCTGTCGCGCTCGCGGCTGCCCTCGTGGTGCCCATCCCGGTCGCCGCGGCCATCGATCCGGGTGTGGCCGACGAGAGCGCCTCGCCGACGTACGACACACCAGCGCCGAAGACGCCCAAGACTGGCGGCAACACCAAGAAGAACAACAACAAGAAGAAGAATAGCGATACGAAGAAGGACACCGGCTCGAACATCGCCAGGCCCGCGGCCACGCCCGAGCCCACGCCCGAGCCCATCACGCTCGTGCAGGCGGCACCGGCCAAAGCGGCCCTCGCTCCCCTCACCAGCGAGCTCATCGTGGCGCTGGGCAGCGACGACCGACCCGCTCCGCTGCAGCGGGCTATCTCCAACGACTTCTTCGAGGACGCCGGCTTCGACTCGGTCGAGCTCGTCGCTGTCGACTCGCCGCTCGACGCTCTGCAGTCTGGCGAGGCTGACTTCGCGGTCGTCGACACCATCGAGGCCCTCGAGGCCTTCGCCGACGACCCCTCGCTCCAGGCAGTGGCCGGGTACGAGAACTACGCCGGCGAGGACGGTGCCTTCGGCGGCTCTCTGCTGATGGCAGCTCCCGGCCTCGTAGCCGCCGAGCCCTCGACCGTCAGCGCCTTCACCAAGTCGTACCTCCGTGGCCTGCGCAAGTTCAGCAAGAAGGCCGATGACGCCGACGCCTTCAAGCCGCTCGACGGCGGCTTCGGTCGCCGCAAGGATGATGGCGGCTGGGGCGAGCTCTCGGCCTACGCCTTCGCTGAGCTCGACGAGTTCCCGGATATCGAGGCCTTCGTCTCCGAGCACACGCTCAACGTGGCTCAGGCCTCGACCAGCACCAAGCTCAACCCCACCAGCGACCTCGCCGGCCGACCGGCCTCCAGCGCGATCACGGTGGCCTCGCCGCCGAAGGCACTCGCCGGTGGCCCCGTGCAGACCGCGCTGCGGGAGGAGTACTTCGAGTCCGCCGGCCTCGATGAGGTGAACCTCAAGGCGGTCGAGGAGCCGCTGCTGGGCCTGCTCCAGGGTGACATCGACATCGCTGCCATCGATGCGGCCGACGCCGCTGACGGCTTCGCCCAGGGCCTGCCCCTGGCGGTCATCGCGGCCCACCGCAACTACGGCACGGACGGCGAGTTCGGCGGTGACGTCCTCGCTGTGTCGGATGACTTCCTCGAGACCGAGGGCTCCACCGTCACCTCGTTCCTGACTGCCTACATGCGAGCCATGAAGGACTTCCAGGAGGATGGCGAGGCGGAGGCCTTCGCGCCCTTCGACGGCGGCTTCGGGGCCTACGACCCCGCGAGCGGCTGGACGGAGTTCACCGACTACATCACCGAAGCGACAGGGGAGGAAGCCGAGGACCTGGAAGGGTTGATCGTCGGCGATGCCCTCGAACGAGCCCGGACGTGGTGGGGGATCCCCAGCGCGCCGGCGACCGACACTGCGAGTGCCAGCGTGGCCGACGCGGAGGAGACCGAGTAGATGCGCCGCCTGAAGTACCCCACGTTCCTGTTCAGCCTGCTCATCAGCAGCGCCCTGGTCATCACCGCGGCGCTGCCGGCGCTTGGCTACATCGGACAGCCGACCACGCGTGTCTTCATCCAGACCCCACGCGTGGTCCGATGCGATCAGAACCTGAAGATCGAGGCCTACGTCAAGGATGTGAAGACCGGGCGGCCCGTCGCCGGCCAGCCGGTCAAGTTCCTCCTTGTCGAGAGGCAGCATCCAGGCGACAAGTTCCTGGCGTCCAAGCGCAGGAGCCAGAAGGGAAACGGCTACGTCGCTTCCATCTTCCACTTCGGGAACAAGGCCGGACAGCGTCGCGTCTCCGTCCGCCTCCCCAACTCCACACCGGTCATCAACATCCGTTGCCAAGGCGGCCTGGCCAAGACCTCGATCCTGCCACCGGAAGGCTACGTGGAGCAAGCGCCGAGCGCGTTCCGCGAGAGCCCGATCGAGCCGCCGCCCGCAGCCGACATGCTGCTGGCTCCGCCGGCGACACACTTGCGCATGCGCCGGCTGGGCATCGACCTGCCGATCGTCGAGGGCAATGGCTGGGATGCGCCTGACGATGCCGTCGCACACTTCCCGGACACGGCCTGGCCCGGGGAAGGTTCCAACACCTATGTCTACGGGCATGCCCGCGAGGGTGTTCTGCTCGAGCTCTGGAACGTCCGCACCGGCGACCTCGTCGAGGTCGATATGGCTGACGGCAGCATCGCCGAGTACGAGGTCTCGGAGATCCACCCCCTCGTCGAATACGACGCCTTCGAGTATCTCGATGGCACCGATCGCGAGATCCTCACGTTGCAGACGTGCCTGGACTACGCGGAGACCTCCCCGCGCTTCGTGGTGATCGCGGAGCGCATCCCATCGGCGTGAGCCTCGGGTGACGGACTACTACCCGCCACCACCGCCACCAGCAGCACCGCCACCTCCGGCTCCACCGCCTCCGGTAGCGCCTACGGAGGATGCTGAGCCCAGGGTCGGTCGCCTCATGGTGGCCGTCTTCCTGGCCTTCATCGTGGCTATCGTGGTGGCGCTCGTGGTCGCGACCGCCGGTCGCTACCTGCCGCTGCAGGACGACGTTCGGGAGCTGCGTGCTTCAGCGCAGCGGCTCTCGGACGACGTGGAAGGGCTGGAGCCGGCGAATCTCGAGCGGGCCACGCTCGACGAGCTCAGCGCCGAGTTCGCCGTGCTCGCGGGCCACCTTGAGCCCATCTCCGAGGCCATCGACGATCCGCTCGTCAAGCTCGTCGGCAGCGTGGGCGCAGTCGCGGCGCAGTACGACGCGGCGACTTCGCTCGTGGCCGCCGCGGAGTCGCTCGTCGAGGTCGGAGACATCGGCCTCGGTCTCGTCGATGAGGTCGTCACCCTGCGCGAGCAGAACGAGGCCGATCCAGACTTCGAGCTGACCGCCGGTCTTGTCGAGTTCATCGCCACGTCGTCCGCCGATGTCGATCGCATCGACCAGCTCATCGCCGACGCCCAACAGGACCTCGCGGCCATCCCCGACGACGCGGCCGAGCAGATCCTCGAGGCGCGTGACCTGGTGGCCGAGCCGCTGGACACCTACCTGCCGCTGCTCGAGCAGTACCGCGAGATCGACGACATCGCGCCCGAGCTCATGGGCTGGGGCGGACAGAAGCGGTACCTCGTCCTGGCTCAGAACCCTGCCGAGCTGCGTCCTGCGGGTGGCTACGCCGGCACGGTCGGTCTGATCACCGTCGAGGACGGCAGCTTGACGAGCCAGGAGTTCATCAACGTCTACGACCTGGACCTGCAGAAGGACCTGCCCTTCGTCGAGCCGCCCGAGGAGCTGACCGAGATCCTGCTGGCGGCCGATGCCGAGGGCAATCCGCAGTCCTGGCGCCTGGCCGATGCGGCCTGGTCGCCTGACTTCCCCACCGGCGCGGAGAAGTCAGCCGAGTTCTACGCCATCGAAGCCGACGGCACCGAGGTCGACGGCGTCATCGCCATCACCACCTATGCCATCGACCGGCTGCTGGAGGTGGTGGGGGCGGTCGAGGTGCCGGCCTACGACGTGACCGTTGAACCGGGCGACGTGACGCTCACGCTGCTCGGTGCGACCCGTGGCGCACCCGGGGATCTGGAGGGCCGCAAGGACGTGCTCGATGCCCTGGCGCGTACGCTGATGCAGCGCTTGCTGTCGCTGCCGCCGGACCAGTGGGGCGCGATGATCGAGGCGCTCGAGGACATCGGCGCGGAGCGCCAGGCCCTCGTCTGGCTGGCCGACCCCGAGGCCCAGGAGCTGGTGCTCGAGAACGGCTGGGCGGGCGAGGTCCGGACCGATCCGGGTGACTACCTCTACGTGGTCGAGTCGAACGTGGCCCCGACGTCGAAGTACAACCTCGTCATCGACCGCTCCGATTCGCTGGTGGTGAAGCTCGATTCGGAGGGCAACGCCGTCAACAGCGTGCGTCTCGACTGGCAGAACGACGCCCTCAGGGAGGGTGAGGAGTTCGAGGCTATCCGCTCGTTCTCCGAGAGCGAGATCGGCTGGTACGGCGGCTACATCCGCACGCTCGTGCCAGAGGGCAGCGAGCTGGTCACGGCCAGCGGCGAGACCGCCTCCAGCGAGGTCTTTGACGCGGATCGCATCACGGACGAGGCCGGCCGGACGGCCTTCGCCAACAACCTGCTGATGGAGCCGGGTGAGTCCAGCCTGAGCTACTTCTGGTCCGTGCCTGAGGTGGCCGTCGAGACCGATGACGGCTGGGAGTACAGCCTGGTGGTCCAGAAGCAGCCCGGCGCGCGCGCAGTGCCGCTATCGGTGCGCATCGACCTGCCCGACGGTGCGACCGTCGTCGAGTCCACCGAGGGCATGACCGTCGACGGCGACCGACTGCGCTACGAGACCGACCTGACCGAGGACGTGGAGCTGCGGGTCCTCTATCAGCTTCCTGAGGACGGCTGAGGCTCGTCTTCGTTCGCGGCCATCGTGGCCGCTTCCAGCAGTGACTCGATGGTGCCCGCGTCGTGCCAGCGACCCTCGTAGTGGCGCGCGAAGAGCCCGCCGTCGCCGACGTAGTGGTTGAGCACGTCGGTGATCTCGAACTCGCCGCGACCGCTGGGCGTGAGCTGCTCGATGACCTCGAAGGCATCGGGCCGCAGGAAGTAGACGCCGATGGGGATGGAGTCGCTCTTGGGCTCCTCGGGCTTCTCCTCGAAGCCGATGACGTTGCCCTCGTCGTCGAACTCGGCCACGCCGAAGCGCTTGGCGTCATCCACCTTGTAGAGCAGGGTGCCGGCGCCCCAGGGTCCGTTCTCGAACTCGGCCGCGACGTCGGCGAGGTCATCACCGCGCAGGATGTTGTCGCCGAGGACGACGCAGAAGGCCTCATCGCCCACGAACTCACGGACCAGACCGATGGCGTGGGCGATGCCCAGTGAGCCGCGCTGGTAGCGGTAGCTGAGGTCCAGCCCGAAGTCCTGACCGTCCGACAGCAGCTCCACGATGTCGCCGATGCTGCGGCCGCCGAGGATGACCATGACCTGGTCGATGCCCATGCCCGCGAGCGTCTGCAGCGGGAAGTGGATCATGGGCCGGTCGTGCACCGGCAAGAGGTGCTTGTTGGTGACCAGCGTGAGCGGATGCAGACGGGAACCGGTCCCGCCGGCGAGAACGACGCCCTTCACGATGGGGGCTCTCCTTCGGTGCGGATGTGCTCCGAGACGATACCAAGGACCGGCCTCGAGCAAGGCCCCATACTGTCGGGCGGAACGACCGACACGACGAAGGGAGGACGCACGCGCCGATGGCCACGGTGACCAGGACGCTCCTCGAGCCCACGGCCGCGGGGAAGGCGCGCGTCGATGTGACCCTGGTCGTGGTCGACTATCGCAATCCGGAGCTCCTGGGACGGTGCCTCGCGAGGGTCTTCGCGGCCGATCCCGTACCGGCCGATGTCGTGGTGGTCGATGTGGATCCGCTCGAGGAGTTCGTCCTGCCCGATTCGGTGGCCGGCAGCAGCGATGGGCCGCGCCTGCGCGTCGCGACCACCAGCGACAACCCCGGCTACTCCGCGGCCTGCAACCGGGGTGCCGAGGGCGCCGCCACCGAATGGATCCTGTTCATGAACTCGGACGTCATGCTCGAGCCGGACACGCTCGGGGCGGTCGCTCGACGAGGTGGGCGACGGACCCGGACGTGGGCATCGCCACCTGTCGGCTGGACCTGCCCGACGGCGGCATCGATCACGCCTGCCATCGCGGCATCCCCAGCCCCTTCGACTCGCTCTGGTACAAGACCCGGCTCGACCGGGCTCTTCCCACGCTCGCAGCGGTTCGGCCACTACCGCATGACCTGGCTGGACACGAGCACGGTCCACGACGTCGAGGCCTGCTCGGGCGCATTCCTGCTCATCCGGCGCGAGGCGCTCGAGGCGGTCGGCGGCTGGGACGAGCGCTACTGGTTCTACGCGGAGGACCTCGACCTCTGCCTGCGGGTGACCCAGGCCGGCTGGCGCGTGCGCTACGTGGGCACGGCCGCAGCCACACACGAGAAGTCGAGCAGCAGCCACGTGCGACGGCCTGACGGCGAGCTCGATCCCGAGCAGCTCGAGACCCGACGGCGGGTGAAGCGCGCCATCGTCGACTCGCACGAGCGCTTCTACCGCGAGCACCTCGAGGCCGACACCGCGCGTCCGTTGCGTCCGTTGGTGCAGGCGATGTTCGCGCTCCAGCGCCGGTCCGCCGGGCGCGCGTGATGGGCAGGGACAGCGTGCCGGCGGTCACCGATCTCGCTGGTGACCTGGAACGGCCTCGAGTGGCTGCCCGGGTGCCTCGACTCGGTGGCGGCGCAGACGCTCGAGGACTACGAGCTGCTCATCTTCGACAACGGCTCGGGCGACGGCAGCGTCGAGTGGCTGCGGGAGCGTGCCGCGGCCGATGACCGTATCGGGCTCGTCGAATCAGCGGAGAACCTGGGCTATGCCCCGGCGCACAACCGCAACATCGCGGCCGCTCGCGGCGAGGCCGTGCTGCTGCTCAACCAGGACGTGGAGCTCGACCCCGGTTTCCTCGAGGCGTCCGTGGCGGCGCTCGAAGAGCGGCCGCGAGTGGCGGCCGTGCAGGGCCTGGTGTGGCGGCTGGACGGGCCCGGCGCTCGCACCGACGTCATCGACACCGCCGGCCTGGTCATGCATCGCGACCGACGCGTCGTGAGCCGGGACCAGCGCGACGGTCGTCCGCGATCCCGGGTGCCTACCGTGCCGATCCCGGTGTGGGGTGCCGACGGGCCTGCGCCGGTCTTCCGTCGCTCGGCGCTCGAGGAGGCCCGCGAGCCGCGCACCGGCGGTGGCTGGGAGGTCCTCGACGAGGACTTCTTCGCCTACAAGGAAGACGTCGACCTCGCGTGGCGGCTGCAGCGGCTCGGCTGGGGCGCCTGGTTCGAGCCGGCCGCCCGCGCCTGGCACGCCCGTGGAGGAGGGGACACCGGTGTGAGCGGCTGGCGCGACGTGGCCGCCGCGAACCTCTCCAATCCGCCGCGCGTCCGCGCGCTCTCCTGGCGCAACCAGCGGCTGATGCAGCTGAAGAACGAGGAGCTCGGCGGCTTGCTGCGCGACCTGCCCTGGGTCGCCCTGCGCGAGCTGCAGTCGTGGGTCTTCGTGCTCTTCGCCGATCCGCGCCGCCTGCGCTGCGGTGCCGGAACTGTGGCGGGCGATGCCTGCCGCCCGGCGGAAGCGGCGCTACCTGGCCGGGGCCGTCGAACGCGCGCGCGCCGGTCGTAGCCAGGCCAAGCCGCTGAGCGCGCGCCTGCTGTCTCGCCTGCGGGTGTCCGTCGCGGGCAAGGTCATCGTCCATGCTCGGCTCCACGGCTGGCGCGCCACAGTCGACCGCGGCACCGAGAAGGTGCTGGTACGGATCGGCGCTGCCCGGAACCGCGACATCTACGGCCCGCCGGTGCCGGAGGTGCGGCCGGACCAGGTGCGCATCGAGCTTGACCGGCCACGTCGCGACGCGCGAGAGGGCGCACCACGGGCCATGGTCCTTGGCTGGGCACATGCGCCGGTGGGCGTGGATTCGATCGAGCTCTACCTCGATGGGGAGTTCGTCGGCCCGGCCTTCACCGGACGCGCACGCCCAGACGTCGAGGTCGAACGCCAGCACCTCAGCGTAGAGGGCATCGCCGGCTTCGGGGCCATCGTGCCGCTTGATGACGTGGCGGTGGGTACGCACGTGCTGCACGTGGTCGCGCGCGATCGGGCCGGGAACGTGCGGGTGCTGGCCCGATCGTTCGAGCGCATCGATCCCGATCGCCGGATACCAGCGCCTGTACGAGCTGGACCAGGCCGCGCTGGAGGCCCGTTCTGCCCGCCGAGGAGCCGGCACAGGCCTCGTGTCACTTCGTGGTCGTGGGCGACGACGGCGTCGACGCGACCCTGGCTTCGCTCGCCGATCAGCGCGATGCCGACACGACCTGGTCCGTGCTCGCCCGCGGCGACGATCCGCTCCCGGCCGAGGTCGACGAGGATCGATTGGTCGGTTTCCTGCAGGCAGGTGACGTCCTCTCACCGCTGGCCAGCCGAGCGTACGCAGCCGCGGCCGGCGAGGCTGACATCATCTACGCCGACCATGACCGCCTTGACGCCGAGGGGCGCCAGCGCGATCCCTGGCACGTACCTGATTGGTCGCCCGACCGGTTGCTGGCACAGGACTACATCCGAGGCGCCTTCGTCGCCCGCGACGGGAAGCGGCTGCGCGAGCTCTTGGTCGAGCCGCCCGATGCCTCGGATCCGGCCTGGCGCTACTCGTTGTCGCTGGCGTTGACCGAGGGGGTAGGGGCCATCGAGCATGTGCCCCACGTGCTCTGGTCCGAGCCGCTCACCGACGACCCAGCGCGACAATCAGCCGAAGCCGCGGCCGTGCGCGCGGAGCTGGAGCGTCGGGGCTGCGACGACGCCATCGTGCACAGCCACGCGGGCGCCAGCGGTCCGATCCGGCGGATCGAGTGGCCGCAGGCGACCACCATCCCTCGCGTCTCGGTCATCGTCCCTACCACCGGGCGCAGCGATGTCGTCGACATGATTCTGGCCACGCTGACCGAACAGACGGCCTACCCGGACCTCGAGGTCATCTTCGTCGACAACGGGCGCGGCGCCCATCCCGAGGGCATCGCGCGCCTGGCGGACTCCGGCGCGACGTGATCGAGCGCCACGAGCCCTTCAACTGGTCTCGCCTGAACAACGTCGGCGCGCAGGCTGCGAGCGGCGAGCTGCTGCTCTTCCTCAACGACGACATCGAGGCTACCGACCCCGCGTGGATGGACGACCTCGTCCGCCAGGTTCGCCGCCCCGACGTGGGCGTGGTCGGCTCGATGCTGCTCTACCCGGACGGCATGATCCAGCACGCCGGCGTGCTGCTCGTGGGGCACGGCGGGGGCGCAGCGCATTGGTTCCAGGGCCTCGACCCGGACGCCGACCTGTACCTCGACGCGCAGCGCCTGACGCACGAGGTCTCAGCGGTCACCGGCGCCTGCCTGATGGTGGAGCGGTCGGTCTTCGAGGAGGTCGGCGGCTTCGACGAGGAGCTGGAGGTCAGCGGCAACGACGTCGACTTCTGTGTGCGCGTAGCGGCCACCGGTCGCCGCGTGCTGTGGACGCCGGACAGCCGGCTGATCCACCACGAGAGCCGCTCACGTGGCTCGGTGCCGTACGTGCCCGACCAGGCTCGCCTGTGGGAGCGCTGGGAGGCGATGCTTCGTTCGGGCGACCCGTACTTCAACCCCAACCTCGACGCCGACCGCGTCGACTGCGACCTCGACTGGGGGCGCTTGGAGCGCTAGCCGACGCGGGCTGCTTGACGACCTCTTCCATGTAGTAGTCGGCAGCGTCGTTCGGCCTCACCCTCGAAGACGGTCCTTGGCCGCGCGTCCGAGAACCAACGCGTGCGAGCACAGACTCGCGCACGATGTGCAGCCCGTGGCCCACGTAGACGACCGTGCGACCATCGCGTCAGCGTCTCCTTCATGTGGCGCTGCGCCTTCTGCTGGAAGTCAGCATCGCCCACCGACAGGACCTCGTCGATGAGCATGATCTCGGCCGGCAGATGTGAGGCGCACGCTGAAGGCCAGGCGTGCGTACATGCCGCTGGAGTAGTTCTTCACCGGCTGGTCCAGGTACTTGCCGATCTCGGAGAACTCGACGATGTCGTCGAAGCGCTCCTGGACCTCCTCTACGCTCATGCCCAGGATGGCGCCGCTGAGCGCGATGTTGTCGCGGCCCGTGAGCTGGGGTGGAAACCGGCACCGACCTGCAGCAGCGGAGCCACGCGGCCGCGCACGGTGGCATGACCCTCCGTCGGCGCGGTGACTTGCGCAAGGAGCTTGAGCAATGTCGTCTTGCCGGAGCCGTTGCGTCCGATGACGCCGTAGATCTCGCCCCGCGGGACATGCAGGCTCGACGTCCCGGAGCGCCCACATCACTTGTCCCTCCTAGGTCGTCATCAGGGCGGCCGTTGCGCGAGAGCACGCCGGCGATGCGGTCGAGTAGCGCGCCGTTCGCCGGCCGTCGGGCGAGTCGGAACGACTTGCCCAGGCCCTCGGCCTCGATGGCCAGCTCGTGTCTCGCTCATTCGCCCAGGAAGTCCGCGAACAGCGGTTCATGTCGCCGGAAGTAGAAGTAGCCGGCGATGAGCGCGATCAAGGCCGTCGAGAAGCCGAGGACCCAGGCTTCCGTCGGCGGTTGCGGCGTCGAGTTCGTGAAGCCCGTAGCGGAAGGACTCGATGACGACCGCCATTGGGTTCAGGCAGTAGAACGTCCGGACATCCTCGGGGATCTGCGTCGCCGGGTAGATGATCGGCGACATCCAGAACCAGGCCTGCACGAGCAGCGGCTTGATGATGTCCATGTCGCGGTACTGCAGCGATGACGAGGAGAAGAAGAACGAGAACCCGAGGGCGGCCATGTACATGATCACGACCGCGACCGGGACAAGCAGCATGCCCTTGCCGGGAACGATGCCGTACGCTGCCTGCAGAGCCAGCTGCGCCAGCATCATGAAGACCAGGTCGACGAGGCTGGCGAGAGACACGGCCATCGGGAAGAAGATTCGCGGCAGGTAGATGCGCTGGACCAGCGCGCCGTTGGCATTGACGCTGCCGCCCCCTTCGTTGACGACCTTCTGGAACGTTCGCCAGGCGACCCAGGCGGGGAAGAGCCAGACCGCGAAGGGCAGATCCCCCGCATGCCGCGGCCGATGACGAAGCCCATGAAGACGCTGACGATGAGCACCAGGATGAGCGGCTGCAGCACGACCCAGAGGATGCCGAGACGCCGTATGCTGGTAGCGCACCTTGAGGATGCGCTGGGCGAGCACGAACAGGATGCGGCGCATGCGCCAGAGTTCACCCCAGCCGAGGACCGGCCACTTCTCGGCGGGGACGATCTGCGCGATGTGCTGATCTGCGGTTCGTTGCGTCACTCGGCCGCCCCAGATGCTGGGCGGTCGCCGAGGCGGTTCTTCGTGTTGGAAGTCGCGGGAGACAAGCGGAGATCCAGCTCCGCGCCCATCCCTCTTCGTCGATGCATCAGTCGCTAGGATAGACGGCCGATGGCAGATGGGTATCAGTGGCATCCTGCACGTGTGGTATCGACCGACCGCGTCCGTGACGCTGCACACCGGGTTTTTGTCGCTTTCCGTCCGCGCCACGACTGGACGCTCATCTTCCTGCACATTCCCAAGACGGCCGGGACGTCCCTGCGGCAGGCCATGGGCCAGGCCTACGAGCCCGACGAGCGCGTCTATCTCTACGATGCGCCCGGCCTCGAGGGTTCGATGCACCCGCGCGAGTTCGAGAACCTGCCGGAGGAGCGGCGGGCACAGCTTCGATTCGTGATGGGCCACCTCTCGTATGGCACCCATCGCCTGGTTCCACATGAGTGTCGGTACGTGGCGGTCCTGCGCGACCCGGTCGATCGGGTGATGTCGCACTACTACCACTACCGTCAGGTCGTACCCGCCAAGGAGGGCCGCGCGGCCCGCGAGCGGCAGATGATCGAGGATCGGGACCTCTCGCTCGAGGACTGGGTCTTTGGCCTCCAGCGGATCGAGGCGGACAACCAGCAGGTCCGGGCCATCTCCGGCCGGCCTGCTGTCGAGTACGGCGCCACTACCGACGACATGCTGGCCGAGGCCATCGAGCACATCGACGCGCACTTCGCGATGATCCTCTTCGCGGAGCACATGAACCGCGACTTGCGCCGCCTGGGCACGCGCTTGGGCTATGCCATCCCCAACCAGGTCCGGGCCAACGTGAACGACAAGCGTCCCGGCGTCGACCAGCTCGATCCGGAGCTGCGCCAGCGCATCCGCGAGCTCAACCGCCTCGATGTCGAGCTCTACGAGACGATGCTCGAGCGCTCCGAAGCCGAGTCGTTCCGCACCGGCTGGTGGCCCGCCCGCTCATGAATCCAGGGTCATCGCAGGTACCTTCCATCGGCGACGACGTCCTGCTCTTCATGCACCTGCCCAAGACGGGCGGGACGTCGCTGCGAACGGCCGTTCTTGCAGGCCTACGCCGACCGTCAGGTCGGGCTTGTCTACGGCCCCGGCGAGCTCGACGGCGCCATGACACGCGCGGACTTCCAGGCGTTAACGTCCGAGCAGATCGGTCGCTACGCGCTCATCGCCGGTCACTTCACGTTCGGGGTCCATCGCCGGGTGCCGCGGCCGTCGCGCTACGTCACGGTCGTGCGCGACCCCGTCGATCGCGTGGCCTCGCTCTTCTATCACTACCGCAACCTGCCCGGCATCCGTTTCGGAGGCAAGGGACACCGCGAGCGGCTGCGCATGCGCTTCAGCCGGGCCTCGCTCGAGGAGTGGGTATTCAAGGGTGACAAGCTCGCCGTCGACAATCTCATGGTGCGCAACATCGCCGGCGTTCGCGGTGTGCCCTTCGGCGGTATCACCCAGACCATGCTTGACCAGGCCCTGATGAACATCGAGGCGCACTTCGCGGCGCTGCTCGTGACCGAACAGATGGATCGCAGCGCGGCCGTGCTGGGGCAGGTCATCGGCTCCACGCTGCCGACCGTGCAGCGTGAGAACGTCAATCCCAAGCGCCCCGCACTCGACACCATCGAGCCCGCTGCCCGGGAGCGGATCCGCGAGCTCAACCGCTTCGACGCGATGCTCCACGATCACGCACGTAGCCGGCTCGAGCAGGCCGCTGGTCCTACGAGCGCGCCAGCATGAGGCTGATGGGCTTGAGTGCGGAAGTGCGCTGCCTAGCGCGAATGAGCTCAGCCCACGCCCGTGAGGGGAGTACTCCGTGCCTAGCGCCCGTCCCTTGAGTTGGTGGCTCTCGTCTGATGCTCGGCGTCGGATCGCATCACGCGTCCGAGCGTGATCTGCCGTTGCTGGCGCGAGCTACCTCGCTGCGCTTGGGTTTGCGGGTCAACCCACTCTTCGACGACGAGTGGTACCGATGCCGCTACCCCGATGCGCCACGCGGGCGCCTGCGCGCGTATCGCCAGTTCCGCAGCCTGACGGCGACCGAGCCGCGTGACCCGAACCAGCTACTTCGATATGGCCTTGGTTCCTCTCCGCGTATCCCGACATGCGCCGCGTGCGCCTGCATCCGCTCGACCACTATCTGCTCTTCGGTTGGCGCGAGGGACGCAACCCCAAGCCGGGGTTCGACGGCCGCGACTACGTGCGGCGTCATCCTGAGTGCGCCGCGCTCGGGATGAACCCGCTGCAGCATCTCCTGAGCTCCCCGCTCCTCCGTCCGGCATCCTCGCTGACTGTCGAGGCTGGTGGATCCGTCACGGGAGCGACGCAGCTGGGGGCGAATAGCGACGCGACGGTGCCGGGGTCCGTCCGTGTCATCGATGGCGCCGTCGTGGAGGGCTGGCTCGACGACAGCGTGGATGAGACAGAGGTCGAAGTCCGCCATGATGGAACGATCGTCTGGCGTGGCGCCCCTCGATTGAGCCTGTGCCTGGACGACAGGACGCGGCGGCGAGGCTTTAGGGTGGATCTGCCCGAGGCGGCGCTACATTCGAACGCGACCGCGGTCGAGGTGCTCGCTGACGGTCGGCCACTGACGGGTAGCCCGCTACGAGTCGAATTGCTCCAGCGCTTCAGAGGTGCGCTGGAAGCAGCCGAGTGGGCCGACGGTCATCTGGAACTCGAGGGCTGGGCACAGGATCGAGCACGGCCGCTTGACCCGGTCTCGATCTGCGTCGAGAGAGATGGCGAGACGCTAGCGACGTTGAGCGCCGACTCATACCGAGAGGATCTCGAACGGGCGGACATCGGGGTCGGCCGGCATGCCTTCCATGAGCGGCTGGCACTCGAGCGCGACGATGTCATCATCCGCGTCGCCGGGACCCCCGTGATACTGGGTCGCGGCCGCGCTGGGCGGACTGGTGTCACGAGGCCCCAGCCTCCAGTCGTCAGGGCAGGGGAGCCTGCCTGGATCGACGGTGCCATCGACGAGCTCTCCGCGCGGGAGATCAGAGGCTGGGTCCGGGACCGCTCCGCCCCGGGTCAACCCGTGCTCCTGGATGTGTTCGTGGATGGCGCGCTGCTGGCCAGCATCGAGACCGATGTGCCCCGGCCGGATGTGGCAGCCAAGTACGATGGCTTTGCGGATGACCACCCGTACGGCTTCCACTACGCGCCACCACCGAATCTGGCTGCCGACCACCCGGTCGAGATCCGTGTCGCGTCCACGTTCGGGACGTGCGGCGTTCGCTCAGATGGCCCACGTCGTGCCTCCGAGCCCTGATGGGCTGACCCTCGCTCCCGGGCCACGGCTGCAACCATCGGAAGCGCAGGCGTCTGCCGGCTTGCCCAACGATCCGAAGGTGGCGATGGTCACGCTCAATCGTGATGGCGCCGCCCTCCTGGACCGACTCTTCGCCAGTGTCGAGTGCAACGTGGTTCACCCGAATGTCGAGTACATCGTCGTCGACCACGCCTCACAAGACGCGAGCCTCGAGGTCCTCGAGAAGTGGGCGCGAGCGGCTGCCGCTGACCAGTCATCCGCCGCGACCACAACTACTCGTTCTCCGAGTCCAGCAATCTCGCCGCCCGTTCCACCGATGCCGACGTCCTGCTCCTGGCCAACAACGACCTGGAGCTCCGTGACGATATCGCTGGCGAGGCCGTTCGGGTGCTGCAGGACGCGTCCATCGGTGTCGTCGGTTTCCGCCTGATGGACCCGCCACGGCTCCAAGGACCACGCGCCCGCCGTGCAGCACCTGGGTGTGTTCTTCTCTCCGGCTCATGTGGAGCGGTCGGTGCATCCGTTCGAGGCGCGTTCCACCCACGGCCTCGCGGATGTCCGCGAGGCGCTCGTCGACTCACCCTCGGTGACGGCCGCACTCATGGCTTGCCGGCGCGAGGAATTCCTGGCTGTCGGCGGGTTGGACGAGGGCTATCTTCTATGGCCTCGAGGACGTCGACTTCTGTCTCAGCATGGCCCGCGAGTCAGGCAAGCGCGTGGTCTCGGCCAACGACGTCGCGGCGACCCATGCGCGAGGCAGCACGCGCGGGTCGCGAGGTCAGCGCCTCCACAGCCACCTGTTCAGGAACTCGCAGTTGCTCCACGAGCGTCAGGGCAGTTGGCTGAGGCGCCAGCAGGCACAGGACCTGCTTCAACGGCCGGGGTTCTGGACGTCGAAGCCGCCGTGCATCGCCTTCGCCGTGACCGAGGCCAGTGAGGATGCCAGCGCCGGTGACTACTACACCGCGCTGGAGCTCGGCCGTGCGCTCCAGCGCGCAAACGCCCTGCCGTGTCGTGTTCCTGGACATGGAGCGCAACTGGTACGACCTCGATGGCGTGGACATCCTCATCACGATGAGAGACGACTACGACCTCTCGCGGGCGACCAACCGGCACCACGGCCTGACGACCGTGGCCTGGGCCCGCAACTGGTTCGATCGCTGGGCCAGCCGGCCATGGATCGACGACTATGACTTGGTGTGGGCGTCTTCCGAGCGCGGTGCGGCTCACATGGCGGAGGTGCTCACTCGCGATCGTCTCAGTGGTCCGGCTGGCGACCAACGCGAGCACTTCAGGCAGGGCCAGACGCGACGGGAGCTGGCCAGCGACTACTGCTTCACCGGCAGCTTCCATGGTGCGCCCCGCGAGATCGTCTATGACCTCCAGCCGGCCGGTTTGCCCTTCGAATTCGCCCTCTTCGGCCATGGCTGGGAACGCTTCGCCGACCTGGCCGCGAGCCTGCGTGGACCGGTCCCGTATCCCGAGATGCCGGATGTCTATGCCAGCACCAAGCTGGTGGTCGACGACGCGAACAGTGCCACCAAATCGTGGGGTTCGGTCAACAGCCGCGTCTTCGACGCCATCGCTGCGGGCGCGCTGGTCGTCACCAATGGCGAAGCCGGTGCGCAGGAGGTCTTCGGCGACCTGCTGCCTACGTATGGCAACAAGCAGGAGCTCGAACAGCTGCTCTGGACGTACCTCGGCGACGACGCGGCACGCACCCAGCGTGTGGCAGACCTACAGCGCGCAGGTCGAGGCCGAGCACACGTATCGTGCACGGGCCGTGCAGGCGCTCGCGGAATTCGAGAGCCTCGGCGAGCGGCGCAGGATCGGCATCAAGATCGGCGCGCCCAGCCGCGAGATGACCGCGGCCAGTGGGGCGACTATCACTTCGCCAGGAGCCTGGGCAGCCTCACTGCGAAAGCTGGGCTACCGCGTCCGCATCGACTGCATGGACGAGTGGTACAGCGAGCTCGCGCTCGGGGACGATGCGGTCATCGTGCTGAGGGGGCTCGACGAATACGAGCCGCGTCCCGGCCAGGTCAACCTCATGTGGCTCATCAGCCACCCAGACCTCGTCAACACCGCCGAGCTGCTCTCGTACGACCATGTATTCGTCGCGTCCGAGAGCTTCACGCGCTCGGCTGTCTGCCGACGAGCGCCTCACCGTCAGCCCGATGCTGCAGTGCACTGACACGCGTGTCTTCCACCTCGATGACGCGGCTGAACGGCGAGCCGCTTGGGCGTGGAGTTCATCGGCGCCTCTCGCGAGGCACCAGACGCCAGGATCATCGAGGACGCGCTTGTCGCCGGTCTGGACCTGACCATCTATGGGCCGGACTGGGACGGCCTGGCGCCTCGCTCGATGCTGGTGGACACGTACCTGTCGCAGCCGGACCTGGCCAGCCACTATCGGCGTGCCGCCGTCATCCTCAGCGACCACTGGGATGATATGCGGATGCACGGCTTCATCTCGAACCGCCTCTTCGATGCTGCGGCCTGTGGCGCTGTCATCATCAGTGACCACACCGAGGGCCTGGACGACGTCTTCGGCGACTTGGTCCGCACCTATAGTCACCGCGATGAACTGGCCGAGGTCGTGCAGCAGGCCATCGACCAGTCGGAGAGCACACGCGAGGCGCGCGAGGAACTGGCCCGAGCCATCGAGCGCGACCACAGCTTCGACGCCCGAGCCCAGCGGCTCTCAGCCACCATCGAATCCATCCTGGGGGTCGAGGCTCCGGCTCCGCCCGACGCGCTCCCGTTGCCACCGCCCGAGCTTCGCTTGATGGGCAGGTCCGACGAGGCCTTCCTCGACGTCGGTGATGACGTCGTGTCCGAACTCAAGGACCTTGTGGGGCTACAGCCAGACGACGACATCCTGGACATCGGTTGTGGCTACGGCCGGGTCGCGCATGCGCTGCTGCGCCACGGTCACGTGGGCAGGTACGTTGGCCTGGACATCCTCGCCAGACACGTCGTCTGGTGTGCCGATCGCCTCACGCCGGTCAGCTACGGCCGCCATACCTTCCATCACCTCGACGTGGAGAACTCGCGCTACAACCCGACGGGAAGCCTGCGTCCGACCGATGTCTTTTGGATCTCGGGCCAGCCCCGAACCTTGTCATCGCCACCAGCCTGTTCACGCATATGTACCCCGATGCCATCGAGCACTACCTCCGTGAGACGCACAAGGTCATCGCCCCGGACGGTCGG
This sequence comes from uncultured Chloroflexia bacterium, assembly GCA_963752475.1. Taxonomy (GTDB): domain Bacteria; phylum Chloroflexota; class Limnocylindria; order Limnocylindrales; family CSP1-4; genus JAFMJV01. The sequence goes on along the minus strand of CAVVYR010000001.1, from coordinate 63,218 downwards.
GTCTTTGCCACGTTCTTCCTGCTGAACGAGAGCCAAGCGCGGATGGAGCGGGAGGGCCGCTCGGCGTACCCGATGCGCAATCGGCATGACGACGTGTCTCGCTACTTCGACGAAGAGGACCCACTCCACGCCTTCGCCTGCGATCAGGCCTGGGTGGAGTCACTGCTGCGCTCCATCGGGTTCGAGGTCGACGCTCGAGTTGGGCAGTTGGTGCGGTCGCCCCACGCAGCGGGTGTACCAGGACACACTCGTCCTGCGGGCCTAGCGCCCCTTACGCCTCCAGCCGATCCAGCTCGCGCCTCACGTTCGTCATGTCCAGCCCTCCCTCGTGTTCTCGGTACTGGATGACCGCGGTCAGATGGCCACAGGCGGCATCGATGACCTGCTGATTGGGCAGTCGCTTTGCTGGGGAGCGCGCGTCGCAGACCTCCAGTACCCGGGTGCCCGGATGGGCGAAGGCGGACAGGTGCATGGCGGAGCCACTGGGACCGACGATCAGGTCGGCGCCCCTGACGGCACGAACCTGGTCCTCGACGTCGAGCCGTTCGGGCTCGATGACGGTGGCACCGCGAGCGCGCATCAGCGCGTCGAGCTCGGCCTCGTTGTCCATGCTTCTGGGCGTCGCCCGGCCGGCAGCGCGGCTGGCCGTCTGTTCCACGAGCTACGCGAGAGGAAGACCGCCCCACCGGCTTGGGTGGCGTCACCAGCCCGTTGTGCCACCCGCTGCCAGGTCTCGACTGCCTGAGGTCGGGCGTAGCCGTTCGGCAGGTACGTTCGTTCGGGTAGGATGAGCTCGTCCACCACGGTGGTGTCGGCCGCGACAGCACGGGGCAGCCCGCCGTAGCCGGCGAGTGCCAGCAGCCGCTCCTGCCACTCCGTGCTCGCTGAACCGAAGACGAACGGGTGGCCGACCAGCCCGGCGACCTCGACCTCCGCCGGCCAGAGCGTCGTCAGCGTCTCGGTCAGGAAGTGCCCGAAGTGGCGCATCCAATTGCCCACGTAGAGCCAGCGTCCGCGGAGGCGTTGGGCCTCCCGGGGTGGGATCGAGACCCCAGGCAGCGCCTCCTCGAGGCGCTGGGGATCGGCCGCGACGACGCGGTCCCCCGCCAGGCCGACCGATGCGCTGGGATGCCACCTGGAGCTGACCGTCGCGGTCGTAGACGGCACCGCGTTGTCCACTTGACCGGGGCCTGCAGCGAGCGCAGAGCTCCGGCCTTGAACGGTGTCAGGATCGCCCCGTGGGAGCACCGCCACGGTCGGCTCGTCCGCTGGCGCTGGCCGGGGGCTGGCGAGCTTCCGCCATTCGGTCTCGGTCACGTGAGCCATGGTACCCGGCGGTCCCGTCCGAAGAGGTAGCATCAAGCGCGACGCTCCTGTCGCCCGGCTCGGATCGTCAGCGCCGGACACCCAACGGAGACTGACCGTGAAGCGCTCGATCAGGCGGATGAACGCCCTCGCCGCCCTGACCGGGGCTCGGACCTACCTCGAGATCGGTGTCGAGCGCGGCGTCACCTTCGAGGGCATCGAGATCGAGTCTCGCGTGGCCGTCGACCCCGAGTTCCTCGTCGACCTCGAGACGCTGCGCGGTTCCGGTGCGGAAGCCTACGAGATCACGTCGGACGAGTACTTCGAAGGCCTCGATGTAGACAGGGCCTTTGACATCGTCTTCATCGATGGCCTGCATATCTTCGAGCAGGCCTATCGCGACCTGACCAACGCGCTACTCCACACGCACGCCAACTCCCTGATCGTCCTCGATGACACCGTGCCCTCGGACGCGTATTCCGCGGAACGTGAGCACCGCCTCGCCGTAGACCTGCGGCGAGGCGATCTCGAGGTACAGGTTGCCTCCTGGCACGGTGACGTGTACAAGGTCGTGTTCGCGATACGTGACTTCCATCCGGGCCTCCAGTACGCCACCATCACCGGGCCGGGCAAGCCGCAGACGTTCGTGTGGCGTGCGAAGGAGCCCAGGCGCAAGCCCTTCTTCGATGACCTCGAGGCTGTCTCCAGGCTCACCTACTTCGACACCCAGAGGCACCGAGAACTGATGCATCCCACCGACGAGGAGGGGGCCATCAAGCTCGTTGCCGATTGGTGGTCGACCCGCGAGAGCACGGTGCAGAAGGCGCAGCGGCTGGCGCGGCGCATCCCGCGGCTGACCGCCTAAATCACTGCGACCAAGCCTGACGAAGCACGGGCGTACGTTCGCCCGACAGCGGAGGACGATATGGATCTGGGACTAGGCGGACGGCGCGCCCTGGTGGGCGGCGGCGCAGGTGGCATCGGCGCCGGGATCGCCGGCGTGCTGGCGGCCGAGGGCGCCCGCCTGGTCCTCGCCGGACGCACGGCGGAGACGCTCGACGCGCGCGCCGCCGAGCTGGGTGCCGGCACCGTCGTGGCCGACCTCTCCACGCCGGATGGTCCGGCTGCGCGGTCGCGTCCGCCGTCGAGCAGCTCGGTGGACTCGACCTGCTCGTGGTCAACTCCGGCGGCCCGCCCGCCGGCACCTTCGAGGCCATCGGCGAGGAGGAATGGGCCCGCGCCATCGATGGCACGCTGCACTCCGCGCTGCGGCTCATCCGCGCCGCGCTGCCACACCTGCGCGAGGGGAGCGACCCGGCCATCGTCGTCAACCTCAGCTCGTCGGTCCGCCAGCCCTGCCCGGGCTCACCACCAGCAATGTGCTGCGACCCGGCCTGGCCGGCCTGATCAAGAACCTGAGCTTCGAGATCGCCCCGATCCGCATCAACGGCGTGGCCCCCGGCCGCTTCGCCACCGACCGCGTCCGGCAGCTCGACGCCGCGCGTGCGGAGTCGACCGGCCGGCGGTCGAGGAGGTCCAGCGCCAGGCGGAGGCGACGATCCCGCTCGGCCGATACGGTGATACCGCCGAGATCGGGCGCGTGGCGGCCTTCCTGCTCTCGCCCGCCGCTTCCTACGTCACCGGTGCCATCGTGCCCGTCGACGGCGGCCTGGTCAGCGCGCTGCCGTGATCGACGAGCGACCCACGGGGGGGCCATGGACGGCATCTACAACATCGTGCCCACGCCCTTCGACGAGTCGGGCGCGCATCGATGAGCCCAGCCTGCGACGGCTCGTCGACTTCATCATCGACACCGGCGTCGATGGGCTGACCATCCTGGGCTTCCTGGGCGAGGCGGCCAAGCTGTCCGAGGCCGAACGGGCGCAGGTCATCGATGTGACCATCGAGGTGGCCGACGGCCGCCTGCCGTCGTGGTCGGTGCCACCGCTCCAGCCCTCGACCCCTGCCTGCGCAACGCGCGCGACGCGGCCGATCGCGGCGCCGCCGGCTGCTCGTGGCGCCGCCGCGGACCAACCGGCCCAACGAGGCCGGGGTGCGACGCCACTACGAGGCGCTCGCGGACGCGGTCGACGTGCCCATCGTGGTTCAGGACTTCCCCGCCAGCTCGGCGTGTTCATGACGCCGCGTTCATCGGCGAACCTCGCCGCCGAACTGCCTCGTGTCGCTACCTCAAGCTCGAGGACGACCCCACGGCGCAGAAGGTGACCGCCATCCTCGCCGCCAACCCGGATGTGGCCATCTTCGGTGGACTCGGCGGCAACTTCATGTTCGAGGAGCTGCAGCGTGGCGTGGTCGGCATGATGACCGGCTTCGGCTTCCCGGAGATCCTGGTCTCGATCTACCGCGACTTCCGGGCCGGCCGCGAGGAACGGGCGCGCGACACGTTCTATCGCTACCTGCCGCTCATCCGCTACGAGAACCAGCCTGGCCTGAACCTGCCGCTGCGCAAGCTCATCTACACCATGCGCGGGGCCATGGACCACGCCCCCGCGGCGGCCCTATCCGCCGCTCGACGAGGTGACGCTGCGTGAGCTCGACGCGCTCATCGCGCACCTCGGGCTGACGGTGCCCGGTCCGGTGACGATCGACTAGCCAGGTCCCGCTTGGCGAGCTCCTACTCCTGCTTGGCGTCGAGGACCACGATCTCACCGTCGCGGAAGGTCTTGACCGTGGGGTACTCCTCGAGCAGCGTCTCGTACACGGCCCACTCGTCAGGGTAGTCCTCACGCTCGGCGCCATAGCGACCGATCAACTCGAACTCAGCAGCACGTAGTCGACGTCCCGTGCCTCGAACTCGGCCATGAGCTCCTCGGGCGTCATGTCGCGCGAGCCATCGCCCAGTGAGCCGAAGAACCTGGCCGGCCGGACCTGATCGCTGAACTCCTGCCAGCGGATGACCTCACCATTGAGCGCGAAGAGCACTCGTACTCCTCCGCGAGCACCTGTGGCACATACGACTCGATGACCAGCGTGCTACCGGCCGGGATGTTCGCGTCCATCCACTTGGCGGCCTCGACGCGGACGTCGTCGGTCGTGGCGCGGGACCAGACCATCTCCGCTGTGGGGATGGCGACCGGGACGAGCAGTAGCGCGGCTACGGCGATGCGCGCACCGTACGTCACGAACGCCGGCAGGCGCGGCCGGAGGCGGAGCTCCAGTCGGTGAGCGAGGAAGACTGCGCCGATCGCCGCGAGCGGGACCAGCGGCAAGGCCCACCGTACCCACCACAGCGAGAGGTAGGAGATGAACAGCAGGTAGATGGCGAAGGCCAGCGGCAACAGCCAGCCACGGCGCGAGGCGAGCATCGAGCCCAGGCCGATGATCCCGAGCAGGGTGCCGGGTCCCTTGAGCGCCTGCGGCAGCGCCACGTTCAGGTAGTCCCACAGATCCGTGAAGAAGCCCTGGCCGGTATGTCCGAGGTGCGTACTGCGGTTCTCCCGTTCGACGTGCGCCAACACTTCCTCGAAGTCGATGAACAGGTACGGCGCGACGACAGCGGCAGCGATGAGGCTCGCTACACCAGCGCTCACGAGATAGCCGATCGAGGCCCGGATCGAAAGCCGACCCTGACCCGCGAGCACGATGGCCGCAGCCAGGATCGGGATGGCGACCACGACGGCCGGGTACTTGCTGGCAACGCCCAGGCCGACGAAGACACCGGCCAGCACGAACGCGGTCAGGGTCGGCTTCCGCAGTGCGCGCAGCACCATCAACAGTGCCAGCAGCATGAAGAGGACCTGGAACATGTCCATGCGCACCAGCCAGGAGTAGCCGATCATCAGCGGCGACAGCGCGATCACCAGCGCGGCCAGTCCCGACCAGAAGTGCGACACCCGCAGTTCGCGCGTGACCGCGTAGGTGGCCACGACCACGGCCGTGGCGGCGATGGCCGTGTAGATCCGTCCGGACAGCAGGAAGTAGGTACCGTCGGCCTGGTAGGCGGGGACGATGTCGGCCATGGAGCCGAGGTTCCCGAGCAGGATGCCGGCGAAGCCATAGGCGGCGTAGAGCGCGGCCATGCCGGTCATCAGCGTGCTTGCCGGAGCGCCGTACCAGTCCGGGTCCAGGTCGCCGTTGCTCATCATGCGGAGCGCGCCGTCGACGAAGATCGGTCGTCCGGGTCCAGCTGCTGAGGCAGGGCGTAGGGCGTGCCCACGAGCCGCACTACCAGCGCCAGCAGGAAGATCAGCCAGACCAGGAGCGGCGTTCCGCGGACGACGTCGATCGTCCGACGCGTGGAGCGGCGCAGCCAGTCCAAAGCCTCTGACGTGCCGCGGCGGCCCTCTCCAGCGTCCGTGGCCACGAAGCCCATGTGGGCCACATCGAGCAAGAGCCCCAGTGCCAGCCACACCCAGGCGTAGCCGGCGATGCCTGGGGCGTCCACACGAACAGGTACATCACGGTGGTGTAGGGCAGGAAGACGATGCCCACGAGGGGGATTAGGACCGTCCCGTCCCAGACCTGCTGCCAGCGGTCGGCGACCAGCCAGGCACCGATGAGCACGACGCGCGGAGCGATCGCCAGCAGCGATCCCGTCAGGCAGCCGAACAGCGCCACTCAGCCTCTCCTCATGGTCAGCTCGGCCGAGGCCGATGCAATACGCGGAAGTCCCTCAGGCACGGAGGATAGCCGACGTGTCAGGTCAATCGTCGACGTAGAGGCCACGCTCTCCCTGCAGCACCGACCAGTGCTGCGACATGTCCTCGGCGTTGTAGCTCGCCGGTCGTCGCCGCATCCATCCGCTCTCGACTTCTGGTGTGCCCCACACCTGCGCTGACGGAAGAACGAGCACGTCGTCGATGCCAGAGGCTCGGCGCTGGGCGAGTACGCGCTCCAGCACCAAGCCACCCGTCACATCTGAGACGCTCGACTCAGCGCGCGCGAGCACGTTGGCGCATGCGAGCTTGAGCCAATCGAGCCAGAAGCCATGTCCCGCCGGGCCGCCCAGGAATGCGTTGCACACGCGCATCTCGTAGCCTCGGATGGTCGGAGGGTGGACACTGACGACGGCCCGAGTCTCATAGGACAGGAATCCGAGGAACGACATCGCCGGGTCGTTCTTGAGGTCGGAGTAGAAGCCGCCGTATTCCAAGAGGATCGCAAGCCGCAGCAGGTCCGACTGCATCGCCGGCAGCCGCGTCCGGTCGACTGCTTCGACGAGGTCGACGCCCGGGGGTGTCCGGATCTGCGAGCGGAGGTCGCTGGTGGTCCAGACCCTGACCTCGTGCAAGGGTGCAGTGTCTTCCAGCGCTCGAGGCGCGCGGCGATATCGGGTGGGGGTGGGGCGTCTCCCCCCGCTAGTCGATCCAGATGAGGTGGACAAGCTTCGGATGACGGCAGGCAGAGGTAGTTGTCGGCGTGGAGCGTTTCGACCGTGTACCGGAGGTCGGCAAGGTAGGCCATGGGGCCGGCCACATCCTCGCGACCGCTGAGTGCCTCCAGGATGATGATGGGTCGGGCCGCGGTGATCGTCTCTCTGGCGCCGTCGAGCACTTCCAACGCGGCGCCCTCGACATCGATCTTGAGCACGTCAACGTGCTGTAGAGCGAGATCGTCGAGCGGGACGACCTCGACCGGGCCGCGAACGAGCCCCATCGAGAGTGACGTCGCGCCGAAGTTGTTCGTTCGGTACTCGTCGAAGTCCGCGAACCCTCGAGCACGCCCCAGCGCCACCGGTCTCACCTCGATCCTCTCCTCCAGCCCGTTGAGGGCGATGTTCTTGTGCAGGATGTCGAGCATCACCTTCTGCGGTTCGAAGGCGATCACCCGCTGCGCTCCACAGATGAGGGCGAAGTAGAGGCTGTGGTTCCCGATGTTCGCGCCAGCGTCGACGAAGATGTCGCGGCCGGTGAGGCGTGGACGGATGCCCGTCAGCGACCTGTGCTCGAAGAAGTCGCGGTCGCGGAGGATGTGGCTCTGGACCCAGTCTTGCTGCGCATACGGCAGCCACATCCGCACGTGCTCGTCTCGGTGCACGAAGTCGATCACCCTCTCCGGGCCCAGGTTCGCGAACTGCAGCTCTACCTAATCCGGGCGAGGAATGGCTTTGCTGTGCCGCTGCTCGGCAAGCATCTGTATGGGCGAGCGCGATCGGCGCGGGCCACAGTCGACGGCCCGCCGTTCGAGACGCGCTGATGAGCCTCGAGAGGCTCGCGGTCAACCGAGTGACGGCGTGTGCGCGTCTCGACCGGGGCTTATCGGCAGGCATGGTCTCGGACTCTAGCAGCGCGTGTCCTTGAGCCGCCCTCCGGCCTCCCGTTCGTCACCGCCGCAGCCGATCCATCAGCGCTCCGGTACCACGCGGTCGCTCCGCCACCTCCTGCTGGCCAGGATCGCGTCCCGGTCGGCCACCGCGCGGTCGCGTGCGGCTCTGGCCCGATCCCGCTGGCGCGGCGATAGCCCTCCTGCTTCCTCGATGCGGTCATCGAGTCCAACCGATCGCGTTCGACCTCGGCAGCGTTGCGCCGAGCAACAGCTTCACTTCGTTCGACCCTCGGCAGCGTTGCGCTCGAGCAACAGCTTCACTTCGTTCGGTCTCGGCGTCGTGGGTGCACGGTCTGGGCTGCACGCACAGCGTCCACGGCCCTGCTCGAGGGTGAGGTACCTGCGTCTTCTGCTCCGCTGACGTCGTGCTGGGTTCCCTCGAGAGCCCGTCCATCCAAGACTGCCGCCGACGCCATCAACGCCTCGGCCCAGGAATCCGTCCGGCTGCGATCTCCGGCCATTGCGAAGGGGCTGCTGACCGGCTCCGACGGGATGGAGTGGAGCTGCCCAGAACTCGTCGAGCCGCCCAGCCGACTTCCAGTCGTCGGATCATCCGGCTCTGCCAGCCGTGATGGGGCGGGAAGCCTGAGTCCTTGAGCCGTTGGCCGTGCAGCACACTTCCTGGCCAGCCGGGCCTCGGCTCAACCAACGGCACGTGGCCTGCCCGCAGTCCGCGTCGGAGGTAGGGTGAACTCCCGCTCGTGAGCGTGCTGCTCTGAGCGAGTGAGCCCCTGCCTGCGATCCGGTCCGCCCATCTCGGCCAGGACGATGCCCTTCGAGCGGAAGGGCAGGTCGAAGAAGTTCGCATTCCCGTGTTCGACCATATCTGCGGCGAGCAGCCCGGGGATCGGCATGAAGACGGAGGGTCGAGATCGATAACAGGATCTCCTCCATAGCGACCCGAGATCGTTCTCGTCGAAGTCGTCGGGCGCGATCCAGTTGTGGACCTCGTACCTGATGAGGTCGATGTTGTCCGGGACGTCCCCCAGGACCGTGCGCAACCCTGTGCCCGGTCTCGGTGAAGCAGGAACTCGTCAGCGTCGAACACGTAGACCCAACTGTAGGCCGCGACCCCTCCGACGCGCGTCATCACCGTGGTGGTGGCTTCCTGGTGGAAATCCTCGCCGTCGAGGCGATAAGACGGAGAGCCGTCCAGGCCAGATCCCGCTGGAGTTCCGTCAGGCCATCCCGGGTGCCGTCCGCGACTGGCGTGATCGACGACCAGCACATGATCGACGTGGCGCTCCAGAGCTCGTGGACGACCGGCCACCGCCAGCAAGGGCCACTCGTCACGAGCCATGACGTAGCCGAGGATGCGCGCCTCGCTCATGACTTGCAGGGTCTCGACGTAGCCGTGCTCGATGAGCCAGTCCGCGTCGCACTCGCCGCAACCGGTCTCGGAACTCATCCTGGAATGACCACTCGACGTAGGTGCTGATCTTGCGATCGACCGGGTCGATATAGCGCACCTGCTTGCCCAGCATCACCGCCGCGACGACCACGTCAATTGGTCGCTCACGACCGTGTCGACGTCTCGGATACGATCGAGGAACTCGTCGAGGTCTTCGACGGTGGCGCTGATGTCGTCGTTCACTCCGTCGAGAGGGCTGACGCCGTGCTCCCTCAGCGTGCTATCTCGATCCGTTCTCAGGGCCACGAGCACGGAATCGCTCGTCCCGCCCCCAGCCGTGTCCGCGGGCGGCGCCACCGGGTCGAGTGCATAGAGGGCCGGATCCATGGCCAGACACGCCTTCGTCCGAGCTTTGATCCGGTGGATGACGCGGCCTCCCGGGTGAACGCGAAGACGTTCGGTCGCGAGAGGGCCTCGGCCACGCCTGGCACCGAGGGGTCGTAGGAGGACGGCAGGATGACAACGCGTTCGACCGTCGGCGCGACACGGCTCGTGAGTTCCGGCATCCATTCGTGCCAGCTTGCCGTGTAGGCCGCATTGCCCGGTATCACCAAGGTCCCCCCGCGCCACTTGTCTTCGAGCACCCTGGCTTCCGGGAAGGGAAGCGGCGTGGGTTCGACACCGTGGCTCGACAGCAGGCGTTCGCCTCCGCGCCAGATCAAGCGGTCGCCGGTATTGCTGGCATGCCAGTGAGCAGCCGCACTGGCTTGACCTGCAGGATGAACGAGCAGATGAGGTCGCCATCATCTGCAGTCGCGAGTGATAGCCCGGCATTGCCAGCGAGTCTAGCGAGCCACCACCTCCAGGGGCGCCTCACCACGCAGCCGACCGGTGACGTCCCTCGGTGTCTGGCCGCCTCGCCAAGGAGAGTTGAGGGGACTCCCGGCGCTAGGTATCCTGGCCGCGTCCGGGTGATGAGCCATCGGGTAGGACCGCCCTAAGCCGGTCACCGAGCCTGCGGTACAGACTGCCCCAGCGCCAGATCCGGCTGCTCAAGACGGAGTCAAGACTCGACACCGCTTCATCACGCGCCATCTCGGCAGCATCACGTTCGGCGATCGCGGCATCACGTTCGGCGTACGCCGTATCACGTTCGGCGATCGCGGCACCGCGTTCCTTGGCCAATAGCCGCTCTGCCCGTAGCTCATCGGAAAGCTTGGCCACGTGTTCGTCGAGCAGCCGGACCCACTCCTCATCGATACCACGGTTCTTCGCGAACTCCAGGGTGGCACGGACATGAGCCAGCTTGCCCTCCGTGCCGACTGCCAGAGGGGCGATGCTGCCTGGATCGAACGGCGTATCGAAGCACTCGGGCGCCGCATGGTCCGCGGCCATGAAATCAAGCCGGGTGCGTACGCACTTCTCGCAGACACCGCAGTTTCGACCCTGGTCGCGCCCCCCCAGCAGACCTTGACGGCTCGCCTTGCCGTGGGTGGGTTGCGATCGCCGCCACCTTCTGGTCCGCGAGTAGGCTGCGCCGTCGTGGACGATTTCGAAGTCGCCGCCCGAGAACAGGTGGTCCCCAGCATAGGTCGTGCCCCAAGCGGATCGCCAGGCCGGGTCAGCAGCCGTGCTCGCGATGAGCCCGTGCTCGAACCGGTCGGAGGACTGATGCAGGACCGATGCCAGCATGGCTCCATGCGCGTGCACCCAGTGCTGCTCGATCGCTCGCGGACGTCGGTCCGGACGACATGCAGGCGGAGGCCTAGTTCGTCGGCAGGGGCGCCGTTCGCGCTACGAGTTCATCGAATGCGGCGTGGTTTGCAGTCTGATATCGAAGCCATGGACGAGTACGACGTCTGTCAGCTGGTACGATGCGCTACCAAGCACCCCGGACGTATGGCGCAACGCCAGGAAGGCCGAGTCCACCCCGCCCGAGAAAGCCGCGATGGCGCGTGCATCCCGGTGGTCGTGCTCTCGCTTCGGTTCACGTGGTCGGACACGACGGCTCGGGAACGAGCTCGACCGGTCGATAGCGGTCGGGGAACCGTGGGTTCCACGCTTCCCCAAGGATCCGTGCGTTCCGCAACGCCTTGGCCGACACCGGGCCGTTGACGACGACGCGGTCCGCACATGCGCGGGCATAGATCAAGACCGCCAAGATGTAGCCATCGAGCACCCGGGTGACGCGGCTCTGGTCTCATGTCTGAAGGTCGCGCGGCTGACCTCCGGAGGGGCGCCGGTCACTCCAGTCGTGCGTTCAACTCGAACCGCGTACCGTCGCCGTCGTCGCGTTCGTCGACGTCGAGGACGAGCGTGCGCGTCATTCTCCGGAGTCTCCCACAGCCAAGGCGCGCCGACGCTCCAGGTCCGCAATTCGCCTGGTGGGCGTCCGCTACTCCGACCGTCCCACGAGTCCAGAACGGAGGCTGGCGCCGAGCCGACGATACCAGGCGCTCCACCGCCAGGTCCGGCTGCTCTCGACGGCTCCCGGGCGGCTCCGAGTCGTGAGCGCTGAGCCGCCACGGCTCGGCTCCGAGCGGCGACGGCCTTGTCACGAGCGCGAGCGCTCGACCGTCGAGCGACCAATGCCCTGTCACGGGCGAGCTCGCCTCGTCTCGGCCACTGTCGCCGCGTCACGTGCCGCCACTGCGGCGTCCCGGTCGGCGAGTGCGGTACGTTCGGCGAGGTCGCGTTCGGCGCCGGCTGCTCGGTCAGCTCCGCGACGCGCTCGCTGAGCATCCGGACCCACTGCTCCTCGACCCCTCGGCGTCTCGCGATAGCGAGGATGGTCGTCAAGCTCGGGATCCGTATGGTCGACAGGGACGATTCTATCCTGGTCGAAGGGCGTATCGAAGCACTCCGGGGGGGGTGGCCGACGGCCAGGAATCCCAGCCGCGTTAGGATGCACTTGTCGGCAGGCACCACAGTTCCGGCCTGGTCGGTGCCGTCGAAGCACACCTTCAATGTCTCGCTTCGCGAGAGGTGGCGCGTCGACTCGATCTTGGCGGTTCTTGTGTTCCGGCACGCGCATGGACGACTTCGAAGTGGCCGCCCGAGAAGAGGTGGTCCGTACTGCCCGTGAACCCCAGTCGTGTACGGTGCGGAACGTCCCGGTGCTCCCTATGAGGCCGTACTCGAAACTGTCGGCGAACTGATGCAGGATGGAGGCCAGCGGCGCTCCGTGTTAGTGCTCCCCTGCTGCTGCTCCGCGCATCCTTGGCGTTCGTCCGAACCACATGTACAGCAGGTTACGAGGGAGTCGGTCAGCGGTCGCGTTCGCGCGAGCAGTTCACCGAAGCCCGTGGAGTTGCCCTCATCGACATCGAACCCGTGAACGAGCACGACGTCGTCGAGAGGGAACGATGCACTCCCCAGCGTCCCGGTCGAGTGTCGCAGGGCCAGGAACGTCAAATCCACCCCGCCCGAGAAGGCCGCGATCGCTCGTGTCCTCTGGCTGAGGGTCTCTGCCGCACGCAGGTCGGACTCGGACACGACCGCCTCTGGGGTGGTCTCGATGGGCGATATAGATCCGGAAGCCAGGCGTTCCAGCTTCCCCTAGGATTTGCGCGTTCCGCAGGCCTTTGCCGACACCGGGCCGTTGACCACGACCCGGTCTGCGCGTGCAAAGGCGTAGATGAAGCACGGCGAAGACGTACCCATCGAGTACCTGTGGTGTCGACGCTTTGCTTCGTGTTTGAACGTCGCTCGGCTGACCTCTGGTGCGGCGTCGGGTGCTTCCAGTCGTGAGCTCGACTCGATGGTCGTCCCGTCGGCGTCGTCGCGTTGTCGACGTCGAGAACGAGCGTGCGCGCTCATGTCTCGGAGTCTTCGATAGCCAAGGCTCGTTCGATGCTCTTGGTCCTGGACCTCACCCTCGTGGGCGGTTCGCTGCTCCCATGGTACCCGGGGCATCGAGCCGCGAACGGTCAGGCTTCGGTCCGGCAGGCGCCCTCCGCGCTACGATCTGACCGGTAGCTTCCGCTCGGGAGACTTGCTGCCGGCCCGGTTCGGGCGGCTCAGCCGACCTCGAGGCGGCACGCGCCCGGCCGAGGCCTCGACGCCGAAGACGCTGGGCTCGATGCCCGTGGCGCCGTAGTACTCGCGGCTCGACGTGCGCCGCGAAGTCCTCTACCGATCCAGCGGTCCACGATCGCCACGAGGCAGCCGCCGAAGCCCGGCACCGGCCTGGCGCCGGGCGATGAGCCCGGGGCGCCGGTCATGGCGTCGTGCATCGCCTCCATCGAGGGCGCGCCGATCTCGAAGAGCCGGTGGCGCCCGCCAAGGAGGCGTCGAAGAGCGGCCGAGCACCTCGCGGTCGCCGCTGGGCAGCGGCCTCGGCCAGGTCGCAGCACTCGCTCGTTCTCCTCGATGATGAAGCGGCAGCGCCGCGCCACGACCGGGTCCAGCTCCGCCTCGTGGGCCTCGAACAGCTCCAGCGGCACGTCGCGCAGGGCCCTGACGTCCGGGTCGCAGCCGGCGAAGTGGGCGGCGCCGGCCTCGCACTGTGCCCGCCGCTCGTCGTACTCGGAGCCGGTCAGCTGCCGCGGCGCGCGCGTGTCGCAGATGACCACCGCCAGCGTCCGGCGCGATCTCACCGCCTCGGCTCGTCAGCTCCCGGCAGTCGAGCAGCAGCGCATGCCCCGCCGTCCCCAGCACCGAGGTGTACTGGTCGAGGATGCCGCAGGCCACGCCCACGAACTCGTTCTCCACCCGCTGGCCCAGCAGCGCCAGCTCGCAGCGGCTCGATCTCGCACCCCGCTGACCGAAGCGAAGGCCAGCAGCACCACCGACTCGATGGCCGCCGACGACGACAGCCCGCTGCCGAAGGGCACGGTGCTGTGCAGCAGTCCGTCGAAGCCCTCGACGTCGATCCCGTCGTCGCTTCAGCACCTGGGCCGCGCCGCGGACGTAGTCGGTCCAGGGCACCTCGGCATCGTGCTCGATGGCCTCGAGCGCGAAGTCGGCCGAGCCCGGCAGGTTCAGCGTGGCGATGCGCACCCGCCGGTCGGTCCGCGGCCGGATGGCCAGCCAGGTGTCGCGGTCGACGGTCATGGTGGCCACGAAGCCGTCGTTGTAGTCGGTGTGGCTGCCCATCAGGTCCACCCGGCCGGGCGCCCGGAACCAGTCGGTCGGTGGCGCGCCGTAGAGCTTCGCGAACTCGAGCGTGAGGGCCTCGACCGCGCCGGCTCCGATCCATGGCTCAGGCCAGCTCCTCCATGGCCTCCTTGAGGGCCTCGATGTTCTCCATCGAGATGTCGCTCATCATCCGATGCGAGGGCGCCAGCATCAGGCCCGTGCCGTTGGGCGCCAGGTCGGCCACGCACTTGCGGGCCGCCTCCTTGACCTCCTCGGGCGAGCCGTAGGGCAGCACCGTCTGGGTCGAGACGCCGCCGTAGAAGGCCAGCTTCCCGTCGAACTCCTCGTGCAGCCACTCGTGGTCCACGACCTCGGGCTGGACCGGGTTGAGCGCGGTCAGGCCGATCTCCACGAGGTCGGGGACGATGGGGGCGATGTCGCCGTCGGAGTGCATCATCACCGGCAGGCCGCGGTCGAGGAACGGCGCGAAGAGGCGCGCCAGCCGCGGCTTGATGAGCTTCCGCCAGTCGGCCGGAGAGAAGAGCGTCGAGACCTGGGCGCCGTAGTCGTCGCCGAAGTAGCCGCCGTCGACGCCGAGCTCGAGGTAGCGCTCGATGACCACGAGGCGGATGTCCACGATGCGGTCGAGCAGCTCGCCGATGTAGTCGGGGTCGAGGGCGATCTCGAGGAGCATGTTCTCCATGCCGCGCAGCGACCAGGCGCGCTCGAAGAGGGCCCAGCCGATGTTGGGCACCACGAAGGCGCTGTCGCCGACCCGCTCGCGCACGGCCTCGGCGTCGTCGAGGAGATGCGGATCGTGCGGGTCCGGCCAGTCGTGCTTGTCGAGGTCGGGATCCTCGAGGAGCGGGTTCGACCCGGATGTAGTAGCCCTCTTCCTCGGTGTCGTGGCCGGCACCCCACCAGTCGAACCTGGCGCGGCCGTCCTCGCTGAGGCGGGACTCGTAGGTCAGGTCGAGGCGCACGAGGTGGTTGTCGAGGCGCCCGGGCAGGTCGGCCACGTCGACCCCGAAGTGCTGGGCCATCGCTTCGCCCATGGAGCCGGTGAAGTTGAACTGCGTGGGCAGACGGTCGACCTCCTGATAGGTCAGGGCCCGCCGCACGCGCTCGCTTCGGGTCAGTTCCATGGATGCTCCTCGATCGTGCTCACCGCTGGTCCGCTGACACTACCGACCCCACCACGAGGCCGCAGGGTCATCCGGCCCGAGCACGTGCGCGACTGTCGCACCTTCGCACCGAGCAAGCGAAGTGGGGCCGTGACGTGCCATGAGGTCGAGCCAAGGAGTGCTCGTTCGTCGCCTGCACGGCGGCTATTGCTCGCGGCACAGGAGATTCGACTCGTCGGTCCACCGCTCTAGTTCATGGGCGCTAGCGTCCAAGGGACCCTGCAGTACGTCGACGCGATCGTGCAGCTCGTCGACGCGGCCCTGGACGCTTCCGCGCGTTCGGCTGCGCGCTGCCAGCTCGCGCGTAGCTCGGGCGAAGCCCAGGCGGCGCCATCGACGACATCGATCACGCCCTCGCGCATCCGATCACCCCAGCCGCTAGGGTCGGCTTCGAGTCGATGCCACACCTCTGCCTGAGGCAAGGTGTCCGGCTTGAGTCTCAGTCGCAGGGCTTCTGGCCACCAGGAGGTCGCGGACTCGGCTAGCCACTCCCCGAGCGGCGACGGCCCCCACACGGCACCCTTCCGCCAGTTCGCCCGGAAGTCGATGCAGGTGACGGCCGGGCAATACGCGAGGTTGGCTCCACCCGAGGGCCCGATGATGCGACGCCACAGTTCCCAGTCACCCGAGCGAGGTGCCTCTTCGGGCCAGTAGCCATATCGGTCGAGGCAATCGCGACGGAACACCACGCACGACGCTGGGATCGAGTTGTGGTCCTCCATGAAGACACGGAGCGCTTCGGGTCGACGAAGGTCGACGACGAACGGGATCGCCACGCCCGCATCGTCCATCCATAGCGGCCGGCTGTACGCCCACTCCACCTCGGGCTGCTCGAGGGCCTCACCCATGAGCTCCAGATGGTCGTGCAGGAGGAGATCGTCGTGGGCCATGAACGCGATCATCTCGCCAGTCGCCTCGCGCAGCGCGACGTTGCGGTTGGCGTAGCCGAAGTTCGGAGCCTTGGGCAGGTCGAACCAGCTGATGCGCTCGTCCGCGAACGAATCGATGACGGATGCGGTGTCATCGCTGCAGCCATCCCCGACGACCAGGAACTCGAAGTCTTGCTCCGTCTGAGCGAGGACCGACCTGATGGCGTAGCCCACGACATCGGCGCGGTCGTGCGTGGCAACAGCACGCTGAAGCGCCGAGCCATCAGGAGCCCACCTCGCTCACGCGACGTATCAAGTCATCGCCAGCCGCGAGTGTCGCCGAAGGAATAGGGGATGAGGGGCGTGTCGAGCGGCAGTCGGTACTTGTCTGGATCCTGCGTGGTCGTACAGCCGCGTGGGCAGATTGACGATGAGGGCCTCCCCATCTCCGATGTTGCGTGTCGCATGCCACACATGGATGGGGACATTGACGATGAGGTGGTCTCGTTCCGTGAGGGCGAGCTTGCAGATCTGGCCGAGCGTGGGCGAATCCGGCCGCACGTCGTAGAGCACCAATTCGACCTCGCCGCGGATGACGAAGTAACGGTCTGGAGCGCTTGCGCAATGCCCAACCTTGGCGACTCCGGTCGGACGTGAAGTACTACATGTAGCTGATGGGGTCGGGATGCCATTCCTAGCGAGTCGTGTCTCGGAGTGGACCCCGGTCGTCCGCGCTTCGGCTTCGACGGATCGCCATGCCGGTCGTGAGGTGGCCGGCTCGCGCCCTCGGACGTGCCTTTGCGGTCGCGCACGATGTCCCGTCGGCGAAGCCCTCGGCCTCGGCGTTCTGTCGTCATGGATCGATCCCTCTGCATCTTCGGCCGCGACCGGCTCGGCCGCGAGCTTCGACGTCGACCGTGCGCTGGCCGCCAGCGTTCACTCGCAGGACCTAGCTGGGCTCGTCGCCGCGCGTCCTTCGCCCCGACCTCGCTCCGTCCACAGCAGGGTGTCGGGATTGAACTGGCTCCAGGCGAACCAGAAGGCCTCATGGCTCACGATCTCGCTGCCGTCCTCGCGTTCGGCGCGTACTCCGCCCGCGTCCGCAACGACGCTCACGCCGAGGGCAGAGACCGGCCGACCAGCGTCCAGCTCGGCCCGGGCCGCGGCCACCGGGAAGGCCAGCGCCCGCCCGTCGTCGGTGAAGACGCCCAGCACCTTCTCCTGCGCCGGCAGGCGCTCATCGACATCGCCGATGGGGAAGATGGCGCCGGCGTCGTCGCGTCCGCCGAGTGGATCGAAGGGGTACTCAGCGCCGATGCCACCGTCCTCGGCCAGGATGGTCGTGTCCGGGTGCGCGGCCTTCCACGCGCCCCACGTCGAGGTCACCACCGAAGCCTGCGCCAGCTCGACGCCGGCATCGTGTAGCGGGCCGGAGAGGGCCTCGCCGCTGAAGGTGTCGAAGACGGAGAAGGTGGGCAGGTCGAACATGACCTTGTTCGAGCGCGAGAGCAGCCCGGACGTGCGCAGCACCGGCATCTCGTCGGCTCCCTCCACGTCATCGGTGAAGTAGGCCTGGGCCGAGCCACAGAGCGTGCAGTAGGGGATGGCCAACCTGCGCCCACCGAGCTCATCGTTGACCATCTCGTGGACTTCCATGATGTGCTTGGGGTAGGCGCGCGACTCGTCGTTCACGGTCACGCCGAAGACGAGCCGGTCGTCGGGATACCAGTCGCCTTCCGCGGCGTCGGTCACGGCCGGATCGTCGAGCGCCGGGATGCAGCCGAACTCGCAGGGCTCGGTCGCGCCGAAGGGCCGGTCGTCCATGAGCACGCCACCCCAGGACACGAGCCGCCAATCGATCGCGGCGTCCTCATCATCGAAGAACGGCGCCCAGCGGGGGTCGACGAGCGTGAAGAGCGCGCCCTTCCAGCGTTCGTAGTCCGGCAAAGCCGGGGTGTCCCAGGCGATGAGGTGGTCGGTCATCGACTGCCACGGGCTCCGGGCCGACACGGGATCGGCCGACAGGTCCGCGCCGGTCAGGCCTTCGAACGAGGCCTGGCCGGTGTCGAACACCGGACCCGGTCCGAAGAAGCGGAGCAGGTCCGAGATGAGCCAGGCCGCACGCGGGTCCTTCGCCTCGCCGATGTCTGCCAGGGCGGTGGTATCGACGCCGTCGCGCAGGGAGCCGAAGAGCCGGTCGACCGCCTCGACGAGCTCCGGGTCGGCTGGACCCTCCGGCGTGGTCGGTGGTTCGGGGAAGGCGAAGCCAAGCTGGTTGCGCACCGTGCTCGTGACGGTCGGAGGCACGATCTGGTCGGCGGCCTCTACGCCGGTGGTCGGCTCCTGGGCACCCACCGGCGTCGGGAGCAGCAGCACGGCCAGGATGGGAGCAAGGAACGCGCGACGGTACGACATGGCAGCACCGTGACGAGGACCTGTGACCGTGTCGTGACGAGACGGTCAGCCAGGTGTCGAGTGCCAGATCAACGGGAGATCGCGCAACGGTGAGATGAGACTGTGAGACTGTGTGACTGTGTGACTGTGAGACTGTGATAAGGTCCTCGCGATGAAGAACATCACCGTATCGGTGCCGGACGACGTCTACCGGGCTGCTCGTATCCGCGCTGCGGAGGAGGGACGCTCGGTGAGCGGCATGGTCGCCGAGTACCTGCGCTCCGTATCTGGTGCGGATTCCGAGTTCGCTCGTCTGGAAGCGCAGCAGCGTCGCATCCAGGCCGGCATCAAGGGATTCCGAGCAGCCGACCGACTCCAGCGAGATGTGGTCCACGACCGTGCGCTTCGCTGACACGAACATCCTGCTCTATGCCATCTCGCAGGACCCCGAGGAGCACGACAAGGCCGTTCGGGCCAACGAGATCCTGGCCGCCGGAGGGATCGGGCTCTCGGTCCAGGTCCTGCAGGAGTTCTACGTCCAGTCCACGCGTGCCAGCCGCGGCGATGCGATCACCCACGAACAGGCCGTGGGCTTGGTGGAGTCGTGGTGTCGGTTCCCTGTGCAGGCTGTGACCGTCGATGTGATGGCAGCGGCACTGTCGACGCGACGCCGGTTCGGCATTTCCTACTGGGACGCGGCCATCCTCGAGGCCGGACGAGCCCTTGGCTGCTCGGTCGTGCTCTCCGAGGACCTCGACCATGGGACCGACTACGACGGGATCCGCGTGGAGGATCCGTTCAGGCCTCCGACACCGCGGGTAGCCGCAGCCCGATCGGCTATTCGTCGTCCGCTCTGAGTTCCTCAGCCGGGCCCCAGATGGACTCCAGGAAGGGGTCGTAGAGGGAGCCTTCGACGTAGGCCTCGTAGCGCTCAGGGGCCTTGAGGTAGAAGTCCTGGTGGTACTCCTCGGCCGGGTAGAAGGTGCCCGCCTCGAGGATCTCGGTCACGATCGGCACGTCGAAACGGCCGCTCTCGTCGAGGGCGTCACGTGAGGCCTCGGCCAGCGCCCGCTGCTCGTCGTCGTGGTAGAAGATCGCCGTCCGGTACTGCGTCCCGCGGTCGAAGCGCTGCCCGTCTGCATCGGTCGGGTCGATGGTGCGCCAGTAGATCGTCAACAGCTCGTCGTAGCTGACGACGTCGGGGTCGAAGTAGACCTGCGCCGCCTCGGCGTGGCCGGTGGTGCCGGTCACGACCTGCTGGTATGTCGGGTCCTCGACGTCGCCGCCGGTGAAGCCGGAGATGGCTTCGTGGACGCCCTCGGTCTTCTCGAAGGCCGCCTCGGTGCACCAGAAGCAGCCGCCGGCGAAGGTGGCCAGCGCGGCGTCCTCGGGGATGGCCGCCTTGGCTTCGACGGTTTCGTCCTGGTCGCTCGCGGCGACGCTGAACACCACCAGCGCGAGCGTCAGCCCGACCAGCGTCAGCGTCACCAGTAGCTTGTCTCTCATGGGTTCGACCCCTGTCGTTTGGTTCGTGTGAGGACCGGCCTGCGCCAGCGTGCACGAAGCTAGCGGGCCGCTGTGACCGTGTCGTGACGTTGCCACCGACGCCTTCGCCATCCTGCCCGGGTCGCGGTGGGGTCGCGCACTGAGCTAGAGTCCTGAGCGAATAGCCGCCAGAGAGGGAGTGGAGAGATGAACGACGAGCTGCGGATCGGGTTGGCCGAGGCCCTCGGCACCGCGGTCCTGGTGATCGGGGGAGCCGGCACCGCCATCTTCGCCACCGGCGGCTTCAACGAGGGCCTCAGCGTCGGCATCCTCGGTGTGTCGCTCGCCTTCGGCTTCAGCCTCCTCGCGATGGCCTATCTCATCGGCCGTGTCTCGGGCTGTCACATCAATCCCGCGGTGACCATCGGCATGCTTATCGCGGGCAAGCTCCAGCCTGCGAAGTCGTGGCCCTACTTCACCGGTCAGGTCATCGGCGGCATCCTCGGTGCGGGCATCCTCGCGCTCATCCTGCTGGGCACGGACGGCTACTTCGCCATGGCGCAGGACGCCGGATTCGCCTCGAACGGCTATGGCGCGCACTCGCCGGCGGGCTTCGATCTGCTCTCGGTCGCGATCCTCGAGATCGTGGTCACCGCGGTCTTCGTCCTCATCGTGCTGGGCACGACGAACGAGCTCGGCGTGCCCAAGGGCTTCGGCCCCATCGCCGCCGGCATCGGCCTGACCCTCGTGCACATGATCTCGATCCCGGTGTCGAACGCGTCGGTTAACCCGGCTCGTTCGATCGGCACGGCCGTCTTCCAGGGTGACTGGGCGCTCGGCCAGGTCTGGGCCTTCATCCTGTTCCCGGCCATCGGTGCCGCCCTCGCCGGCGTCATCTGGCTCGTCCTCGACGTGGGCTCCACCTCTGAGGCGGAGAGCGCGGGGGATTCTGCGGCCTGACCGTGCAGCCTCGCTTTCGAGGCGCGTTGTTTCCTGTCTGGCGCCGATCAGGATCTCAGCATCTCGCTCCGCGCGCGATCCGTCGCCATGCGACTGATCGCCTAGCTGGCGGCGGTGATGTCGCTGGGCTTCCACGAGTGGTCGAGGTAGCCGTCGGTGGGGCCGTAGAGGCGCAGGATCGTGAACCGTCCCTTGCCCGGAACCGTGCGGTCCGCTGGGCATCACGCTCTGGCTCTATGCTTTGGTACCTGAGACGCTTGATGGCCGGTGGACGTCACCGCCGCTCCGGCGTGGATGAGGGTCGTGGCTGGTTCGGCTCCGGCTCGGCTCCCTGGCCGGCCACCCGGACAACGACGACCTGCTGATACCCGCCGACAGGGCACGTGAAGGAGGTCACCTTGTTCCAGGATCTCATCGACTCGCTGCCCATCACGGGCGTCTTCGCGGCCTTCGCCCTGCTCGCGCTCGTGCTCTACGAGCTGGGGTTCCGCTTCGGGCGCTGGTGGCAGTCCCGCACGCCCGAGGAGAAGGAAGGACCTACGGGCATGCTCGTGGGCTCGATCCTCGCGCTCATGGCCTTCCTGCTGGCGATCACCATGGGCATGGCCACCGACCGCTTCGATACCCGCCGTGGGCTGGTGCTCGAAGAGGCCAACTCGATCGGCACCACGTACCTCCGTGCCGGCTACCTGCCCGAGCCTGTCGCGGGCGAGAGCCGGGAGCTGCTCCGTGAGTACGTCCCGCTGCGGACCGTGACCGAAGGGGTGGTCCTGAGCGACATCGCGGACGAGCTCGCCCGCGCCGCCGAGATCCGGGACGAGCTGTGGGCCATCGCCGAGGGGCTCGCACGGACGACGCCCGACTACGACGACCCGACGGTGCTCGCGGTCTATCACGCGAGCTACACCGAATCGCTCAACGAGACGATCGACGTCGCCTCCACGCGTGAGGTGGCGGCGATCTATGCCCGTGTGCCGGAGACCGTCCTGCTCCTGTTGTTCGTCGGCTCGGCGCTCACGCTCGGGATGGTCGGCTTCAGCGCCGGACTGACGGGACGACGCAGCCCGCTCACGGCGCTCGCGCTCATCGTCGTGCTGGGCGCCGTCATCACGCTCATCATCGACATCGAACGCCCGCAGGGCGGCACGCTCACGGTCAGCCAGGTACCGCTGGTTCAGCTTCAGGAGCAGATCGGGCCGCCGACACCGTAGCCTCCGAGCCTCGACGTCGAAGACGCGCTTGGCGCCAACGGCCGGAAGGCTCAGATGCCAACCTCGCGGTAGCAACTGCGCTAGGCTCCCGGCCATGATCAAGCTGGTCACGAGGGCGTTGTTCACGCTGACCCTCCTGCTGTCGTGGGCCCCTGCGTCAGCGGCCGTCGACGCCGGAGGTGGTCCGGCGCCCGGCGTGGATGCCGGCGGCAAGTCGACGGGTCTGGTGATCTTGCAAGTCGATGGACTCTCCGAACCGGCGCTGCGCCTCGCGCTCGAGTCTGGCGCCATGCCCTTCGTCCAGAGTCTCGTGGACGGCGGCTCGCACTCCCTCGGCAGTTGGCGGACCACGGCAGCCACTTCGACGCCCGTGACGCAGGGAAGTCTGCTGCATGGGAACTGGCGACACATCCCGGCCTTCCGCTGGTGGGACCGCCAGACGGGCCAGCTCCTGGACTTCCTCGATCGTGAGCAGGCGCGTGTCTTCGCCGAGGGCCTCGAGGGTCCGCATGACCTGCTCACCGACGGCGGGGCCAGCATCACCAACCTCTTCGCTGGAGGTGCGCCCCGCGTCGTCTTGACGGCCACCCGACTGGACGGCGCTGCCCTCGCTTGGGAGCTCCTGCGCTACGTTGCCGACCTGCCCAAGGATGTGCATGTCGTGGCCGGGTTCACCGACGGGGTGGTAGCCGGCCTCATGCGCGTCATCCGTGGAGAATCGGCGCCGCTCGCTCTGGGCGAGATCGGTCGGAAAGCACCGGTGCCGGTCGTGGGCCCGGCGCTGGAGTGGGCGCTCGTGGACGTGACAGCCGCGGCGGTGCTACGGGAGCTCCAGCGCGGAACCCCGCTGATGTACGCCACGTTCACCACGTACGATGAGGTCGGCCACTACGCTGGCCCGGCCCATCCGGCGGCCCTCGATGCCCTTGGACACATCGACAATTCGTTGCGACTCATCCACGCCGCGGCCGAGAGGGCCGATCTGCCGTATCACCTGGTCATCCTCTCCGACCATGGCCAGACGGACGGACAGCCCTTCGCGGTGCGCTACGGCGAGACGCTGGACCAGGTCGTCCGCGGGCTCGTGTCCGACCCGGGCGCGGAGCTGGCCGAGGCCGTACTGCCAGAGCTCGTCGTGGCGGCATCCGGGAATCTCGCCCACGTCTACTTCCCCGGCGACGGTCAACGCCTGGACGCAGCAGAGCTCGAGGCGTTGCATCCGGGCCTCATCGATGGGCTGGCCGCACATCCTGGGATCGGGATCGTCGGCCTGCAGGCGGCCGACGGCTACCAGGCAAGGGGCGCCGACGGCAGCCGCGACCTTGTCACTGGCGCGGTCAGCGGTACGGACCCGCTCGCGCCGTATGGTCCGCTGGCGGCCATCAGCATGGCGAACATCATGGCCCCGGCCAACGCGGGCGACCTGGTCGTGGTCTCGACGTACGACCCGGTCACCGAGGAGACCTTCTCGTTCGAGCCGCAGCTCGGCTCGCATGGCGGTATCGGAGGGGCGCAGATGGAACCCTTTGTGCTCTATCCAAGCCATATGGAGCCATCGGGTCAGCCATTGCATCTGACGGGCCCCGATGAGCTGCGCGCGGCCATCGATCGATGGCTGGCGAACGCCGAGGCCGAGCCTGCGCCGGCCAACATCGGCGACGAAGTCTGCGTCTCCTCAGTAGTCGAAGGCGCGGTAGGTGAGGTCTGCGCTCGGCGTGACCGCTTTGGCGCTCTCTGGACGGCGGAGCTGACGGATACGGCGGATGACGGCCACGCCGTGGAAGCCAGGCTCAGCCTCGACGTAGCCGAGGCACGGGACGAGACCGCGTCGGTCGTGAATGACGAGGGCGAGGGCGTGACGGTACGGTCGAGTGACCGCTTCGCTCCGCGAGTCGGGACCGCACTGCGGGACGTCTCGCTAGAGGTCTGCGTCATCCTCCGCTTCAGACCTGATCGATGTCAGACGGAGTCGGCCCCACTGCCGCCGCTGACCCCGCAAGCGACCCCGTCGCAGCTCCAACGGCTCGAGGAACTGGCGTTCGAGCTGCCGCTCCAGGACTTCATCGCCGAGCGCGCCAGGGCCACGCACTCCGGCGTCGATGCCGACTTCGACTGGAGCAGCGACGGTTGCTCGGCCGGTCCACTGCGCGAACTCTTCGATGAGCGTCTGGAAGCGGCCTGTCTCCGTCATGACTTCGCCTATCGCAACTTCGGCCAGC
Source organism: uncultured Chloroflexia bacterium (assembly GCA_963752475.1). GTDB lineage: Bacteria > Chloroflexota > Limnocylindria > Limnocylindrales > CSP1-4 > JAFMJV01. The sequence goes on along the minus strand of CAVVYR010000001.1, from coordinate 38,876 downwards.
TATTCCTCGACCCCACCGATGATGTCCGGCTGCGCGTCGACGACCGACTGGCCGCGGACGCGGAAGACCTGGGGCAGGGGACCCTGGCAGGCAGCCTCCGTGACACGCTGCGGCGTTTTGGTGCTCCGGTCTTCTTCGGTGACGACCTGGCGGCCCTATGGGACGTGCCCGACTTCATCGTCTCGCGGTTTGGTCCTGACACGGAGGAAACTCCGTCCGACTGAGGGAGCTCCCGCAGTCGATCCTCGGGCGCCTGGGAGTTGGTGAAGGGTGGGGACCGCCGGTGATAAGGTGACCACCTCAGTGACTACTACATGATGGAGCTGCGACATGGCAGAGATCGGGATCAAGGATCTGAAGGCGACAGCTTCATCGGTCATCGATGAGGTCGAAGGTGGCTCCGCCTACGTCGTCACCAAGCGTGGACGGCCGGCTGCGGTCCTGTTGCCGCTCGACGAGGCCGAGGATCTCGTGCTCGCCAATGCCGGCGAGTATGTCCGTCAGCGAAAGGTCGCTCGCGCTGACTACGCGAAGGGGCGGACCGCAAGTCTGGAGGACATCGACTGACCGCCTACGAGGTCCGGCTCTCACGGTCGGCGCTCCGGCAGTTCAGGAAGCTCGGTGATGCCGAGCGCGGTCGCGTTCGCCGCGTACTCGAGCGGCTGGCGCGCGACGTGGCCCGCTCGGGACGCGTCCCTGGCAAGTCAGTCAAGACCATCAGCGGCACAGACGACACCTTCCACCGGCTGCGGATCGGCGACTACCGTGTGATGTACGACGTCATCGACAGCGACCGAGTGCTGTTGGTGCTCGGCATCGTCGATCGGGCGGTTCTGGAACGCTGGCTCCGCAACAGGTAGCGCTCAGCCCGCCGATGGCTCGACAGGCGGTAGCGTGCCTGGGCCTGCCGTGGTCTTCGTGCGTCCTGCGGGAGTCGGCACGCGTCGCTCGCCGCTCCTGGCGCCCATCGCAAGAACGACTCGATACGTCGTGAGGAATACCACCACGACCGTGGCCGCGAGATACCCCGCGTAGACCCAGCCCGCGCTGGTGTCGGACCCCGCCATGAGCCCGTGGATCGTGGCACCGACGAACGCGGCGAACGACAGGTAGTGGACAGTGCGCCAGGCTCGAGTCCCGATGCGCTTGCGGACGTAGAAGCTCAGCAAGACGACCAGGGACAGGCCCATGGCGATCTGGCCGATGCCTACCCACAGCGGCCGGTATGGACCGGCGAACGGGACGACGACCTCGAGGGGGGAGTACGGCACGGAGCGGTCGATCATCAGCACGGCCGCATGGACCAGCGCGAGCGCGACCCCGACCCCGGCGAGATCCTGATGGAGCGTGAACGAGATCGGACGATGCGTCACTCGGTCGAGCAGCTTGGTCGAGAGCAGCAGCCCGTAGATCGTCGAAGCACTCAAGGCCAGGTACGACAGCAGCGCGGTGATGCGCGTCGTGTACCAGGGGAGGCGTTCGTACTCGTCGCGAAGCCAACCGGATGCCTGGTCCCAGGCCCGAGGTCCGGTCGCGCCGACGATGAGGACGACGAGCACCGCGAAGAGTCCCCAGCGAACCCAACGCAGGCGAGGAAATCGACCTTGTCGCATCAGGCGATCCACCGCGTCGTGTCGGGAGTCATCACCAGGTCGCCATCCTCCAGCAGGAGCAACGCCCCCCATGCCCCGGCACGATCAAGAAGCTCGAGGCCGTCGTGCGAACCCCGGATGACGGCCGACTTGGCGAGGGCCTCGGCCAAGCCGGTGCTCGTGGCAACCACGGACGCCTGCACGACGTCGGTCACAGCGGGGCGGCTCGTGCGCGGATCGATCAGGTGGTGGCTCGCTCCCGTGGGAAGTCGCCACTGGTGCACGCTGATTCCCGACGTCGCCACGCCGAAGCTGTCCGTGGGCCAGTCTCGGGGGAGTCGCAGCCGCGCCAGCTCGACGAGATCGTCGTCGGGGTGCGCCACGGCGATGCCCCAGCCGGCGGACGACGACCGCACGGCAACGTCGCCGTCGGCGTCGACGAGTGCGTTCGGATAGGTCTCGAGAAGGCGCAGGGCACGGTCGGCCATCCAGCCCTTCGCGACACCGTCCAGATCGAACCGGACCCGACCAGCGCGCACGAGGGTCTGCCGTCGCCCGCTACCGGTCAGATGCCAGGCCGAATGGCCACTTGGCACCGTCCACTCGCCGGTCTCCGCCGCGAGGCGCGCGTCCAGCATCGTGACGTCGACCATGTCTTCCGTCGCCGCGGCCATGTGACGCGCGTGCGACAGGACCGAGGCGAGCGTCGGGCGGAGAGCCAGCGGCGATCGCTCGGGCTCTGCATTGAGGATGGCCAAGTCTGACGTGTCCGTGAAGCGCGTTAGCCGACGGGCCCATGCATCGATGCGTTCGGCGGCACGTCGCAACTCCTGCTCGGCTCGTTCGCCGTCCTCCACCGCGGAGGTGACGATGAGCCGGAGTCCGCCACCCATCGATCGCGTCCTGAGCTCGGTCTCGAGCGTGGCCTGCCGGACCGTCGGTGCGTCGCTGGTGGGAACGACCATCATCCGCCCGACTGCCTGGAGCGAGTCACGGGACGTCGTGTCTGGCTCTGTGCCGGCACGACCACCCGCTGCACGACGACACGTGGCGTGGGCGCGGCTTCCTTGATGACCTTCGCTCCCTTCGGAGCCTTCTGCCCCGGCTTCAGGCGAACGTACTTGATCGGCTGTTTCACCTTGTCGACCTTCGTGACTCCCGCCTTGGCGGGTGCGGGCAGCGGCTCTTCCGCCACCGCCGGCGGGAAGTCGACCAGGCCAGCTCCGACGACCGTCACGGCGGCGAGCGCGGCCGCCCCAAGCATCAGGCGTGCAGGCCGTGGATCGGGCTTGTCGCGGCGGAGTCCTCGCGCCGGCGGCTTCTGCTCGCTCGGTGCGGCCGCGTTCCTCGGCTCCATCAGTCGTCGTCCTCCTCATCTTCGCGCTCGTGCTCCCGGCGCTCCTCGCGGCGCTCCTTCGCCTCCTCGCGTCGGTCCTCGCGGCGCTCCTTCCTCGACTCGCGCCGGTGCTCGGCCTCGTCCTCGTCGTCCCTAGACCGCGTGGTACGAGCCCGCTTGGTGTCTTTCCTGGCAGAGCTTGCAGCCTGCTGTTGCACGCGCTTCTTCACGACCACGGTCTTGGGCTTGGGCGCGGGCTTGATGTAGACGACCTCGGGCTCGGTGTCCTCGATCGTCATCTCGGCAGCCACGGCCTCGATCTCATCGGCTGCAGCCGGTCGCGGCTCCGGGCCGAAGCCGGCGGCGGTCAGGCCAACCGCCAGGACCGCGGCGGCGACGAGGCCGCTCAGGGCGATGGCGAGACGTTGTCGCATGGTGGGGGACTCCTACTGCTCGCTGTGTCGAATACCTGAGGGCCCGTCGGTCGAAAAGGTTCCATCGGGTTCCGAATCAGATGGAACCTTCGAGGCGGTTCGACCCTCAGGTAGGTGACGAAGATCGATGTGCCGGAGTGCAGCAAGCAGGTGGAGATGAAGATCTCGAGTGATGCCCAGCGTGGAGCATGGGGTTGGAGCTAGCCGTTCCGCTGACGCGTCCCGACCGGGCCGCCTACAGTGGATTCGATGACAGCGATTCGAGATCGATGACGCTGGAGCCGACGGATCGGGCCCTCGTGGACGCCGTGATCGCGGGTGATGATGAGGCCTACCGCCTGCTCGTCGATCGGGAGAAGGAGAACGTGATCGGCCTCTGTCGCCGCGTGCTCCGTGATCCCCAGCTCGCCGAGGATGTCGCCCAGGAGGCGTTCATCCAGGCGTACCGAGCTCTGCCGACCTTCCGCGGTGACGGGGCCTTCGGCGCGTGGGTCGGCCGGATCGCTTCGCGCATGGCCTACGCCAAGCTCAAGCGCCCGACCGAGTTGCGGGCTGACCCCACCCGTGAGGACGGCTGGCTCATCGACGCAGGAGAGGGTATCGACCCCGAGCGCGTCCTCCTTGATGGAGAACGCCGAGCGGAGGTCCAGCGGGCGATCTCCACGCTGCCGGAGCATCAGCGCCGCATCGTCGAGATGCGCTTCTATCGCGGCATGTCGCTCGAGGAGATCTCCTCGGCCACCGGCGCGCCCCTCGGGACGGTCAAGTCGCGACTGCATCGGGCACTGGCAGCCCTACGGGGGAGGCTTGGGTCATGACGAGGAGACAGCGGCACGAAACCCAGGGGCCGGAGCGCGGGTCCGTCGGACCGGTAGACGGAACGACACGGCTGCAGCGGAGCGGTACCTCGATGGAGCGTGGATCCTTCACCGACCGCGTCATGGCTCGCGTCGCGGAGGAGCCGACGCCGTCACCAGGTCGGGTCTTCCTGCGTTCTGTTCGACGCCTTGCCATCCGTGATGCTCTCGCCGCGTTGGCAGCTGCGTGGCGGCTGGCTTTCGAGCCGACCTCCCAGGTCGCGACGTCGGCCCGTGCCTCTGCGGCGGCGCTGTTCCTGAGCGTGATCATCGTGGTCGGCGTCGGAGGGGCCTTCGTGACTGGTGGCGCCTTGTCACTCCTGGGGCCGGATGGCACGACGCCTGCGGCGATCGTTCCCGGGGCAGTACCCACGGAGTCGCCGGCTGCGACCAGCGAGCCGACACCGTCACCATCTCCGACCCCGGTCGCGACACCGTCACCCTCGCCGACACCGTCACCCTCGCCGACCCCGGTCGCGACGCCGTCGGTCACCGAACGGGCACGGACCGACTCCGAGGACCGCACGGAGCGTGAGACGCCCGAGCCGGAGGAGCGCCAGCAGAAAGAGAAGCGCGAGACACCGGAGCCGAAGGAGCGGGACGAGCGCGATGAGAAGGACGAGCGAGATGAACGCGACGAAAAGGACGAGCGCGAGGAAGATGACTGACGGGCTGGAACTGTCTCTGTCGTTCGGGGGTCGTGCTCGCAGCAGGCCCATCGGCGCTCATCTCGTCGGTGTTTGGCAGAATGGTCCACCCAGCCTTCCTACGCCTTGGAGAACCGATGCGCACGCCCACGCTCCTCACCACCGCCGTTCTCGCGCTGTCGCTGGCCGCCCCCGTCGCTGCTGCGGACGTGCCGCTGCCCACCGAGCCCATGTCCGCCGAGGATGCCGCTGCCATCGACGCCGGCATCGTCGCGGTCATGGAGAAGCATCCAGAGGTGCCCGCCTTCTACGTTGGCCTGTGGAGCCCCGAGCGGGGCGTGTACCAGCAGGCCTACGGCCTCGCGGACGTGGCCAACGATCGGGCGGCCGCCATCGACGACCACTTCCGCATCGGCAGCGTCAGCAAGACCTTCGGCGCGGCCATCATCCTGCAGCTCGTGGACGAGGGGCTGTTGGCGCTCGACGACACCGTCGCCGATGCCGATCCCGCCCTGGCAGAGCAGTTCCCCGAGGTAGCTGACATCAGTGTCAGCGATCTGCTGGGCATGACCAGTGGCATCCCCGACTACATGAACGTGTCCGATGCGACGGTGGCCGCTGTGACCCGGGCGCCCGATACGCAGTGGGACCCGATCGACCTCATCGGCTACGGCGTCGAGCGTGGCCTGGCGCCCGTGGGTACCCCCGGCTACAGCACCACCGGCTACGTCATCCTCCAGGAGATCGCCGAGACGCTCACCGGGCAGCCCATCCAGGAGCTGGTCACGGAGCGCCTGACCGAGCCCTTGGGCATGCCCGACACGGCCCTGCCGTACAACGACGACACCACGCTGCCCGAGCCGTTCGCCCGCGGCTACATGAGCCCGGCCTGCAACGAAGAGCTGGTGGGCGACGGTGCCGATCCGGTCCCGGACGGTACCGACCTCACCGACTGGAACGCGAGCTACGGCCAGATCGGTGGCAGCATGCACTCCGACCTCGACGACCTCGGCACTTGGGCTGCCTCGATGAGCGGCAGTGCGCTGCTCTCCGACGAGCTCGCCGCGCAGCGCCTCGAGATGCACGACGCCGCCCTTGGAGGCCCCCTCACCTACGGCCTCGGCATCATGCAGGCTGGGACCCAGTTCGGCCACGAGGGCGAAGCCATCGGCTGGGAGGGCTGGGCCGGCCACGATCCCGAGACCGGCGAGACGGCCGTCGTCTTCACCAACACCTGCGCGGACAGCGGGGCCCTGTTCAGCGCGCTCGCCGTCCTCGACCCGGGGTTCCAGGCCTTGGCCGACCTGATCGATCCGTAGCCGACCCGGCGTCCGCCCGCGGCTGCGCTGCCCGAATGTGATCCAGGAGAACAGCCGCGGCACCGCTCGCAACACACGGCCAGATCGGGCAGCCGCAGACGCCGCTCACCATCGAGGACTCGACCGCGACACGGGGTCAGTCGTGCTCGTTCCCCGGCATCAACGCCTCGCTTTGCCGTGCCGGGAGGACCATCTTCGCCGGATCGATCTCATAGGTCCACGGCAGGCCGGAGTTCTTCCAGCCGTTCTTCATGCGCATGCCGTCGAAGACGCTATCGGGATCATCGACCTTGGCGCCTTCCATCCCGTCAAGGATGTTGTAGGTCCTCGTGTATCCCGTCTCCGCGGCAAGGAGGTCGATAGCCGTCGCCGCGCGGCCGCCGGAGCGGCAGCCGACGAGGATGGTCTCGTCTGGCCCTGCCCAGCGTCGAACGGCCGCCAGGAAGCCCGGGTTGAGTTCCCAGTGGAAGCCCTTGCGCTCCGGATCCCACTCGAAGGACTGGAACGCGAAGGGGATGTTGACGGCCATGGGTGGGTGGCCCACGAAGACGTACTCCTCAGGCGTGCGGCAGTCGAGGATCCGGACGCCGTCGGGGTCTTCCTGCCATAGGTCATACGCCTCCCGGGCGGTGAGGTACAGGCCCAGGTTCGTCCGACGCTCCGTGGCGATCATGCCCTCAGGATGGCTGGCGATCATGGTGACCTCCTTGAACCGGTGACCGTCACGACGGATGAGCCAGAGCTTATCCGGCGTCCTGGTCCGCGTCGGTGACTTCCTGCTTGTCGATGCCGAGCTCATCCATCGCCTGTGCCAGCTCCTGATCGGTCAGTTCCTCAGGATCCACACCGGTGTGCTGCTGGACCTGGTCGGCCTGCTGCTTGCTCATCTTGTAGGCGCCAAAGGCGAGCATCCCGCCCACCAACAGCCGGCGGCGACGGCGACGGCGACGCATGGCTCGCATGGCAGGGGCTGGTCCTCGTCCGGGTCCTCTCCGTGGTCCGCGTGGCATGTCTGTCTCCTCCTATGGGTTGCGCTGCGCGCAAGATCTCAGCTGCGATGTGTTCAGGCTGTCGTCAGCTACCCCAGCCGAGTGCCTTCCGCCTCGAGCCCGCCCCCGGCCGGCAGCTTGCTCCAGCTCCGTCGCTCCCATTCCTCCTCGAGCACCTGCGTCGCTGCCTGCTCCAGGAACTCGGGACGAGCCCACTCGTCGACGTCGAAATCGTTCTTGATGTAGTCGTGGCTCACCATGAAGTCCTTGCCGATCTTGATGCACTGCATGTTCTGCGCGCTCAGACTCGGCACCATGTCGACGTCCCTGATGCCCTGGTAGGTGTCCTCGGCATCGCGGTAGAAGGTCTGGCGATCGAGGATCGCGCCAGCGGCGCGCTTGTGCTCGTTGGCCCAGCGACCGACCCTGATCATCGCTCGCATATAGGCGAGGACGAGCTCGGGGTGCTCATCAGCCATGACGTCGGTACAGGTGATCACCGCGGGCGTGTTGGCGACCTGGATCGTCCAGTCGGGATACCGGGATAGGTCCTCGATCATCGTGATCCGGCCGGTCGCTTCCTGGAGGTGCTGGAAGACCTTGCTCTGCGTGTAGATCGCGTCGACGGTGCCGGCGAGTAGTGCCGACTCCAGCGGGCGGAACGCCAGGTCGTGCTTGTGGTCGCGTCGCATCCACAGCTCTGAGGGATTGTTCATGGGCGGGACGAGCATCTCTGGCTTGTCGTACCAATCGTCCGGGTAGGGGAACTCCACCAGTTCGATGTCGTCCATGGTCATGTCGTGGAGCGCGAGCATGTTCTCGATGCCCATGTGCTCCTGGATGCGCCACCAGTCGTTCTTGATGGTGTTCAGGCTCTTGGAGATGCCGATCTTCTTGCCCTTCAGGTCCTCCATCCGATGCAACCCGTCGCGGGCGCGCACGGCCATGCAGCCGCCCTCATAGACCCACGTCGCTCCCAGCAGCACCGTGCGCCGGATGTCGGCTTGGACGTGGATCGGCGGATAGAGGCCACCGAAGCGGATGAGGTTGTCGAGGTTGTGGATGTAATGCGGGTACCAGTTGTTCTCCGGAGCGTGGCGGAAGTAGGCGTACTCGACGCCGATCTTCTTGTACTCCTCGCGGCACCACCCCAGCTCCTGGTCCACGTTGTTGGCGGAGACCATGGGGCAGTTGGTGAACCAGACCTCGCTCCAGTCCAGAGGAACCGTCGTGGAAACCCTGCCCTCACCGCCGCTGGCTGTGGTCTGAGCGTTCATCAGTGCCTTCCTCCCTCTGTCGCGACCCGAGCGTCGTTCGACGACCGGCCGTACCCGATCACGGTCTCGTCCTCGCAATGTGCGTCGCGCGCCCGCAGTCCGCATCGGACGAATCGCCCGATGCCTGCGGCCGGTGACGGCGCTTGACTTGGGCCAGGCAGGGCAGCACGAGTCAGGAGGAGGATCCAGCGTGAAGAGCGTGCGAGAACTGGTCGCGGAGGCCAGCAACAACATCGAGAGCATCTCTCCGAACGACGCTCAGGCGGAGCTCGAGGCTGGGGCTGCCATCTTCATCGACGTCCGCGAACAGGTGGAGTGGGAGCACCACATCAAGGGCGCCTACCAGATCCCCCGGGGCCTGCTTGAGTTCGTTTCGGACCCCGAGTGTGGACCGCGCTTGCCGCCCACGCTCAAGTACGACCTGGACCCCACCCGCAGGGTGATCGTCTACTGCAACTCCGGCGCTCGTGGCGTGCTCGCAGCGCGTTCCATGCAGGAGATGGGCTACGAGCGTGTCGCCAACCTCGACGGCGGGATCACCGCCTGGCGGGATGCCGGGTTGCCGCTCGCAGAGCACCACGGCGGGCTGTAGCCCGGGGCTATCGAGCTTGGACCAGCCCGCGGGCGGTCAGTCCTCCGGCGTCCTACGCGCAAGCAGCAGGCCCGGTAGAGGCTCGATCAGGCCCAGCTCGATGGCCCGCTCGACGGCTTGGCTCCGGCTCGTGGCCTGAAGCTTGGCGTAGACGGCGACGGCCTGGCTCTTGATGGTGTGGCGTGACAGCGAGAGCCGGCCGGCGATCTCCTCGAACGTGAGATAGGTCGAGAGGAAGGGCAGCAACCGCAGCTCCGCGGGGGTGAGGGCAGACGAGCCCACGAGGGTCTCGCTGGCGTCGGCCAGCTGCTGCCGGATGTCGTCGAGGTCCACGATGAGCGTCCCCAACTGCGGGCGTCGACGAGCGATACGCGCCGCTTCGGCGACCGTGCTGCGGGCACCCGTCACATCCGAGATCGCCAGATAGGCGCGCGCCAGGTCGAGCAGTGCAGCGACCGCGAGCCAGGGCAGAGCGTAGGTGGCCTGCGGACGTGCCAGTTGTGCGTGGACGAGCTCGGCCCGGCCTCTTGGCTGGTCCCCGTTGTGGATCGCCACACGGGCCACGACCGCGTGAGCGAGAAGCGACGAGGCGATCTCCCCGAGGTTCGTCCGCCTGAATTCCTCATGGCTGTCCTGGGCCAGCCGTTCTGCGGAATGCCAATCCCCTGTGTGGATCGCGTTCGACGCTCGGCTCGCGAGGGCGATGAACGGGTTGACGCCGCTCACGCTGGCCGAGGCGACAGCCTCCGCGAAGGCTGCGTCGGCCGCGTCGGCTTCGCCCAGCAGGCGGTGCGCCCACCCGACCAGCGTGAACGCGTACATGCGCCACGGACGACCCCGTTCCTCTTCCGTCGCCGCGAGCGCCGCGTCCGAGAGCATCGCAGCGGGTCCGTTTCGGGCCAGAGCCGCGCGCAGCATCGCCTTCGACGACCCGAATGACGACGCGCCGTCGTCAGGTGCGCCGGTGATGTCGAACTGCTCGGCGATGTCCGCCATGTGATCGGCGGCACCCGGTCGCCCGTTGACCGCGTAGATCCAGGCTGCGACCACCGCCAGTGACGGGTGTCGCGCGACCACCCTGTCGTCGAAGCTGCCGAGCCAACGCTGCAGCCGATCGTCATGGCCACGGTGATGCATCGACAGGACCGCAGCGGTGACGAGCGGAGCCGCGCCGTCCATATCCCCGCCAGCCAGCGCGTGCTCGATAGCAAGCTCCATGCGTCCCGAGTCGGCATACCAGGCAGCAGCCCGACGATGAAGCTCGGGCGCCGTTCCTGGCTCACGTCGCTCGAGCTCCGCCAAGAGGAAGTCACGCAGCAGCGCGTGGTAGCGAAAGGCCACGTCTGGCCCCTCGACCCGCCCGATGAGCTGATTCGTGTGGGCCAGCGAACTCAGCCGCTCCTCGGCATGTGGGACTGCAGCGACGGACTCGGCAAGGCTCGGCTCGACGACTTCGAGGATCGATGTCCGCGTGAGGAGGGCGACGTCGTTGTCGCTCAGGTCTTGCTCGAGCTCAGCCCGCAGATACTCGGCGACGTACCCGACCCCGCCCGAGATGTCGGTTGCGTCCCGGCCCCCGTCGTGTCGTGTGCGTTCGAGGGTCAGGAGGTAGATCCCGGCAGCCCAGCCCTCGGCCCGCTCGCTCAGGAGTCGGGCCTCGGTCGCATCGAGTGGCTCGCCCATCGCGGACACCAGGGCGAGCGTCTCCTCCGGGTCGAGCGCGAGGTCCGCACCGCCGAGCTCGAGCACCGCCTGCCGCGCCCGATACCGCGCCAGCGGCAGATCGAGCTCGACCCTCGCCGCCATGGCGACCTGGAAGCCAGGGGGCAGGAGATCGAGGAGCTGAGCCAGGGCATCGAGACAGATCCGATCGGTCAGTTGGTGGACGTCATCGAGGACGAGCAGGCCGGGCTGTTCCCAGCGGGACAACTCCCAGGCGATCCGTGGCACGGCCGTCGCAAGGACCCGATGTCCATGGACGGCGATAGCAGCTCCCATCGAGGCGTCGATCGGTCGAACCTGGTCGAGTGACGAAGCGACATTCGTGAGGAAGACGCTGGGGTCATTGTCGAGATCGTCGAGCGTCAGCCACGCGACACCCCGCTCCTCTCGTGCCACCCATTGGGAGAGCAGCACGGTCTTGCCGTAACCGGGTGGTGCGGTGACCGACACGATCGGGTTTCGCGGCTCGGCTGTGAGCTGGCGGATGAGCCGCTCTCGCGGCACGGTCACCGGGGGCGACGTGCGCGGGCGGAGCTTGGCCTGGACGAGCGGGAAGGACGGCCGAAAGACCGAGCCTTGATCCCCATGGAGCGGGGCGGTTCCAGATTCGGCCACCCGGCTGCTGAGGGACTCGGGGGCTTCGCCTGTCCGCTTGGTCTGACCGCTCACCGGCCCAAGATACGATGGCTGGGCAGGCTGGTGCACCCGTAGCGCTACTGCGTTGGGAGCCCACGAGGGGTATGCGGCGAAGGCTCCGAGCCTCTGAGCGTGGCAGGCCGAGCGGAGAAGGCCTCGTTCATCGTGCGGTTCGCGAGCCTTGTTCCACGGTCGACTCCCGATGCTGTTGGCCTGGCTGGCCGAGCGAGCCGCCTGACTCCGACCCCCCGGGTTGGCAGGCGCCGGATAATCGGATGTAGCGGGAGGCGACGACGCGCGGTCCGTCGACCATGGCCGCTGAGGACCACGCCGAGCCACTGGCGAACCCGGCCCGCATTCGGGGGGACGCTCGATGGGCCTGCGCCGAAACTGGTGGATGTCGTTCTTCGGGGTGCCGCACGGCCTGCCTGGACGGCTCGGTGTCAGGCTGATGCCGAGGAGCAGCCGGCCATTTCACAGCGCGATCGCTACTGAGTTGGGTCTTCAGCCGGAGGACGAGTTGATCGACGTGGGCTGTGGTTCCGCAACGTTGTTCGTGGACCACGCGAGGCATGTGCGCTACGTCGCCGGCCTCGATGCCTCCAAGCTGCAGCTCGACATGGCACGTAGGCGCCTCGCCGAGCGCATCGCTGCGGGCACCGCGGAGATCGCCGAGGGCGAGGCCCACCATCTGCCTTGGGAGGATGACCGCTTCAGCGTTGCTACATCGGTCAATGCCCTGAAGTTCGTCCCCGACCCATCGGCAGCGCTGCGGGAGATGCACCGTGTCCTGCGTCCGGGTGGTCGGATGGCAGTCACTCTGGGTGAGGCGGGGTACGCCCCGAAGGAGTCGACCGAGGCCGTGGTCGACGGCTTTGGCCAATGGCAGTGGACCGACGAAGCCGCGCAGCTGCTGGTGGAGGAGGCTGGCTTCGAAGATGTCACCGTCTCGGTGATGAAGGTGTTCTCGAAGGCGCTACTCGCCCGAGGCGTGAAGCCAGCGAGCGTGGCGTGAGTCCGATTCGATGCGGATAGCGCCGTCCCTGCACCGGCTGGGAGAGACCGTCGTCGCCTGCTACCTGCTGGAGGAAGCCGGCGAGGTCACCATCGTCGATGCGGGCGTGCCCGCGTACTACGCTGACCTCACCACCGAGCTTGCGGCCATGGGTCGCACGATCGAGGACGTCCGCGCGCTCGTGCTGACCCACGGTCACGAAGACCACATCGGGTTCGCCGAACGGCTGCGCGTCGAGCACGACGTTCCCGCCAGCATCCACGAGCGTGACATGGCTCTCGCGCGGGGCGAGGTCGGCAACCCGAGCGCTGGAATGGGCGAGCGCAGGCTCCGCTCCCTGCTGCACTACCTGCTGTGGCTCATGCGTCGCGGCGCGATGCGCACCAAGGCGCTGACGGAGGTCGGCACATTCGACGCGGGCACGACGCTCGACCTGCCCGGCGCACTGCAGGTCATCCACACTCCCGGACATACGCACGGCAGCGTCACCTTCCATGCGCCGGGGCACGACGCCCTCTTCGTAGGTGACGCGCTGGCCACGGACGCGGTGATCACCGAGCGCCGTGGTCCGCAGATCTGTCCCTTCGCAGCGGATCCCGATGAGGCCCTGGCCTCCCTGTCCAGCATCGAAGGGCTCGAGGCGCGATGGCTGCTGCCCGGCCATGGGGAGCCCTGGACCGAAGGCGTGGCGACCGCCGTGGCCGCCGCACGCGAGGTGGGCATCGGCCACCTCGCTCGCCCGAAACGGTGAAACCCATGTTCGTGTCCACATACGAGGTGACGAGATGAGTGAGCAGCGTTCTCCTGGTGACCTGTATGTCGCAGAGTCCGGGACTCCCGGCTCGCCGGCCATCGTCTTCATCCACGGCGCCGGCCAGAGCAGCCGGGCGTGGCACGAGCACATGGCCAGGCTCGCCGACTTCCACTGCCTGGCCCCGGACCTGCCCGGCTTCGGGCGCAGCAATCATCTGTCCTCTCCTTCGAAGGAGGGGATCGCCGACCTGCTCGCGGAGCTCATCGAGGCGCGTGTCCCCGCGAAACGGGCGAGCGTCTTCGGCATCTCCTCGGGTGGGCTGCACGTCCACGCCCTGCTGGACCGCCATCCCGATCGTGTCGAGCGGGCCATCATCGATGGCTCACCGCCCTTCGACGCCCCGCGCATCGCCCGCGAAGTCATGCGCCTGATCACGGTCGCCGAGGCGCTCCTTATCCACACCCGTCCGGGCGTGGCCCTGTGGAGTGACACCCACGACCCGCACGATCTGCGAGTCGCGTCGAGCCTGGCGTTGGCGCGCGTCGTCGCGGAATGCTTCAGTGACTACGCAGCCTTCGGTGCCCCCAGCCCCACGCTGCTCGTGGCCGGCGAGAAGGAGAGCCACGTCCGACCGATCGATGCTGCCCTGGCTGAGCTCATGCCTGAGGCCGAGGCCTGGTATGTACCGGGGCTGGGCCATTGCTGGCAACGGGCCGACCCCGACCTGCATATCCGCACGGTGGAGGCCTGGGTCAGCGGCAAGGAACTGCCCTCAGAGCTTCGTCGTGAGCCCGCCGCATCGCCGGCCAAGGTCGAACAGGTCCGGCACACGGGCCCAGACTACTGGTACCGCAGGCACAAGGGTCGGTTCATGCGATTGGCGAGGTTCTACTACCGACCCTTCCGCAAGCCGCTTGCCGAGGCCTACGGCAAGACGGCCGCGGAGCTGATCGCCGGGGACGCGCTCAAGCGCTTCGAGGGTCTACTGCCGGACATCCCCTACATCGGCGGCGGCAAGAACAGCATGACCGTCACCCTTGTCAAGGTCACGGCCAAGCTGGCGATGTACCGAGCACTCCGGGCCCGCGGGGCATCGAAGGAGGAAGCGGCCCGCCTCATCCACCTCGGGGAGGTGGCCTTCTACAAGAGCGTCCCGATGCGCTGGGTGATGCGCTTGCAGGGCCGAGGCTTCCTCAGCCAGAGGGGCATCGACATGTGGCGGCGTATCGCTGCCACCAGCCAGGAACGCCGCTACCCGGACGACTGGGTGTACGAGGTCGTCGACGGTGACGGAAGCGACGCCGGGATGCAGCTGGACTGCATCGAGTGCGGGGCCGTGAAGTATCTCGAACGCGAAGGTGCTCCCGAGCTCACCCCGTTCCTCTGCTGGATCGACTATCCCCAGTTCGCGGCCATGGGCTTGCGGCTCGACCGCACCGAGACCATCGCCCAAGGCGGCCAACGCTGCGACTTCCGGGTGAGTCGGGGTGAACCAGTGAACGTCGAGCCCGACTTCCTGCACGCCTGAGGATGCGTTATCCAGATCGTTCGATCGCATGGACATCGGGCGGAGAATCGTCTGAGCGGGAGGCGATGACACTCGGTCCGCAGACCCTGGCCGCCCTGGACCGCGTCGAGCCACTGGCGAACCCGGCCCGCGAACCAAGGGGGAGATATGCGCCACTTCCGTGACGAGGTCCGCATCGAGGCGCCGGTCGAGCAAGTCTGGGCGGTCCTGTGTGACTCGTCGCGCTTGCACGAATGGACGCCACGGAGCGAGTTCTCCGACTTCAGCGGGCCGTTGGACCAGGTCGGGACCACATACAGCGACACGACGCGCCTGATGGGCTTGGCATTCAAGATGACGAACGAGGTCGTCGAGGTGGAACCGCTGCGGCTCTACCACGAGCACAGCGAGACCGGGCCGGTGGACACGGTCATCCGGCTGGAGCCTGACGGTGTCGCGACCCGCCTGCTCGTGGAGTGCGACTACGACATCGCCTTCCGGATGCCGGGCTTCCTCAAGGACGTCTTGGCCAAGGTCTGGGGCGAGCGGAACGCCCACCAGATGATGCAGAACCTCAAGACCACCGCCGAGGCGGAGGTCCCGGTGCAGACATAGCCAAGGAGCGAAGCGGTGACGCACTTGCACGCCGAGATCCGCATCGAGGCGCCGGTCGAGCATGTCTGGCAGCTCTTCTGCGACGTGTCCCACTGGAAGGACTGGATGCCGTGGGGCGAGTGCTCGGACTTCAGCGGGCCGGTGGACGCGGTCGGGACGACGTTCGTGGGGAGGATGCGGCTCGTGGGCTTCGAGCTGGAGTCCCTGAACGAGGTCGTGGAGGTCGAGCCGCAGCGGCTCTACCACGAACGCAGCGACTTCGGCTCGATGGACCAGTACGCGCGGTTCGAGCCGATGGGCGACTCCACTCGTGTGGTCTTCGATGCCGACTGCGAGATGCCGGGTCGGCTGCCGGGCTTCCTCAAGGACATGGTGGCCAAGGTCTGGATCGAACGAAGCATGCGCAAGATGCTCGATGACTTCAAGGACCTCGCCGAAGCCAAGGTCCCGGCGTACGCCTGACGATGAGGCATCCGAAGCCGGTCCGATCTCGAACCTCGCGACAGGCGCATCGGGCCGTCAGATGCACACAACTTCGGATCGAGAGCGAGTGATGGGTAGATCGAGGGTGGTGAGCCTCGCGATCGTCGCCGTCATCGGCTCGGCGGCGGTTGCGCTACGGCTCAGCGGTGTCTGGCAGCGCGTGGTCTCTTGGGGCGTCGATCCCACCGTCAGTGCCAGCGTGCTTCCGGGTGATGACCTCGTGCTCGACCCGGCCGCAGTCGATACGCGATCCCTCGAGATCGCCGCCCCGCCATCGGCCGTCTGGCCATGGCTCGTGCAGATGGGCGACGACCGGGGCGGCGAATACAGCTATTCGCTCTTCGGCTTGCCGCACCGCAAGGGTGCCGAGCGGATCGTGCCCGAGTGGCAGGACCTGGCCGTGGGAGACCAGGTCAACGAGTGGGTCGTCCGTGGGCTCGAGCCCGAGCGGGCATTGGTGCTCCACAGCGAGATCGCCGGCAGTTGGAGCTGGGCGTTCGTCCTCGAACCGATGGACGGCGGCAGACGTTCCCGTCTCGTCGAGCGCATCCGGTCCCGCCCGGCTCTCCCGCGTCGCGTGAGTGCGGCCGCGATGCAGGTGATCGGGTTCGTCGTGCTGCTGATGATACGCAAGCAGATGCTCACCATCCGCGACCGGGCACAAGGCCTGGTCACGTGACAGGACGTGGCAGTTCCAGCCGAACGAAGGCTGACTATCGTGCGGTTCGAGCGCTGTAGCCCCCCGCTATGGCTTCACGGCCCGCTGTGCGCCATATCCCACGCTACGAACCTCGTCGGGGTGTCGCCCGCGGTAGCGCACATGCTCTGGGAGCCCACGCGGGGTTGCGGCGGAGGCCCTGGGGTTCCACGCACGATGGGCCGAGCGGCGAAGGCGACGACTTTCGTCCGGTTCGCGAGCGTGGTTCGCGAGCGTGTCGATCTCGTCCCTTCCCTATGCTGGAGGTCGCTTTCCGTCCACCCCGAACGACGGACCTGGGTGACAATGACGTCGCATTCCTGGCGATCGCCGGGCAGCTACGAGGAGCGGACGATCCGGGACGAGCAACCCAGTCAGCGCGACCAAGCGGGCCTGCCCAGGGCGGAGACGGCCGAGTCCGCAGGCGGAGTGTGGCTCGATCTCGCTCGGACCGAACCGCCGGTGCCCGGCACGGGTGTCATCGTGCGAACCCGACTGCTTGACGCTCTGCGCCAAAGCCGCGGTGTTCGATTGGTCAGCGTCGTCGCGCCAGCTGGCTACGGCAAGACCACGCTGCTTGGCCAATGGGCCGCCCTGTGTGGTCCCCACGTGGCCTGGCTGTCTCTCGACACCATCGACAACGACCCGGTGATCCTGCTCTCTCACCTACTGGGTGCACTGGGCATCACGCGGCCCCACCAGGCAGGCTCCCAGAGCGATGAGGTCGTTCCCGGGCCCGGCCGAGCGAAGGCTGCTGTATCGAGCGGTCGACGCCATCCATCATCGATCGCAGGCCATGCTCCTCGTCCTGGACGACGGACACGTCGTCAACGAGCCCGCTGCGATCGATGCGATCGCCGGGCTCGTCGACCGTCTCCCCGCCGGCAGCCGGATGGCCATCGGCGCGCGTTCACGCATGGCCCTGCCGTACAGCCGCTGGCGGGCTGCTGGCCAGCTGTTCGATGTCGACGCAGAGCATCTCGCGCTTGACCAGGCAGAATCTCAGTCGCTCCTTCGCGAGCTCAAGCTCGATCTCACTGTCGAGGAGGCCCGGGATATCCACCAGCGGACGAAGGGATGGCCGGCCGCGACCTATCTGGCGGGCCTCTCCCATCGCGGACGCGAAACCGCGCACGTGGACACGGGCGCAGCGTGGGACCCCGCATACATCTCCGACTACCTGGAAGCGCAGGTTCTTCCCTTGATGAGCACCGAGGAGCGCTCGCTGCTGTCGCAGACGTCGATCCTCGATAGCCTGAGCGGGCCGCTGGCGGATGCCGTCCTGGAGCGCACAGGGACTGCCGGACGGCTCGAGTCCTTGGCGAGCAAGACGCCATTCCTGGCGCCGCTCGACCAGGACCGACACTGGTACAAGTGCCACGACCTGCTCCGTGAGCATCTACACCGTGAGCTGGAGCTGACACGACCGGAGTTGTTGCCGGAGCTCCACCGGCGCGCGAGCGCATGGTTCACCGGAGCGGGTGAGAAGGAGGCAGCAGTCGAACACGCGTTCGCCGGCGGCCTCATCGACGAGGCGGCGCGACTCGTGGTGCGATCGACCAAGCCACTGCACGAGAAGGGTGCGAACGCCACGCTCAATCGGTGGTTCGCGCGGTTCGATGCGGAGACCGTTCTGCGGCATCCACCGGTCGCCTCGATGGCCGCATGGCTTGCCGCCCTTGACGGGCGGCCCGAGGACTTCGAGCGTTGGAGAGCCGCAGCCCGGGCAGGCGAGGTCGTCAGCCCTCCGGGTGATGGCACCGCGTCGATGGCCTCTTCACGCGCGCTCGTGGAGGCGCTCGGTTGTCACGAGGGGCCGCGGGCCATGCTGGCCCATGCCCAGGTCTCCCTCGACGCCGAGCCCGTCTGGAGTCCATGGCGACCGGTCGCCATGTTGCTGGCCGCGTACGCGCGTCAGATGGATGGCGATGTCGATGGAGCACAGGAGCAGTTCGCCCAGATCGTCGAGACGGCTGAACCGCTGGCTCCCGATACCCGCAGGGTGGCGCTCGCAGAGTGCGCCCTGATGGAGCTGGACCACGGAAGCAGGCGCCGAGCGGAGTCGCTGGTGGAGGAGTTCTGGCGCTCGCTGCGCGACGCGGGGGCCGAGGACTACCTGACGTCGCTGCTGGGGATGGTCGCCGCGGCTCGGGTCGCGATCCGCCGGGGAGACGTGCAGGAAGCGAAGAGGGAGCTGTCTCGGGTCCAGCTGCTGCGCCGCCTCGTTTCGTGGGCGGTCCCCTGGCTGGGCCTGCGCTGTCTGACGGAGCTGGCGCGCGCCCAGCTCGGTGTCAGCGACGCGATCGGTGCGCGTGCATCGCTCGCGCAGGCCCGCGCGATCATCGCCCACCGGCCGCTCCTCGGCACCCTCGTAGACGCGGTGGACGACCTGGACGAGATGACCGAGGAGTCTTCGGGTACCCCTGCCGACCAGGCGGCATCGTTGACCGATCGCGAGCTGCGGCTTCTCCCGTTCCTCCAGACATATCTGACGCTGGGAGAGATCGGTGACCGCCTGGGCGTGAGCAGGAACACCATCAAGACGCAGGCAGGCGCGGTCTACTCGAAGTTGGGGGCGACCTCTCGCAGTGAGGCCGTCGAGCTGGCGGTGGGCCGCGGACTACTGCCGCCGCTCGATATCCTCGCGGAGTCATCCGCCGAGGTTGGCCGGTAGGGCTCGCTCGACCCGAACGCCCGGGCTCACCCCTTGAGGGTGATGACATCGTTCATCGAGCCGCTTATCTTTTCCCCCAGTGCATCATCGGCTGCGGGCGTCCCGTTGCCGCCGCTCCCGCACCTGAGGAGGTACCTATGTCAACCGGCCCACTCGAGCTCGTGGTGCTCAAGTTCCCGGGCAACCAGTTCAAGGGCGAGATCATCCCTGAGATCCAGCGAGTCGTGGACGCCGGTGTCATCCGCGTCATCGACATCCTCCTGGCCATCCGTGTCGGTGACGAACCCGTGCGCGTGCTTGAGCTCAACGAGCTCGAGGATGAGGTCCTGCAGCGCTTCGAGCCTGTCGTGGGCGATGTCACCGCCATGCTCAGCGAGCAGGACGCGTACGCCCTGAGCGAGGGTCTGGGACCCGACTCGTCGGTTGCCCTCCTGCTGTTCGAGCATGCCTGGGCATCACGCATCAGCGATGCCATCGAGAACGCCGGCGGATCCGTCGTCATGGACGAGCGCGTCCCCCGTGCCGTGGTACAGCAGCTCTACGCCGATATCGAGGCGGCTCAGGCCTAGGCCTCCATCGCCGCCCAACCCAACGAACGAACGGAGGAACAGAACGATGATGCGACGACGAGGTGGACGAGGCATCGTAGGCGCCGTGGCCACGACGGCCGTGGTGGCGGGCACTGCCGGAGCGGTCCAACACCGCCAGCAGCAGAAGTACGCCAATCAGGCCGCTCAGCAGCAGGCCCAGACGGCCGAAGCGCAGCAGGCGCAGGCGGAGCAGATGCAGCGTCAGATGGAAGAGATGCAGGCCCAGCAGGCAGCGGAGGCAGCGGCAGCACCCGCGGCAGCAGCTGCGGCCCCCGCCGGCCGCCAGCGACGACCTCATGACGCAGCTGAACCAGCTGGCCCAGCTCCACCAGGCTGGTGCGCTGACCGATGAGGAGTTCTCGGCGGCCAAGGCCAAGCTGCTCGCCTAGCGAGCACGTCAGGAGGTCGAGATGCCAGAGCGCGCCCAGGCCGGCAGGACCGCATCGGTCCCGCCGGGCTACAACACGCCTGTCCCACTGCAGATCATGACGCCCGACCTCGTCGAATCGCGGATCGGGGATCTGGAGTTCGTCGATGGTGTCCCGACCTCCGAGACGTCTCGCCTTGTCTTTGACAACCTCGACTTCGGTCGTGGCGTGAAGGCTTTCCTTGACGGCATACCTGCTGCCTCGGTCGAAGCGATGCGTCGTGCCCACGACGCGCAGGGCGCCGACGCTTGCCACAAGGTCCTCATCATGGACCGGCTCCTGGATTCCAATCCCCTGTTCCTGACGGGTAACACCGATACCGTCTACCTGTCAGGCATCCTCGATCTGGAACGCGATGGCCCTACCGTGGTGGAGGTTCCGCCCGAGTGCGGACCCGGTACGGTCAACGACGCTTTCTTCCGCTTCGTCACCGACATGGGCTCGCCTGGTCCCGATCGCGGCGCCGGCGGCAAGTACCTCATCCTGCCGCCCGGCTACGACGGGCCGGTCCCGGGCGGGTACTTCGTGGCGGCATCTACGAGCCGCATCAACTGGCTGATCCTGCGCGGCTTCCTGGTCGATGGCAAGCCCGACACGGCAGTGCAGATGTTCCGTATGGGGCTGCGGGTCTATCCGCTGTCCAAGGCCGCGGCATCGCCGGAGATGCGGTTCATCTCTGCGTCGGGAGCTCAGTTCAACACCATCCACGCGAACGACTACTCCTTCTACGAGGAGATCGCCTCGGTCATCGAGCGTGAGCCCGTGGAGATGCTCGACCCGGAGCTTCGCGGCCTTCTCGCGTCCCTGGGGATCCAGAAGGGCCGGCCCTTCCAGCCTGACGATCGGATGCGCGAGATCCTGCTGGACGCTGCAGCGGTCGGGAACGCTACCGCACGCGCCACCTTCTTCCAGAACCGAGAGCGCGATGCCTACGTGTACCCCGACCGCCAGTGGACGACGCCCTTCATCGGCGGCGACTACCGTTGGCTGCGTGACGATGGGCTCGGTGGCCGCCACCTCGACGCAAGGACGCTGTTCTTCTACGTGGCCACGGTCAACACGCCGGCGATGGCGATGGAGATGGTCGGGCTCGGGTCGCAGTACGTGTGCGCGACTCGCGACCTCGAGGGGGATTCCTTCGACGGCGGCGCCTCGTACCGCTTGCGTCTTCCGCCGGACGTGCCTGTGAAGGACTTCTGGTCCGTCGTGGTCTACGACCCGCAGACGCGCTCCGAGCTTCAGACCGGTCAGCCATTCCCCGGCCGCAACGGCAAGCGTGACGCGCTCACCTACAACGCGGACGGGTCGGTCGACATCACGTTCGGCCCCGAGCCACCAGCCACGGCATCGGAGAATTGGATCCAGACGGTCCCGGGCAAGGGCTGGTTCGTCATCCTTCGCCTGTATGGGCCGCTGGAGCCCTGGTTCGACCAGTCCTGGAAGCCCGGGGACGTCGAGCGGACCTGAGTTCGGTCGGCCTGAGCGGCCACATGCGACTGACGCCCGGGAGCGGCGCCCCACACGGATCACGTATCCACGACACAGGAAGAGCATCAGATGTTCCAGGATCTCATCGACTCGCTTCCCATCCCGGGCGTGTTCCTTGCCTTCGCCCTGCTCGCGCTCGTGCTCTACGAGCTGGGGTTCCGCTTCGGGCGCTGGTGGCAGTCCCGCACACCCGAGGAGAAGGAAGGGCCCACGGGCATGCTCGTGGGCTCGATCCTCGCGCTCATGGCCTTCCTGCTGGCGATCACCATGGGCATGGCCACCGACCGCTTCGATACCCGCCGTGGGCTGGTGCTCGAAGAGGCCAACTCGATCGGCACCACGTACCTCCGTGCCGGCTACCTGCCCGAGCCTGCCGCAGACGAGAGCCGGGAGCTGCTCCGTGAGTATGTGCCGCTGCGGACCGTGACCGAAGGGGTGGTCCTGAGCGACATCGCGGACGAGCTCGCCCGCGCCGCCGAGATCCGGGACGAGCTGTGGGCCATCGCCGAGGGGCTCGCACGGACGACGCCCGACTACGACGACCCGACGGTGCTCGCGGTCTATCACGCGAGCTACACCGAATCGCTCAACGAGACGATCGACGTCGCCTCCACGCGTGAGGTGGCGGCGATCTATGCCCGTGTGCCGGAGACCGTCCTGCTCCTGTTGTTCCTCGGCTCGGCGCTCACGCTCGGGATGGTCGGCTTCAGCGCCGGACTGACGGGACGACGCAGCCCGCTCACGGCGCTCGCGCTCATCGTCGTGCTGGGCGCCGTCATCACGCTCATCATCGACATCGAGCGCCCGCAGGGCGGCACGCTCACGGTGAGCCAGGTACCGCTGGTTCAGCTTCAGGAGCAGATCGGGCCGCCATCGTGACAGCACCGCTGATCGACCGCCTGGCTCTGCGGATGCGCTGCGATCCGAACGGCGTCAGCGCTGGGTTACCCGCTTCATCACCCTCCTTGAGGACGAACGAATGAACGACCACCTGCGGATCGGGTTGGCCGAAGCCCTCGGCACCGCGGTCCTGGTGATCGGGGGAGCCGGCACCGCAATCTTCGCCACCGGCGGCTTCGACGAGGCCTCAGCGTCGGCATCCTCGGTGTCTCGCTCGCCTTCGGCTTCAGCCTCCTCGCGATGGCCTATCTCATCGGCCGTGTCTCGGGCTGTCACGTCAATCCCGCGGTGACCATCGGCATGCTCATCGCGGGCAAGCTCGAGCCCGCGAAGTCGTGGCCCTACTTCACCGGCCAGGTGATCGGTGGCATCGTCGGGGCGGGCATCCTCGCGCTCATCCTGCTGGGCACCGACGGCTACTTCACCATGGCGCAGGACGCCGGCTTCGCCTCGAACGGCTACGGCGCGCACTCGCCCGCGGGCTTCGACCTGCTCTCGGTCGCGATCCTCGAGATCGTGGTCACCGCGGTCTTCGTCCTCATCGTGCTGGGCACGACGAACGAGCTCGGCGTGCCCAAGTGCTTCGGCCCCATCGCCGCCGGCATCGGCCTGACCCTCGTGCACCTCATCTCGATCCCGGTGTCGAACGCGTCGGTGAACCCGGCTCGTTCGATCGGCAGGCCGTCTTCCAGGCTGACTGGGCGCTCGGCCAGGTCTGGGCCTTCATCCTGTTCCCGGCCATCGGCGCCGCCCTCGCGGGCGTCATCTGGCTCCTCCTCCACGTGGGCTCGAACGTAGAGGCGGAGAGCGTGGAGGATCCCGCAGCCTGACGGCGCAGCCTCGCGTCCGAGGCGCGTGGCGTACCCAGGGCACGCACGGTCTTCGTCGGGACAGCGAAGCGGTGGCGCGCGTGCTTGGGAGCCCACGAAGGGTTTGCGGCGAAGGCTCCGGGGTCCTGAGCCTGATGATCCGAGCGGCGAAGGCCTCGATCGTTGTGTGGTTCGCGAGCGTGGTCCGAGGTCCAACGGCTCCCATGCCCGGCTTGAGTTACGTGCCGGCTCCGCCCTCGTCCTCGACCGCGAGTTCGTCGTCACAGACCTCGTAGGCGGCCTGGAACTCCACCGATTTCTTGTCGGTCTTGATGTCGGAGCCAGCGAACTTCGTGCCGTCAGGGGCCGGGTCCGGCCAGTCGAGCCCCTGCTCGCGCATGCACGCCGCGAAGCGCAGGGCGGCTTCGGTCTGCTCGGCCTCGAGCGCGGGATCGGCGACGGGCTTGAAGGCGACGAGGAAGTCGCTGCAGGCCTCGCTGGCCGCCTGGAAAGGCTCGCTCTTCGCGTCCTTGGGCCCGGCGTCCTTGGTCCCCTCGAACTCGAGCCCGCCGATGAACGCGCCTGACGCGTCGAAGATCGGGTCGGTGACCTCGACACCGTTGGCGCGCATGCACTCGGCCCACGCCAGCATCGTGTCCTGCTCGCCGAGCGCCTCGGCCGGGACCGTGCTGGCCTCGGCGTCCGGGGGAGGGGAGCCGAGCGTCGCCACCTGCGCGAGCGTCGGCGGCGCCGCGATAGCGACGACGACGACGGCGGTGATACTGGCTACGGCCAGCCAGCGGCGGATCCGGTCTGGCGAGCTGGGATGGTGCATCTGTGGCGTCTCCGTGCTGTGATGTGCTGCGATCGGTCAAGCCTGTCGGGGGAGGCTGAAGGCTGTCTGTATCCCGACTCGAGGTGTCAGCGCGGCAGCTCGACCGTGAACCTGGCACCGCCACCCGGTCGCTCGTCCAGCTCGATGGACCCCTCGTGGGCCGCCACGATCCACGCGGCGATGGAGAGGCCGAGTCCGCTACCGCTCATCTCCGCAGTCGGCGACCGCCAGAAGCGCCCGAAGACGTCATGTCGGTGTGCTTCGGGGATGCCCGGCCCGTCGTCGGCCACGACCAGCTCGGCACGTCCGTCACGAAGCCCCACCTTGACCCAGACGTGCCCGCTCTCACGGCCATGCCTGATGGCGTTGTCGACAAGGATGGTGACCAACTGTCGTAGCCGCCCGGCGTCACCGTGGACGGGGGTCAGGTCCAGGTCCAGTTCGATGGAGATGCGCCGACGCTCTGCATCGTCGGTCAACCCGTCGACTGCGCCGAGCGCCGCCTCGGCAAGGTCAAGCTCAGCGTGTTCGATCGGGGCGGCGTCAGCGTCCGTCCTGGCGAGCAGCAACAGGTCTTCGATCAGGCGGCCCATCCGTTCGGTCGCTGCGGTCGCATCCTCGAGAGCGACCAGATCAGCGGGGTCGTCCGCCTGGTGTCGGGCCAGGATCTCGAGGTTGTTGCGCACCACGGTCAGCGGTGTGCGTAGCTCGTGGCTAGCGTCCGCCGCGAACTCACGCTGACGGCGGAGCGAGGCGCGGATGGGGACCAGCGCCCTTCCCGAGTACACCCAACCTGCGAGCGAGGCCGCGAGCACGGCAAGCGCACCTCCTGCGAACAGCGCTATCGCCAGGTTGGACATCGTGCGCAGCTCGATGGTGCGGTCCGCGATCGCGTGTACGACGAAGGGTTCCTCAGGCGTTCCAGCGTAGACCGAGACGATCCTCGTCGGGACGCCGTCGATGTCCTTCAGCGTGAGCTCGCTGCCATCGGTCCTCGAGCTCGCATCAGCTACGGCGTCGGCGATCCGGGCCTTCAGTTCGACCGAGGCTTCCTTGACCGCGAGGTCTGTCTCGGTCGTGGCCGTCGTCTTCGCGGCAACCTTGCCTGCGAGGCCGGTCGTGGCACCCTCCGACTTCTCCGAAGTGATCGCGATCGTGCCCGACAGCGGCCCGCCGAACAGCACGCCGGTCTTGTCGGCGGCGGCCACGAGGGCAACGTCGTCGTCGGCAGCGTCGCTCGCTGGGTCCTTGAGCGCCGCGACGAGGGTCGCGCGCGTGCGCAGCTGTTCCTCGGAGTCGCGGGCGAGTTGCTGCGCTACGAAGGCGTAGACGATGACGCCGAGGATGAGCAGCACGACGAGCGTGGTACCGCCGCTCCAGAGCGCCAGACGGAGCCGGGTCCGCCGCAGCACCTGCGCCTCGGCTCGGGGTGGTGATGGACTCATGTGCTGGTCATGCGGTAGCCGACGCCGCGCACCGTCCGGATGCGCTCGGCCTCGGGGCCGAGCTTGCGCCGCAGGAAGCTCACGTACTGGTCGACGGTGTTGGGCATCACCGCCACGGCCATGGGCCAGGCGTGGTCGAGCAGTTGGTCCCGTGTCAGGACCTGGTCGGGATGGCGCATGAGGCATTCGAGCAGCGCGAACTCACGCTGGGAGAGCTCCACCGATCCCTCGGCGACGTGGACCTGCCGTGCGGCCTCGTCGAGGACGATGCTTCCGAGTCGGAGCGTTGGCTCGTGTCGGGTCCGCTCGGCGGCACGGCGGCGGCCGAGAGCGCGAAGACGGGCGCTGAGCTCGGCATAGGCGAAGGGCTTGACGAGGTAGTCGTCGGCGCCCGCATCGAGACCGGCCACTCGATCTCCGACGGCATCGCGCGCGGTAAGCATGAGGACCGGCAGGCTGAGCCCTTCGGCCCGGAGGGAGCGGCAGACCTGCAGTCCGTCGATGTCGGGCAGGCCGATGTCGAGGATGACGACGTCCAGCCCGTCGGCGCCCACGGCGAGCTCGAGGCCTTCGTGGCCAGTCAGGGCGAGTTCCACCACGTGGTGGTCCTCGACGAGGAGTCGGGCCAGCGAGCGGGCAAGGCGAACGTCATCCTCGACCACCAGTAGATGCATCGGCGCGATGGTGGCACAGCTTCCCTGTAGGAAGGATGTATGTCCGTGGCTGGCAGGCCTCGCGCTCGCATCGCCCGACCATCGTGCGGTTCAGGCGGTATCGGTCCCTCGGTGTCGCCATGGAGTCGCGCTCTGTACCCTAGTCATGCACGAACCCGTCGGGGTGTAGCGCAGAGGTAGCGCACGTGCTTTGGGAGCCCTTCAGGCTCGAGCGGCGAAGGCTCCCGGGTCCTGTGCCTGGCGGGTTGAGCGGCGAAGGCCTCGACTGTTGGTGCGGTTCACACGCTCAGGCCCGTCAGTCCAGTCCTCGGGCGACACTTGGAGCCAGTCGCCATCGGTATCTTGCGCGGCTCACTCGACCGACTCGATCGTCCCGGTGAAACGGTCCGGTGACAAGGTCGTGGTGGTGCTGCCGACGAAGCGAAGCCCGGCGTAGTCGCCACTCCCGAGGTAGACCAGGTCCATCGGGTCCTTGGCCCCCGGCTCTTCACGTGTCGTGCCCGAGAAGACGCCGCCCCAGGCGCCATCCTCGTTGCGGATGACGCTGGTACCCCAGCACTCACCGATCAGGACACCATCGACCTCGGCGTAGCTGCAGTCGACCACGTTATCGGCGTCCCCCGTGAGCCGCGGGTCGGAGGCCTCCATCGTGCACTCCTGGGTCATCTCCGAGAGTCTCTCGGTCACGCCACCCGGGACGCGTGCGCCGTGCCACTGACCCGGATACGTCTGCGTACACAGCGACGTACCGGTCACCTCCGTGCCCACAACGATCGCGGGTCCCTCCGAACCGGTGAACAGGGTGCTGGTGGCAAGAGCCGCGATCAGCAGGGCCAGGAGCACGACCCATATGAGGACACGGGCCGGCCCGGCGAAACTGGGCCAGGCCAAGCCTGCGAAGCGGCGCTGTGTGGCGGCCGCTCGCGCGACGGCAGCGGCATCGACCTCGGTGGGGGCCTCGTCGAGATAGCAGCGATAGGCGCGACGGAAGCGTGTCTCGAAGGCTTCGCGCTCAGACATCGCCGAGTTCCTTCCTTAGTCGACCCATCAGTCTCGCGAGGCGTGCCCGGACGCCCGACGCGGTGAGGCCCAGCAAGGGGCCGATCTCGGCCGAAATCGAGGTCAGCGCCGTAGCGCAATGCGATCAGCGAGCGCTCCTCGGGCTTGAGGCGCTGCAGTGCGTTGACCAGGTCGACGCGGCGGATTTCGTCCGCCGGGTCAGGCGAGCCGGTATCGGGCGGGTGCATGGCCAGCTCGACGAGCCGCCGTCGACCACGGCGGCGGACCAGGTGGCGAGCCTCGTTGGCGGCGACCGCCACGAGCCACGAACGCAGTCGATCGGGCTGGCGCACCGTGTGCAGCTTGCGCCACGCGATCATCCAGGCCGATTGGACCGCGTCGAGCGCCAGGTCTCTTTCGCCGCAGATGCCGTAGGCGACCCGGACCATGTCAGGGTGGTAGGCGTCGACGATACGGGTGAAGGCGGCCTCGTCGCCAGCGGCCGCCTGCTGCAGTACGACCGTCATCGACTCAGCCGCTGCCAGTGCCGTCATACCAGAGAGAGGCTCCGAACCCATGTCGCTGTTGCGCCTCGCCGAGTGCTTCGTCGGTCTGCCACAGGTTGTGCTGACTCGGAGCACTCGGCAAGAGGCCTAGGTCCCTTCTCGCGAGGTCGATGGCCGAACCGTCTACTCGATGGTCCCGGTGATCGTCCATGGGTAGTCGGTGCCCTCGATCACGCCCTTGAAGCGGAGCCCTTCGTAGTCGCCCGCCCCGAGGTATTCCAGGTTCATCACGTGGACGTGCGCCGGCGCGGTGTCGCTCCAGGTGGTCGTGCCGGAGATGGTGCCGGCCCAGGCCCCGCGCTCGTTATGCACGGTCGCGGTGCCCCAGCACGTACCGACGGTGGTCCCTTCCGTAGCCGTGAAATCACACGTGACCACGTTGTCGCCCGCTCCTGACAGGCGCTTGTCGGAGGTGACTAGAGTGCCTTCCTCGAGGTAGTTCGACTGGTGCGACCCGGGTAGTCCGGGCACCGGCTCGCCGCTCCAGACGGACTCTCCGACCTGCTCGGCCGTCGCTTCGCCAGTCACGTCCACCGGCTCGGCTGCGATGCCGATCGCTGCCGTGGCCAACAGACCCGCCACCGCCAGAGTCCCTGCGCTGCACATCTTTCTGGACATGACGATCCCCCTTCGGCCGCGGTCCGGGGTCGCATCGGTCAGCGGTCCGCTACAGTCCCTAGCGGTCGGCACGGTGGACCGTGCCACTCAGCACCGCATCCTCGCCGTCATCGAGCTCGGCGAGCGCGACCTCCCTGTCATAGAGAGGCCTGAGACACGCCCACCTGTTGCATGTCTGACCGGCTGGCTACCCAGCCATCCTTGTCAACGCGGTGTCGGGCGATTCGAGCGGTGTAGGCCCACCGGTGTCGCTATCGAGGCGCGCTGTGTACCCTAGTTACGCACCAACCTCGTCGGGGTGTAGCGCAGCCGTAGCGCACATGCTTTGGGGGCCTTTCGGGCTCAAGCGGCGCGGGCTCGGGGCCCGTGAGCGTGACGGCCGAAGCGGTGAAGGGCTCGATCATCGTGCGGTTCGTGAGCGTCGATGCCGTTCCGGTTTCGCCCGCGACAGCCAGCATGGCCCTGCTTTCGCGCCGAGCAGGACCGCCTACCTCGGCTGAAGGGGGATCCAACGGGTCTCGGGCAGCGGGCCGAGTAGGTGGTGCATGCCCGTGCGCTCGGTGATGGCCAGGGCCCGCTCCTGCGCCACTGACGGCCGGTCCGCCCGAGCCGCCAGCAGGGCCGCGTCGGCCCAGGCCTCCAGCGAATGCCAGATGTAGTCACGTGCCTCCAGGGCCGTGGCCGCTGCTTCGAGCGTGATGCCGTCATCGTCGGTGATGAGTCCGTCGACCCTGCCATACATGGCCGGCAGCACCTGGTTGCCGAACCTGCGTGTTCGCCGGTGCTGCTCGACCGCTCGGCGCACGACATCGAAGTCGCCCAGCCGGAGTGCGATCCGGCCGATGCCATACGGCACTTCCCCACGGGTGTCCACCTGTGGGTCGTCGCGCTCGAGATACGCCGTCAGCTCACGAAGCGCTGCAGCGGGGTCGCGGGGCCACTCGGCCCAGGCCCGTTCGATCAGCCACACGTAGGCCAGCTGCAAGGGGGGCTCGTAAGCACGCCGCTCGAGCTCGGCCTCGTCCCCTTCGGCCGCAGCGATCTCGCCACGGAGCCGGTGGATGACAGCGCGGTCGACAAGGAGCCAATCGTCTGACTCGCCGTCGATCGCGCGCGCCGTCGAGATGGCTTCCTCGATGTGCGTGAGCGCGTCGTCGAGACGCCCCATCCACGAGTAGGCGATCGCAAGGTTGAAGGCGAA
This sequence comes from uncultured Chloroflexia bacterium, assembly GCA_963752475.1. GTDB lineage: Bacteria > Chloroflexota > Limnocylindria > Limnocylindrales > CSP1-4 > JAFMJV01. The sequence continues at coordinate 9,177 of CAVVYR010000001.1, read as the reverse complement.
CGAGACGTCTGAACCGCCCTCCGCTTCGCGCCGCGCACGCGCGAGCCCCTCCTTGAACACGCTCACGGAAGGCTCTGGCGACTCCCCAAGCTCCGTGCGGATCCAGGGCATGTTGTTCCGATAGCGATGGATCAAGCCCTGGTCGTTCGCCTCCAGGGCCAGTCGGTGGCTCTCTTCGATCAACTCGAGACCGTCGGCCAGTCCCTCCACGAAGCAGGCATTCATGGCCATGTCCATAAGTGCCCAGCGCAGCGTCCAGCCATCCGAGCATGCCCGCGCTTCGGCGATGGCCTGCTCGAGCAGGGATACCGCTTCCTCGTGCCGTTGAGCGTGACCTGTGACCCAGCCGAGCGTGCGCAGGAGTCGCGCCCGGCCTGGCGAGGGGTCGCCCCCCTCGAGCCGGTCGAGCCCCGCGTGCAGGATGGCTTCGGCGGTCTGGATGTCGGCAGGCTTCTGAGGCGGCTTGATGAGAGCACAACGGAGGCGTGACAGCAACTGCTTGTCCTGGTCGGTCACGTCCGGGGATGCCTCGAGGGTATCGATGATGGGGGCGAGCGCCTCGGCATGGTGGCCCTCCCAGGCCGAGTTCCAATGCCAAGTCGCGTCCTCGTCGGCGAGCGCGGCGAGTTCGCGCGGACCAAGGTCGAGGGCGCGACCGAGACCGATGGCCGTCCACATCCAGCGACAGGCGCGGGCGATCAGGTCCAGCGAGGCGGCCCGGCGGGCGGCCCGCAGGCAGGCCACGTAGGCGAGCTCCCGGGTCTCGCGGAGCTCGCTCGAGCGGCCGGCGCCGAGCTCCTCCCCGTAGCCGACGGCCGCCACGATGTGGCTGGCGATGAGCTCGGCGAACTCCCCGATGCGGTCGGCGAGGTGTCCTTCCGCCCAGGTAGCGACCTCCTCGTGCAGTCGGGCCCGGTCACGCTTGGGCAGCGAGTCGTAGGCGACGTCATGGATGAGCACGTGGTGGAAGCTGTACTCAGCGGCATCGGCGAGGGACGACGTGAGGCGGGGCACGACGAGCTCCTTGACGCGGAGCGCGCCGATGTGCTCGTTCGTGCGGTCGGTGTCCTCGGCGGCCAGATAGACCACCAATCGGTCCCAGAAGATGCGGCCGATGACCGCGGCATCCTGCGCTGTGCGCTTCTCCTCCTGTGGCAGCGAGTCAAGCCGGGCGGCGATGACGGCCTGGACCGAGCCGGGCATCTCGAGCTCCTCGAGCGGCTTCGCCAGCCGCCACTCACCGTCGGTGCGCTGCAGGCTGCCCTCATCGACCAGCATGCGCACGGTCTCCTCGGCGAAGAGTGGGTTGCCCTCGGCTAGCTCGACGATGCGCTCGCGCAGCCTCGCGGGGATGCCGCCCCCCAGGAGCCCGTCGAGGAGGGCCATGCTGTCGTCGGTGGTCAGTGGCTCCAGGGTGATGGTCGTCGCCTGGGGCAGTCCCGCACCCCATCCGGGGTGCTGCTCGAGGAGCTCGTGACGGCCAAGGCAGAGGACGACCACCGGACCCTCGCCCCAGCGCACGAGCACGGTCAGGAAGGTGAGCAGCTCCTCGTCGGCCCAGTGGATGTCCTCGACCGCGAGGACCAGCGGCACCTTTTGCGCGGCGGCCTCCAGGTAGCGGCGCCAGCCGGCGAAGAGCTCGTCCTTGGGGCGACGGCGCGCGTCGATGCCGAGGACGATGGCGAGCGCGTCGCAGACCTCTTCGTCTGCGGCGAGGCCCAGCTCGTCGAGGCGGGCTCTGAGTGCCGACTGCGCCGACCCGGGGTCGTTGGCGAGACCGGCATCGGCGCGCATGACCTCGGCGAGGGCACCGTAACTGCTGTCGGCGTAGGCCAGACAGCGGCCCGTGAGCCAGCGAGGCCGATGGGGCGTCCCGGTGAACGACCGCTCGAACTCCTGCGCTAGGCGGCTCTTGCCCACGCCGGCGCTGCCGACGGCGGTGACGAGCTGTGGTCGGCCCGTCTCCACCGCCACCCCGACTGTCTCCAGCAGGCGAGCCAGCTCCGCATCCCGACCGACCATCGGCGCCTCGGGGCTCGGCCAGCGCCGACCGCCCGCGCGATCAGCGTGCGCTACCAGGGCCCGCCAGGCCGAGACCGGAGCGGCCTTGCCCTTCAGCGCGAGTGCCGGCAACGCCTCGTAGTCGACGAGGTGGCTGGTCATGCGGTACGTGCCGGAACCGACCACGACGGAGCCCGGCACCGCCGTGGCCTCGAGCCGCGCGGCCGTGTTGACCGCATCGCCAGTGACGAAGAGGTCGCGTTCCGTGGCTAGGCGGGCATGATCGACGAGCACCTCGCCGGTCTCGACCCCGATACGCAGCGCAAGCTCGGGACCACCGTCGGCGTCGGCTCCCGCTGTGGCCATGACGGCCTGCATCTCCAGCGCCGCGCGGATGGCCCGCAGGGCGTCGTCCTCGTGGGCGGCCGGTACGCCGAAGACGGCGAGCATGGCGTCGCCGGCGAACTTCTCGATGGTGCCCTCGTGGCGGCGGACCACCACCGCGAGGCGCTCGAAGGTGCCGGTCACCAGCGCCGACACAAGCTCGGGGTCGTGGGCCTCACCGAGGGCGGTGAAACCGGCGAGGTCGGCGAACAGGAGCGTGGCCACCTTGCGCTCGCGCGCGAGGCCCGGACCAGCCGTGGCAGGCGCGTCCCCGCGACCCTCGATCGGCCGGCCGCAGTGCTTGCAGAAGCGGGCGTCCGTGTCGAGCGCCCGGCCACATCCCCCGCACTCCATGGGCGCCATGGTACGGGTCGGGGCTACGACTCGGCGACTACTCCATGGTCGGGAAGCCGCCCTTGCGGACTTTCTCCAGCTCCCAGAACCAGGTCGGAGTGGACATCACATCCTCGGTCCACTCGTCGGCACCGTGGACGTCCTCCGCCAGACCCTCGATCGCCTGGTCGGACCAGGCCCACAGGTAGGGCAGCTCCTGAGCCATGATCATCTCGAACTCCTGGTAGATCTGCGCCCGCCTCGCCTGGTCGAGCTCCACCTGGCCGGCCTCGATGAGCTCGTCCGCCCGCTTGTCCTGGAAGCAGATGTAGTTGAGGCGATCCGGCTTGTCCGCGGTCACGCAGTTGCTCGAGTGCCAGAGGCTGAAGGGGTCGGGGTCGTACCAGGTGCCCCAGCCGCCGAAGTAGGCGTCCCATTGCTCGTCCTGCCCGCTGAACTTGAGGGGCCAGGAGAGGCCGACCCACATGAGCGAGAAGTCGACCTCTTCGAACGTCAGCTCGAAGCCGCAGTCGCGGACCTGTTCGGCCAGCAGGTGCATGAACTTGGAACGGTCGGGCTTGCCGGCGCGCAGCAGGATGTGGCTGGCGAGGGGGCGGCCGTCCTTCTCCCGGACCCCATCGCCGTCGGCGTCGATCCAGCCGGCCTCCTCGAGGATCGCCCGGGCCCTCTCCACGTCGTACTCGTAGCGGGGGACATCGGGGTTGTACGCCCAGCTCGCGGGCGGCTGATCCGCGTAGATGGGGATGCCTTCGCCATCGGTCGCGGCGGCGACGGTGGCCTCCTTGTCGATGCAGTATGCCAACGCCTGCCGCACGGCCCTATCGGCGAAGAGGCGCCCGGAGCGCAGGTTGAACTGGAGGGCGTAGTAGCCGAAGTCCGGATAGCGCGCGAACTTCACGCCGGGGGCGTCCTCGACCTGCACGTAGCCATCGGCCGTGAAGCCGTCCTTCCAGTCGATCTCGCCGGCGGCCAGCGCGGCGGCGCTCGCGACGTCGTCCTTGATGATGGGCATGTAGACCGTCGCGAGCGATGCGGGTCCGTGGTGGTACTGCTCGTTCCGCGTAAGGGTCAGGTCCTGGCCTGCCCGCAACTCGGACAGGTAGAACGGGCCGGTGCCGACTGGCGCCGACCCGATGTCGAGGTAGACGTACGCGGCCGCGACCCGGTCGATCTCTTCTGCGTTGAGGACGAGACTCAGTTCGTCGAGCGCGGCCTGGAGTGCATCCACGTAGCGGGCCTCGTCGAGCGCGCCATCCTCATCGATGTACGACGCCTCGTCCGGGAGCTCGAGTCCGGCGGACGTGAGCAGGGCTTCTGCCCCCGAGCGGAGCGGGACCGGGTCATCCACCTCCTCCAGCGCGGACAGGAGCGCGTCGACGGTGGCGGCCTGAACGTCCGCCGTCTGCTGCTGGAACCGCTCGAACGCGGCCATGGTCGCGTCCCTGCTGTTGATCGGCATGCCGGCGAGGCTCCCGGTGGCGAATGGCGCGTAGGGCTCCGCGAGCGTGAACTGCACGGTGAAGTCGTCGAGTGCCTCGACCTTCTGCAGCACCTTCACGGGCTCCTCGGCATCCTCGGGGGTGACGGTCACGAAGGCCAGACAGCTGTCCGGGAGGAAGCGGCAGTTCTGGCTGTTGGCCAACTGGTAAGTGAAGACGACGTCCTCGGCGGTCAGTTGCTCCCCGGTGGGCTGGAAGTAGACGTCATCGCGAACCCTGATGGTCCAGACGGTGCCGTTCTCGCTCGTCTCGGCGTAGTCGGCCGCGATGTCCGGTACGGGGGTCAGGCTCTCGTCGTAGACGTACAGGGCGTTGTAGAGCCACGGCATCACGGCGGCGGTAGCGCCATCATTGGCCGCGTTGTTCAGCGTGGTGATCTCGCCGCCGATGACGTAGACCAGCGACTCGTCGTCCGCTGCTCCCGCGTTTGCGGCCGCCAGTGCGGATGCGGCGAGCACAAGCGCAGCGCCGGACGCGAGCCCCCTTCCGCTGACCGTTCCCCTCACCGACGATCGCATCGGACCCACGGTTCATCCCCCTGTGTGTGCGTGCACGCACCCGAGCGCTCACAGCGTTCTGCAAATCACACGACATCACGGCCTGGAATGCAAGACCTACCCTCGCCAGTTCGTGCCGTCTCTCATGCTTGGCGGATGCCATGGCGGGCTCCAAGCGCTTCAGTCCCGCCGCTACCGCCTCCAAGGCGGGTTTGTACCCTAGTCACGCACGAACCTCGTCGGGGTGTAGCGCAGCGGTAGCGCACCTGCTTTGGGAGCCTACGAGCGGTTTGCGGCGTAGGTTCCGCCCCGCTGAGCGTGGTGGGCCGAGCGGTGAAGGCCTCGATTATTGTGCGGTTCGTGAGCGTGGATCGCTCGGCTGCGTTTTGAAGGCGAGGACCCACTTCTCGGCAGAGCGCATACCGATCATTGAAGACTCCACACAACGACCACGACGACGAGGATCAGCAGCAACGCGACCACGGGTATGCGGCTCGGCGGCGTGGGCATGACCGGGCTGTTGGCGATGCGGATGCGGTAGTCGATGATGAGGCCGAGGAAGACCAGCCCGAGGACGTTGTTAGTGAGCGCTGCGAACTGGACGGCGTAGAACGACAACAGCCCTCCGAGGCCGAGGAAGACCAGCCCGCCGAGCAGGGCTACGTTGAGCCCCAACGTGCTGCGGCCGAGGCGGAGCAGGACGAGCGCTGCGGTCGCGAGGCTGCCGGCGACCACGATCACGCCGAGCAGCAAGACCATCCAGATCGGGTTGGTTGGGATGTCCGAGCGGCCGCCGTCAGCGGCCAGGTCTGCCATCATCTCGTCGACGATCTCTGGGTCGAGCGCAAATGCCACGAGGCCGACCGCCAAGACGGCCGCAAGAAGGCTGCTGCCGATGAGCACCAGGACGACTAACCAGTGCTCGACGCGTGTGGGCAGCAGGCGTTCGAGCCAGCGCCGGGCGTCGCCTCGGGCCACGGGCCCCGCCGAGGCGAGACGTTCGTCGATGGCCGTTGACTGCAGGGCCTCGACGAGGATGGCCTGGAGGCCGTCGTCCTCCGCCTTCGACTCGTGATTGGCGCGCTCGGCGAGATCAAGGGCTCGTGCGCGGTCCTCAGCGGTCAGGCGCCCGTCCGCGCCATCGCGCAGGGCTTCAAGGATCGCGTGCGTGGCGTCGTCGTGGTCCACGTCACGCCGCCGGACCAGCAGGACCAGCACGACCAGCAGCAGGATGCTGCCGTAGATGATGGGCGCGGCCGGGGCAAAGAAGTAGTTGCTGGAAGTGGTCAGGAACTTGCCCACCTCGTCGATGAACAGGCCGGCCCCGATGCCCGCCAGGAGCGCTGAGAGCAGCAGGGCACGCCGGCCCACCCAGAGGAGTGGTAGCAAGGCACCGATGAACAGGGCCAGCCCACCCCACAGCACGTGCGCCACGTGCAGGTCGCCATCGCCGATCGTGGGATAGCCGGCCGCCTCCAGATACCAGCGCACGCCACCCACCGTGATGGCGAAGGCGGCGATGGTGATGACGAGATACGTCTCGGCTCGGTCCCGCCGGGCTCCGATGCGCCAGCGGTGATGATCAGCCATCAGCATCCTCCAGGGTTGGCATTGGCACGGTCACGACTTCCAGACCATCGATGTGCTGGAAGTCGCGTGGGTTACAGGTGTAGAGGGGCAGTTGGTTGGCGATGGCCACAGCCGCGATCATCGCGTCATATGTCCGTGCGCTGGTCCATCGACCGGCACGCCGCGGTGAGGCTGCGGCCCTCCGAACGCGCGTGCTGCATCCGCATCGAACGGTAGCGTACCCAGAGCCGACGCAATGGTGGCCACAGTGTCGGCAACCTGCAACGCCCCTGTCACAACCGTAGATGCGGTGCCGAGCGACGGTGCGCTCCTGGCTCTCGTGCGCGGACGCTGGGCACGAACCGAGCTGGTGCCCTGCTAGCATTCCCGCGTGGCAGGCTCCCTCGTTGTCGTGAACCCCAATGCTTCGAAGGCGAGGGATGGGGACAGACGACGGGCGCTGGTGGAGAAGCTCAACGTCGAGCTGACACGACGTGACGGGACGGCACCACGGATCGTCGAGACCAGGGCCCAGGATGAGACTCGACCGGCGGTGGACGCCGCTCTTGCGGAAGGCGTCGGCATGGTCGTCGGGGTCGGCGGCGACGGCACGCTTCGTGATATCGCCGCATCGCTCTCTGGCACGGGTGTGCCGCTGGGCGTCGTCCCAGCGGGCACCGCGAACCAGCTCGCTGACGTCCTCGGCGTCCCGTCTTCGATGGAGGAGGCCGCTGAGGCCCTCGCGACCGCTCGGCCCCACACCATCGACCTCGGAGAGGTCACGCTTCGACTGATCGGGGAGCCCGAGAGTACGACCATCATGACCATCGGGTGCGGAGCCGGCCTGGACGCACGGATCATGGCCACGACACCGTCTTCATGGAAGCAGAGGGTCGGTCGGTCGGCGTATCTCGTCCAGGGACTCAAGTTGGTCGCCCGGCTCGACGCGACACCCTACCGCTTGACCCTGGATGGCCGGGCCATCGAAACGGACGCCTCCATCGCACTCGTGGGGAACATGGGCCGACTCCTCCCGGGGATCATGGACCTGCGACTGCCCATCGTGCCGGACGACGGGCTTCTGGACCTCATCGTGGTCGGTGCCCGCGGTCCCATCGGGGGTATCCGGGTCCTGGCCGACCAATTGCGCCGAACCTCCCTGGGAGGCGGCTCGGGCTCCACCAGCCTCCGCCTCCGAGGCCGCGAGATCGCGATCGAGGCCGACACTCCGCTGCCGTTGGAAGTCGACGGCGACTACGTGGGAGAGGGCAGCCTGCTGGCTCGCATCATGCCGGGCGCCCTGGACGTCATGGTGCCTGGAGACCCGTCCTAGAGACGCGCCAGCCGATCGGCCTGCGCTCCAACGGAGACCACTCCCTCAGAACTGGCCACCGGCGTCCGACGTCCGACGTCCGCACTTAGCGGTAGCACTTCCTCACGGCACCAGTTGGACCATGCGTGGCCTCGCTATCGTTGCGTCGATCACGGCGCGGGTCGAGCCGAAACAAGACGGAGGTCGAGAGTTGAACATCGAGATTCGTGATCCGGGCGGGGACCTGGTCGCTATCGCCATCATCTTCGCGGCGGTGCTCATCGGGATCGTCATCCACTGGGTGTCGTGGCGCATCGCTCTCCGCTTGCATGGGCACACTGACTCCAAACTCGACGAGTACCTCGTCGAGCGCACGCTCAACCCGATGCGCTTCCTGGTCGTGCTCGTGACCATCCTCGTCTCGACGATCTGGATGGGAGCCGAAGCCGCCGAGTTCGTGCGTCGAGCCGTCGTCTTCCTGGGCATCATCGGCTTGGGATGGCTGGCGGTGTCCCTGACCTTGGTCGGAGAGGATGTCGCCCGGTCGCGGTTCCCCGATGAAGTGGACGACCTCGAGGCTCGGCAGGTCAGGACCCAGCTGGCCGTGCTGCAGCGCTTCGGGTCGATCATCATCTGGCTGGTCGCGATCGCCTGTGCTTTCCTGACCATCCCTGGTGTCCAGCCCCTGGCCGCCAGCTTGCTGGCCGGTGCAGGCGTGCTGGGCATCGTGCTTGGTGTCGCGGCGGGTCCACTCATCGGCAACCTCATCGCCGGCGTCCAGATCGCCCTCACCCAGCCCATCAAGATCGGTGACGTCGTCGTCATCGAAGGGGAGTGGGGTCACATCGGCGAGATCACCGCGGCCTATGTGGTGGTCTACATCTGGGACAAGCGCCGACTCATCGTGCCCCTCAGTCAGATCGTGAACCAGCCGCTCGAGAATTGGACCCGCAAGACCAAGGATCTGCTCGGTACGGTCAAGCTCTACCTCGACTACCGCGCGCCCATCGATGAGATCCGCACCGAGTACAAGCGCATCCTCGACGAGTCGGGGCTCTGGGACGGCGAGGCCTGGTCAGTGCTGGTGACCGGTGCCGACGATCACACCATCACGGTGCGGGCGCTCTACAGCGCCCCCGACGCCAGCGTGGAGTGGAGCCTTCGTTGCCTCGTGCGCGAGCAGCTCATCGGGTACCTCCAGCGGGAGCACCCGTATGCGCTGCCGGTCCAGCGCGAGATCCACACCGACACCGAGCCCAGCCTTGGTGCCTAACCCAGCAGACAGAGGACAAGGATGTCGTGAGGGCGCGGACGGGCCCGGCGTTCGAAGGGCTGCACGTGAATGTCACCGGGACACCGTGCACGTGATGGAGCTCAGCGATCCCGAGGTCGTCGAAGTTCTTTCGCAGGCACTGCCCTAGCGAGGTTGCGGAGGACCCAGGCCTTCGTGCGGTTCGAGCGGTGTAGGCCCTCCGCTACCGCCGTAGGGCCCCGCTGTGTACTCTTGTCCACGCACGAACCTCGTCGGGGTGTAGCGCAGAGGTAGCGCACATGCTTTGGG